>JAFSMZ010000014.1:0-34429 GCA_017447685.1 Oscillospiraceae bacterium
CGGCATCTTGCGGACAATTTCCGCCCTGATTTCGTCACTTTTTCTTGCAATACACAAAGTATTCCTGCAAAAAAGTGCCATCATCAGAACGCAAATTCTCTCGCAATCTGCTCTCGCCGATTTCATCATCGTTTACTCAAGCGCAAAAAAGGTTTGGCGATCCCGTGTGCTTTCCGGTTTCGCCAAACCTTTTTGCTTATTCCTGTCCCCGCAGGCCCGGCAGCGATCGCTTTCGCATCCCCGCCGAAGGAGCTGCATTTACCAGCTTGTCATGGCCTCCTGTACGGCTCCCTGCCGCCGGATGAGATCGTAGAGGGCTGCCGGCTCCTCCCGGCAGCCCTTTTGCAGCCACATCCGCACCAGGGCCGTCATCCCCACCAGGAAGAACACGCCGTGATACTCCATTTCCTCCGCGGTCTGCGCGCCGAACTTCTGCGGCCCCGCGCCCACCGCGGCAGCCCTGTCCCGGACCGTCTCCCAGGCCAGCTGCAGGATGCCGTACTGCCTGCTTTCCGCGAGATAGTAGAGGTAGAACTCCCGGTGCTCCTGGATGAAGGCAAAGATCTCGGCAAAGCAGTCCCGGGCGGGGGCCTTTTCATCCAGCTTCCGGAAAAAGGTCTCCGTGAGCTGGCGGGACATGCCCCGCTCCACCTTCTCCACCAGGTCGAACACGTCCCGATAATGGGCATAGAAGGTGGAGCGGTGGATCCCCGTCCGCTCGCAGATCTCCCGCACGGTGATTTTGCCGATGGGGCGGTGCTCCTGGGTCATCATGGCATAGACCGCGCGGATGATCTTCTCGTCCGTCTCCCGGTTCAGCCGGTTGTTCTTCACATTCATGGGTTTTCCTCCATTATCCCGACACTTATCCGAATATTATCGCTTGCGCCCTGCTCTCCCCTGCAGTATACTATAGTCGAATTAAGAAAACAAGTGTCCGGTTATTCAAGGGAGTTTCGATATGAAAAACGAAAAACTGATGCGGGAGGGCAGCATCGGCGCGCTGCTGCTGAAGATGAGCCTCCCGGTGATCCTGGTGATGATGGTCACCGTGCTCTACAACCTGGCCGACGTCTTTTTCATCGGCCGCTTCGGGGACCGCTTCCAGCTGGCCGCCATCTCCCTGGCGGGTCCGGTCTTCTCCACCGTCTCCGCCTTCAACACCCTCATCGGCTTCGGCAGCTGCACCGCCTGCTCCATCGCCCTGGGTGAGGGTCGGAAAGAGCTGGTGCGCAAATACAGCGCCTTTGCCTTCTATGCCGCCCTGATCGCGGGCGTCCTTCTGGGCGCGCTGATCCTGGGCTGCATGGAGCTTTTGCTGGGCCTTCTGGGCACCGACGGGGAGACCGCCCCCTATACCGCGGAGTATCTGCGCATCCTGGCCCTGGGCGCTCCCTTCCTGATCACAAGCGGCGCCTTGGGCAACACCGTCCGGGCCGACGGGGACGTGAAGCAGGCCATGCTGGCCTCCATGACCGGAACGCTGCTGAACGTCGCCCTGGACCCGCTCTTCATCGCCGTCTTCCGCTGGGGCTGCGCCGGCGCCGCCCTGGCCACCGTCATCGGCAACGTGGTAAGCCTCCTGCTGCTCCTGCGCGCGGTTTCCAGGAAGCCCGCCTTCTCCCTCTCCCCCAGGGATCTCAGCTTTCGCCGGGAGATCTCCCTGCGGGTGCTGGGCCTGGGCCTGCCCATGGCGGCAAGCACCCTGTTGATGAGCTTTTCCTCCGCCATCTCCAACCGCCTCACCGTCTCCTACGGCAACGTGGCCGTGGCCGCCCGGAGCGTGGCCGGCAAGAGCGCCATGCTGATCCCCATGATCGTGATGGGACTCTGCATGGGGGTGCAGCCCGCCATCTCCTATGTCTACGGCTGCCGGGACCGGGAGCGGCTGCGGAAGATCGTTCTGGGCGTGGGCTCCGTGTGCGTCGGCGTGGCGGCGCTGATGTCCGCCGCCTTCTTCCTCTTCCGGGAGCAGTTCGTGGCGGCCTTCAGCCCGGACCCGGAGATCATCTCCCTGGGCCGCTACATGATGCTGGGCACCCTGCTGGCCGTCCCCGTGGAGGGGGTTTACCACATGTGCTCCACCTATCTGCAGGCCACCGGCAAGGTGAGCTACGCCACCCTGACCTCTCTCATGCAGAAGGGCCTCATTTTCCTGCCGGTGCTGCTGCTGATGGAGCGTCTCTTCGCCCTGGACGGGATCATCTTTTCCAACGCGGTCACCACCCTGATCTCCACCGTCATCGCCCTGCTCCTCTGCCGCAGCTGGAGCCGCCAGATCTCCCAAAGCGCCGCCTGACCCGCCGTAGACAGGGCTTTCGCAGGCGGTTCAAAACGATAAACGCCGCGAAAAACAGCAGTGGGAAATCCCACTGCTGTTTTTCGTCTTCCCCGCCAACGGACGTCCCCCGATTCCGGGTCCGTTTGAATTTCTGTTTGACTTTTCTCCGCTGAAGACCGATACTGTTCTTGGATCTGGCGCGATCAACGCCATGCCGGATGAAGCGTACTATACGTTTCCCGGTGCATCAAGACCGGAAGGGAGGCGATCTGCATGACAGAGCTGGAAATCATGCAGCACGCGAAGGACTATCTGGATAAGCTTGCAAAAGGCATCGACCCACTCACGGGCCGCGAGGTGTCGGAAAATGACATCATCAACAATGTCCGCATCTCACGCTGTCTCAGCTACGTCTCGGATGTGCTGCGGCAGGTGATCGAAAACGGCGGGGTCCACCCTGCCCAGCCGGTAAGGGCCGGAGAGAAGGCGGCCTTCGCCTTGTCCCTGGAGGATCGCAGCCGCTATTCCTTCGGGGAATGGCCCCTCAGCGCCAGTCAGATCGCCCAGCGGCTCAATGATCTGGTGGATTTGAACACCATGCAGAAGCTGAAAACCACCAGCATCACAAAGTTCCTGCTGCAGTCAGGGCTGCTTTTTGAGGAAGTCGGGTCCAGTGGAAACCGAAACAAGCGCCCCTCTGAAGCCGGCTGGAAGCTGGGCATCTCCACCGCCCAGCGCATGGGGCAGAACGGCGAATACACATCGGTGGTCTATGACCGGCAAGCCCAGCGGTTTATTCTGGACAATTTGGACGCCATCATTGCTCTCAACGCCGAGCCTCTGCATGAAAACCAGGGCAAGCCCTGGTCACCGGAGGAGGATGATTATCTGCGCAGGGCTGTTTCGTCCGGCGTGGAGGTCAGAGACATGTCCGCCGAGCTCAAGCGCACCCGCGCCGCGATCCGCGCGAGGCTGGAGAAGCTGGGACTGACAAATACGGAGTCTGCGCATGGAACATCTTGAGAAAACCATAAACGGCCGGAACTTTTGCTTTCTGAACCTGGAAGCCCTTGAGCCCGACGAGTGGGGAAGCCTGCCCGCAAACTGCGCTCAGGAGAAGCATGTATGCCTTTCGCTGTCGCATCTGGACAAGTTGCCCCTGTTCCCCGCCACAGAGGCGCTGTATCTGACCGGGGCATCCCGGATCCGGCTGGCATGACAGCGCTCTACGCAGCGAAATCGCTGAAACTCCTGGTACTGGACTATGAGGAGACCGACTCGGATGAGAACGGGATCCGTTTGGACCTCCTTCCCCAGTTGGAATATGTTCTCAGCCGTTCCAACCTGAACATTTGCCGCCTTGATGAGGCAAGGGGCACGACCATTGATGTCCGCAACTTTTGGTGCGGCGGTATGCCTGTGAAGATCAGTCTTGCGCCAGGGATAGAGCTTGCCAGGAGGCAGTACTTTGTTTTTCTCTCGACGGAAGGTGAGGGTGCCGCCGCGGTAAAGATCATGGAGATCCTGAACCCGATCCAGGCCGCGCTGAACAAGATGGACAAGCGCTATTCCTCCAAGCTCGACAGCATTGCGATCATTCCACTCTGTGTTTCCGATCCGACAGTTCCGGAGAGGAGATATGTCTCGCTGAAAAAGCGCTATGCGGATCTTCGGCTGCGGATCGACTGGGATGCCTTCTGTAGAGCGACGCCGGAGCGGAGGCAACAGCTGTGCCGGGAGAATATCCTCGCTTCCGCCGCGTATATCGCGAAGAAGGACGACTCCTTTCTCCTGAAAGAGTTCCTGGCAGATATCGCTGCTATGACTGACTGATCCTATCCTGTGGCCGTTCATGCGCAGCGTGCACTTCTTCGCATAAGAAAAATCCTCCTGCAAATACTATCCCTGACATGAGATAGAAACGCAGGAGGATTTTGCCATATGAAAGCAACCGGTATCGTGCGGCGCATCGACGACCTGGGGAGGGTGGTCATCCCCAAGGAGATCCGCCGCACCATGCGCATCCGCGAGGGTGACCCGCTGGAGATCTTCACGGACAAGGACGGGGAGCTGATCTTCAAGAAATACTCCCCCATCGGGGAGCTCTCGGACTTTGCCGCCCAGATCTGTGACAGCCTGCGCAAGGCCACCGACGGCATCGCCGCGGTCTGCGACCGGGACAGCGTGATCGCAGTGGCAGGCGGGGCGAAGAAGGAGCTGCTGGAAAAGCCCCTCAGTCCCCAGCTGCGGGAGATCATGGAGGGGCGGCGGACCTACCGGCACCAGAGCGGCGGCAGCAGCCTCCCGGTGAGCGACGAGGACGGGCAATTCTGCCTCTCGGTGGCGGCGCCGGTGCTCACCGAGGGGGACGTGATGGGCTGTGTACTGTTCATCACGCCCCGGGGCAGCATCCCCGGCACCGAGGTGGAATACAAGCTGGCCCAGACCGTGGCCCTGTTTCTCGGAAAGCAGATGGAAAGCTGAAAACGGATCCCACCGTTTCGCGGTGGGATCCGTTTTTTCGAGCGTGTCAGGGATTTTTGAGGAAGGTGGTCAGGATGCTCTGGGAGCCGGGGCGCTGGGTCAGGCCGATGCTGTTGAGCAGGATCACGTCCTGGGGCTGATACGCCTTCACATACTGCAGGATTGTCTGGTCCGCGTGGCGGTAGTCCAGGATCACCACCCGGCGGTAGTGCTGGGCCAGGTAGATGGTGAAGGGGTTGCCAAAGGAGTCCTTGACGATGATGCAGCAGCTGTCCTCGGGCAGGGCGGGGTTGGTGAGCACGGTGGTGTCATTGTCCCCGGCGATGAAGACGTTATACTTGCTGCTGGGATCCTTTTGGCTCCGGTCCTGTACCGGGTCCTTCAGGGAGGGGTAGGTGACGATGTCCATGGTGACCTCTCCGGGGGGAACATAGGCGATGAGCTCATCCTCCCAGATGTCCCGGGCGCCGGCCCTCCAGAAGAGCGTGCCCTGGAAGAGGCCCATATTGACCTCCTCATATTCGCTGAGAGGCACCGGGGTGAAGCCCGCCTCCCCGCAGAAGACCTCGTAGGCGTAGTAGGCGCCCAGGGCGGTCCAGTGGTGATCCCCCCGGTAATAGATGTATTCATCCTTGTGGGCCAGGAGGTTGTTGAACACATTCACCTTATAGATCGCCTCGTCCTCCCGGGAGAAGAGATAGCGCAGCATCTTGCTCTGGTCGGCACACTTGATCTGGGGCAAAAAATCCGAGGCCACCAGCACGCCCACCGCCGTGGGCACCGGCAGATTGAAGAAGCGGATGCCCTCCTCCGAGAGCTCCCGGCAGAATTCATTGCAGATGGCCGCATAGCTGTCGGTATCGTCCTGGGAAAAGCCCTGGGCCGTGAAGACCATGTCCCCCAGGGCGATCAGGGTGCCTTCGCGGAGCATCTCGTCCTCGGCGTCCAGCCCGTCCCAGTGTTCCACCTCCTCCCAGGCGTCCGGCGTGGGTTCCGGCGTGGGGCTGCTTTCCTCCCCCGACGCCGTTTCCTCCGCCGTCTCCTGCACAAGGGCAGGCTCCGGTTCCGGGCTTGCTTCCGGCGTGGGCGCGGGGGTCTGGGCGACGGCCGGGGAGGCCTCCGCCTCAGCCAACAGCTCGTCCAGGCGGTCGTTGTCCGCGTTCTGGTCCTCCTTGATCACCACCACGTTCCGGTTCAGTCCCTGGGCGGCCTCCAGATCCTGGGCCACCCGGATATAGGACTCCCGTCCGGGGAAGGTATCGGAAAACCAGATGCCGATCTGGTCAAAATAACTGCCGTCCCAAAAGCTCTGGGCGGAGAATTCCGGGAACGCGGTGAGCGTCCGCTTTTCGGCCATGGAGGTGCTTGGCCGCAGGGGCAGGATGAAGGCGACCACCGTGAGCAGCGCCAGGACGGTGAAAAAGGGGATGGCGCGCTTTTGCTGTCTGCTGAGAGCGCGATTTGTATTATGGGAATCTTTCAAACAAAGGCCCTCCCCTCAGAACTGGAAATACAAAAACGGGTTGTAGCTCTCCCCCACCAGCATGCAGGTGGAGAGGAGCAGCAGCGCCACCGGCACCAGGCAGTCCCGCAGGATTCGCCAGGCTCTTGCCTCGCCGAAGCGGAGATCCAGCCGTTTCCCGAGGGAGCTGATCAGCGGGGTGCAGGCCAGGGCGGAGAATAGCAGCAGGAAGATCTTGTTGCCAAGCAGGGTCCTCGTCACAAAGTCCGACAAAGGATTGCCGTAAGCGCCGAAGAGATCGGCAAACACGGTCCAACCCAGGCGGATATCCGTGAAGTGGAAGAGGATCCAGCCGAAGAGCGCCGCCAGCAGGCAGTAGACATGGGAGAGCACCCGGCTCTTTTCCAGCCAACGCAGCAGAAAGCTTTTTTCCAGCACCAGAAACACGAAATAATACAGGCCCCAGAGCACAAAGTTCCAGCTGGCCCCGTGCCACAGGCCGGTGAGGGCCCAAACGATGAACAGGTTCAGCAGGTGCCGGGCCGGCTTTACCCGGTTGCCGCCCAGGGGGATATAGAGATAGTCCCGGAAAAAGCTGCTGAGGGAAATGTGCCAGCGCCGCCAGAACTCCGTGACCGAGCGTGCCATGTAGGGGTGGCGGAAGTTTTCCGGATAGTGCAGGCCCAGCATCTTGCCCATGCCGATGGCCATGTCCGAATAGGCGCTGAAATCCAGATAGATCTGCAGCATGAAGGCCGCGGCCCCCAGCCAGGCGCCCAGGACGCTCAGCTCCCGCAGCTTTGCCAGGTTCTCGGCAAAGAGCGAGGGGTCCGAGAGGACCTCGGGCTTTAACAGCAGGGCGTCCGCCACGGCGCCGCAGGGATTGGCCAGCAGGGTCTTTTTGGCAAGGCCCGCGGAGAAGCGGAGGATCCCGTCGCCGATCTCCTCCCGCCCGGAGCGCTCCTCAAAGAGCTCGTGGGAGATGTCCCGGTAGCGGACGATGGGGCCGGCGATGCACTGGTGAAAGAGGGCTGCGTAGAGCAGCACGTCCCAGTACCGCTCCCGGGCGGTGCAGCTGCCCCGATACACGTCGATCACATAGGTCAGCAGCTGGAAGGTGTAGAAGGAAATGCCGATGGGCAGGGCGATCCTGGCCACCAGCTCCGGCACCGGGCCGAAAATGGAGCAGATCAGGCCGGAATACTTGAAAAAGCCGATGAGTCCCAGGTCCACCGCCACGGCGAGACCCAGCCAGAGCTTCCGCCCGCTCCCTTCCGCGTTCTGCACCCGCAGAGCGCAGAACCAGTCGGCCAGAGCCATGAACATCAGCAAAAAGACATAGCGAGGCTCGCCCCAGGCGTAGAAGGCCAGGGAAAACAGCAGCAGACAGATGTTTTTGGCCCGGATCCCCCGGCAGATGGCGCAGCAGAGCAGGGACAGGGGGAGGAAGGCATAGAGAAACAAGAGGCTCGAGAAAACCATAGGCGTCTCCCGGAGAAGGATTTCATCCGCCGACAGGCGGCGAAGATTGCTTTATTCCGGCGTTCTGCCGTTGCAGAGATAAAATACGGTGAGCAGGCCCGGGCCGCAGTGGGCGCCGATGACCACGCCCAGGCCCGTGATGCTGATCTCCCCCAGTTGGGGGAAGGCGGCGCGCAGGCCGTCGCGGACGATCTCGGCATCGGCTCTGCAGTCTGCTTGGAGAATGTGGACCTTCAGGCCCGTGGGGTCCTTCACCTGGCTCAGGTCGTGGAGCGCCCCGTCCAGAATGGCTTTGACGGCGGCCCTGCGGCCCCGGACCTTTTTGGCCACATCCAGGGTGCCCCTGTCGGGCACGTAGAGCACAGGCTTGATGGCAAGCATGGAGCCCACCAGGGCCGCCGCGTTGGAGACCCGGCCGCCGGCCTTCAGGTAGTTCAAATCGTCCACGGTGAAGCGGTGGGCGATCTTCAGCTTGTTCTCCTCGCCCCAGGCGGTGACCTCATCAAAGCTTGCGCCCGCCTCCATGCGCTCAACCATATGCTCCACCAGCAGGCCCAGGCCTCCGGAGATGCAGAGGGTGTCCATCACATAGAGTTTCCGCTCCGGATACTCCAGGCGGATCTCCTCGGCGGCCTTGTTGGCGTTCACAAAGGAGACGGACATCTTCTGGGACATGTCCAGGAAGATCACGTCTTTGCCGGTGTCCAGCAGGCTCTTGAAAAAGTCGTAATACACAAATTCGTTGATCATGGAGGTCTTCAGCCGGTCGCCCTTGCGCATGCCGGCATAGACCGCGTCCCGGCTCTCCTCCCGGCAGTCGTCCTCGAAGAGCTTGTCCCCCACGGTGTATGTATAGGGGATGAAGGGGATCTGGTGCGCCTCCAGCCAGGTGCGGGGCAGGTCGGAGGTGGAAGAAGTCGCAATGATGTAGTCAGCCATTCTTTTGTATTCCTTTCCAATCGATATCACGCCCCACAGAATAGCACAGCGGGGCCGGATTTGCAAGGAAAAGCCGTCCCGACGCCCCACAAAGGCTCTTGCGGCTGGCACGCTTTTCCTGTACAATGGAAGCAGAGATCCAAGGGAAAACATGACTTGGAGGGATCCCAATGAAAAAGCTGACTCTGCTTTTGTTGGCGGCGCTGCTGCTGATATCCGCCCTCTCCGCCTGCGGAGACGCCGGCGCTCCCGCCGCCTCCTGGACCTGTGCCGACGGGCGGGCCCGCCCCTCCTCCTGCGGGCATCTGCAGGTGAAGGACGGCAAGCTCTGCGGCGGGCAGGGCGAGCCCGTCATGCTCCGCGGCGTAAGCCTGAACGGTCTGGTCACCGGGGAGAAATACCTGGATCCCGCCCTCTTCCGGGAGCTTGCGGAGGAGCGGGGCGTGAATCTGGTGCGCCTTGCCATGTACACCTACGGCGTGGGCGTGGTGGGCTACTGCACCGGCGGAGATCAGGACCGTCACAAGGCGGACATCGCCCTGGGGGTGGACTGCGCCCGGGAGGCGGACCTGTACGTGCTCCTTGACTGGCACATCCTCAGCGACGGGGATCCCAACAGCTATCTGGAGGAGGCCAAGACCTTCTTCGCCGAGATGGCGGAGCGCTTCCGGGGCGATCCCTGCGTCCTCTATGAGATCTGCAACGAGCCCAACGGCGTGGACTGGCCCGCCGTGAAGCGCTATGCCGAGGCCATCATCCCGGTGATCCGGGAGAAGGACCCGGACGCGGTGATCATCGTGGGCAACCCAGACTGGTCGAAGGATCTGAAGAGCGTGGCGGCGGATCCTCTGGAATTCGACAACATCCTCTACACCCTGCACTTTTACGCCGCCAGCCACGGGGAGGAGTACCGCCGCATGACGGAGGAGCTGAGCCGGGCGGGGCTTCCCATCTTTGTGACCGAGTTCGGCGTCACCGCCTCCAACGGGGGCTTCCCCCGGGATCTGGAGGGAGCCGACGAATGGATCTCGCTGCTGGAGCGGGAGAAGATCTCCTGGTGCCTCTGGTCCTTCTCCGCGGCGCCGGAGCCCTGCTCCGTCCTGCGCTCCAGCGTCCTCAAGCACAGCGGCTTTACGGAAGAGGACTTCACCGACACCGGCCTCTGGCTCTGGGATACTCTGGCAAAACACCCGGGACGCTAAAACCGGATCACAGGCTTTTCGAAGGAGGGCAATGCAATGGGAATGACCTTTTGTACTCTGCACCTGTACGCTGTGGAGCGCGACACGCTGGTAAAGAAGCTGGCTCCCGGGGACCTGCTGCGGGAGCAAAACGCTCCCTGGCTCAGCCTTGTACCGGTCTATGACCCAGAGCACGTGGAGACCCAGAGGCTTGAAAAACTGGCCAAGGCCCTGACCAAGGGAGCGCCCCAGGCCGCGGCCCTTCTGTTTTCTTATTTTGACGACGAGCGCTTTCTCTGCAGCTTCTTCCGGGATGGGCGGAAACAGGCCGGCTGCCTCAGCCAGGAGTCCTGGGCCAAACTGGGAAAGAAGCTGGACGAACTCTTTGGCGACACTTCCGCCACCAAGGCCTTCCGCTACGCCGCCCGCTGCTTCGATTTGGAAGAGCAGGTCCGCCTGCTGGAGGACTCTGTTGGCGCGGCGCTCTACGACTTTCCGGAGGAAGCGCAGCCCCGCCGGGTACCCCGGAGCGACAGGACCCTGCGGGAGGTCAAGGCCCGGGAGGCCGCCCTGCGCAAGCGTCCCAAGCAATTTGTTCTTACCGAGATGGCGAGGGAGGAATGGCCGGAGCGGCTGCGGCTGCGGGAGGCGCTGCTGAAGCTTCTGCGCCCGGCGTGGAGGACCTACCAGCTCAGCACGCTCCTATACAATATGGACTACATCCTTTTTGATGTTCCGGGAACCCGAGATCTGGTATCCTATCCTTATATTGATTTTGAACAGCATCGGCACAGCGTCCTTTTCTACAACAGCAGGACCGGGGAGCATTGGGAGCCGAAAACGCCGCCGGGGATCCCTGGCCGGGCAGTCTGGCAGACGCGCCAGGGCGATGTGGCACTGCTGTATGCGCGCATTCTCTCTGAGCAGGTAAGCGGAAGCAGCTGGTCCTGCAGCGGGCGCTGCAGCTGGGTTATCTGCCTGGGGCGGGATGGGACTGAGTGCTGGCGCTTTGAACCAGAGATGCACAGAGAGCAGAGCCTCGAGCATATCCACAGCTCCGAAGATGGCGTCGTCACGCTCTTTGCCTCCGGTATCAACGGCGGCATTGTGGCAGGCGCCAGAATCTGGCAGATCGACGGCGAAACCGGGAAGCTGCTGCGCACGCGGAGCATTCCGCATGGGAATGAAGTACATCATTTGGCGTATTCGAAGGATCTGAAGCGCTTTGTATACTGCGAGAGAATCACAAAAGACCTGGTCCTGCTGAACGACGAGTTGGAGGAGACCGCCCGCTGGCCCAACTATAAGGGGGACGCTTTTTTCCGGCTGGAAAACCTCTGCGGCCGCCTGCTCTGGGAGCAGCGCTATTATGATAAAAAGTCGGTCTACCTTCACGACCTGCTGGACGGGACCGTCCGGAAGGTCCCGCTGGAGGTTCCGGTCTACGTCCTCTCCGTTCTGCCGGACGGACGGATCCTGGGCGTAAATGAAAAGCAAAGCATCCTCACCGTCCTGAACGGAGAGGGTATCGTGGTCTCCCGCTGCACCGTCCCCGGCGAGATCCGGTGTGTCCTTTCGGAAACGAATGGTGTTTGGATCGGGGAACTGCGATTGCCTAAGAATGACTTCGTAACCAGCGGCGCGCTTTTTGACGAGGCGGAGACCCACGTCTGGCGTTTGGACCCGGCAAAGCCTTGAGCGGCGCAGAAAGCTGCCGCGGAAGCGCTTTTCTTAGCGATCAACAGCTTGGTAAGGAGGCGTATGACCATGGAAGCGCAGCCAAAGCGAAAGAAGAAAAAGGGCCGGCGGGCCCTGCTGCTGATCATTCTTCTGTTTCTGCTGCTCACCGGGATCTTTTTCGGCTATGTGAGCGTCTATTACCATGCGGACGAGGCCGCCCTGGCCGCCCTCCGCTCCGACGGCGCGGTGACTGTCACCCAAACGGGGACCGGCTGGTTCTTTGACGGTCCCTCCGAGAGCGACGCGCTGATCTTTTATCCCGGGGGCAAGGTGGAGGAAACGGCCTACGCTCCCCTGCTGCGTCAGATCGCAGACGGGCAGATGGACGTGTTCCTTCTGAGCGTTCCCTTCCGCCTGGCGGTGCTCTCCCCGGGCAAGGCGGGAGACGTGATGGCCTCCCGCTCCTACGCCAACTGGTATGTGGGCGGCCACTCCCTGGGCGGCGTCATGGCGGCGGACTTCGCGGCAAAGCACGCTGCGGAGCTCCGGGGTCTGGTGCTGCTGGCCTCCTATCCCACCGGGGATCTGGCCCCCTCCCTGCGGGTGCTGTCGATCTCCGGCTCGGAGGACGGGGTGCTGGACCGGCAGAAGCTGGAGGCGGGGATCCAATATCTCCCCGCGGGCGCGGTGATCCAGGTGATCCCCGGCGGGAATCACGCCCAGTTCGGCAGCTACGGCCCCCAGAAGGGGGACGGAACCGCCCTGATCTCCCCGGCGGAGCAGTGGGCGGAGACGGCAGCCCTGATCGGAGAGGTCTTCGGCGGATAAGCCTTGCGCAGCGCGGCCGCCGATGCTATAATTGCTTGAAAACAACTTGAATGAGGTGATGGATATGCGTTGTCCCTATTGCAATGCCGAGGTCAAGGACGGCAGCAAATTCTGCACCGAGTGCGGCGCCACGCTGAATGCCGCCGCCGTGCAGCGGGAGCAGGATCTGGAGGCCGTGACCAATACCGGGCTGGTACTGGGTGCCGCCGCCCGCAAGGCCAGGCTGGAGGCCTATGTCTCCCAGGATCAGATCATCGGCGCCAGAGCCTATAACGGCATCCTGCTGGGCGTACTGGCCTGGGGCCTGCTCGTCAACGTCCTGCTCTGCTTCACCGTGGGCGACGTTTACCGCTATGTGAGCCCCGTGGCCTTCCTGATCGGCTACGCGGTACTGGCCTTCGCCGGGATCTTCATTTCCGGCCGGTCTGACAAGCCCCTGGTGAGCTTCTTGGGCTACAACATGGTGGTGATCCCCTTCGGGCTGGTGATCTCCACGATGGTGGAGGCCTACGGCGGGCCCTACTCCTCCCTGGTGGCGGATGCTTTCCTGTACACGCTGGTGATCAGTCTGGGCATGGCCGGCATGGCCCTGGCCTTCCCCAATCTGTTTCAGAAGCTGGGCGGCGCGCTCCTCGGCGTGCTGTTCGGCCTGGTCCTCTGTGAGATCGTGCTGCTGATCCTGGGCCGGGACCAGATCATCACCACCTGGGTCGCCGCGGCGCTTTTCAGCCTGTACATCGGCTTTGACGTGTACCGCTCCCAGCAGTTTCCCAAGACCGTGGACAACGCGGTGGACTGCGCGCTGGACATCTATATGGACATCGCGAACCTCTTCCTCCGCATTCTCCAGATCCTCGGGAAGAGAAAAGACTGAAAGCACAGGGGATGTGAAAGATCACATCCCCTGTTTTTTGAGTTTTGAGTTTTGAGGAAACAAGGCCGATGCGTTCTCAAAACGCAACAGAAAGAGAGGCCGGGAAAAAGGCTTTTTTCCCGGTCCCTTTTTGCTTATTTCTTTTTCTGCAGCTTGTAGAGCTCCTCCGTGGCGAGCCTGGCCTTGGCCACCGGGGTGCCCTTGGGCGGGAAGCAGTAGTACTGGGTCTCCTGGTCCCCGATGCAGATGATGTCCCCCAGCTCGTACCAGTAGTAGTCCGCATAGAGGCTGTAGTTCAGCCGGGCGGGCCGTTCAAAATGGAGCTTGCCCTCGCAGCCCTCCAGGACGAAGCCCTCCCGGTCGTGGCGCAGGCGGCCCTCGCCCACCATGTAGATGGCCTTGAAATCCACCAGCATGCCGATCTCAACGGGCACATCCAGCAGATAGCGGCCCTCCTCCAGCTCCTTCCGGACCTCCGAGCGCTCCCAGGCGTACCAGTCCGGGATGTGGGAAAAGGCCGTCTCCCCGTTCAGGCGGTGCAGCTGCCCCAGCTCGTCCAGCTCGTACTCCGCGCCGCAGCTCTCGCAGCGCAGCCGCGTCCCCTTGCCCAGGGTCTTCCCCTCGGCCATGCAGTGGGGGCACATGTAAAGGATGCGCTCCAGCCCGTCCGCCCGGAAGGGCTCGGGGATGCGGATCCCCTTGTCCCGCTGCCAGGCGAAGCCGTCGAAGGAGAACATCCGGTCCAGCAGCTCGTCCAGCTCTTTGGCGCTCTTCTGCTTGATCTCCTCCTTCGTCAGAAGGCCCCGCACCGTGGCGCTGACCTTGACCTGCCGCTTCTGCAGGCAGTTGTAGAGGGGATCCCGGGTGAAGGCCCCCTCGGTGAGGATGCCCACCACCGGCACCTTCAGGCGCTTGAGCATCACCCCCATGCCCCGGGGCAGGGGCGTTGCCGTGCCGTCAAAGCTGTAACTGGCCTCGGGATAGAGCAGCACGCTGCAGCCCTTTTCCCGGAGGGCGCAGTCCATGTCCAGCAGGAGGTTCATGTCCGAGACGAATTTGTTGGTGGGGATGCAGCCGATGGCGCGCATCAGCCCCTCCTTGCCCACAAAGCCGTCGGAGGTGCAGACGATGCAGTAGGGCTTGGGGTAGAAGATCCGGTTCACGATCTCCAGATCGATGAAGCTGGAATGGTTCATCAGGATCAGGTAGGGTCCCGGCCCCAGCTCCTCCATCCGTTCCTCCCGCCAGCTGAAGTCCGTCTCCTTCAGGTCCTTTGCCCCCAGGAGGCGAATCAGGGCGCCAAGGGCGCGGCTGGGCTTCTGGGGCGGCCTGTGCTCCGGACGGGGCAGGGCCATCACCTGTTCATAAGAAAGGGCTTTGGTCTTGATCTTCATGGCGGAAGCCTCCTCACGCCGTTTTTTTCATCATATCCTATCAACAGGCTATATGCAAGAGAAAGCCTTGCATCCCCGGAAAAAAGGCGCTACAATAGCGTCATATCAAAAAGGAGATGATTCCATGACCGCGGTTTTGGGCAACAATTTCTTCTTCGACTGGGAGATCCGCCTGATGGAGTGGCTGCAGAGCGCCGTTGGCAGCGAGGGACCTCTGCTCTCGATTTTGAGCAGTCTCTCCGCCTTTGGAGAGCAGCTGCTTCTGGTGGTGGTCATGGGCTTTCTGTACTGGGGCTGGAACAAGGAATTCGGCAAGTATGTGGGCGTGAACGTGCTGGTGGCCAGCGTGTGGAACCCGATGATCAAGAACATCGCCCTGCGGCTGCGGCCCTATTTTGCCAGCGACAAAATCCAGCTGCTGCGCAAGATCGAGCCGGACGCCGACATCATGGACGTGGCGGCCCAGGGCTATTCCTTCCCCAGCGGCCACTCCTCCAGCGCCGTGTCCCTCTACGGCTCCCTGGCCGCCCACGAGAAGAAAAGCCGGCTCCTGTGGGTGCTGGCCGTTCTGCTGCCGCTGCTGGTGGGCTTTTCCCGGGTGGTAGTGGGCGCCCACTATCCCACGGATGTGTTCTGCGGCTGGGCCTTGGGCCTGATCGTGGTGCTGCTGGTGCCCTGGCTGCGCCGCAGGCTGCCTCGCCCGGCCTTTTACGCGGTGCTGCTCCTCACGGCCCTGCCCGGCTTTTTCTACTGCAGCAGCAGCGATTACTATACCGCCTTCGGCATGCTGCTGGGCTTTCTCCTGGCGGAGCCCTTTGAGGAGAAGTTCGTCCGCTTCGAAAGCACCCACAATGTGCTGCGCTGCGTCCTGCGCACCCTGGGCGGCGCCGCGATCTACTTCGGGCTGAACACCCTTTTGAAGCTGCCCTTCCCCAAGGAGCTGCTGGACGCCGGGGATCTCACCGCCCACCTGATCCGAAGCCTTCGCTACGCGGTGGTGATCTTTGTGGACATCGGCGCCTACCCCCTGCTCTTCCGCTATACCGGCAGGCTCTGGAAGGAGAAGCGGGAAGGCTGATGCCTTACTCTCCATCCGTAAAATACAAGGGGATATAGAAATCCATGAAAGCCGTGGAAAGACCGGCTTGTAGGGGACGGCCTCCCGGACGTCCCGGCAGAAAAAGCCAAGAATAAAGAGAATCTCCGGCGAATACGAGTTTTTCCTTCCTGTATTCGTCGGAGATTTGTTTATGCGTGCTGCCGAGGGCGGCAGCCCCTACATCCGTTCAAGCGCTTTTGTCAGGTCCCCACTTTTTTATGGGCACTGCTCGGAGAGGTAGATCTTCACCCGCTCCTGGATCCGGGCGGCGCAGTCCTCTGCGCTCCGTTCCCCGGCGAAGAAGGGCGCCGCCTCGGCGCGGAGGATGTCCCGGACCGTGCCGTCCTGCCGGGCCAGCACGGCAGCGCCGGTGAAGGCGGCGGCAAAGAGGCGCATATCCTCTTCCGCATGGGGCCAGCGGTTGGTGAGCCCGTCCCGGTCCCGCTGCTGCAGCTGCCGCTCGATCTCCTCCTCCAGGCTCCCCTGCAGGCCGGAGAAGCCGTAGGCCATGGGGTGGAGATAAAATTGCCGCAGGAAGGCCCAGCATTCCGCCTTGTGAACGGAGGATGAGGACATGCCCAGGGCGGCGGGACCGATGGCACTGGTGGGATAGAGGACGCTGCCCAGCTCCGGGAAGCCTGTGATCACGCAGCTCTCCGGGCGGTAGTCATCCGCGGCGCAGGCCCCCTGCCACAGATCCCCCAGGTCCTCGATGTACAAAAGGCCTTCCCCCTCGCTGCGGTCGGGCTGGCGGGCGTAGTACTCCGCCGGGTCCGCCCCCTGGGCGGGAAGCTGCCGCGCCGCCTCCAGGACGGCGTGGAAATAGGGCGTGTCAAAATGGGCTTCCCCGCTGTCCCAGTCCACGAGCTTTTTGCCGGAGACCTGCACCAGCAGATCCAGCAGATCCATTTGGCTCCGGGTCTCGGCGGTGAAGAGGCGGGAGCCGCGCTCCTCCGCCCGGCGGAGCAGCCCCTCCCAGGTATTCTCCGCGCCGGCAAGCGCTCCGGCCTCCCCCGTCACGGTGACAAGCTGATAGTTCGTCGCCACCTCATAGAGGCCGCCCCGGATCTCCTGGGCCCGGAGCACATTGGGATAGAAGCTCTCCCGGCCCAGCTCCGGGTCCGCGTCCAGGTAGGGGTACAGGTTCTCCAGCTTCCCGTTCACCGCAAGGGAGGCGGCGTTCAGGCTGTCCAGAGAGAAGAGGTCCGGCCGCACCTGGCCGGTGATGATGTCCAGGGCCATGGCCTCCTCCGCCGCCCGTTCCGCCTGCTCCTGCTGCTGCCAGTCGTTGGAGTGCTCGCCGGTGAAATAGTCCCGCACCAGGATGCCGCATTCCGGGTGTTCCCGGTTCCAGTCCAGGATGGCGTCCTCCAGCCGGGGGCTGAGGAAGAGCCGGTCCGGTACCACCAGGGTCATGCTGTCCAGCTCCCCGTTCTCGTCGGCCTCCAGCTCCCTCATGCGCATGCGGAAAAGGCGGTTTTCCCCGTCGGCGGCGAAAAAGCCCTCTCCCGGCGCCTCCAGCAGTTCCCGGCCCACGATGCCCACGGAGAGCCACTCGAATTGCTTTTCCAGCTGTCCGCTTGCCAGATCCAGGCCGAAGACGCTGATCCCGTCACTGAGATAGAGGTCCCGGCGCTCTCCGCCGCAGAGCAGGGTGCCGGAATGCTCCAGGGGAATGCTGCCGCCGAAGGTCCCGGCCTCCCTGTCAAAGAAAGTGAGCACAAAGGACTCGTTTTCCCAGCCGTCCAGCACCAGCCGTCCGTCCGGCAGCAGGGCCATGTTCTGGGAGGAGGGCGTCTGCACGTCATAGAGGTGGCGAAGCCCGCCCTCCGCGGAAAAGACGGAGAGCCAGCCGTTACCCAGCAAATAGACGGTATCCCCCGCCGCCTGCAGCCAGAAGGGAAAGAAATCCGCCGGGTAGTCCCCGCCGCCGAGAGAAAGCCGCTGCAGCTCCGCGCCGGTTTCATCCAGCTCCCGCAGGACATAGTCAAACTGGCGGGTCGCCTCGTTATAGGGATTGTTCAGCACATAGAGCGTCCCCCGGTCGGAGGCGCCCAGGCCCTTGATCGTCTCGCCGTCATAGGCCTCCAGCAGGCGCAGGTCGCCGCCCTCCAAATCATAGGAACAGATGCGGTGGGGCTGGTCGATGCCCTGGGCGTGGACGTAGAGCCGCCCATTTGAGGGCACCAGGCCGCTCTGCCAGTCCAGATTGCAATTATCCGGCGGCTGCACCTGGGTGGAGGCCAGCCGGTTCACGACGATCTTCTTTGCCTCTTGGGCGATTTCCACCTGGGCGGAGTGTCCGGCGGTGAGGCTCGGCGTCGGGCTGCAGGCGCAGAGTGGCAGGCAGAACGCAGCCAACAGCAATACACCTATCATTCTTCTGATTTTTTTCTTCATTTTTGTCTCCTTTCGGGGTCCCCAATGGCATATACCATCAGAGGCGTGAAAAGGGGACACGAGTAAACGATGATGAAATTCATTTTTCGCGGCAGCCTCGAAAGCGAAAGGACGTGGCGCTGTGACCGACAGCTTTTTGGAAACCATCTATCGGGAGATGTACCCGAAAATCTATACCTTTGCCCGGCTGCGGCTGCAGGATGAGCAGCTGGCCCAGGAACTGGCCCAGGACGTGTTCGTGCTGGCCCAGGAGAAGCTGGAGGAGCTGCGGCAAAGTCCCAATCCCCAGGGCTGGCTGATCCGGGCGGCGGGCTACGCCGTGCTCCACGCCCAGCGGGAGCGGGCCGCCATCGCCCGGCGGACCGTGCCCCTGGAGGAGCTGCAGCTCTCTGCCCCGCCGCCGGAGGCGGAAGACAGTGATCTGCGGGAGCACATGAGTCAGGAGGAATGGAAGCTCCTGCGGGCGGTGTACTGCGAGGGCTATTCTATTGCAGAGGCTGCCCGGCTCTGCGGCATGAGCTTTGAGGCCTGCCGGAAACGGCTGTACCGCTGCAAGAAACGACTGCGCCAGGAGCTGGCAGCCCGGGAGAAAGGAGGGAGCGTACATGTACGATAAGGAAAGTCTGCAGGAGCTGGAAGAGCGGATCCGCGCCCTGGAGCCGGACTGTGACAGTGCGGAATGGCTGGCCCTGATGGACGCCTATACCGCCAGGACTGCCGATACGCTTCCGGATGTGGAAAGCTCCTTTCAGTCCTTTCTCCGGGACTACAGCGGCACGCCGCCTCTCTTTGCGGAGGAGGCGCCCACGGCGCCCAAAAAGGCGCGGCGGCATGTTCCGGTAAAGCTTTTGCGTACGGCGCTGATCGCGGCCGCCCTGGCGGCGCTCTTTTCCGTGACGGCCTACGCCCTCGGCTGGTTCGGCCTGCGGGAGCGGACGGTGCACACCGGGTATGAGACCACCCTCGCCGTCATCGAAGAGGACGGCAGCTCCCATCTGGAGCCGGCGGAGGCGGTGATCCTGCTGCCCACCGGCTACCGGGACAGCCCCGAGTATCAGGCGGCGGCGGAGTGGTTCTCCTTCCAGCTGCAGTATCAGGAGGAGATGACAAAGGCCTCCGTGGCCGCGGGCGGCGGGGCCTGGGACTGGTGCGACGACGCTGCGGCCCAGGCGCTGCTGGGGTCCGACATCTACCTGGCCTCCGACGTGCCCATGGCGGAAAAGCTCCTGGAGATCCGGGACCGCTACGGTCTCCGGCTCCACAGCTCCATGGTTTTCCCGCCCACCGAGGCAGAGTTTTACCGCCTCACCGGCACCGCGCCCTTCTTTCTGGGCGAGGGCTGGGTTTCCCCGGGCTATGTGTTCGAGGACGGAGCCTACAAGTCCGAGGGCAGCGTATTCCTGGGTGATCGGGAATGCATCTGGAGCCTGAGCCGCTACGTGCCCGGCACCATTCCCGCCTACCTGACCCTGATCCGGGATGAGGAGGACTTTGAGGAGTGGAGCTATACCACCGCCGGGGGCGACACCGTGGTCATCGACTATGCCAGGGAGGGGCAGAACCTCTCCCTGAACCCGGAGACAGAGGATCTCTACCACGCGGTCCTGATCCACTACACCGGGAAGGACGCCTTCCTCAATCTGAGCTCTCAGGTGCCGGGCGGGCGGGAGCAGGCGGAGAAGCTTGCCGAGGCCTTTGCCTTTGCCGCCGCCTGCAACGGCACGCCGGAGGAAAACTTCCTGCTGGAAAAGCGGGTCTATGCCGGGGAGAAGCCCTCCCTGACCCTCTCCGCCTTTTGCGAGCGGCCGGAGGCGAAGGCCAGCCGGGCCTTCCTGGACTGGTATATCTCCCGGAAGGACAGCCCCATGGCCCGGGACGGCTGCCCCATGGGCTGCACGGAGGAGGCGGAGCCCGCCCTGCGGGAGGCCTATGAGAAGATCGCGGCGGACTATGGTCTCCGTTATCCCGGAGACTGGTCCTGGATCCACAACGGCTGTGTGTACCCCCGGGGCTATAACGGCGGCGTCCGGGATTTTGACGCCTATGCGGAGAAGCTCAGCATGGAGCAGGTCTGGCAGCGCCTGGGTCTCACGCCCTTCGACGTCATCGAGCCCCAGGACCTGCTGCTCTACGACACGGGTTTTGCTCTGGACACGCCCTATTACCGGCTGCGCTGCTGGGAAAAGGGCAGCTTCTTTGCCGATCTTCGTCTGCCCGGGCCGGCGGAGGGCCGGGAGGAATGGCTCTTCGAGACCCGCTGCGGCGCGGTGGTGAGCCTGTCCCTGCCGGGAGAGGATCCTTATGATATCGCCGCCATCCTCTATGAGGCGCCGGAGCACTATGTGCTCATCGTGCCAAACCACCCGGATCTCTACTCCCTCCAGGCCATTGCCTGGAACATCGACTTCACGCAGTTCCGGTAAAGGCAAGAGATTTGATCCCCCAGTCACCGTCGCACCCCTTCCGTCAGCTTCGCTGACAGCTCCCCCGGAGGGGGAGCCAAGGGCGACAGCCCCCTTTCGGTAAGGGGGCGCGGGCCGTCCGCTCCAACCGCCGCCCCAGGGAACCGGGCGGACGAGCCATGCTCGCCCCTGCGGTCTTGCGGGCATGAAAAAAGCACCCCCGGTGGGGTGCTTTTTTGTTGTCTTGCTTTTACCGCAGCTGCTCGGCCTTGTCCAGGATGAACTGGCGCAGCCAGGGGCCGGCCTCCTCGTTCTTCAGGGCAAAGTCGATGATGGACTCCAGATAGCCCTTGAGGTTTCCGGTGTCGTAGCGGCGGCCTTCAAAATCCACGGCGCACATGGGCTCGTGGCGCACCAGCTCCTTCATGCCGTCGGTGAGCTGGATCTCGTTGTTGTGGCCGGGAGCGGTGTGCTCCAGGATATCGAAGATGCCCGGGGTCAGCACATAGCGTCCCAGGATGGCGTACTGGGACAGCTTCTCTTCCAGGGTGGGCTTCTCGTTCATGTCGCTGATGCGATAGACCCGATCGGAGAGCTTCTCCTCCAGCTTCACGGAGGAGTACTTCACGATCAGCTCGTCCGGCACCTCCCGCACGGCGATGGCGCTGCAGGAATTGGCCTCGGCAGCCTCCACAAGCTGCTTGAGCACCGGCTTTTCGCTGAGCATGATGTCGTCGCCCAGCAGGACGCCGAAGGGCTCGTCGCCCACAAAGCTCCTGGCCCGCCAGATGGCGTGGCCCAGGCCCTTGGTCTCCTTCTGGCGGAGGAAGAACACATCCGCCATGTCCGCCACCCGGCGGACCACATTTGCCTCGTCCTTCTTACCGTCCTGGAGCAGCCGCTCCTCCAGGTCGGGGGCATAGTCAAAGTAGTCCTCAATGGGATTCTTGCCCCGGTTGGTGATGATGAGGATCTGTTCCACGCCGGCGGCCACGGCTTCCTCCACGATGTACTGGATCACGGGCTTGTCCACCAGAGGCAGCATCTCCTTGGGGATGCTCTTGGTGTTGGGCAGCAGGCGGGTCCCCAGGCCCGCTGCGGGGATGATGGCTTTGCGAACGCGCATGTCGATCTCCTTTCGCCCCCGTCCGGGGGTCATTTCCTGTTGAAGCGGTCGATAAACTCGCGGATGGCCTGGATCCTCGGCAGCTGACGCAGCAGCGTATATCCGATGAGATACAGCACGGCGGCTTCGCCCAGGCCAACGGTGAGGGCGTTGAAGCCGTAGGAGGCCAGGGGCTTGTCCGGAAACTCCTGGAAGCCATAGCCCCAGGTGAGCACCGCGCCCACGATGACGGCGTTGAAGAGCACGGGCATCAGGCAGCCCAGGAGACGGTTTTTGACGGTGTTGCCCTTTTTGCCGAACCAGGCGGTGAGCAGCCCTGCCAGCAGGGTGGCCAGGGAACCGAAGATGATGTCCAGGATGCTGCCGGTATAGAGATTGGCCAGGACGCAGCCGGCAAAGATGCCCCAGACGGCGCCGGGCATCAGGAAGGGCAGGGCGGTGAGCGCCTCGCTGACGCGAAACTGCACCGGCCCGTAGCTGATGGGGGCCAGCACGATGGTGAGGGCCGCGTAGGCGGCGGCGATGACGGCCATGACGGCCAGGCGGAAGACTCTGTTGGGGTTTTGCTTGTTCATGTTTGGGGGGTACCTCCATTTTTTATTTTGCCAACGGAGGAACCCGACAAAACATAAGCCGACTGCGCGGCTCCATTTTTTGGTTCGACCGTTGGGTCAAAGCTGGGTGTGGAAACCAGCTTTTATACAAAAGAAACGCGCTCCATTCCGCTTTTGCGGTTTCCGAAGGAACCGCAAAAGCTACATATCCGCTCCTTCCTTTTTCCTCTCCAAATCAAACCCGCTTTGCTGGGCTTTGATTTGGGAAAACGCAAAGGACGACATGCCTGACAGAAGCAAGATAATTGTGAGAGCGGGCCATGTCAAGAGCGGGACGCGCTCTTTCCCTGTCTCTCTTCACTCTTCGCTGTTCTCTGTTCTCTCTTTTTTGTGGAGAGAGAATTCGCAGCCGCAATAGAGCTGCTGGTAGATGCCGTGCTCGTTTGCCAGGTCCCGGGAGCGCATCTCCCTTCCCTGCTTCTTGAAATCCGAGGGCAACCACTGTACCCCCGCGGCCCGGCCGATCTCCTCCCCCAGGGCATTGATGCGCTTTTCGTCCTTGTGGCGGGAGAGGGTCAGGGTGGTGCAGAAATAGTCGTAGCCATAGTGCCTGGCGAGCCTTGCCGTCTCCAGCAGTCTGAGTCGGAAGCACTCGGTGCAGCGGGCGCCGCCCTCCGGCTCCTGCTCCAGGCCCTTGACGCGCCTGTCGTAGTCCTCATGCTTCCAGGGCTCCGCCAGGACGCTGACCTTATCCCCAAGACCCATCCGCTCGATCATCTGCACCAGGGCCTGGAAGCGGCGGTCAAACTCCGCCTGGGGATAGAGATTGGGGTTATACCACAGCACCGTCACGTCGAAATACTCCGTCAAATACTCCAGCACCGCGCCGGAGCAGACGCCGCAGCAGGCGTGCAGCAGCACCCGGGGCACTTTTTGGCCCCGTTTCTGGATGATTCGGTCCAGTTCCTTCTGATAATTGCGATTCATAGTCATACTATATCATAGACAAAAAGAAAATGCTACAAATGATTGAACAAAATCAAAAGATTGACGGCGGGAGCCGCATGCGGTATGATAGGCGCAGAAAATCTGCAGAAAAGAGGGACCCGCCATGGACAGCCGCACCAGCAAACAGAATTATTACCTGGACATTGCCGACTCCGTTCTGGAGCGCTCCACCTGCCTGAGAAGGAAGTACGGCGCCATCATCGTGCGCAACGACGAGATCATCTCCACCGGCTACAACGGCGCGCCACGGGGCCGCCGCAACTGCTCGGACCTGGGCTACTGCATGCGGGAGAATCTGCACATCCCCTCCGGGGAGCGCTATGAGCTCTGCCGCAGCGTCCATGCCGAGGCCAACGCCATCATCTCCGCCCCCCGGCGGGACATGATCGGCGCCACCATCTACCTGGTGGGACGGGACGCCAAGACCGGGGAGCTGCTGAGCGACGCCATGAGCTGCTCCATGTGCAAGCGGCAGATCATCAACGCCGGCATCGACCGGGTGGTGATCCGCCAGAGTCCCACGGAGTACCGCACCATCCCCGTCTCAGACTGGGTGGAGAACGACGACAGCATCTTCATGCTGTGAGAGCAGAGGGGGGCGGCTGAAGCGAAGTCAGACTCCCTCTCCCCCGCTACCGTAGGGGAGGGGCTTGCCCCTCCCGTATCCCCCCGCCGTAGGGGCGGATATCATCCGCCCGCGTCCATCGGATGCCTGGCGGGGAATGGCGGGCGGCCGAGGGCCGCCCCTACGGCACAGACCCACGTTGCCGCCGCAGCGCCGAGCATTGCTCGGCGTCACACCGGGGCGAATGAAGTGCTATACTCTCGTCCTCCGTCCCATGGTTGTTCCCCCTATCGGCCTTCGGCCACTTCCCCCGAGGGGGAAGCAAGTTGCTTCCGCTGCCATCGTACTGCCGCGCTCTCTCAAAACACAAAACTGTAAACTGAGAAGCCAAAAACGGCGCTGTGACAAAAGTCACAGCGTCGTTTTCAGTTTCTCATTGAGTTTTCCGTAGATCCGCTTCACGAACCAGGGCTCGGTGGAAGCTCTGAGAGCCTCATCCAGCCCGAACCAGGCCACGCCCTTGTTCTCATCCTCGCAGACGCACAGAGGCTCCGTGTCGTCCGCCTCCAGCAGATAGGTCAGGTTCAGATGCAGATGGCTGGGCACGTATTCGCCCCGCTTCTCGTGGCCGTCCACGGTGAGGGTCTCCAGGGAAAAAATGTCCTTCGACACCGGGCGCACATGGGTGACGCCGGTCTCCTCCGTCACCTCCCGCAGCGCCACCGCCAGCAGGTCCTCCTCCCCGTCGGCGTGGCCTCCGGTCCAGGACCAGGAGTCGTAGATCCTGTGATAGACCATCAGCACCTTGTCCCGTTTCGGGTTCACCACCCAGGCGGAGGCGGTCATGTGGGCGATCAAATTCTCCCGCAGAAAGGCGTCGTCGTTCTCCTCCAGAAAGCGGAGGATCACGGCCTTGTCCCGCCTTTCCTGCTCGTTGAAGGGCTCGTAGCGGGCGATATCCTCATAAACACTCATGTTGCCACCTCGTAAACGTCCTCTCGCAGGTGCAGGAAAGTTGGCAGCTGCCGCCGCACCTCTTCCACCCGGGCAAAGTCGATGTCCGCGTACAGGATCTGCTCTTTTTCGTCCGCCGCGGCGATCAGGGTCCCCCAGGGGTCGGACACCAGAGAGTGGCCCCAGCATTCATAGCTGAAGCCCTCATAGCGGGCGGCGGAGGCCGCCGCCAGGAACACCTCGTTGTCCACCGCCCGGATGCGCAGGGTGCTCTCCCAGTGCACGGGGCCGGTGGTGCTGTTGAACTGGGCCGGAAGCAGGATGAGCCTTGCCCCCCGCCTCGCCATGGCCCGGAAAAGCTCGGGAAAGCGGACGTCAAAGCAGATGGCCGCCCCCATTTTGCCCCAGGGCGTGTCGAAGACGGTGATCTCCTGCCCGGGAGTAAAGGTGTTGGACTCCCGGAAGCGCATGCCGGGCGCGTCGATATCGAAGAGATGGATCTTCCGGTGCCGGGCTCTCAGCTCGCCCCGGTCGTCAAAGACGAAGCAGGTATTGTAGAGCTTCTCCCCTTCCCGCTCGGGAACGGAGCCGCCCGCCAGCCAGATGCGGTTTTCCCGAGCCCAGGCGGAGAGGGCCTCCACCGTCTCCTCATGGCCGAGAGCGGCAAAGTCCCGGAAATACTTGCCCGCGTAGGGGCAGTTGAACATCTCCGGCAGCACCGCCAGCTCCGCGCCCTTCGATGCCGCCTCCCGGATCATCCGGGCGGTCTTGTCCATGGTTTCACGGCGGTCCAGCTCCGTGCGCAGCTGGCAGATCGCAAGCTTCAAGGTATCTTTCATAGGCTTTGCAGATAGCCCTCCACGTCAAAATCCCGGACCTTTTCGTCCTTGCGCAGATACAGCGGATGGTGGGGGTGCCCCTTTTTGGAGCAGGCGCCGGCGCAGAGCCAGCGGGCGCCATACCGCTGCCCCAGGGCCACCATGTCCCGCACGCAGGCGGGGAGATAGTCCCGCTTTTCGATGACCGCGCCCCAGGCGGCCCAGACGGCGGGCCGCTGCCCGTTTGCCGCCGCCCCCGCCAGGAGCCAGGCAAAGGCCCGCATATTCTCCCGGTGCAGCTGCTCGTTGCGCTGCCGGTCCATGTCGTCGGGCCGGGTGGCCCGCTGGGCATAGACGTTGAACATGACCCAGCTGTCAAAGCCGTTTCCCGCCGCGATGCGGGAGACGGATTTCAGGGTGTTGTCCAGGTCCTCCGGGGCGGCGGTGGAGGGGTTCACCCCGATGCAGATCAGGGGCTTCTGCCCCCGGGTGCCCAGGATGTAACGGTATTCGGTGTAAAAGTCAGGCACATAGAGCCACTTGTCGGCGTCATAGTCTCCGGACTTGCCGGAGCGGCTCAGGGCCTCTTCAAAATCCAGCAGCGCCACATCCTGGCTCTGCGAAGACGGAATATGCATCGTTTTCCTCCGGAAAAAGAGAAGAGTGAATAGCGAAGAGTGAAGAATTGTGGTGTCCCCTTCGGGGACGGATTCAATTCATCGCGCCGGAGGCGTGATACCATAACTTTTCACTTTTATCTTTTCACTTTTCACTTTATTTGGCCAAAAGCCAAACAAGAAAGGGGATCGTCACCAGGGACAGCGCCGTGCTCTGCAGGGTGCCCTCGGCGGTGTAGACCGCGTCCCGGTCGTACTGATTGGCCATCACCGTGACCATCACGGCGCCGGGGCAGGCAGCCACGATCATCATGGTGCTGCGCAGCACCGGATCCTGGGTCATAAGGCCGCAGACCAGCCAGGTCACAAGGGGGATCAGCAGCAGGCGGACGGCGCTTGCCAGATAGAGCTGCTTGTTGCGAAAGGCGTCCAGGAGGCTCACGCCGCCAAGGGACGCGCCGATCACCAGCATGCTCAGCGGCGTGGTGCCCCCGGCCACGGTGGCGATCAGCCCACGCAGCGCGCCGGGCAGCGGCGGGTGCAGCAGGAAGAGGATCAGGGCCAGGATGGCCGCCAGGGTGGGGATGCTGAAAATGTCCCGGGGCCGCAGGCGGGCGTTCTCCCTTCCGCTCTGGAGCCGCCAGACGCCGTAGGTGAAGAGCAGGACGTTGAAGGGCAGGCAGGAAAGGGACAGATAGAACACCGCTCTTCCTCCGGGGAAGAGGGCGTCCACGATGGGAAGGCCCACGAACATGGTGTTGCCCATGCTCATCAGCAGCTCAAAAAGGGGCTTGTGCTCCCGGTCCACCGGCATGGGCAGGGTCACCAGCCAGGCGATCAGATAGCCCAGGATCATCACCACCCAGACCAGCAGAAAGGCCCGGCCCAGCTCGCCCCAGTCCATGTCCACATCCACGCTGAGGGTGGAGTTGAGGATGCTGGCGGTGAGGAAGATATTCAGCGTCAGGCTGCTGACGGCCTTGACGGCGCTCCTGTCCAGCTTCCCCGTGCGGGCCAGGGCATAGCCGATGACCATGAGCGCCAGGAAGATCAGCATTTTGTCGAGAAGAACGGAATAGTCCATGGGGTAACCTCAGATGTGGAGAATCAGCTTTGCGATGAAGATATAGATCAGCAGGGACACCGCGTCCGTCAGGGTGGAGATCAGCGGGTTTGCCATGACCGCCGGGTCCAGACCGATCTTCTCCGCCCCGATGGGCAGCAGGCTGCCCACCAGCTTTGCAAACATGACGATGAACACGATGGAGAGGCTGACGGTGGCCGCCACGGCCACGGTGATATGGGGATTTGACAGCAGCAGCCCGTCCACCAACAGCATCTTGCCGAAGTTTACCACCGACAGGGTCAGGCCGCAGAGGAAGGCCACCCGCCATTCCTTCCAGATGACCGCCAGGGCGTCCCGGGGCTCGATATCGCCCAGAGAGAGGCTGCGGATCACAGCGGTGGCGGACTGGGCGCCGGAGTTGCCGCCGGTACCCATCAGCATGGGGATGAAGGGCACCAGGCCCGCCACGGCGGCCAGGCGGCTCTCGAATGATGTCAGGATCATGCTGGTGAAGGTGGCGGAGAGCATCAGGAACATCAGCCAGGGGATGCGGTTGCGCCAGATCTCCAGGGGCCGGGTGCGGGAATAGGGCTTGTCGGAGGGGGTCATACCGGCCATCTTTTCGATGTCCTCGGTGGCCTCCTGTTCCATAACGTCGATGACGTCGTCAACGGTGACGATGCCCACCAGCCGCCCTTCCTTGTCCACCACGGGCATGGCCATCAGGTCGTAGTCGGAGAACTTTTCCGACACGCTCTCCTGGTCCTCGGTGGTGGTGGCAAAGATCACGTTCCGGTCCATCAGATCCTCGATGACCATATCGTCATCGTGAAGCAGCAGGTCCTTCACCGTGACGATGCCCTCCAGCTTCCGGTGGGCGTTGGTGACGAAGCAGACGTAGATGGTCTCCTTGTCCTCACCGATGCGGCGGATGCGGGCGATGGACTCCTTCACGCTCATGTACTTCTTCAGGTCCACGAACTCGGCAGTCATGATGCTGCCGGCGGAGTCCTCCGGATAGCGGAGATATTGATTGATGAGGCTCCGGGTCTCGGGAGTGGCGGTGCGCATCACGCGCTTGACCACGTTGGCGGGCAGCTCTTCCATGATGTCCACCGCGTCGTCCACGTACAGCTCCTCGATGATCCCGGACAGCTCCTGGTCGGTAACCGCGTTGATGATGCGCTCCTGCTCCGGGGCCTCCAGGTTGGCGAAGACCTCCGCCGCCGTCTCCTTGGACAGCAGCCGGAAGACCATGGGCATGCGGTTATCGTCGATCTCGGTGAGAAATTCCGCCACGTCGAACTCGTTCATTTCCTCCAGACGCTGCTGCAGGGTCTTGCGATCCTTCTTTTCCAGCAGCGCTGTCAGCTCGTCATACTGTTTTTCCTGGATCGCCTCGTAATCCATGGCCTCCAGGATCTCGTTTTCCTCCAAGCCGCTCACCTCCGACAGGATTGAACTGGTAAAGATTATTGTATCATGCCGGCGGATGGATTACAAGAAAAAACCGCGCCTCCGCTTCTGCGTCTCCTCGGAAAAACAGCCCTTCTTGACAAGGGGGCAGGCCTTCGCTATCATGGGGCCGAAAGGAAGCCCCGGAGCCGGGGCGGTCAGGAACACGGAAGCGCAGCCCTCCCCTTTCGGGAGAAAGGCGAGGCGGCACGGAAGGAGGAAAACACATGAGGATCCTGGTTTTGAACGGCAGTCCCAAGCGGGAGGAGAGCGACACCCTCTGCATCACCCGGGCCTTTCTGGATGGGATGCGGGAGGCGGGAGAACAGCAGGTGCGGCTTCTCCACGCCGTGGACCAGCATATCGAACCCTGCACCGGCTGCTTTGCCTGCATGCACAACGGCGGGACCTGCATCCACCGGGACGATATGCAGGCCATCCTGGAGGAGATCCTCCAAAGCGATCTGCTGGTGCTCAGCTTCCCCCTCTATTGCTACGGCATGCCCGCGCCGCTGAAGGCCATCATCGACCGCATGCTGCCCCTCTCCAGCATGGCCATGGTGAAGGTGGGCGAGCGCTACGAGCATGTGGGCCAGGCGGACTTTTCCCGCCTCCGCTATCTCATGGTATGCGGCTGCGGCTTTCCCAACAGCCGCCAGAATTTTGAGCCCGCGGCGGCCCAGTTCCGGCTCCTGTTTCCCCAGGGCCATACGATCCTGACCGTGCCGGAGAGCCCCATGTTCCACGCCCCTGCGGCCGCGGTGGTGACGGAGCCGCACCTCGCCCTGGTGCGGCAGGCCGGGCGGCAGTACGCCGGGACCGGCACCGTCGACGCGGCCCTGCTGGCGCAGATCTGTTCCCCCATGATCCCGGAGGAGCAATACGCCGCCATCGTAAACAGCGGCGTCTGAACGTACGAAGGAGGAAAACGCATGATCGTCTCGAACACCAGCGAAAGCAGCCGGGAGGCCCTGCCGCGGCCAGAAGGCTGCGCGTTTCTCACCCTGCGCCAGTGCCCGGAGCGGATGGACGCCGCCGCGGACTGGTTCCACAGCAAGTGGGGCGTGCCGAAGGAGGCCTATCTCGCCTGCATGCGCGCCTACCTCGGCGGCGAGACCGAGTACGGCTGGTATCTGTGCCTGGATGGGGAGCGGATCGTGGGCGGTCTCGGCGTCATCGAAAACGATTTTCATGACCGGAAGGATCTGAGCCCCAATGTCTGCGCGGTGTATACCGAGGCTGCCTGCCGCGGCCGGGGCATCGCGGGAACGCTCCTGAACCTGGCAGTGGAGGACCTGCGTGCCAGGGGGATCTCCCCTGTCTACCTGCTCACCGATCACACGGGCTTTTATGAGCGCTACGGCTGGGAGTTTTTCTGCCTGGCCCAGGGCGACGGGGAAGAACAGCCCGCCCGGATGTACATCCACCGCTGAGCGGAAGAAAACATCCCCGGAAGCGAAAGCTTCCGGGGATGATGTTTCTCAAAACTGAAAACTGACTCAGGCTTCGCCGCGCTCGCGGAGGGCGTCCTTGCGGCTCAGGTCGATGCCGCGGGGGCCGATGTTCACGACCTTGACCCAGGTCATGTCGCCCACCTTCAGCACGTCTTCCACCTTCTCGGTGCGCTTGAACTCCAGGTCCTTGATCTTGACCAGGCCGTCCTTGCCCGGGGCCAGCTCCACCCACGCGCCGAAGTCGGAGCGGATGTTGGAGACCTTGCCGTAGTACAGGGCGCCCACTTCCGGCTCGAAGCAGATGTCTTCGATGGTCTTGCGGGCGGCGCGGCAGGCTTCGATGTCGCTGGAGGCGATGAAGATGGTGCCGTCGTCGTTGATGTCGATCTTGCAGCCGGTGTCGGCGGTGATCTTCTGGATGACCTTGCCGCCGGAGCCGATGACCTCGCGGATCTTGTCGGGGTTGATCTTCATCTGGATCATCTTGGGCGCGGTCTTGGCAAGCTCCTTGCGGGGCTCGGGGATGGCCTTGAGCAGGATGGCGTCCAGGATCTGGAAGCGGGCCTCCTTGGTGATGGCGAAGGCTTCCTTCACGATCTCGTGCTTCAGACCGTCGTTCTTCAGGTCCATCTGGATGGCGGTGATACCGGCTTTGGTACCGGCAACCTTGAAGTCCATCTCGCCGTGGAAGTCTTCCACGCCCTGGATGTCGATGAAGGTGGTGAAGTCATCGCCGTCCTGAATGAGGCCGCAGGAGATGCCGGCCACAGGGGCCTTGATGGGCACGCCGGCGTCCATAAGGGCCAGCGTGGTGCCGCAGATGGAGCCCTGGGAGGTGGAGCCGTTGGAGGAGAGGACCTCGGAGACGACGCGGATGGCGTAGGGGAAGTCTTCCACCTCGGGGATCACGCACTGCAGCGCCTTCTCCACCAGAGCGCCGTGGCCGTACTCACGGCGGCCGGTGCTGCGCTGGGCGCGGGCCTCACCCACGGAGTAGGAAGGCATGTTGTAGTGATGCATGAAGCGCTTCTCGGTCTCTTCCCAGATGGTGTCCAGCTTCTGGGCGTCGCCCATGGTGGCCAGGGTGGCAATGGAGAGGACCTGGGTCTGTCCGCGGGTGAAGAGGCCGGAGCCGTGCACCACGGGGATCACGCCCACTTCGGCGGCCAGAGGACGGATCTCGTTCATCTGACGGCCATCCACGCGCTTGCCGGCCAGCAGCCACTTCTTGACGACCTTCTTCTGCAGCTTGTACAGGATCTCGTCCATGTACTGCATCATGTCGGGGTGCTCGTCCTGGTACTTCTCCTGGACCATGGTGATCCAGTCGTTGACGCGGCTCTCGCGCACGTTCTTGTCGTCGGTGTCCATGCAGTACTCCATGGACTGGAACTCGTTGGCAACCAGCTCTTCGAAGAGTTCGTCGTCGAAGGAGGCGTGCTCATACTCGAACTTGGGCTTGCCGATCTCCTCCACCATCTTGTCGATCAGGTCCAGCACGGGCTGCAGATGCTCGTGGGCCTGGACGATGCCCTCGTACATGACCTCATCGGGGACCTGGTCGGCCTCGGACTCGATCATGACGATCTTCTTGTGGGTAGCGGCGACGGTGGTGGTCATGCGGTTGGTGGCCTTCTCTTCCTGGGTGGGGTTGAAGAGGTACTTCTTGCCGTCCCAGCCCAGCACGATGCCGGCGATGGGGCCGTTGAAGGGCACGTCGGAGATGGAAACCGCGGCGGAGGCGCCGATCATGGCGGTGATCTCGGGGCTGCAGTCCCGGTCCACGCTCAGGACCTCGCAGGCGATGACAACGTCATTGCGCAGATCGGAGGGGAAGAGGGGACGCATGGGCCGGTCGATGAGGCGGGAGGCCAGCACGGCGGGCAGGCTGGGCTTGCCCTCACGGCGCATGAAGCTGCCGGGGATGCGGCCAACGGCGTAGAGCTTCTCGTTGAAGTCCACGGCGAGGGGGAAGTAATCGATGCCGTCCTTGGGGCGGGCGGAGGCGGTGCAGGTCACGAGAACGGTGGTCTCGCCGTACTTCACGAGAACGGCGGCGTTGCAGAGCTCAGCCATCTTACCCACTTCCATGGAGAGGGGGCGGCCTTCGTACATCATTTCATACTTGCGGTAGTTGGGGAACTGTTTGTTGGTGATGATCATTTGTAATCTCCTTTTCTACTGTGCCTTCCCCTTGAGGGGAAGGTGTCATCCGCCGTCTCACGCAAGGCGGATGACGGATGAGGTGGACCGATACGGAAAACTCTTTTCTTTTTCCCCAGATCCGCACTTGGAACAAAGCACAGGTTCTGTGCTCTCTTCCAAATACGAAGCCGAGGAGTTCAGAGGGGCCGACAACCCCTCCGTCACCCGCCTCGCGGGGGATCGGCGGCTGACATCTCCCCTTGCACAGGGGAGGTAAAGCGGAAGGGATCGAAGAAAAAAACGCAGGGGACAGTATTCAATTGTCCCCTGCGTTCAAAACCTTCATACCCTTCAAAATCGGCAGAGGCCGCAAGAAAAGCTTACTTGCGGATGCCGAGCTTGGCGATGATCGCGCGGTAACGCTCGATGTCCTTCTTCGCCAGATAGTCCAGCATGCGGCGGCGCTTACCAACCAGCTGGTACATGCCCAGACGGCTGTGGTCGTCGTTGGGGTGCTGCTTCAGGTGCTCGGTGAGCTCACGGATACGCTCGGTCCAAATAGCGACCTGGACCTCGGGGGAGCCGGTGTCGCCCTCGTGGGTGGCGTTCTCGCCGATAACGGTGGTCTTCTTTTCCTTGGTGATCATGGGTTTTGCTCCTTTCAAATTGTTCTAAACCCTGCGTCCAGGCCATGGGCGGAAAGGACACCGCATCGGCGGCATACCCCACAGCGTAGATCGCGGGCGCATTCCTGCGTATATTACCACTCCCCCGCCGTTTCGTCAAGGGGAAATTGGGGGATTAATCCCGAAAATCCGGCAATTCCAGGAAGCCGACCTCCGTCAGCACCGGGTGGAGCAGGGTCTCCCCGTCCCGCGGGGTCTCCTCCACGGCCAGGATGCCCCAGGCCGAGACGGCGCCGCCGTCTCCGGGGAAGTCCTCGGGGATGCTTCCGCCCCCGGGAAAGCGCAGCTCCAGATTCTCCACGCAGCCGTCCTCATCCCGCAGGCACACATAGCAGAACTGCTTTCCGTGGCTCTCGGTGCGCAGCACCTCTCCCGTGAGGCGCAGGTGCAGGCCCACCATGCCGCTGGGGTCCAGGTTCAGATGCTCCAGCTCCCGGAAAGCCTCCTCCTGCTGCAGGGAGGACAGATCCAGGTCCAGTTGGAAGGGATCCGACGGCGCGGAGCTCCCGCTCCCGGGTATGCCGTTCCGGGTAAGCGCCTCCTCTGTGTCCGCCGTCTCCCCGCTGCCGCAGGCGGTGAGAGAGAGCAGCAGCAAAAGCGCCGTGAGCAGCGCAAGGATCTTTTTCATGGGGATGCCTCCTCTTTCCGGAGATAGCAAAAGAGTATCGAAAAAGCCCGTTTTTGTCAAGCAAAACCGGGAGGGTCTCCCCTCCCGGTCAGATGCGATTTCAGATAGTCGACCCCTTACTTCTCCGTCCACATGAAGCGGTAGAGGCGAGGGCAGCGCTCCTGCAGCAGGGCGGAGAGCAGGCCCAGGACCTCCATGACGGTGAAGAGCAGGGCAAAGCTCAGCGCGAAGAGGGTCCAGAGAGGGTCCCCCTGCCGCAGGCAGAAAAGGGCCATGGCGGTGAAGTAGGCCGCGCCCCCGGTGAGCGTCACCAGGAAGAAGGCCATCAGCGGCCAGCCGCCGGGCACGCTTTTCAGCGCACGCCACCAGGCGGCGCGATCCCGATTCCTGCAAACGATACGATCCTGTTTCCGCATGACTACTCCTCCTTCCGCGAAAACATTTGGAAAGGTCTTACGATTATCATGACGCAGGAGGAGGAAAAAAGTTCCATACCGGAACGCAAAAAGCGGGAGGGGCAAGCCCCTCCCCTACTGTATTGAATCAGGCTCTGCCCCGCATGAGGGTCTTCATGCGCAGGCTGTGGTCCAGGATGCTCTTGCGCAGGCGCAGATTCTTGGGGGTGACCTCCAGCAGCTCGTCGTCCGCCAGAAACTCCAGGCACTGCTCCAGGCTCATCTGCTTGGCGGGGACCAGGCGCAGGGCTTCGTCCGAGCCGGAGGCGCGGGTATTGGTCAGGTGCTTGGTGCGGCAGACGTTCACGGGCACGTCCTCCTGCTTGGGGCAGACGCCCACCACCATGCCGCCGTAGACCTTGGTGCCGGGGGTGATGAACATGGCGCCCCGC
>JAFSMZ010000068.1:0-21217 GCA_017447685.1 Oscillospiraceae bacterium
ACCTGAAAGAGGTTCCCGAGACTAAGTATCTGCAGCCGTACATGCACTACACCTATAAGATCGGGGAGGGCGATATCGCCGACGGCTGGCTGATTTCCGACGTGGACGACCTGAATTATCAGGAGACCGGCTTCATCATCACTTCGGAAAACGAGGCCAAGGTTTGCCAGTCCCTGTCTGTGACGAACTCCAAGAACGGCAATACCGTGAGGCTGACGGCCAAGCGCGTCTTCACCGCTGAGGGCTTCCTGACTTATCTGACCGTCATCAAGGATTACGCTCCCATCGCGGATACGGCCTTTGCGGCGAACTGCACCGTGCTGGAGTACTGGGTCACCCCGGACGGCCTGATCGTGACCGGCATTATGCAGCGCGACTTTGGTGCGATCGACAGCTACAACACGATCGCTTCCGCTGCCAGTGATACGAAGATCCCCTCGACCATCAAAGTATTCGGTGACAGTGAAGGCGGCCTGCCCGTGGATCCTTGAACAGGGATTATGAAATGAGGTGAATGAACATGGCAAAGAAATTTGGTTTTGATCCTTTCATTCTGCTCTCGGGCGGATTGGATGACGGCGGCGACAGTACCGTTGTCGGCGGAGGTTCCGGTCAGAGCGGGGTTCAGCCCATTGAGGGTCTGCCTTGCACCTATGATTACTGGGTCACCAACTACTTTACTGAAGACATGGATGTTCTCAGGAACGGACCTGACGTTGACGACTTCATGGATTGGTGGCTCAAAAATGGGTTTAGCGCGGAAGAATGGGCAGAGTTGAACCCGGGTCTCCCCCCCCTTCCCGTCTCTCCCACCCCGGATGAACCTTAATTGAATCATCACTTTGCAGCGCGGAGAGCGATCTCCGCGCTGTTTCTATGTATCATATATAAAACACAGCTCCCCGCGACAAAATGTCGCGGGGAGCTGTCAGCTTGTATGGGATTGAATGGGAGAGGGATCAGCCCTGCCAGATCTTGCTGCGGTCGATGTCCTTCAAGGTGGCCGCGCCGCACATGGTCATGGTGGACTTGAGTTCGCCCACGATCTTGTCCATGTAGACCTTGAAGCCCTCTTCACCCGCACCGTAGATGGCGGTGAGGATGGGGCGGCCGATGAGCACGCCGTCCGCGCCAAGGGCCAGGGCGCGGAACACGTCCACGCCGGAACGGATGCCGCCGTCCACTAAAATGGTGATGCGGTCCTTCACCGCGTCGGCAATGGCGGGCAGCACCTCCGCCGTGGAGGGCACGCCGCCCTGCACCCGGCCGCCGTGGTTGGAGACCACGATGGCGTGGGCGCCGGCTTCCACCGCCTTGCGGGCGCCGGCCACGGTCATGATGCCCTTGATGATGAAGGGACGGCCGGCGTAGTCGATGATCTCGCGCATCTCGTCCACGGATTTGCTGCCGGCGTTGGGGTTCATGGCCTTCAGGAAGGGGAGACCGGCGCCGTCCACGTCCATGGCCACGGCAAACACGTCCGCCTGCTCTACAATGTCCAGCTTTTCAAAGACGAACTCCTTGTTCCAGGGCTTGATGGTGGGGATGCCCATGCCGCCCACCTTCACCATGTCCTGCACAGCGCTTTTCATTACTTCCGGGTCCACGCCGTCTCCGGTGAGGGCCGCCACGCCGTAGTTGGCGGCGGCAGGCACCAGAATCGAGTTATAGGTGAAGTCGGTGTGCTTGTTGCCGTAATGCAGAGTCAGAGCTCCCAGGGGCGCTGCGAAAATGGGCGCGGCAAAGCGATGGCCGAACATCTCAAAGGAGACGTCGGGCTCCACATTCTGGCAGAGCGTGTCCATGTTCACGAAGATCTCCTGCCACTTGTCAAAATTGCGGGAAGCCGTGGGCCCGGGGTACTTGCAGCCGGGGCCGGGGACGGTGTTGCCGCAGGCGCGGCCGTTGCAGACGGGGCAGGCTTTGCAGTAGGGGCCGATGCAGTCTCTGGCAGCGGCCAGAACTTCCGGATAAGTCATGGGAAAAAACCTCCTTCAAGATGGGTGTCGTTATTTGCTGATTGTATTATGAAAGCTCATAAAAGCTTTGTCAAGTGATACCGGATATCGGAGAGCCCTGGCCTATGTTTTGCGTGTTAAAGACCCGTTCCGTCAAAGGCTGGGATCATCTCATCCGTGGCTGCCTCCGGCTCCTGCCAGTAACCTTCCAGACCGCGCTTTTGCAGGTAGGCGATGAGCCGCAGGTTTGTTTCCGCGTCAACACGCTGCTGCAGCTCCGGGAAATTCTCCAGGCCAGGCATAGGGGTATATTGGCTCATGAGGGAAAAGAGGACGCTGCCGGCGGGAAACTCCTCCGCGGCAAAGTCGATCACGTCCATGGCGTTCAGGTCCTGGCCCGGCAGGATCAGATGGCGGATCAGCACCCCGCGGCGGAGCATGCCGTCTTCGTCCAGGACGCAGGGCCCGGTCTGGCGGAACATCTCCCGGATGGCAGCGGCTGCCACGGCGGGGTAGTCCTCTGCCAGGGAATAACGCTTTGCCAGGGCTGGCTTCCAGTATTTGAAGTCCGGCAGGTAGACCTGGACCAGACCCTCCAGCAGGCGCAGGCTATCCACACTCTCGTAGCCGGAGCTGTTCCAGACCACCGGGATGCCCAGGTCCAGCCCCTGCAGGGCCTCTGCAATGGGGCGGATGAAGTGCGCGCCGGTGACCAGGTTGATATTATGCACCCCTTGGTCACGCAGCCGGAGCATCAAATCCCGGAGGGCAGGAACGGAGAGGATCTCGCCTGTCCCGCCGCCCCGGCTGATCTCCCGGTTCTGGCAGAACACGCAGCGGAGATTGCAGCCCGTAAAAAATACGGTGCCGGAGCCTCGGACGCCGCTTATGCAGGGCTCTTCGCCAAAATGGGGCGCAGCCCGGGAAACCCGGGGAAGAGCGGGGGAGCGGCAGACGCCGCCGGGCTCAATCGGGCCGCGTTTTGCCCCACATTGGCGGGGACAATCGTTACAAAAAACATCCATTCTGATCGTTCCTCGGAATCTTTTCGGCTTTTTGGCAAAATCACCATAAAATAGGAAAATCCGGGAAAGATTATACCCTAAATTTGTGGATATTGCAAGAATCCGAAAAAAATGCAAAAAAGTACATGAATTTTTGGAAAAGTGTGCTAAAATGATGCCGATTGAGAGACCTGAATACAGATCCGGGGGTGGGTGTTTTGCTGGATATCGTGCTGGTGGAGCCGGAGATCCCCCACAATACCGGCGCCATCGCCAGAACCTGCGCCTGTACCGGGGCAAGACTGCATCTCGTGAAGCCCCTGGGCTTTGACATCTCCGACAAGTGGGTCAAGCGCTGCGGCCTGGACTACTGGCATCTGGTGGATATCTCCGTTTATGAGAACCTGGACGAGTATTTTGCCAGGCGGGGTGATGAGAACCTTTGGCTTGCCACCACCAAGGCGCCCCGCACCTACCATGAGGCAGAGTTTTCCGGGGACGTTACGCTGATGTTCGGCAAGGAGACTGCCGGACTGCCCCTGTGGCTGCGGGAGCGCTATCGGGACAGATGCATCCGGATCCCCATGATCTCGGAAGCAAGGAGCCTCAACCTCTCCAATTCCGTTGCCATTCTGGCCTATGAGGCGCTGCGGCAGCAGGGCTTCCCGGGCCTTATGGAGGCCGGCGAAATGTCGGCCGAATAAACTGATAAACTTTTTTTAGGAGGATAACCCATGAACTACAGCAAGAAGACCATTTACGATGTGGACGTAAAGGGTAAGAAGGTCCTGCTGCGCTGCGACTTCAACGTTCCCCAGGACAAGAAGACCGGCGAGATCACCAGTGACAAGCGTATCGTTGCGGCCATCCCCACCATCAAGTATCTGCTGGAGCAGGGCGCTGCAGTGATCGCCTGCTCTCACCTGGGCAAGCCCGCTGCCACCTTCGACAGCTACGTGAAGAAGCAGGTCGAGAAGGGCAAGAACGAGGCTGACATCACCAAGGAAGAGTGGGAGAAGTCTCTGCGCAAGCTGACTCTGGCTCCCGTTGCCAAGCGCCTCAGCGAGCTGCTGGGCCAGGACGTGATCTTCGCTTCCGACACCATCGGCGAGGACGCCAAGACCAAGGCCGCCGCTCTTCAGCCCGGCCAGATCCTGCTGCTGGAGAACCTGCGCTTCGCCAAGGGCGAAACCAAGAACGACCCCGCCTTTGCCAAGGCTCTGGCCGATATGGCCGAGATCTTCGTCTCCGATGCTTTCGGCACCGTGCACCGCGCCCACGCCTCCACCGCCGGCGTTGCCGCCTACCTGCCCGCCTACTCCGGCCTGCTGGTGGACAAGGAGCTGAGCATCATGGGCAAGGCTCTGGAGAATCCTGCCCGTCCCTTCGTCGCTGTGCTCGGCGGCGCCAAGGTTTCCGACAAGATCAACGTCATCAACAACCTTCTGGAGAAGGCCGACACCATCATCATCGGCGGCGGCATGGCCTACACCTTCAAGGTGGCTCAGGGCTTCAAGATCGGCCAGTCCCTGCTGGAGGCCGACCGCATCGACTACGCCAAGGATATGATCGCCAAGGCCGAGGCCAAGGGCGTGAAGTTCCTGCTGCCCGTCGACAACATCTGCGCCAAGGAGTTCTCCGCTGATGCCGAGCCCATTCTGGTGGAAGGCGACATCGCCGACGATCTGATGGGCATGGACATCGGCCCCAAGACCCGCGAGATCTTTGCCGAGGCCGTGAAGGGCGCCGGCACCATCGTGTGGAACGGACCCATGGGCGTGTTCGAGTTTGACGCTTTTGCCGAGGGCACCAAGGCTATGGCCCGCGCTCTGGCCGAGAGCGGCGCTGTTACCATCGTGGGCGGCGGCGACTCCGCCTCTGCTGTGGAAAAGCTGGGCTTTGCCGACAAGATCACCCACATCTCCACCGGCGGCGGCGCTTCCCTGGAGTTCCTGGAAGGCAAGGAGCTGCCGGGCGTGGCCTGCCTGCTGGACAAGTAAGGGCTGAATCTGAAAAGGGGAAGACCCCTCAGTCAGCCGCCTTGCGTGAGACGGCGGCTGACAGCTCCCCCTGGCAGGGGAGCCTATATGGAAGGAGATTATCATGAACAGAAAATACCGCAAAACGATCATTGCCGGCAACTGGAAGATGAACCAGCTGGCCTCCACCATCAAGCCCTTCATGGAAGAGCTGAAAGCCAATATGCCCAAGACCAAGACCTGCGACGTTGTGCTCTGTGCCCCCGCCGTGATGGTCCCCGCCTTGATCCGTGCCGGTAAGGACTGCAAGGTCGCCGCCGGCGCCCAGGACGTTTCCAAGTTCGAGAAGGGTGCTTACACCGGTGAGATCTCCGCCGCTCAGCTGGCGGACATCGGCGCCAAGTACTGCATCGTCGGCCACAGCGAGCGTCGCCAGTACCACGGCGAGGACGATATGCTGGTGAATGCCAAGGCCAAGGCTCTGCTGGAAAAGGGCATCGCCCCCATCATCTGCGTGGGCGAGAGCCTGGAGCAGCGGGAGATGGACCTGACCATGGAGTATGTTGCCTACCAGGTCAAGGCCGCCCTCTCCGGCATCGATGCCACCCAGCTGCGCCGCTGCGTCATCGCCTATGAGCCCATCTGGGCCATCGGCACCGGCAAGACCGCTACCGCCGAGCAGGCACAGGAAGTCTGCGAGGGCATCCGTGCCGTGATCCGCAAGATCTACGGCGCCCGTCCCGCCCGTGCTGTCAGCATTCTCTACGGCGGCAGCATGAACGCCAAGAACGCGGCCGAGCTGCTTGCGCAGCCCGACATCGACGGCGGTCTCATCGGCGGCGCTTCCCTGAAGCCCGTTGACTTTGCCACCATCATTGCCGCTACCGCTCAGGACTGATCCGGTAAATCAGGGGATGCAAGGACAGCTTTGCATCCCCTTTTCCAAATGTATCAGAAAGGAATTTCTCTTTTATGAAAAAAGCCGTTTTTATCATTCTGGACGGTTTCGGCATCGCCCCTCCCACTGCCGGCAATGCAATTGCTCAGGCCAAGAAGCCCAATCTGGACAAGCTCTTTGCCGAGTACCCCTGCACCCAGCTGCAGGCTTCCGGCCTTGACGTGGGCCTGCCTGAGGGCCAGATGGGCAACTCCGAGGTAGGGCACACCAACATCGGCGCCGGCCGGGTGGTGTTCCAGATCCTGCCGAAGATCACCCAGGAGATCCAGACCGGCAAGTTCTTTGAAAACAAGGTCTATATCAAGGCCATCGAGGACGCCAAGGCCAATGGCAAGGCTCTGCACATCATGGGCCTGCTCTCCAACGGCGGCGTGCACAGCCACATCACTCACATCTTCGGCATCCTGGATATGGCCAAGCAGCGGGGCGTGGAGAAGGTCTATGTTCACTGCTTCCTGGACGGCCGCGACGTGCCGCCTACCAGCGGCGCCGGCTTTGTGAAGGAACTGCATGAGAAGTGCCTGTCCCTTGGCAACGCGCAGATCGCCACCATCCAGGGCCGCTTCTGGGGCATGGACCGCGACAAGCGCTGGGACCGCGTGGAGAAGGGTTATCGCGCCATCGTCTGCGGTGAGGGCGTGGAGGCTGCGGACCCTGTGAAGGCTGTGGAAGACAGCTATGCTCAGGGCGTGACCGACGAATTTGTGGAGCCCACCGTGGTCTGCAAGGACGGCGCCATCAACGAGGGCGACAGCGTCATTTTCATGAACTTCCGTCCCGACCGCGCCCGCGAGATGACCTGGGCCCTGAATCTTCCCGATTTTGACGGATTCCAGCGTCCCAAGACCGTCTATCCTCTCAGCTATGTCTGCACCGCCCAGTATGACGAGGCACTGCCCCTGCCCATCGCCTATCCCCCCGAGGTCATCGAGAACACCATCGGCGACATCATCAGCTCCCGCGGTCTCAAGCAGTTCCGCGTGGCGGAGACCGAAAAGTACGCCCACGTCACCTTCTTCTTCAACGGCGGCGTGGAGAAGCAGTGCGAGGGCGAGGACCGCTGCCTGGTGCCTTCTCCCAAGGAGTTCCCCACCTATGACCTGATCCCCCAGATGAGCGCGGAGAAGGTGGCCGACAAGGTGGTGGAGGCCATCGCCTCCGAGCAGTACAGCCTGATCGTCTGCAACTTTGCCAACTGCGACATGGTGGGACATACAGGCGTGATGGAAGCCGCTGTGAAGGCTGTGGAGACCGTAGACGGCTGCATGGGCCGCATCCTGGCCGAGGTGGAAAAGCACGACGACGTGGTGCTGCTGGTCACCGCCGACCACGGCAACGCCGATGTGATGTTTGACGAGACCGGCAAAGTCAATACCGCCCACACCACCAACCCCGTGCCCTTCTGCGTGCGGCAGAAGGGGATCGAGCTGGAGCCGGGCCGCCTGGCCGATATCGCTCCCACCATTCTGAAGCTTATCGGCATCGAGCAGCCCGCCGACATGACCGGTAAATGCCTGATCAAATAAGTTTTGAGTTTTCAGTTTTGAGTAGAAAAAGCCTTCGGGATTCTTTACAAAATCCCGAAGGCTTTTTTGCACTGTAAACGCAAAACTCTAAACTCAAACACTATTTCTCATGGACCCGCTTGCCGGTGATATGCTCCGGTGTGAGGGAAAAACAAAGCACGCGGTGGCCTGCGTGGGCCACTTCCCACTCGATATAATCCCGATCGTCGGTGAACTGATAGGAGAGTTTGCGGCTGATTTCCAGTGCCCGGTCATGATCCTCCACGATTTCCAGACGGCCGAAGACGATGACGCTGTGATAATAGAGAGACCAGCCGTCTCCGTCTGTGTCAGCCTGCTCCAGCACACAGAAGCTTGCCTTGTCCCAGCGGCGCATGGCGTCGATCTTGTGGCCGGCCATCCCGCTGTGGAAGTAGAGCTTTCCGTCCTCCGGGTCATACCAGTGGTTGATGGGAAGCGTATAAGGATAGTTTTCATCCCCCAGAACGGAGAGAAATCCCCGCTTTTCCTGCCTCAGGATACGAATACAATCCTCCTCTGACAGGGCCTGTTTTGCCCTTGCCACCGGGCGAAAGACGGGAGATGGCTCGTCCAGCTCCTCGGCCAGGATGGAATACAGAGCCAGATCGCAGCAGGGATCGCTGTTGTTGCTGCCGCTGCGGCGGAGGATCCCTTCCTGCTTCATACCGGCCTTTCGCATGACCTTTCCGGAGTTGGGATTGTGGATATCATGCACGGCCAAGACTTTTTGAAAGCCGACTTCCCGGATCAAATACTCGATCACGGTGCGCAGCGCTTCCGCGGTGATGCCACGGCCCCACCAGGCTTTGCCGATGCAGTATCCGATTTCGGCGCTTGCGTACTTCTCATTTATACGGACAACAGAAATGCTGCCGATGGGCTCGTTCAGCTCTTTCGGCACGATGGCCCACTGATAAAAGTCCGGCTTTTCGGAACTCTGCGCCCATGTCTCGGCGATCTGGCGGGAAACGGCGGCATCGGCATGTGGAGGCCAGGTGAGGTAGCGGGTCACCTCCGCATCATGGGCCCAGTTGCGGAACATGGCGTCCCCGTCCCCGGGGGTGAAGGCGCGCAGACGGAGACGCGGCGTCTCCAAAAGAACGGTTCCCTTGTGCTCCATACGATCATCTCCTTTTTCATGAGTATAACATACTCGGATAAAATCGCAAGAAGAGAAATACGCGGTCTTGCACGGGAATCGTTTCTCCGATATAATTGCACAAAAGAGGGAAGGAGGGGGAAGCCAGTGAGAAGACAGGTGCTTGCATGGAGCCTGGTATTGCTGCTGTGCCTGGGCTTTTCCGCCTGCGGTACAGAGGATCAGGGAGAGAAGAACAGAACCTTTCTTGTGACGGCTACGGACCTGCACTATCTTTCACCGGAGCTCACCGACCACGGGGAGACTTTTTGGCAAGTTATGAAAAACGGGGACGGCAAGGTGACGGAATACTGCGAGGAGCTGATCGACGCCTTCCTGGCCGAGCTGATCGTCGCGAAGCCGGATTCTCTCATCCTGACAGGGGACCTGAGCTTCAACGGCGAGAGGGCAAGTCACGAGCGCCTGGCTGCAAAACTCCAGATGGCTGAGGATGCGGGGATCCCGGTATATGTTCTTCCCGGCAATCACGATGTGTATCGGGGGACCTCGGCCTCGTTCTTTGGGGATGGCTATGAGCTGGTACCCAGCGTCAGCGGAGAGGATTTCAGTCGGATCTACGGCGCTTTCGGTTTTGAGGAGGCGCTTTCCCGGGACACGGATTCTCTCAGCTATATGGCGCAGCTGAACGAGGGCACAAGACTTCTGATGCTGGACGCCAATACCTTCCATGATTACTGCAGTCTGTCGAAGGTGACCCTGGCCTGGGCGGAGGAACAGCTGTCTGCCGCGAAGGAGGAAGGGATGGACGTCCTGGCGGCCTGCCATCAGAATCTGTATCAGCACTCTGTCTTCCGGGGCGGCTATATGCTGGAATGCTCGGAAATGCTCCATCAGCTGCTGGAGGACTATGAGGTGCCTCTGATGCTCAGCGGCCATATGCACATCCAGCATATCCTCACGGAAGGGACCGTCACGGAGATCGCCACCTCTCCGCTGACCATGAGCGCCTGCCGTTACGGCCTGCTGCATCTGGATGGAGATCGGATCCACTATGAGACCAGGAGTGTGGACCTGGATGCCTGGGCCAGGGAGCAGGGGATCGATCATCAGGACTTTCAGCATTTCCCGCAGTATGCCCTGGACCGGATGCGGGAACGCACCAAAACGCAGGCAGAAGGTATGCTGGAAGGGAAGGACTATGACCCTGACATGGCACAGAAGCTGATCAACTATGCCTGTGAACTGAACCTGGGCTATTTTACAGGGGACTTGCGCGGGATCCCGGAGCTGGACCCGGAGGGCTCGCTGCAGGCGGAATGGGAAAATAACCGCAGTTCCTTCAGCGGCTATTTTGCTTCGCTTGCACCGGAGATCGGAGCAGACTATACCCGGTGGAGCAACGGAACATAAAAATCACAGCCGCATCGAGCGTATTCGGTGCGGCTGTGAAACTATTCCTGTACCATGGGCTGGTCAGTTGCGAGCTTCAATCCCTGCAGGAAGCCATTGAGAGCTGTGCTGTGAATATCTCCGGCGATCACACGATCGCCCTGAGTATACAGCGTCGCCAGCACGGTCTGCTCCTTGTCGGGATAATTCAGGACCCGATAAGTATACTGCTGACAGCTTTCTCCCAGGTGTCCGGTCAGATCATAGCCCTGCTTGCGCTGAACCTCATTATACTGCAGCAGCGTGCCTTCCAGTACCTGTGGAAGCTGTACGGTTCGTATGTCTTCACTGGCGGGATCGATCTCCCAGCCGAACTGCTGCAGGAAAGCGGCCCGGCCCTCCGTCGTTGAGACGCCGTCGGATGCCTTGTTCCCGCGAAGCAGGATCAGCGCGGTGAGCAGGATCGCTGCAGCGAGTACGATCCGCAGCGCCTTTTTGCGATTGCTGCCAATTGCGGTTTTCTGCTTCATGGCTGTCACCTCCACAAAAGCATATTCACAGACCTCAGGAATATGCGTTTGGGCGTTTTTTCGCCAGTTTTCCGGGGAGCTTCCTCCACATTCAAAGTCAAAACAGATAAAAATAGTTGCAAAAAGGTTAAAAATCTGTTATAGTATACAAGTCATGAACTATATGCACCAGGGGGATGGGATATGTCAAAGCTCAGATTGGATAAGTTTCTTGCCGATCAGGGCCTTGCTTCCCGGAAAGAGCTGCGGGAGATCGTCCGCAGCGGCCGTGTGCGTGTGAACGGGTCCGCGGTTCAAAATGCCGATCAGAAGGTGGATCCGGAAGTCGATCAGATCTGTTTTGACGGAAGATCGCTTTCCGCCTCTTCGGAGCGCACCCTGATGCTGTATAAACCGCTTGGCGTTGTCAGCGCTACGGAAGACAGAAACGAAAAGACGGTACTGGATCTGCTTCCGCCGGAATACCGCCGTATGGGACTTTCACCGGTGGGCAGGCTGGACAAGGATACCAGCGGCCTGCTGCTGCTGTCGAACGACGGAGATTTTATCCATCGGGTCATTTCTCCAAAGTCTGCAGTCGAAAAATGCTATTGTGCCACCGTGGAGGGCGAGCCGAACGAAGAGGATGTGAAAGCTTTTCGGGAGGGACTGCCTTTGCGGGACGGGACAAAGTGTTTGCCGGCACAGCTGGAATTGCTTGGAGACGGCAGATGCCTGGTCCGCGTGACGGAAGGGAAGTACCATCAGGTACGTAGGATGCTGGCAAGCCGGGGACACCCGGTGAAAGAACTGAAGAGACTGTCCATTGGCGATCTGATTTTGGACGAAGATCTTGGCCCGGGAGGCTGGAAAGAATTGGGTCAGGAGGATTTGTGCAGAGTGTTTAGAACCTGACATATGGGAAAAATGTCAAAAGAAAAGCCATTTTTTGAAGTTTTTTGAGCGTTCCCACCACAAAAGCAAAAAAATTCACAAAAAAACAACGCATTTTCTATTGAAAATCACGAGCTTTGGAGTTATTATGGTCAAAGATATTATGCGGGGGTTTGGCAATTTGACCAGATTGGCTTTGACCGCTGCTCACAGGAGGAGATAATATGTCCAGCAGGATTTTCCAGAACGTGATTATTCAGATGAAGGACGCGGTAGATCGGCCCATCGGCGTCGTGGATGAACAGGGTTTCGTTGTCGCGGCAAGCGAGCTTGCGATGATCGGCTCCCGCCTGGACGACTTTCACAGCTTTGACCTGGAGCAGGCCCACGGGCTGCCTGTTTCGGAGGAAAACCGCAGCTTCTGTGCCCTTAATTCCGAGAGCGGCAAGATGGATTTTGCCGCCTTCGTGGAAGGGACGGACGGCGTGTCCCGCACGGTATGCGCCGTGGCGGCAGTGGCTTTCAGCGAAGCCAAGAACAATTTTGAGGAAAAGCACAACAAGGCTGCTTTCATCAAAAATATCATTTCGGACAACATCCTGCCCGGTGACGTGTACGTTCGGGCCAAGGAACTGCATTTTGTCACGGATGAGCCCCGGATCGTGCTTCTGGTGCGCCAGATGAACAACGCCGACGTGGCTGCCGTGGAAGTGATCGGGCGTCTCTTCCCGGATAAGCAGAAGGACTTTGTGCTGAACATCAACGAGACCGACGTGGTTGTCGTCAAGTCCCTGCTGAATCCGGATAATCTGGACGAAGTCAAAAAGGTGGCCCGCAGCATCGAGAACGCGCTGCATGAGGAGCTTGGCATCCGCTGCGTCATCGGCGTAAGCACCACCGCCCGGCATCTGCGGGAACTGGCGGATCGCTACAAGGAAGCTCAGGTCGCCATCGATGTGGGCCGGATCTTTGAAAGCGAGAAGTCCATCATCTACTATGAAAACCTGGGCCTGGGCCGCATCATCTATCAGCTTCCCACCACCCTCTGCGAAATGTTCCTGAACGAGGTGTTCAAGAAGAATCCCATTGAGACCCTGGATGAGGACACCTTGGAGACCATCAATCGTTTCTTCGAGAACAATCTGAACGTCTCCGAGACATCCAGAAAGCTCTACGTCCATCGCAATACCCTGGTCTACCGTCTGGAAAAGATCAAAAAGATCACGGGACTTGACCTGAGAGAGTTTGACCACGCCATCGTCTTCAAGGTGGCCATGATGGTCAAAATGTACCTGGATTCGCTGAATAATTTCAGATACTGAGTGTCGGAGCGGGGGAGCCCCAATGCTTCGCATGATCGCAGATCATTCGCAAATCCCACGTAACGGAGGATAACTATGGTTCGCTTTGAAAAAGTCAAGCTGACCTACGACAACAGCGGCGCAAAAGCCCTGGACGGCGTAGATCTGAAGGTTGATGACGGCGAATTCGTCTTTCTTGTCGGCCCCTCCGGGTCAGGCAAGACAAGTCTGATGAAGCTGATCACCGGCGAGGTCCGGGCCGATGCTGGCCGGGTCATCGTCAACGGCTTTGACATGATGAAGATCCGGCGCCACAAGCTGCCGAAGATGCGGCGCACCCTGGGCGTTGTGTTCCAGGATTACCGCCTCATCGAAAACATGAACGTGTATGATAACGTGGCTTTCGCCATGCGCGTGGTGGGTGCTTCCGCCAGGGATATCCGCCGACGCGTGCCCTATGTGCTGGAGCTGGTCGGGCTGGAAGGACGGGAAAAGCGCCTTCCCCATGAGCTCTCCGGCGGCGAGCAGCAGCGTGTTGCCATAGCCCGCGCGCTGGTGAACTCTCCCCGGATGCTGGTGGCCGACGAGCCCACCGGCAACCTGGACCCGGTGCGCAGCCTGGAGCTGATGCTCCTGTTTGAGAAGATCAATGAGATGGGGACCACTGTTCTGGTGGTTACTCACGAGAAGGAACTGGTCAACGCCTTTGCCAAGCGCGTCATCAAGATCGAGGAAGGCCACGTGACCAGCGACGGAAACGACGGGTATTTCAGCTATGAGTAGAGGAAGTTATTTGATTCGTGAGGGCTTCCGGAGCATCAAGACCCACGGACTCATGTCCTTTGCGACGGTTACGATCATCATGGCCTGCCTGATCATCATGGGCAGCGTTGCGCTCCTTTCCCTGAATATCAATTATCTGATCAAGGATCTGGAGAAGCAGAATGAGGTCGTCGCCTTCGTGGACGATGAGATCGAGGACGAAGAGGAAGCCAAGGCCATCGGCAGTCAGATCCTGGCTGTGGGCAACATCAGCGCCGCCGACTTCGTGTCCCGCAGCGAGGCAATGCAAAACTACATGAGCAAGTACGACAAGTCTTTGATGGAAGGAATCGACGAGACCGTTTTCCGGCATCGCTTCATCATCCACCTCAATGACATTGAAAAGCTTGCCCAGACCAAGGAAGCGCTGGAGGGAGTACCCGGCATCGCAAGAGTGCGTGCCCACCAGGAATATGCCGATACCTTCGTCAAGATCCGCAACATCGTGAGCGGTGTGGCCCTGGTGCTGATGGCGATCCTGGTGTTCGTGTCCATGTTCATCATGTCCAACACCATCAAGCTTGCCACCTTCAGCCGCAGGGAAGAGATCGCGATCATGAAGATGGTCGGTGCCAGCAACGGCTTTATCCGGCTTCCCTTTGTGGTTGAGGGCCTGGTCCTCGGCCTGTTGGGCGGCGGTCTCGGTTTCCTGGCCCAGTGGGGTCTGTATAACCTGGTCACCAGGAGCCTGATGGAATCCATCACCGGGGATATTCTGGAGGTCGTGCCCTTCCTGTCCATTGCACCCTTGATCCTTGTGGTTTACCTTGGGATCGGCGTTGTGATCGGTGTGTTCGGAGGCGTCAACGCTATCAAGAATTATCTGAAGGTGTAAGCGACGCCCTGTAAAGGAGCATTTTATGGATCGTAAAAAATTGGTATCAATCCTGGCCTTCGTGATGGCTGTGATCATGATCCTTTCCCTGTTCCTGTCTGTTCTTCCCGCTGCTTTTGCCATTGAGCAGGAGGAGATCGACGAGCTGGAACAGAAGAAGGAAGAACTTGCTGCTCACGCTGAGGAGGCAAAACAGCGGGTCGATGGCCTGAAGGAGCAGGAAGCCAGCGTCCTGGAGCAAAAGGTCGCGCTGGAAGAAGAGATGAAGGCCAGAGAGGCCTCTCTGGAGATCCTGGATCAGCAGCTGGCTGTCTATGAGCTCGCTATTGCCGAGAAGGCCATTGAGGTCCAGCAGGCCAGAACCGTGGAGGATGAGCAGCTTCGCCGCTATCGGGCGAGAGTGCGCGCCATGGAAGAGGACGGCGGCTTCAATATCCTGATCCTGATCGCCCAGTCTTCCTCCCTGGGAGAGCTTCTCTCTGCCCTGGATGACGCCGGCGACGTGATGGCCAGCGACAAGGCCCTGGAGCGGCAGTACCGTTCCGCCCGTGAAGAGAGCGAACGGGTCATGGGCGAATTTGAAGAGCTGCGCGATGCCTGCGAGGAAAAGCAGAAAAAGCTGAACGATGAAAAGGATGAAATCGCCAAGGATATTCAGGAGGCGGAGAGCAAACTGAGTGATCTGGAGGAGGACATCCAGGTTGCCACCGTTCAGTATGAGGCCGCACGGGACGCAGAAGCTGCTGCTGCCCAGGAGATCCTTGCCTTCATCGCCGCCTATCAGGAGCAGAAGGCCAGGGAAGAGGAAGAAGCCAGAGCGCGCGAGGAAGAGAACTACGACAATAACGGCGAAGGCGATCTGGGCTGGATCGATATTCCCACTCCGGTACCCACCGAGGCTCCTGCTCCGGAAACGCCGCAGGATCCCCAGCCTCAGGAGCCCGAAAATCCCCAGCCGCAAGACCCTGCTGAGCCTGATCCCGGCAGTGAGGGCGGAGAACAGCCCGGCGAGGGCGGAGAAGGCGGAGAGGGCGAGACGCCCGAACCGACTCCCGCGCCAACCCCGGCACCCACGCCGGTACCCACCCCTGCGCCTCCTTCCGGCCCGGCTACCGGCAGTTTTGTCTGGCCGGTGCCCTGCAGCATGCGCATCACCAGCCGTTTCGGCAACCGTATCGACCCCTTCACCGGAGAAGTGCGTTACCACAGCGGCATCGATATCGACGGCTATAACCATGAGGGTTATCCCATCATCGCAGCCGACGGCGGCACCGTGGTCACAGCTACCTACAACGACGGGTACGGCAACTATGTCATCATTGACCATGGCAATGGTTACATGACTCTGTACGGTCATATGTCCGGCCATGCTGTGAGCTACGGTGACGTGGTCAGCCAGGGGCAGACCATCGGCTATCTGGGCGCTACCGGACGAGCCACCGGCACGCACTGTCACTTTGAGGTCTTCCTGAACGGAAACCGGATCGATCCCGAACAATTCTTTAGCGGGATGTCTTATTGGGGCTGCTGAGGAGCAGCGTTCACCATGAAAAAGAGATTTGTTTCGCGCCTGCTGTCTTGCGCGCTGGTTTGCGCGTTTCTGATCCTGCTGCTTCCCGGAAAGGCATGGGCTGTTTCGCAGGAAGAGATCGATGAGCTTCGGAAAGAGCGGCTTGCCATCGCCGAAGAGCATGAGGAAAAGCAGGCAAAAGTAGACGAGCTGGAAGAGCAGAAAGCCAGCGTCGTCGAAAAGAAAAAGGCCATGGACGAGCGCAACGAGTTTGCCCGCAAGGAGATCGAAAGCATTGAGCGTGAGATCTCCCTCTATGACCAGATCATCGCCGAAGAGGCCATCAAGGTCGAGCAGGCAAAGGCTGTGGAAGAAAAACAGCTGGAGCGATACCGTGCCCGGGTGAGAGCCATGGAAGAATACGGCGAGATGAACTATCTCAGCCTGATCCTCAATGTGAGCAGTCTCAGTGAGCTGCTTACCGCCATGGACGACGCCGGGGACATCATGAAGAGCGACGTGGAGCTCTATGATGATTACATGCTCGCCAGAGAAAACACCGAGGCTGTCAAGGCGGAATATGAGAATTACAAGTCCGAGCTGGAGGCGGAGGAGGATGTGCTCCTGGAGCGTAAGGCTGAGCTGGAGAAGGATATCGAAGAAGCGGCTCAGCTGATCCGTGACCTGGAGGAGGACATCGAAATACGCAATGCGGAGCTCCAGGATCTGCTCCTTGCGGAGATCGAGGTCGCAGAGCGCATCGATGAGCTGGTGGCAGAGCAGGAACGTGAGCGTATGGAGGCAACCGGCGGATATGTGGGCGGCTCCGGTTCCTGGGCCTGGCCCTGCCCCGGCTGCAGCTACATTACCAGCCGCTTCGGCAATCGCTTTCATCCCATCTTCGGAGAGTGGCGCTATCACTCCGGACTTGACATCGGTGCCGGCTACGGCACTGCGGTGGTTGCTTCCGATGGCGGCACGGTCATCATGGCTGACGTCAACGGCGGCTACGGCAACTGTGTGATGATCAACCACGGCAACGGTTATTACACGCTGTATGGCCATCTCTCCGGCTATGCGGTTTCTGCGGGTGAGTCTGTGGGCCAGGGCCAGGTCATCGGCTATGTGGGCGACACGGGCTGGGCGACCGGTCCGCACCTGCACTTTGAGATTCGCGAGGGGAGCACAAAACTGGATCCGGAGGCTGTAGGCGGCTTTTATGGGCTGACGTATGCGCCGGATGCAGGAGAATAAGCCTTTCGGTATTCCGAAATACCGAATGCCGGGCAGTATTCTACTGCCCGGCTGTGCCATGCAAAGGAAAATCTGTTTTGTCCCCGGATATCGTCTTGTTACAGGAGGGGTCGTGTGAAATATCTGATACTGAGACTTCTAAGGAAAATCTATTTTTTCTTTAAGCGGCTATTGAACGCCGGGATCCCGCTGAAATTCGTGGTGATCCTGTGTGCGCTCGTGGGGGCGTTTACCTATCTCGGCACCCACAATTCCATGATCAGGGATGTGGGCGGCACCGAGGACTACGCCGAGGCCAAACGTTATATCGAGATCAAGGACGTGCTGGATGAGCATTTCATCGAGCCGGTGGATCGGTCCGTGATGGCAGATGCGGCGGCGTCTTCCATGGTGTTGGGCCTGGGAGATCCCTGGAGCTACTTCATGACTGCCGATGAGTATCGCGCCTATCAGCTTTCCACCGCCAATGATTATGCCGATATCGGCCTTTCCATCGTCAAGGATGAGGCAAACGGCGGATTTCAGGTGATTTCTGTCTATCCCGGTTCTCCCGCGGCCAACGCAGGCGTCGGAAACGGCATGATCATTACGGCGCTGGACGGAGAGAAGCTCCTGGGCTACACCACGGATGAGGTTCGCACCAAGATCCGCGGAAAGCTCAATACCAAGTTCGTTCTGGAGATTGCCAACGGTCAGGGCTCCATCGAAGTGGACTGCACCAATGTGAACGCGGAGTCTGTCAATTTCCGTATGGAGAAAACCGGCGCGGCTTACATCCAGATCCACAATTTCGAGGCCGGCAGCGGCCAGTCCGCTGTTGACGCCATCGAGTACCTTTTGGGTCAGGGCGCCGACTCCCTGGTGATCGACGTGCGCAACAATCCCGGCGGGCTTGCCACCGAGACTGCTGTGCTGCTGGACTACCTGCTCCCTGCGGGTCGACTCTTCTCCGAAGTGGACAAGAAGGGCGTTGTCTCCGTGACGGAGTCCGATTCCATGAATCTGCAGATGCCCACCTGCGTCCTTCTCAATTCCGGAACTTACGGGGAAGCGGAGCTCTTTGCCGCGGTGATGAAGGAATGGAACTGGGCCACACTGATGGGCGAGCCCACCTACGGCAACACTCGTTCCCAGGAGACCATTCCGCTCTCTGACGGAAGCGCCATCCGGCTTTCCACCAGAAGCTTCCTCACCCCCAGCGGCGTGGACATCTGCGCCACCGGCGGCGTGGTGCCCGATTTCATTGTTTATAACAGCGATGAATCCGCCACCGGCACCACCGAAGGCACCACCGGCGGCGAAGACGGTACTGCCAGTATTTCCGACGACGATCAGCTGATGGCGGCGCTGAGACTTTTGAGTTGACATCCGCTCTGCGGACCGATATAATCAAAATCTGTTCAGTCGGCGGTGTACCGGCTGCATGTATTATGAAAAGGAGACCTGCTTTATGGCCAATGTGAATAAGTTTAAGATGAGTCAGGAACGTCTGGACGCCCTGAAGGAAGAACTGTACTATCTGGAAACCGTTCGGGAAAAGGAAGTGGCGGAGCTCATCAAGGAAGCCCGCAGCTTCGGCGACCTTTCGGAGAACAGTGAATATGACGAGGCCAAGAGCGAGCAGGGCAAGCTTTACAGCAAGATCGCAGAGCTGAAGGTGCTGATCGAGAACGCGGAGATCGTGGACAACATCGATCACGACGCTCCCAAGGACGCCGTCACCCTGTCCAGCAAGGTCCGGGTGCGCGACGTGGAGGATGACCTTGAGATGGAATACACCATCGTCGGCTCTCAGGAGGCCAATCCCATGGAAGGCCGGATCTCCGACGACTCCCCTGTGGGCCAGGGCCTGATCGGCCACCGTGCCGGCGAGACCGTGACCATCCACGCGCCTGTGGGTGACCTGGTGTTCGAGATCCTGTCTGTGGAAAACGAATAAACGGGAGCGCATCATGGGAGAGAACAATCATGTGCAGGCTGAGCCTGTCCAGGAGCTGAGCGAGATCCTGCAGGTAAGGCGGGATAAGCTGGCCGCCCTGCGGGAGGAAGGGAGAGATCCCTTCCGCCAGACCCGTTTTGCGCGCAGCGCCTATTCCCGCGAGATCCTTGCTGACTATGACGCATTTGAGGGAAAGACCGTTTCCGTTGCCGGGCGCATTATGTCCAAGCGCGGCATGGGCAAGGTCATTTTCTGCCATGTCCAGGACGACCAGGGGCAGATCCAGCTCTATACCCGCTCCGACGCCGTCAGCGAGCAGGAGTTCAAGGACTTCCGCAAGTTTGATATCGGCGATATCGTGGGCGCCACGGGCTATGTGTTCAAGACCAAGACGGAGGAGATCTCCATTCATGTGGAGAGCGTGGTGCTGCTGGCCAAGTCCTTGCGGCCCCTGCCGGAGAAATTCCACGGCATGACCGATAGGGAGTTGCGCTACCGTCAGCGCTATGTGGACCTGATCGTGAATCCCGAGGTGAAGGAAACCTTCGTCAAGCGCAGCCGCATCCTGCGGGAGCTGCGCGCCTTTCTGGACGAACGGGGTTTCCTGGAGGTGGATACCCCGGTGCTGACGCCCTTTGAGATCGGCGCTGCTGCCAAGCCCTTCTACACCCATCACAATGCCCTGGACATGGACATGGTCCTGCGCATTGAGACGGAGCTTTACCTGAAGCGCCTGATCGTGGGCGGCATGGAGCGGGTCTACGAGGTGGGCCGTATCTTCCGCAACGAGGGCATGGACACCAAGCACAACCCGGAATTCACCACCATCGAGCTCTATCAGTCCTACACCGATTTCCACGGCATGATGGACCTGGTGGAGGATATGATGAAGGCCGTCACCGAGAAGGTCTGCGGAAGCCTTGTGATCCCCTATCAGGGGTATGAGATCGACGTGGGCCACTGGGAGCGGCTCACCATGATCGAGGCTGTGAAGAAGTATTCCGGCGTGGATTACCACGACTGGAAGAGCGACGAGGACGCCATCGCCTGCGCCAAGGCCTACAATGTGGAGCTGCCCGAGGTCCCCACCCGGGGCGCCATCCTGGCGGAGTTTTTTGACGCCTTTGTGGAAGAGAAGCTGATCCAGCCCACCTTCATTTATGACTATCCGGTGGAGATCAGTCCTCTTGCCAAAAGAAAGCCTGACGATCCCGCTTTTACCGAGCGCTTTGAGTACTTCATCAACGCCACCGAGTTCGGCAACGCCTTTTCCGAGCTGAACGACCCCATTGATCAGAAGGAGCGCTTTGAGCGTCAGGTGGCCGAGCGCCGTGCTCTGAATCCGGACACGAAGGCTCAGGTGGATTATGACTTCGTGAATGCGCTGGAGTACGGCATGCCTCCCACGGGCGGTCTTGGCTTCGGCATCGACCGGCTGGTGATGCTGCTGACCAACAGCGATTCCATCCGCGACGTGCTGCTGTTCCCGACGATGAAGCCGGAGAAGCAGGAGAAGAGGGAAGAAAAGTCGGAGGAAAAACCTGCAGAATTCGATTGTGCCTGCTTTACCTGTCCCTCTCAGGAGGAATGCAAGGCTGCTCAGGAAGAAGGGAAAGCAGCGCCTGTTGAAGAGAATATCGACTTCTCCAACGTTGTGATCGAGCCCTTGTTCCAGGACAGCGTGGATTTTGAGACCTTCTCCAGGTCTGATTTCCGCGCGGTGAAGGTCCTCGCCTGCGAGGCGGTGAAGAAGTCCAAGAAGCTTTTGAAGTTTACCCTGGACGACGGTACCGGCACGCCCCGGATTATCCTCTCCGGCATCCACGCCTACTATGAGCCGGAGGAGCTGATCGGCAAGACTTGCATCGCCATCGTGAACCTGCCGCCCAGACCCATGATGGGCATGGAGAGCTGCGGCATGCTGATCTCTGCCGTCCACCATGAGGGTGAGGAGGAAAGGCTCCATCTGCTGATGGTGGATCCCCATATTCCCGCCGGCGCTAAACTGTATTAAGTGCGCCATATGACCGAAAGATCTTACAAGTCCGAATAATCGCTTTTTTCAAGAGCTCCGATCGTTAGGGCGTGCAAGTTAGGGATACGACAGCCGCAAACAGGATCTTTTCGTGCCAGGCATCGTTGCCTGTGCTCGGAATACAGATCCAGTATTCCTGCGCCAGGCGCCTCGCCTGACACAAAAATCTCTCTGTTTGCGGTGC
>JAFSMZ010000015.1:0-57490 GCA_017447685.1 Oscillospiraceae bacterium
CAGTTTTGCGCGAGGCATTTTTCGTCCAGACGATATAGAAAAATCCGGGAATACTTGCTGTATTCCCGGATTTTTCTGTGATGGATGGGCGGAAAAGGGCCGCGCAAAACCTGCCGTCTCCCTAATTTGCACGCCCTTTTGAGCGGGGCGCATTCTCAAAACTGAAAACTCAAAGCTTACTCGGCCAGGAGCTTTTCCAGGGCGGCCAGCTTCATGCTGGCACAGTAGATCTCCATGGCCTGCTCCAGCTGCTCGATGGGGGGCAGGGAGGGGGCCACGCGCATATTGCTGTCCAGCGGGTCGTTCTTGTAGGGGTAGGTGGCGCCGGCGCCGGTCATGGTGAGGCCGGCCTCCTTGCAGAGCTTCCAGGTGGCCTTGGCGATGCCGGGCATGGTGTTCACGCTGACGAAGTAGCCGCCCTTGGGGCGCTGCCAGCTGGCGATGCCCAGCGGCGCGATCTCTTTGTCCAGGGCGTCCAGCACGCACTTGAACTTGGGCCCCAGGATCTGGGCGTGGCGCTTCATCAGGGCCAGCACATGCTCCTTGTCCCGGAGGTAGCGGACGTGGCGCAGCTGGTTTACCTTGTCATAGGAGATGATCTGGGCGTTCAGCAGCTTCTTCATATAGGCCATGTTCCGTTCGCTGCAGGCGAAGACGGAGATGCCGGCGCCGGGGAAGGTGATCTTGGAGGTGGAGGCAAACTCGAAGACCATGTCCTCGTTGCCGTATTTGGCGCACTCCTTCAGAATGTCCGGGAAGGGGACGTAGTCGCCCTCAAACTCATGCACGCAGTAGGCGTTGTCCCACATCAGCAGAAAGTCCGGCGCGGCGTGCCGGAGGGAGGCGATGCGGCGGATGGTCTCCGCGCTGTAGATGATGCCGTCGGGGTTGGAGTACTTGGGCACGCACCACATGCCCTTCACCTCCGGATCCAGGGCCAGAGCCTCCACCACGTCCATGTCCGGGCCTTCGGCTGTCATGGGCACGGGGATCATCTCCATGCCGAAGCTCTCGGAGATGCCGAAGTGCCGGTCATAGCCGGGGGCGGGGCAGAGGAACTTGACCCGATCCAGCTTCGCCCAGGGGCAGGGCCCCATGACCCGGCCATGGGTGTAGGCCTTGGCGATGGTGTCATACATCAGCTGCAGGGAAGCGCTGCCGCCCACGAAGACGTTCTCGGGCTTCACGTCCAGCAGCTCCGCAAAGAGGGCGCGGCAGGAGGGCAGCCCCTCCAGGTTGCCGTAGTTGCGCACGTCGATGCCGTCGCAGAAATAGTCGCTCTCGGAATTGAGCAGGTCCATCATGGGCCCGTTCATGTCCAGCTGCTCCTTGCCGGGCTTGCCGCGGGCCATGTTCAGGCTGAGCCCCCGGGCCTTCAGTTCCTCATACTGCGCGCGGACCTGCTCCAGCTCCGCCCGGAGCTCTTCCTTGGTCATTTCGGCGTATTTTTTCATAGGTAACGATCCTTTCCGTTTTCCGGCTGGGCCGGATCCTGATACTTCACGCTTTTTTGATCGAAAAATGAGGGAAACCGGAACTGCTGTGCCGGTAAATCTTCACTACATTTTATCATAGCATAAAGCGCCGTGACATTCAAGGCAACAAAGGTTTTTTCCCGAAAATGACTCTTTTCCTTTCGGAAAAGCTGTGCTATGATGAATTCAACCCATTAACGAAACGGAGTAAGGCTGATGCGTGCAATGTGGATGCCCATGGAGCTGACGCTGCCCATGGTGCTGATCGTGGCGGTGGGAGTATTTCTGGCCTCCTTTATGGACGGGATCGCCGGGGGCGGCGGCATCATCTCGGTGCCCACCTATTTCCTGGCGGGACTGCCCGCCCATCTGGCACTGGGCACCAACAAGCTCTCCTCCTGCATCGGCACGGCGGTGTCCACCGGCCGCTTCATCCGCAGCGGCTATGTGAACTGGAAGCTGGGCGTGCCCTCCATCGCTCTGGCCCTGGTGGGGGCGGCTATGGGCACCCGGCTGCAGCTCATGGTCAGCGAGCGCGCGCTGCAGATCCTGCTGCTGGCGGTGCTGCCGGTGGTGGCGGTGGTGGTGCTGCGGCAGCGAAAGCTCCCCGAAGAGCCGGGGGACATCGCCCCGGGCCGGCAGGCCTTCATCGTCCTGCTGGCGGCCTTCATCGTCGGCGCCTACGACGGCTTTTACGGCCCCGGCACCGGCACTTTCCTGATCCTCATCTTCTGCACCCTGGGCAAACTGGACGTCCGCACCGCCTCCGGCAACGTGAAGCTGGTGAATCTCTCCAGCAATATCGGGGCCCTGGCCACGTCGCTGCTCCACGGCAAGGTCTTCCTGGCCCTGGGGCTCATCGGCGCGGTGGCCTCGGTGGCGGGACACTGGCTGGGCTCGGGCCTTGCCATCAAGGACGGCTCCAAAATCGTCCGGCCCGCCATCTTAGTGGTGCTGGTGCTGCTGGCGATCAAGGTTTTGACAGATATTCTCTGAGACCGGTCCAAAGGAGGGCTTGCATGAAAAAGACTGTCGGCATTTTAGGGGGCATGGGCCCCCTGGCCACGGCGGATCTGCTCATCAAGATCACCATGGCCACCCGGGCGGACAGCGACCGGGAGCACATCCGCGTCTACATCGACAGCGACGCCGCCATCCCGGACCGCACCGCCGCCATCCTGGAAGGGGGCGAGGATCCGGTGCCGGAGATGACGACCGCCCTGCGCAATCTGGAGCGCTGCGGAGCGGACTGCATCGTTATGGCCTGCAACACCGCCCACTACTTCCTGCCCCGGCTGCAGGAGCTGACGGAGACGCCCATCCTGAATATGCTGGAGATCACGGCGAAGGCCTGCGCCAAACACTTCCCCGGCAAGAAGGCGGCGGTCCTGGCGACCACCGGCACCCTGCGCACCGGGCTTTATGACCGGGCGCTTCAAAAGGAGGGTGTGGCTTTCCTGCTGCCGGACGAGAAGCAGCAGGCCTTTCTCATGCATCTCATCTATGATGTGGTGAAGGCCTCCCGGCCCATGCAGCCGGCAGAGGAGGGCTGGGCCGGACTGCTGCGGGAGCTCAGGGAGCATGGCGCGGACTACTTCATCCTGGCCTGTACGGAGCTGCCCATCGTGGCCAACACCCTGCCGGAGGAGGGCCCCTTCGTGGATCCCACGGAGGAACTGGCAAAGGCGGCGGTGCTCTATTGCGGCTGCGAGCTGAGGGAGCCGCAGCGGGAGCAATAGCCGGACGGAAGCTGCCCGACAGCAGGGTAGGTCGATATAGAGTGATATTCAATATAGAGCGATATATAATTCCGCTATACTTTTAGATTTTAATGTAATATACTTCTTAACAAGAACCGGCATATGCCGGAGAGGAAAAAGAGAAATCAAGAAAGGAATTAGGAGGGGTATTATGGCAAGCACAGCACCCAAAAAGGGCGGAATCTTTCAGGCTTACCTGAACTTCAACGTCCTGTACAAGATCCTCATCGGTCTCGTCATCGGCGCCATCGCCGGCATCATCCTGGCTGTTTCAGGAATCACCGCACTTCCCCCTTGGATCAGCATCTTCGGCACCATCTTTACCAGACTGCTGAAGATGATCATCATCCCGATGATCGTGGGCTCCCTGGTAGTCGGCGCATCCTCTGTCTCCCCGGCCACCGTCGGTAAGGTCGGTATCCGGATCATTGTGATGTATCTGATCACTTCCGCCTGCGGCGTTATCATCGGCCTGCTGATGGGCAACATCTTCCAGCCCCATGCCGAATTGGCCAAGGTCACGGAGATGGCTGCGGAAGCTGCCGGCAAGACTGCCGAGACCAATGTCTGGGAAGTTATTTCCAACATCATCCCCACCAGCGTGCTGACCTCCCTGGTCAACGAGACGGTGCTGCAGGTCATCTTCTTCTCCCTGGTCTTTGGCCTCTGCCTGTCCTACATGAAGGTCTCCGAGGATGAGCGGATCCGCCGCATTTCCGGCACCGTGTTCGACATCTTCGACTGCCTGACCGAGATCATGATGAAGGTCGTGCGCGGCATCATGCAGTACGCCCCCATCGGCGTTGCGGTTTTGATCTGCGAGGTCTTTGCCAAGAACGGCGCAAAGATCGCCGGTGCACTGGTCACCGTCACCATCGCCTGCTTCCTGGGCTATGCCATCCACGTGGTCCTGGTTTACGGCGGCCTGCTGAAGGTCTACAAGATCAAGATCGGCACCTTCTTCAAGGAGGCCCGCACCCCGTTCATCACCGCTTTCGTTACCCGTTCCTCCAACGGCACCCTGCCCACCACCATGGCTGCCGCGGAGAACCTGGGCGTGGATAAAGAGGTCTATGCCTTCTCCCTGCCCCTGGGCGCCACCATCAACATGGACGGCACCGCCATCTACCAGGGCGTCTGCGCCTTCTTCCTGGTCATGTCCTGCTTCGGCCGCGGCCTGACCTTCGGTGAGATGGGCATGATCGTTCTGCTGGCCACCCTGGCCTCCATCGGCACCGCAGGCGTGCCCGGCGCCGGCGCCATCATGCTGGCCATGGTCATGCAGGGCATCAACCTGCCCATTGCCGAGGGCACCGTCCTGGCCGGCGCTTACGCCATGATCCTGGGCATCGACGCCATCCTGGATATGGGCCGTACCGCGCTGAACGTGTTCGGCGACCTGACCTGCACCTGCTGCGTTGCCAAGCGCATGAATTATCTCCAGGAAGACGCCGCCATCAAGTAAGGCATGAACCGCAACGACCTGGACAAACGCCTGCGGGAGCTGGGGATCTACAGTGACTTCTATATGCGGAGGGAACTGAAGGCCCTGCCCCAGCTGCTGGAGGAGGGGGAGCAGCTCAACTGCATCCTCACCGGCGTCCACGAGGCGGAACGCAAAATGCTGGCCGTCACGGACCGGCGGCTCATTGTGATCTTCGCCGCAGCCCTCTCTCCGGGTGACATCAAGGTCATCCCCCGGGATGCGGTGGGGGACTGGCACTTTGAGAAAAAGCTGCTGTTCTCCTCAGTGAGCTTCTCTACCAGGAGCGGCACGGCGTTTACCTTTACCAACACCCAGGGCTCCCTGAAGGACCTCTTCGAGTGGGCCATGCAGCAGCCTGTCAAGTGAAACAAAAAGGATGTGAAAGCGAGCTTTCACATCCTTTTTTGATTCAGTTTTTAGTTTTTAGTTTGTAGACTTTAGTTTTGGTTTTTAGACTTTAGTATTGAGGAAAAACGGAGTGCATCCGCCGCGCTGTCATCCTGAGCGCAGCGAAGGATCTCGCCCCCGGCGCAGGGTCGGACCCTGCATCCCCACGGATACCAGCGCCGTCTCCCGTCTCCGCCGTAGGGGCGACCCTTGCGGTCGCCCGCCTCAAGCCTTCCCCGCGCACGGGGAAGGTGGCATCCGCCGATCTCCCGCGAGGCGGATGACGGATGAGGTCCCCGTTGTCACGGCGTGGGGATGAGCAGAGCTTGGAACGTCGCGCGTTTCTCGCTCTTCAGGATGTCCTCGACGACCCGCACAGCGCGCAGCGCTGTCATCCTGAGGAGGCAAAGCTGACGAAGGATCTCGCCCCCGGCGCAGGGTCGGATCCGGGCATCCCGGCGGAGACGAGCGCCGTCTCCCGTCTCCGCCGTAGGGGCTGCCGCCCTCGGCAGCCCGAGCCCCCGCTGCCTGAAAGGGAGTCCGTAGCGCCGAGCATTGTGTCGGCGGCACACTGGGGCGGATGTGCCGTTTCCTCCTCGCCGCTCTCCGAGAATCAGGGATCCTCAAAGCGACATTTGTGCATGCGTGAAAACCCTTGACGGATTCGCACCGAGGTGGCTGCGAATTCGCCCAAAGCATGTGCTGCGTTTTGCTTGTGCCGCCGGGACGTCCGGGAGGCCGTCCCCTACGATGGAGACAGACGCTGCGGTTGGAACGGGGGAGTTGTACCATAACCCCTCCGTCACCGCCTCGCGGGAGATCGGCGGTGACACCTCCCCTTGCACAGGGGAGGTTTTTGTGGGCCGCGCGGGAAAGAAATCTGCTTTCAGGACCTAAAACTAAAAACTACAAACTAAAAACTGGAAAAGCGAACCTGGAAAAATCGCAGATTTTTCCAGGTTCGCTTTTTCTTATCGGTATGCCAGGATCGTGAGGATGGTGTAGGTCAGAATCAGGCTCCCGAAGATCAGGATCTGCTTGCCCCGGTGCTCGGTGAGCAGGCCCACAAACTCCCGCACGGAGGCGTTGGGCCAGAAATACCACTTGGTGTCGGCCCCCATGCCTACCGCCCGCATCTTCACACGCCGGGCGTAGAGCCCGCTGCGGAAGACGTGATAGTTGGTGGTGGCAAAGGCCACCTTGCCCTGGGGATTCACCTTCCAGATCTGGGCCTTGGAGTACTTCATGTTCTCAAAGGTGTCGGTGGAGCGGTCCTCTTCGAGGATCCGCTCCTCCGGGACGCCCTGCTCCAGCAGGTAGCGCTTCATGCAGGCGCTCTCGGAGCAGACCTCGTCCGGCCCCTGGCCCCCGGAGGTCACAAAGATGGGCGCCTTTCCGGTGGCGGCCTCCTGCTTTTCGGCAAAGCGCAGCGCCCGGTCCAGCCGCCCCCGCAGCAGGGGAGAGGGGCTGCCGTCCTTCCGGAAGCCGCAGCCCAGGATGATGAGAAAGTCCTTGTCCGGCTCCGGCTCATAGCGGGCGGCGATGACGTCGGCTACGATGGCGCCGATGAGCATGCACTCAAAGTACAGGTACACCGCGGCGAAAATGTTCGCGGCCAGGTCGTGGAGCATGACCTGAAGTCGGCTGCCGCTGGCGTAGCGGTCAAAGAGGAAGAGCAGCACCAGCCCCGCCACCAGCAGGAAGGAGAGGAGAATGCCCAGGATGTTCACAAGCCGCCTGCCCTCGTGCCGGATCAGGGAGATGTTGGAGACACAGAGCGCGATGGAGAAGAGCAGCAGGAAGGGGGATGAGGTATACATGAAGTTTTTGGCCGAATCCAACAAAATGTGCAGGATCTCGTTGGCCTGGTAGACCTGGGGATAGCGGACCAGCAGCAGGGTGATGCGCAGCTGCATGACGGCCACCGCCAGCAAAAACAGGGAAAAGCCCATGTAGTAGATGATGTTGTAGGAATAGGGATTGTACTGGATCTGCTTGAAGAGGGCGGCGATGAGCTGCCCCACCGCGGCCAGGAGAAAGAGCCCGATCAGGGCGCTGATGAGTGCCGCGTGCCGCTGGGCGTTTTTCTGCACCAGGAGGATCACGATCAGCAGCACGAAGAGCGCCTGGAGCAGCAGGTTATAGAGCTTGGGTTTTTTGTTTCTGGTGTCGAATTTCATTTGGCCCGGTGCACCTCCCGCAGAAAGCGCTGCAGCCCTTCCGGACCTTCGGAGGCGTCCTCCAGTCCCGTATCCCCCAGGGGGATCAGCTTGTTGGCACCGTGATAGTCGCTGCCCGCCGTGACATAGAGGTCGTAGCGCTGGGCCAGGTCCAGCATCATCCCGCGGAGCTTCCTGGTAAAGCCGGAGTAGTAGGCCTCCACTCCCTGCAGGCCAAAGCCCATCAGGCGCCGGAGCCGCTCCTCCATCTCCTCGCCCAGGATGAGCTGGTCCCCGCTGCCGTAGACCGGGTGGGCCAGCACCGGGATGCCGCCGCTTGCCAGGATGCCGCGGATGGCCTCCTCCGGGCTCAGATACTGGTCCTTCAGGTGGAGCTGGTCGATAAATTCCTTGATGGCCTGGTTCTTGTCCCGGGCGTAGCCGTACTTCACCATGAGATTGCCGATATGGGGCTTGCCGGGGTTGTCCTGGGACAGCAGCTTTTTCAGCTCCTCCTGGGGGAAGCGGAAGCCGAAGCGATCCCGCAGAAAATCAAGCCTGGCGTGGACCTTCTCCATGCGGACCCGGTGCCCGTCGTCCACCACCCGGCGGATGGGGGCCGATTCCGGGTCGTAGCCGTAGCCCAGGATATGGTACTGGCCCAGGCTGTCCCGGCAGGAGAACTCCACCCCGGTGATAAAGCCGGGATCCCCCTCCCGCAGCAGGCCGATCATCTGGAGGCTGCCCTTGTAGGCGTCATGGTCCGTCAGGGCAAAGAGCTCCAGCCCCGCCTGCCGGACGCAGTCCAGCAGTTCCTCCGGCGTGTTGCTGCCGTCGGAGACGGTGCTGTGCATATGCAGGTCGATTTTTTTCGGAATCATCATGGCTGACCTCTTGTGTGGAAGAATGGAATCACAAGATTCAGCCCCCTTTCGGGGGCTGGTCTCAGAAGTTCTTTTTCAGGGTGAGGATGTTCTGTCCGTCCTTGTACTGGTAGCTCACGTCGTCCATGGCCTTGCGGGCCAGGAACACGCCCAGGCCGCCGATCTCCCGCGCCTCGGCGGGGAGACTGACGTCCGGTTCCTCCATGGCCAGGGGATCAAAGGGCATGCCCTTGTCCACAAAGGTGATGGTCACCCGGACCGGATCCTCCTCCACATCCACCCGGACGATGGCCTTGCCGGTCTCCGGCTTGTATGCATAGTGGGCGATGTTGATGAAGATCTCCTCCGCCGCCACGCTGATCTGCATCTGGGCCTTCAGCGGGCAGTCCGCCGCCTCCAGATGCTGTTCGATGAAGCCCAGCACCGTGGGGAGATTGTCGTCTACGGCCTCCACTTCCAGCTCGTTGCGGCTGAAGAGCAGGGTGTCCGTCTTCTCCAGCAGTCCCAGCAGCTCGTCTTTCCACAGCTGGATCTCGGCCCTTCCGGCCTCCGTCTCCAGCCCCTTGCGGCGGATGGAGCGGCGGATCATGCGGGTGTAGCCGATGATGCGGGCCTTGTCCTCCACCTCCCGCAGCTTCTTTTCATTGGAGGTGCCCAGATAGGCGGCCAGGGATCTGCGCCAGAAGAGGCGGCCCATCTCAAAGCTCAGGCCCTGGAAGCGCACGATCACACTGTGATCATATTCGGAGTAGCCCTGGAAGGAGTTGTAAATGGAGCCGAGCTCGAAGATCGGGTGCCCCACGGCCAGGGTGTCCATGTCGATGAGCAGCACCTCGTCGTTCTGCAGCTCCAGGTTCTTGGTGTGGTAATCCCCGTGGATCATGTGGTCGTCATGGGGCACTTCCTCAATGAGACGCAGCAGCTTCTCTCCGGCCTCCGCGGGCAGATAGTCCTGCACGAAGCGGGCCCACATGAGGGCGGTTTCCTTCATGTCCGGCAGCTTGCCACTGGGGACTACGGTGGCGTGGATGCGCTTGAGCATGTCCACATACTCCTTGACGCACCAGTCCAGCTTTTCCGGCTCAGTGGACAGGATCTTGGAGAAGGACCGGGCGTTCAGCAGCTCGAAGACCGAGCCGTAGCTCTCGCCCACCTTCACCACGTCATAGGAAATGGCTGTGGGGATGCCCAGGATCAGGGCAAGCTTCGCCACCTCACGCTCGTGCTGGATGTCCGCCAGCGCGTCGGCATTGTTGTAGACTTTCACCACGTTGTCCTGGTCGATGCGGTAGATGGTGCCGTTGGCGCCCCGGCCGATCTCCTCGCAGCCCTCCACGGAAACTACGCGGTAGGCCTTTTCCACGGGCATCATTTCGGTGAAGCCGGTCATGTCCAGGATCTCATAGACCTCGGAATTCACATTGATGATGCGCATATCCGCGTACTGCTTGCGCAGCCGCAGCAGGACACGCAGGCCCGCGCTGGAGATATAGGCAAGCTCCGCTGCGTCCATGGTCAGCTCTCCGCCGGCAAAGCCTTGCAGCTCGCCGCGGATCCGCTCTTCCACCCGGGAGGCGTTGTTGGAATCGATTCTGCCCTTCAGTTCAATCGTCATGTTCGTTTCCGCCCTTTCCCTTGTACTCCAGGCAGAGCATGGTCAGATCGTCAAACTGCTCCGCTCCGCCGATATAGCTGTTGATCTCTTCCGTCACCTGGCGGAGGATCTGCTCGGGATGCGCCCGACCCTGCCGGTTCAGCGCGTCCAGCATCCGCTCCGTGCCGAAGAGATCGCCCTCTGTGTTCATGGCCTCGGTGACGCCGTCGGTGTACAGGAAGAGTCTGGAGCCGGGCTCCAGCTGCATCTCGTATTCCTTGTAGCGCACCCCGTCAAAGGCACCGATCACAAGCCCGTGCTTGTCCCGGAAAAGCTCAAAGCTGCCGTCCGGCCGCTGGAGGGCGGGGTACTCGTGCCCGGCGTTGGCGGCGGTCAGCTTCCCGGTGGAGATCTCCAGGATCCCCAGCCAGGTGGTCACAAACATCTCCTCCCGGTTGTTGGAGCAGATGGCCGCATTGGTATCGCTGAGGATCCGGGCGGGGGACTTGCCCAGCATGGCGTTGTTGGCGAGGATGATCTTGGAGGCCATCATGAACAGCGCCGCCGGGATGCCCTTGCCGGACACGTCCGCGATCACCATGCACAGGTGATCCTGATCGATCAGGAAGAAATCGTAGAAGTCGCCGCCGACCTCCTTGGCCGGGTCCATGCTGGCGTAGATGTCAAACTCCTTCCGGTCCGGGAAGGCGGGGAAAATGCCGGGCAGCATGTCCGCCTGGATCCGGGTGGCCAGGGCCAGCTCCGTGCCGATACGCTCCTTCTCCGCCGTGATCCGGGTGATCTGGCTGATGTAGTCCCGGGTCTTCCTGGAGAGGGAAGCAAAGGATTCGGCCAGGATCTCGATCTCGTCGTCGGTGCGGTAGACCTCCTCCATCTCGAAGGCCTGGTCGCTTCCGCTGAGCGCGTTGATGCGGCGGGTCATGTGCTCCAGGGGCTTGACCACCTTTTTGGCCAGGGCCAGCGCGCTCATAATGGCCAGCAGCACTACCACCGCGGTCAGCACCAGCACCGTGGTCTCAGAGCGCTTTGCGCCCTTCTGATAGAGAGCCGTTGCGTCCCTGTTGATGTCGGCATAACGGCTCAGCATGGCCGCCGTGGGCTGATCGGTGACCTCCTTTTCCACCACGGAAAGGAGCGTCCAGCCCAGGGTCTCCATCGGTGCGCCGGTCAGATAGCAGTACTTGCCGTCGATCTCGATGAGGGAGAGGGGCGTCCGCTCCCGCAGGGCAAGCTTCACAAAGTCCGCAAGCTCCGTATTATCGCTCTCCCGCAGATCCGCCGCTTTGCTGGACAGCGCAGGCTTGAAAACGCCGCTTTCCCGGGGGGAGAACAGCACCTCGCCGTCGTCGTTGATCACGCAGAGATAGCCGTTTTCGGAGGATCTGCTCTGCACGTACTCGTCGATGGCGGTCAGGAAAACGTCTGCGCCAACCACGGCGACAAGCTCCCCGTCCCGGTAAACGGGCGCGGCGCACACGAGCCCCAGAATGCCGCTGAAGCTGTCCGTCTCCACGCCGGTGAAGATCAGGTCCCCGGCCTCCACCGCCTGGCGGTACCAGGGCCGGGTCTGGACGGTCGGGGCAGCGGCCACGGAGCCGTCCTCCTGAATATACACGTCGGAGCGGTCATCCACAAAAAGGATGCAGCCGTCGGTGGTGGCGACGAAGCAGGAGTTGAGCTTGTCGGAGTTTTGGTACATGGCCAGCATGATCTCGCTCATGTTGGCCACCAGGCCCAGATCCCGGGACGCCGCCGGGTCCACGCCCTCCTCGTGCTGCATCTGCACGGTAGGGGTGCCGGCCTTGGAAGCGTCCGGCTCAAAATAGGGATGGGGAGCAAAATCCGCCTCGTGGGCAAAAAGCTCTGTGGCAAAGGCCTGCAGCGTCTTCACGTCGGTGCCCACATCCGAAAACAGGTCGTTTGCGATGTAGGCCTGCAGGGCTGTGGTCCTGGCCATGGAGCTTTCCAGAACCGCCATCATGGTATCCTCCGAGACCTCTTCAATGGCGATCTGCTGCCGGTCGTTGGCATCCTGCACCACGCTTGTCAGATTGTTTCTCTGGTAGATCGATACGGCTCCGTAGACGCCGATGAGCGCAAGAATGATGATCAGCATCAGGCTGAAGATCTTCTGCTGCAGGCCGCCGATCTTGATCCCTCGTATGATCTTCATTCGATGGTCAGAATATCGGTGAAGCCCGTCACCTCAAAGATCTCCATGATGGTGTCGTTCACGTGCACCAGCTTCATGCTGCCCTGACGGCTCATGCGCTTCTGGGTGGACAGCAACACCCGCAGACCTGCGGAGGAGAGGTAGTCCAGCGCTTCAAAGTCCAGCACCAGCTCCTTCACATTGTCCAGAGAGTCCACCAGCTCCTTCTCCAGCTCCGGAGAGGTGATGGTGTCCAGCCTGCCCTCCAGCTGGAAGCAGGCTTTTTCGTTTTCGACGGTCTTTTTGATGTTCAGCATTCCGTTCCCTCCTGTGTAAAGTAAGAAAAACCGCAGTTCCCGCAGCCTCCGCCCGGAACGCCCTGTACGTGTTCCGCTGAGACCGAAGGGGAATGTCCGGTGTGATTTAGACTAAGTTACAATTATATAGGAAAAGCCCTGTAAAAACAAGATGCTCTTTTGAAAAGCGCCTGCTGTTCAAGTGAAAAATCCTGCCAGACGGCAGGATTTTTCAGAAAGCAGGCGACCTTCTCACTCCGGACGCTTTTTGCTCTTGTAATCGACGCAAAGCATCGTCAGATCATCAAAACGCTCCGCGTTCCTGACGAAGTCCTCCAGACTGCGGTGCACCTGCGTCAAAAGCTCTTTCGGAGAAGCTTCCGCGTCGATGTTCAGCGCATCCAGCATGCGCGCAAGCCCGAACATCTCCTGGCCGCTTTCGCCGCCCATGGCCTCCGGCACGCCGTCGGTATACAGGAAGAGCTTGGAGCCCGGCTGCAGCTGCAGCTCATACTGCTGATAGTGCATGCCGCTCATGCCGCCGATCACAAAGCCGTGCTTGTCCTTCAAAAGCTCAAAGCGGCCCTCCGGCGTTTTGATGGCGGGATATTCGTGTCCGGCGTTGGCGGCGGTAAGTCTTCCGGTAGAGAGCTCCAGGATCCCTACCCAGACGGTGACGAACATCTCCTCTTCGTTGTTGGCGCAGATGGCGTCGTTGGTGCGGGTCAGGATCTCCGCCGGGGATTTCCCCAGCATGGCGCAGCTCTGCAGAATGATCTTGGAGACCATCATGAACAGCGCCGCCGGAACGCCCTTTCCGGATACGTCCGCGATCACCAGGCACAGGTGATCCTCGTCCACCAGGAAGAAATCGTAGAAGTCGCCGCCCACTTCCCGGGCGGGCTCCATGGTGGCAAAGATGTCAAACTCCGAGCGGTTGGGGAAGGGCGGGAAAATGCTGGGCAGCATGGAGGACTGGATCTTCGTGGCCAGGGACAGCTCCGTGCTGATGCGCTCCCGCTCCGCGGTGATGGCCGCGTTTTCCGCGATGTATTCCTTCATGCGCTGGGTCAGGGAGCGGAAGGAATCCGCAAGCAGCTGGGTCTCTCCGTCGGCGTCCAGATCCAGCGTGAAGTCCAGATTGTCGCCCTCCAGGGAGCGGACCTCCTCGGTGAGCTGCTGGATGGGCTTTACGATCTTGTTGGAAAGCGCCACGGAAACCGCCAGCGCGATACCCACCGCCAGACCGAGCAGGCAAAGCAGCAGCGTGTTGGCGTTTTTGCTGTAGGTCTTGGCATTCTCAAGCGCCCAGCCCGTGGTAAGCTCGATGCTGTCCAGCAGCTGATTGGTGGGAGAATCCACCTCCTCCTGGGAGAGGAAGACGACCATGGACCAGCCCACCGTCCGCATGGGGGCAAAGGCCGCGTAGTAGGGAACCCCGTTCAGGACCAGCCGCGTGACGCCGGCGCCGCCCTCCACGGCCCAGCGGGCCATCTCGGAAAGCGCCGCATTCCCGGCGCTGCGCAGGTCCTCTCCGTCCGGCACTGCGGCAAGGGGGCCGTTATCGAAGGTGGAAAACAGGACCTGCCCCCTGCGGTTCAGGATGCAGGCGTGGCTGCTGCTGCCCAGGTTCACGCTCTGGACCAGGCTTTCCATGTCGTCCAGATACATGCCGCCGCCGGCGACGGCCATCAGCTTTCCTTCGGCGTAAACCGGGATCCCGCACATGATGCCGAGGCGGGGGGTGTGGGCGTCCTTGGTGACGGGGGTGAAGTACGGTTCCCCACTCTGGGCCGCGCCCTGATACCAGGGCCGTTCCCGTGCCTCCAGAGGCAGGAGATTTCCGGCCTCGTCATATTTCCTGGCGGGGATATAGTCCGCCTGCACCATGAAGCCGGATTCCGTCGCCACATAGATGGAGGCGAGGTTGGCCTGACTCCTGTTCACGGACATCAGCACGTCCTGTACATTGCCGATGAGCGCCAGCTCTTCCGCAATGGCGGGGTCCGCCGGATCCACAGAGGCGGAGTAGAGGACCTGAATGGTCAGCTCCCCGTCTTTTTCCGCATCGGGCAGGGGAACGGGCCTGGGCCCGTACTGCCCGGGGTTCTGATAGATCTGCTCGGCGGTGCTGGCCGCAACCTGAACGCCCTGCTGGAATTCAAAGAACGCCTTGTCCGCGATCTCCGCCTTTCCCTTGACCAGCTCCAGCATCCTCAGCTGGGACTGCTTGGTCAGGGTGTCGTTGGATTTGCCCTCAATGGTCTGGATCAGGTTCTGGTTGGAGGAGGCGAGGGCCGAGGAGGTCTTTTTCATGGCAAAGGCGGAGATGGCTGCCGCAGCAAGGAGCAGACAGATCACCAGCGCCACCATCGCGCGGAGGATCCTTCTTCCCAGAGATTTTGTTTTCATCATGCTTTCTCTCTCCCCGCGTGCATTGCACGGTTCGTTAAAATTATTATACCATGCCGCCGGCAAAAAAGAAAAGACCTGAATCCGGAAAAAGGGAATTCCAGGCCGAAAAAGCGAGGCGGAGGGGAAGCTGCCCGCGGCAGCACGTATGGGTTCGAGTCCCATACGGCAGGAAACCAGGCCTACCTTCGGTGAGGCCTGGTTTCCTGCGCATATCCGCAGACAGAATGTGTGTGAAAAAACGCTGCAAAAGGGACCTTGCGGCAGGGTCAGCCGCGCGGCTCTTACTCGGCCGTCGGGTAAATGCCGAGCTCGATATCGCTCAGGGGGAAGCTGACGCAGGGGTGGATCCAGTTGAACTTGATGTCGCCCAGACGCCGCCCGTCGGCCTCGGCGGGGATATAGACCCGGCCCTTGACGAGACGCGAGTGGCACCAGCCGCACTCGCCGCTGCGGCAGTGCGCGGGAGCCTTGATGCCCGCGCGCTCCATGGCCCAGAGCAGGCTCTCCTCCGCCTTGCAGGGGATCACGGTCTTTTCGCCGCGGATGTCCACGGTCAGCGTATAGCTCTTGCCGATCTGGTCCTTGGGGTAATCCGGGTTGTTGACCGCGCCCATGTAGTCGCCGGACATCTCCATGCGGTAGCGCCGCTTGGGCAGGCCCAGCTTTTTGCACTGCTCCTCGCCGAAAACGTACATGGCCTTGGGGCCGCACATGAAGACGGAATAGTCGCCCTCCGGCGCGTACTTTTGGATCAGCTCCGCGGTGATGAAGCCGTGCTCATAGCCCGCCTTCTCCTCCTCGGACAAAACGTGGATGACCTTGACCTTGCCGCCGCTCTTTTCCGCCAGCGCCTCGATCTCCTCCTTGAGCAGGATGCCGTCCGCCGTCCGGGAGCCGTAGAGGATGGTGAGACAGAAGTCCTCGATCCCGTCCACGATGGCGGCAGCCATGGAATAGAAGGGCGTGATGCCGGAGCCGCCCGCGATGGCGATGACCTGCCTGGCGTCCCGCAGATCCTGATAGTAGAAGTCCCCGAGAGGCCCGGAGATTTCCACCGCGTCGCCCTCCTTCCAGTTTTCCAGGATCCAGGCGGAGGCGTAGGCCGGCTTCGTGCGCTTGATGGTGAGGGTGTAGCTGCTCCCCTCCGCAGCCAGGGCGTCCCTGGGATTGGAACGGATGGTATAGGGCTTGCGTACCGGCGCGCCGTCGATGTTCAGCGCAACGGAGACATACTGGCTGGCCCGGAAATAGGCCAGCTTCTCCGTGCCCTTGGCCGCATCCGGGATCAGGGTGAAGCTCTTGGCGTCGCCGTGATCCTCCACTTTCTGAATGAGGCAATGCTGCACCGCCGGGTGCAGACGCCTGGCCAGAATGTTGGCGTTGTAGATGGATTTGGGCGGCGTGGCGGGCGCGGCCTCAATGGCAGCGTTGCGGGTCTTGACCTCGCCCAGGAACGGGAACGGGGTCAGGCCCTTCAGGGCTTTTTTATCGTAATTGTATTTTGCCATCTTACTTGCCCTCCTTCTTCATGTCCAGCAGCATGTAGCGCGCCTGCTCCGCGCCGGACAGGTAGGCCTGGGAATAGCCGTCCATCTGGGTGCCGTGACCGCCGGCAAAGCGCAGGCCATGGACCGTGTAGTCCTCGTGGTGTCCGGACTGGACGCGGGGGAACATGCCGTCCCAGGTGGCGGGCTCATAGCCGTAAACGTCCCCGCGGGGCGTGCCGAGATAGCGTGCCCAGGTGACGGGCGAAGCCACCACGATCTCCTCAATATGTCCCTGCAGAGAGCAGCCCGTGACCTCCTCATAGCGCTCCACGCACTCTCTTGCGATGCGGTCCTTGACCTTGAAATACTCCTCCTCGCTCACATCCGCAAAGGGATCGCCGGTGTAGAACTTGGAGAACTGGATGAAGGAGCGGCCTTTTCCCGCGGCGTCCGGAACGGCGTTGGTGAGCACGGTGCAGGAGAAGTCCTTGTGGGTCTCGATGCTGTCGCAGGCCAGATACTGCTTGTGGTTGTCCGGACTGGAGCGCAGGAAAGTATCGTAGCCCTTGAGGCCCAGCTCCTCCGCCGTGGCGTCCAGACCGAGGCAGACGATAAAGGCCGCCTGGGCGATCTTCTGGGCGTTCATCATCTTCAGGTTGCGCTCGGGGATCTCCTTGGGATCGACCATGCGGTCAAAGACCACGTGGGGCATCAGGTTGGAGATGACCCATTCGCAGGGGATATAGCTGCCGTCGTCCAGCTCCACGCCGCGGACCTTATTGTCCCGAATGTCGATCTTTTTGACCTCGGTGTTGTACCAGATGTCGCCGCCCAGCTCCCGGATCCTGGCGTCGAAGGCCATGGAGATCTCATGGCTGCGGCCCTTGGCCACCCAGGGCAGCTGGGTCAGGTATACGTAGGTCATGAAGGCGTAGACGGCAAAGCTCATGTTGGTGGAGTCGGCGGAGACATAGGTCCAGTAGGACTCGTAGATCCGCTTGGCCTTCTCGGGCACGCCGATGCGGTCCAGCATCTCCTCGGTGGTGACGGGGACCGTGCGCATCAGGTCGTAGTACTTCAGCAGCATCTCCACCTTGGCGGGGGGCGAGGGCTCGTTGTCGTGGGCGGCCAGCCAGTTGACGCCGTCCTCCAGCATCCGCGCCAGCTCCATCACCGTGGTCATGGACTCCCGGCTGCCCGGCACCTGGCGCTCCATCTCGTCGATGAAAGCCTGCACCCCGGCGGGCATATAGACGCGGAAGCCGTCCGGGTCGGTGGCGATGGAGGCAAAGGATTCGTTTACCGGGCACCAGTCCACATTCAGCTTGTACTGATCCTCCAGGAGCTTGCGCACGGCGCCGCGGGGACGGCCCTCTTTCCCGTCGCCCATCTGGCACATCTCGTGCAGCGTGGCCTCGAACTCGTAGGCGCCGCGCCGGAAGCTGGTGGCACAGCCGCCGGGCAGGTTGTGCTTCTCCAGCACCAGCACCTTCTTGCCCGCATTGGCCAGGTATGTCGCCGCCGACAAGCCGCCGTTGCCGGCGCCGACGACAATGACATCGTATTTTTGCATGCTTTTCCTCCTTTACTCTGATGTTTTTTCCGGTACGATGATCTCCCGAACGGAGAATTCCTTCCCGCTCAGGACGGTTTTCGAAAAGCTGCCGCAGTTGGGGCAGTAGCCCTTGTGCTCGACCACGTTGAAGATCTCGTCGCAGTCCTCACATTCGGCCAGGCCCGGGACGATATGCACCGTGAGCCTGGCATGCTCCAGAATACTGCCCTTTACCACCGGCGGATAGAGCTCCTGCACATATTCCGGGATTACAAGGGACAGCTCTCCGCAGTCCACCACCACCTCGCGGATCTCGTCGATCCCGTTCTCCTCCGCGAAGGCTGTGACCGTCCGCAGCAGCTGGCGGACGATGCCGATCTCATGCATCTCAGCCTCCGTACTTTCCGATGTGCTTCCTGACCACGCCGACGCCGATCTTCGGGACGTTTTTCACGATCCGGCCCAGGGTGTGGAAGTACTCCTGGTTGTCCGCGTCGTAGACCTTTTCCAGGTGGATGGCGTCGAATTTGCACTTGGTGGTGCAGATGCCGCAGCCGACGCACATGAAGCGGTCCACCACGGCGGTGCCGCAGCCGAGGCAGCGGGCGCACTCGGTCTTGACCTGTTCCTCGGTAAGCGTCTCGCGCAGGTCGTTGAAGCTGGACCTTGCCGCCGCGCCCGCCACCTTCGCGGGCTTCTGCCGCGGCGCGCTGTCAAAACCGCCCAGACCGATGCGCACCGTCTCTTTGTCAAAGGGGCGGTAATCCCGATGGTCGCGGCCCAGCGTCAGGGTCTGGCCCGCATGGACATAGCGGTGGATGGAGACCGCCGCCTCCTTGCCCGCCGCGATGGCGTCGATGACGAACTGCGGCCCGGTGACCGCGTCGCCGCCCGCAAACACGTCCGGCACCGCCGTCTGGCAGGTGACGGGGTCGACCTCCACGGTCCCCCGCTTGCCGACAGCAAGGCCGATGCCGCCCAGGTCCACTTGCTGGCCGGTGGCGGCCAGCACCGCCGTGACAGGCACGGTCTCGTATTCGCCGGTGCCCTTCACGCTGCGGCGGCCGTTGGCGTCGGGCTCGCCCAGCTCCATCTTCTCCAGCTTCAGCGCTGTGACGGCGTCATCGCCCAGGATCTCCGCGGGCGCCGCCAGGAAGCGGAAGGCGACGCCTTCCTCTCTGGCCTCCGCCAGCTCGTCTCTGTCGGCGGGCATCTCCGCCTCGCTCCGGCGGTAATACACCGTGACCTCCGCGCCGAGGCGGAGGGCAGCCCGTGCCACATCCATGGCCACGTTGCCGCCGCCGATGACGGCGACCTTGTCCCCGATGGCGGGACGCTCGCCCTGATTGACCGCGCGCAGGAAGTCGACGCCGCTCAGGACGCCCGCAAGCTCCTCACCGGGGATCGAGAGCCTGGCGCCCTTCGACGCGCCGACAGCCAGATAGAAGGCCTTGAAGCCGAGACCGCGGAGAGCGTCCAGCGACAGGTCTTTTCCCACCTCGACGCCGGTTTTGAATTCCACGCCCAGCTCCCGCAGCACGTCGATCTCGGCGTTGATCACGTCCTTTTCCAGACGGAAGGAGGGGATGCCCAGAGTCAGCATGCCGCCCAGCACCCGCTCTTTTTCAAAGACCGTGACGGGGTAGCCCTTGGCCGCCAGATAGTAGGCGCAGCTCAGGCCCGCAGGCCCCGCGCCGATGACGGCGATCTTCTCGGGATAGGGCTTGCCCAGCTGGTTGATCATGGGCGGGACATAGCGGGTGGCGCTGTCAAGCTCCCGCTCGGCGATGAACTTCTTGATCTCGTCGATGGCCACCGGGGCGTCCATCTCGCCGCGGGTGCAGGCCTCCTCGCATTTCTTGTTGCAGATCCGGCCGCATACCGCCGGGAAGGGGATCTCCTTCTTGATAAGCTCCAGCGCCTCGGCGTAGCGGCCCTGGGCGGCCAGCTTGATGTAGCCCTGCACCGGGACATGAGCGGGACAGGCTGCCTTGCAGGGGGCCGTGCCCTCCGGCATGACGTCGGTGCGGTTCGTGCGGAAGTCCGGATTGTAGCGCTTGCTGCTCCAGAGGGTGTTGCGCGCCGTCTCCTCCGGCCGCTCCTCGTTGGCCGGTCGGGGACACAGCTTCTGGCCCAGGCGCACCGCGTTGAGCTGGCAGTTTTCCACACACTGGCCGCAGGCCACGCACTTGTCCTTGTCCACGCGGGCGATGTAGTTGGTGCGGATGGCGTCAGGCGTGCGGAAGTACTCCGCAATGCGCAGGGCAAAGCAGGAGCAGCCGCAGCAGTTGCAGATGGCGGTGGTGTCGTCATAGCCCGGGGTCACGTTCAGCTCGTGCACCAGGCCGTTGTCCTCGGCGCGCTTGAGGATCTCGAAGGCCTCCTCCTTGGAGATCAGCCGGTGCGCGCCGGTCTCGGAATAATTCTTGGCATTGTCGTTGAGGTACATGCACATGTCCTCTTCCAGGTGGCCGCAGCCCTCGCCCATCAGCCGGCGGGCGCGGCGGCAGGAGCAGGGGCCTACCGAGACGGCCCAGGCGTCCTCGATGAGCTTGTGCACCTCGTCGTAGCTGGCCTTGCGGGAATTGTTCTCGATGGCGCTCTGCACCGGGATGACACGCATCAGATTCATGCCCACGTCCATAAAAGGCGCCAGCATGGACACCCGCTCGCGGGTATAGCGCTCAAAGCACTCGCCCAGCACGGGGTACTTGTCGCACTGCTCCCGGTTGGAGAGCACGCCCTCCATGATGCCCGGCACCCAGATAGGGTAGTACCAGCAGAGTTTGCCATCCACCACGCGGCTGCGGATGACGCCCGCGACCTTGAGCTTGTCCAGCTGTTTCTGGGTAAAGTCCAGATCCTTCTTTGCGCGGCGGGCGATCTCCTCCGCCGTGCGGTTGGCCTCCAGACGCATATGCATCATGACGGCGCACATATCGTCGTCCACGATGGGCTCCAGCAGCTTATACTCGGGGTCGTCGTAGGTGATGCCGGTGTATGTCAAACTCTCCAGGCTGATTTTGGTCGCCAGCTTCAATATATTGGGTCTGTGTGCCATTGACTTCCCTCCTTTGGTCATGTTGTCTCTCTCTCGTTGTTGGTGCCGATGCCTGCTTATCTATAATTTAACACAGCCCTTGGACCCGTTCAATCAGGGAACCGCATTTTCAGCTGCCAAAAATCATCAGGAAAAATTGGATAAAACAACGAAAGCACCGGCAAACCGATGCTTTCCGCTGCTTTTTGTTTCTGATTGTCCCTCTGTTCCGGGATGGCGGCCCCTGCGTGCGAAGGACTCCCGCCTGCGGGCGGGAAGAGGCGCGGCCCTGACCTGCCACTGGCAGAGAGGCGGATACCCCATGCAAAAAAGACAACCCTACCTTAGCGACCCGCGCATAAGACGGGTTTCCGGTTTTGCAGTGTCCCGATCCGGAGCGCCACCGCTTTTGCCATTTCCGGCTTTTGGGATCGTCCCAGACCCTGAGGATCGCACAAGAGCGAACTGCGCGTTTTCACGCTTCCGATGATTCACAATTTTATGAAACAGGAATTCCTGTTGAGGAAAGGGAAATACGGTGCATCGTCTATAATGTTTTGACATGCCTGTTTGTCAAAAGCAGGACTGCTGTGATCGTGAACCCTGCCGCGCAGATGACAAGAAGCACTGTGCTGCCGAAAGCCTGAAGCGCCGCTCCCGCCAATACGGAGGCGATCGGGATCATTCCCTGTGAACCTACGCTTATGATGCTGCCGATCTTGCTGAGCTTGTTTTTTTCCACCCTGCACTGGACGGTAGTGTTGAGAGGAATGTTGATGAAGGAGAGGAGGAAACCAACTGCGAGGCATCCTGCACCGAAAACCAGCAAAAAGGCGTTCAAGGAGACGCCTGAGGCCACCAGCCGCCAGTATCCGATCGCCAGGGCAATCATCACGCCCGAAAAGACGCACAGCCTTTTGGCAACCTTCAGACCGCATTTCTCCTCCTGCTCTCTGGCGCTCATCATCGCCGCTCCGATCAGGGAACTGACGCCTACGCATACGCTGAATACGGATGACCACAGTTCCGGTTTCAGAACGCTGTCGAACAGATAAGCCGGGGCAGATGCCAGGTCCGTCTTGATGAAATAGGGAATGAAATTACCGGTCACAGGCGTGAAGAAAAAGTTGATGAACAGCGCTGCTCCAATGATGGCCATGATGGCTTTCTGGCCTTTCAGATACAGTATGCCCTCTTTCATGTCTGAAACCGCGAGACGCAGCGTCATCGGTTCCGCAGAAGACGTGTGATCATAGCGGATCAGCATTTCCGAGATTCCGGAGGCTATAAAGCATGCGCCTACCGCCAGAAAAAGTACTTTTAAAGGCAGCACCGCGTACAGAACGCCGGCCAGGACGACACCCAGGATCGACTCCATGGAGCTCTTGACGGAAAAGTACGCATTCGCCTGCTGTAATTGCTGCGGCTCTACGAGATTCGGCAGCATTGCTCCGGCAGCGGGATTAAAGATGCCGCTGACCGCATTGCCCAGGATACCGAGGATGAACAGGATCACGATATGCGCTTTCGGCGATGGCAGGATCATCATAAGCGCTGTGGCCAGAAGGATCAGCCCGCCCTTGACGGTATCACAGACATACATGATCTTTGCCTTGTTGAAACGGTCCCCAAGAACGCCGCCGACAGGTGTGAAAAGCAGCAGCGCAACGCCGCAAAGGGCAAGATACAAACCTTGCAGAAAGGCGTTGTTTCCGCTGATCTCCAGAATATAAAAGCCAACGGCGAAGCTGTACAGAAGCGCGCCCAATTCCGAGACCAGAGCTCCGAAAAAGACCAGTCGGTAGTTTCTGCTCGCAAATACGTTGATCGCTTTCTTTTCATCGTTCATCAGCGGCCAACTCCTTCCAGATCCCTGACAGTTCCTGATTTCCCAGCAAGGCCAGGACCGTCTCGATGCTCTCCGCCGCCGTCGCGCCCAGAGCATCATTCAAAATGACATCCGTCCGGCGCTTGGGATAGCGAAGTGTCCGGATCCCATAATCCGGCCTTGCGTCGAACTTCCGGACGGCGGCAAGGACAGCGCGCAGAAACTTCGCGGCTTCTTCCGGCTGTCCTTCCAGTGTATGGATATAGGCCATCACGGTATACATGCATGCCATGATCTTATCGGCAAAATCTGCTTTTTCTCCCTCCTTGAAGGACTCCAGATACGCGGTCAGTCCGGACAGTATTCGCTTTGCGTCTGCGTATTCCCTGCGGGAGGATAAAACCAGCGCATATCCGATAACGGAATCCACGAGACCGAGTGTGTGGAGCAGTAAAGCTTCGGCGAGAAACGGCTCCGCCTCTTCGTGCTTTTTCGGATCCAGCGCCAGTACCATGCCGATCGCATCGCTGTATACACCTCCCACATTATTTTTCTTCAACAGCTCAATGCACTTTTCGCCTTCACCAAGAAGCATCCAGGCACTCGCCATTTCACCGCTGATCGTCTGCTCGCCGATCTTTGGATCGTGATTCTGCGAAATCAGAAGCTTTGCCTGCTCATATAATTCCAGGGCTCTTCTGGTTTCAGCGTGGTTTTTGCTGCCGACGCCAAAGAAAGCGTATACCTGAGCGCAGTCATGGACAACTTCAAAGGAGTTCGGAAACTTTTTGAGCGCCTTTTCCGCTTCGACCAGCGCCTCGGGATCCCTGACCCGGCAGTATTCACGAATTCTCTCTTCCATGGCGGCACTATGATTGTCCTTCACTCGGTAGCCCAGAAGAACATCCATTGAGATGTCAAAAAAGTCTGCGATTTCAACAAGCATGCTGAGTTCAGGCGTTGTTTGACCCGTTTCCCATTTGTATACTGAGCCGACGGTTACACCCATGGCTTCAGCAAACTGCTCCTGAGTCAAGCGCCGTTCTTTCCGAAATGCGCGGATATTCTCTGCAAGTGTCAGTTTCATTCCAGTGACCTCCGGAATCATCATGATCTGCGTTTATTATACGTCGACAGACACCGGAAGGGAAGACATTTCCAATACTGATAATAAAGTTTTTTTTACATATTGACAGTATGGGTTTTCTGCGGCTCGTCAGCATGATCCAGGGAAGAACAGTCAAAAAACGGACTGCTGCAATCAATACAGCAATCCGTTTTTTGCTTGCCGGTCGTGTCAGACAGATGTCTGAATCAGCTTTTGTTTCAAATCTTTCTTACGAGTCTCGGCCCTTTGGTGAAGCCGGTATTTTTGGTGACCCGTACGGGCGAAGGGCTCCCCGCCTGCGGGCGGGAAGAGGAGGTTCTGACAGGCCGCCGGCAGGGGGCGAATACCCGTACGGGACTCGTTTGCATTTCGTTTTCCCTTGCGGGGGACGGGAAAACGAAATTAAGGTATTCACCGGTGTGCGCGCCGGTTCATGAAGCCGCCCCCGGCGGCTTCGTACATGATTCGAGTCCCGTACGGCAAAAAAACAACTCCGCCTGATGGCGGAGCTGTTTTTTTGGTGACCCGTACGGGACTCGCATGCATTTTGTTTTCCTTTGCGGGAAACAGGAAAACAAAATTAAGGTATTCACCGGTGTGCGCACCGGTTCATGAAGCCGCCCCCGGCGGCTTCGGACATGATTCGAGTCCCGTACAGATGCAAAACAAGAGGCCCCGCCTTTGGCGGAGCCTCTTGTTTTGGTGACCCGTACGGGACTCGAACCCATGTTACCGCCGTGAAAGGGCGGTGTCTTAACCACTTGACCAACGGGCCTTATGAGAAAGGCGCAGGCGGATAGGTCTGCGCCTTTTTGGTAGCGGCACCTGGATTCGAACCGGGGACACTTCGGGTATGAACCGAATGCTCTGGCCAACTGAGCTATGCCGCCATATGCTGCCGAAACAGCATTAAGGATTCTACCAGAGGAACTCCAAAATGTCAACTCCTTTTTTGAAAAAAAGAAAAAATTCCTCTTGCAATATGAAAAGGGATGTGCTATTATATACAAGCTTCCGAAAAAACGGAGGGTTAGCTCAGCTGGTTAGAGCGTCCGCCTCACACGCGGAAGGTCGACGGTTCGAGTCCGCCACTCTCCACCAAAGAAAACAGGCCACCCAAAAGGTGGCCTGTTTTCTTTGGAATAGACCCCGTGCGGACGCGAAGGGAGCGGGAGTGAATGACATGCCGGCGGCATGTCAGAGCCGCGGCCCGGCCCGCCCGCAGGCTGGCGAGTCCGCCGCTGGCCGCCATGCAAGAAAGCTCTTTCGCCTTCCGGGGCAAAAGAGCTTTTTCCGTTGCCTGCTTCGCCCTTCTGTGATATAATCCCTTCACAAAACCGGAAATAAATGCTGACAAAAGGAGATCCCGATATGAAACAAACAATCCTGCGCAAATACGCCCGCCTGATCGCCCGGGTCGGCGCCAACATCCAGAAGGGCCAGGATGTCCTGATCTTCTGCGGCCTCGATCAGCCCAAGTTCGTGCAGCTGCTGGTCGACGAGTGCTACAAGGCCGGCGCCAGGAAGGTCAAGGTGGAATTCGACTACCAGCCGCTGTTTAAGCTGGACGTCCGCCATCAGACCGTCACGACGCTCTCGAAGGTCGAGGAATGGGAGAAGGCCCGCCTCCAGCACTATGTGGATACCCTGCCCTGCCGCATCATGCTCGACTCCGACGATCCCGACGGGCTGAAGGGCATCAACCAGGCGAAGATGGCGAAGGCCGACCGCAAACGCTGGCCCATCGTCAAGCCATACTGGGACGAGATGGAGAACAAGTACCAGTGGTGCATCGCTGCCGTCCCCGGCGCGGCCTGGGCGAAGAAACTCTTCCCTGAACTGCCGAAGGGCAAAGCCATCGAGAAGCTCTGGGAGGCCATCCTCTTCACCTCCCGCGTGACCAAGGATCCCGTGGCGGCCTGGGAGGCTCACGACAAGGATCTGGAGGACCGCTGCGCCTATCTCAACAGCCTGGGCATCGCGGAGCTCCGCTACCGGGGCGACAACGGCACGGATCTCACCGTCGGCATGATCCCGGAAGCCGAGTTCAAGGGCGGCGGAGACCGCACCAAGAACAGCGGCGTCTTCTTCAATCCCAATATCCCCACCGAGGAGTGCTTCATCTCCCCGATGCGCGGCAAGGCCGAGGGCATCGTCTACGCGACCAAGCCCCTGTCCTACAACGGAGAACTGATCGAGAATTTCTCCGTCCGCTTTGAAAACGGCAAGGCCGTCGAGGTCGAGGCGGAGAAGAATCAGGCGCTGCTGGAGCAGATGATCTCGATGGACGAGGGCGCCGCCTATCTGGGCGAGTGCGCGCTGGTGCCCGTCGATTCCCCGATCTCCGAGTCCGGCCTGCTGTTCTACAACACCCTCTTCGACGAGAACGCCGCCTGCCACCTTGCGCTGGGCATGGGCTTTGCCGACACGATCCGAGGCTTCGAGAACATGACGCTGGACGAGTGCCGTGAGCTCGGAATCAACGACTCGATGGAGCACGTGGACTTTATGATCGGCTACGAGGGACTGGACATCGACGCCGTCACCCGCGACGGCAGCATCGTTCCCGTCTTCCGCCGTGGCAAGTGGGCCTTCTGAGCGCCTGAGACCTGTGCGGGACGAGGGACGGTTTCCCGTCCCGCCAGCCTTACCATTCAGGAAAGCTCTTTTGTCCTCCGGGGCAAAGGAGCTTTTTTGTTGTTATAACGAATGGCGTATGCTATACTCGGTTCAACAAATCGACGGGAAGGGATCGCCATGATAAAACTGATCGTGCCGGCTGAAGTGTACCTGGCCTCTTACAGGGAAGCGTACCGGGAATACGCAGAGAAGGGCGTCTCCACCTATTCCTTTACGGACGCCTCTTCCTGCGACGTCTTTGCGAAATTCGAGCGTTACAGGCAGGAGCGGGACCTGCCCCCAAATCGGGTCGGGGAGGACAAATACTGGCTTGTGGACGATGAAAGACGGTATTTCATCGGTGAGATCGCGATCCGCCATCGGCTGAACGAGACCCTGGCCCGGCGCGGCGGCCACATCGGATACGGCGTCCGGTATGGGGAGTGGAACCGCGGGTATGGGACGAAAATGCTGGCGCTGGCCCTGGAAAAGGCAAAGGAGCTGCGCATTTCCCCCGTGCTCATCACCTGCAATGACGATAACCTTGCCTCCGCCAGAGTGATGGAAAAAAACGGCTTCGTCCTGGGGGATACCATCCTGGTCTCCGGTGAGGGAGAGGAGCTTCTCACAAGGCGGTACTGGAAGACGATCCTGTAAGCCGGTCTCCCGCCGGGGACCCGGGGCGGCGATTTGCCGTTCGACCATGAAGAAGAGGGAAAACATATGAATGCTGAGATCGAAAAGCTGTTTGCGCTGTTTTTTGACGATACCCCCATCGCCGTGCAGCGGATCGACACGAGCCGGGGCGATGCGGATTTCAGAGTGACCTTCATCGTCGAGATCGCCTCGGGAGGCAAATTCGTCCTGAAGCTTGCCGACAATGATTTTACCTTCCCCGAGAAGATCGCGGTCTGGCAGAGGACCGTGGAAGAGTATCGGAAGCTCGGTTACTTCTGCCCGCGGATCTTTTGCGACAAGACGGGCCGCTTTCCCCTGGTGGACTTCGAGGGACGCCGCTGTGCTGCCTATGCCGAGGAATTTGCGCCCTTCCATCCGCTGGAGGACCGTTTCTCCGAGGACTTCGGGCAGAACGAAGCGCTGTACGAAAGGTATCGGCGGGACATTTGGCGGATGACGGCAAGGATCGCGGCGCAGCACTTCGCTTATACGGATTATCCCTCTGCCTACTGCCTGTTTGAGACCTTCTGCCCCAGCGATCAGACGGACGAGGTGCTGGAAAACGCTTTGAACTGGAAGGCCTGTGCGGATGCGCTTCCCCCGGTATACAGGGAACAGACGGAAAGGATCTGGCGCCTGTGGACGGAGAACCGGAGCGCCCTGGAGCCGATCTATCCCAAGCTCCCGGGCTCCGTTTTCCAGGCCGATCTGAACGCGTCCAATATCCTTCTGGACGAGGAGGGCGGATTCGTCGGCGTCTATGATTTCAACCTCTGCGGCAGGGAGGTTTTTCTCAACTACCTGATGCGGGAGAGCAGCGGCGTTTCCGGGATCTGCGAAGCTCTGCAGATCGCTTCCGAAGCCTATCGCTTCTCGGAGCTCGAAAAGAATACCGCGCTGCCGCTGTATCGCTGCCTGAAGCCGCTGTGGTACACCAGGGTGGAGGAGCTGAAGGAAGCGGGCAGCGACCCCGCTGCGATCCGCGCCTGTCTGGATGAGGCCGAGCACGCGCTTACGGCACCCATCGATTTTGCGGCATACATGGGCTGAGGAGATCCCGGCCCCGGGGAAGGGATCGGAGAAGAAACAGAGTCTGCGGAGGGTTTGACATGATCGAGATCAGGGAGACGGGACTTGCGGACCTGGAAAAGGTCCGGGCCCTCTGGGCCGACGGGGACGTGATGCGCTTTGTAGGATTTCCGGAGGGGCTGCGGAAAACAGAGGAGGAAATGCGCGGCTGGCTGCGCTGGATCGAGGCGAAGCGGCCGGGCCGGAACCACTATTCCATTTTCGAAGACGGGAGGTACTGCGGCGAAGCCTTTTACGACATCGACCAGGAGCACCGCAGCGCCGCCCTGGACATCAAGCTCTTTGCCTTTGCCCGGGGGAGAGGGATCGGGACAGCCGGGCTTTCCCGGGCCATCCGGGAGGCCTTCCGAAACGGCGCGGAGCGGGTCTGGGTAGATCCCCATCCGGAAAACACAAAGGCCATCGCCCTGTATCGAAAGCTGGGCTTCCGGCAGCGGGACTTTCCCGCCTGGCTGCTCTCCGAGGGGGAGGCGTCGGACTCGGTCTATATGGAGCTTCTGCGGGACGCGTTTGAGAGCCCCTCGTCGAACTTTTGAAGGAGGAAAACATGGAGTATCGGAAGATCGAGGCTTCCCAGGTGGAAGCCCTGTGGAAGCTGCAGCTTCTGTACAAAGGGGAGATCGGGGAAGAGGAGCCTGACAGCGCCGGAAAAGCGCGGCTTGCAGAAGCCATAAAAGATGGCCGTATCCTGTTCTTCGGCGCCTTTGAGGAGGAGAAGCTGGTGGGCTGCTGCTCTGTCACGGTGGGCTTTTCCACCTTCCTGTACGAGCCCAGCGGGGTCTTCGAGGATTTTTATATCCTGCCGGCATACCGGCATCGGGGCATCGCCCGGAAGCTGGTGGACTTCGCGGTGGGGGAGAGCGGTGTCTCCACCCTCACGGTGGGCTGCGCGGACTGTGACCTTCCGCTGTATCAGGCCCTGGGCTTTCGCCTTGCCCTGGGGAATCTGCTGGCCTTCGCCTGAGAGCTCCCACCTTGCGCACTTTGCGGAAAATCCGCACAGAATCCCTGGAAATCCTTGTCATTTCCGGGGGTTCTTTCTTTGATCCCGGCAAAATGCATGGAAAATGCTGCGTTTTCGCAAAAAGAAGGCTTTGCCTGCCTTGTGCCTTCGGGAAGAACATGATATGCTGTCAGCGGAAGGTATATGGCAAACCGCGTCCGCATCCGAGAAAGGAAGGGTAAACATGACCGCCAACAAGAATGTGAGCTTCGGCTTCGGCACCATGCGTCTGCCGCTGCTGGACCCCGGCGACCCCACCAGCTTTGACTTTGACCGGATCCAGGCCCTGTTCGACCGCTTCCTGGAGCTGGGCTTTCGCTATTTCGACACGGCCTACACCTATCACGGCTATGAAGGGGAGAAGGCTGTGCGCAAGGCGCTGGTGGAGCGGCATCCCCGGGAGAGCTTCGAGCTGACCACGAAGCTGCCGCTCCGGGATTTCCGGGATGCGGAGGATATGGAGACCATTTTCAACGAGCAGCTGCAAAACTGCGGCGTCGCGTATTTTGACCACTACCTGCTGCACAACATGGGCCACAACGTCTTCCCCCGCTGCGCGGCATACGACGCCTTCGGCTTCGTCCGGAAAAAGAAGGCGGAGGGGAAGATCCTTGACGTGGGGATGAGCTTCCACGACACCCCGGAGCTGCTGGAGGAGATCCTCTCCCGCTACGGCGACTGTCTGGATTTTGTGCAGCTGCAGGTGAACTATGCGGACATGGACCAGGCAAACGTGCAGTCCCGCAGGTGCCTGGAGGTGGCAGGGAAATACCATAAGCCCGTCACGGTCATGGAGCCCTGCAAGGGCGGCACTCTGGTCCGTATTCCCCCGGAGGCGGAAGCACTGCTGAAAGCCTGCGCCCCCGAGGCGAGCGCTGCCAGCTGGGCCCTGCGATTTGCCGCCGGCCAGCCCGGGGTGATCCGGGTGCTCAGCGGCATGAACAGCCTGGAGCAGGTGGAGGAAAACTGCGCCGTGTTCCGGGAGCTCCGGCCGCTCAGCGCGGAGGAAAACGCCGTCATCCGCAAGGTCGCGGATCTTCTCAACGTCAATACGGCCATTCCCTGCACCGCCTGCGAATACTGCGTCCACGGCTGCCCCATGAAGATCGCGATCCCTCAGTACTTCGCCCTTTATAACAGTCTCAAGCGCACCACGGGGAGCTGGTCCAGCCAGCGGGTCTATTTCAACAACCTGGTCCTGGCGGGTCACGGGAAGCCCGGCGCCTGCATCAAATGCGGCCGCTGCGAGCGCGCCTGTCCCCAGCACCTGCCCATCCGCAGCTATCTGGAGGAGGTCGCCGGCACCTTTGAAAGCGGCAATGCCTACCCCACCAGATGGAAGACCTGAACGGAGGATGCCCATGACACTGTATGAAAGACTCATCCGGGAACAGGATGAGGGCTACCGGGACTTTCAAACAAAGCTGGTGCCAAACATCCCGCCGGAGACCATCCTGGGCGTGAGGACGCCCCAGCTCCGGACCATCGCCAAAGAAGTGTTTCAGAGCGGGGAGCGGGAGGCCTTTTTGCGGGACCTGCCCCATCGCTACTATGAGGAGAACCTGATCCATTTCTTCGTGCTGTCGATGGTCAAGGACTTCGAAAGCTGCGTTCGGGAGGTGGAGGCCTTCCTTCCCTATGTGGACTGCTGGCCCGTGTCGGACCAGGCGACGCCGAAGGCCTTTCGCAAAAACCACGAAAAGCTTCTGCCCTATGTGAAGAAATGGATCGCCTCGGAGCAGGTCTATACCGCCAGATTCGGCATCCGCATGCTGATGAACGAATACCTGGGGGAGGACTTCCGGGAAGAGTATCCGGAGCTGGTGGCCTCCAAAAGGGGAGAGGACTATTATCTGAAAATGATGGTCGCCTGGTATTTCGCCACGGCCCTGGCCAAGCGCTACGAGGAGACGCTCCCCTATCTGGAAGAGCACAGGCTGGAGGAATGGGTGCACAAAAAGGCGATCCAAAAGGCCCTGGAGAGCTATCGGGTCACGGACGAGCACAAGGAATACCTGAAGAGCCTTCGGTAGACGGCCCCGATCCCGTCCGTCATTTTCTTCCAAAATGTCTGAGCGAATGCGGGCAAAGGGTTTGACATTATCTTTACGATGCGCTAAAATAATCTGTGTCCGGCCTGAAGAAACGCCCGTTTTTCCCGTGCTGCGGCGCGTGGCCGTGCCGATCATTTTTACCGAATGAGGTGTAAGATGTACAAAGTAGTTACCAAGCGTTTTTTGAATGACGCGAAAACGATCTGCCTCTTTGAGATAGAGGCGCCTTTCATCGCGCGCCATGCCCGGGCGGGCCAGTTCGTGATCTTCCGGCTGGACGAACAGGGCGAACGCGTCCCGGTATCCGTCGCGGGCTACGATCGTGAGAAGGGCACCGTCACCGTGATGGTGCAGGCTGCGGGACGCACCACCAGAATGCTGCACACCGTGGAAGAAGGGGACTATATCTCCGATATCGCCGGCCCTCTGGGCAAGGCCACCGAGATGGAAGGCCTGAAGAAGGTCTGCGTGGTGGGCGGCGGCGTGGGCTGCGCCATCGCATATCCCATCGCCAAGGAGATGCACGAGCGGGGCATCGAGGTCACCTTCATCGCGGGTTTCCGCAGCGCGGACATCGTCATCCTGAAGGACGAGCTGAAGGCCGTGTCGGATAAGCTCATCATGTGCACCGACGACGGCAGCTACGGCCGGAAGGGCTTCACCACCGCCTTCCTCAAGCAGGAGATCGAGGGCAACATCGCCTGGAACCAGCCCCAGTTCGACCGGGTCATCGCCATCGGTCCGGACATCATGATGAAGTTTTTGGCGGACGTCACCCGTCCCTACGGCATCAGCACCATCATCTCTCTGGACCCCATCATGGTGGACGGCACCGGCATGTGCGGTTGCTGCCGCGTGATCGTGGGGGGCGAGACCAAGTTCGCCTGCGTGGACGGACCGGACTTTGACGCGCACCAGGTGGATTTCGATTCCCTCATCAAGCGCGCCGCCTTCTACAAGGACGAGCAGGACGAGGCGGCCAAACACATCTGCCGCATGACGGGAGGAAAGAGAAATGGCTGAACTGAATGAAAAACAGACCCTGACCGGCGCCGCCACGAAGAATGAGATCCGCCTCGTGGAGGAAATGATCGGTATCGACGAAAACGGCAAGATCGACCTGACCAAGCTGCAGCAGCGTCTTCCCGACCTGAAGCGCATCCTGACCAATGTGGTCGTCAAGGAAAAGCTCCTCAAGCACCCCATGCCGGAGCAGGATCCCGTGGCTCGCGCATCGAATTTCGACGAGGTCGCCCTGGGCTATGACGCCGAGACCGCCATCGCCGAGGCCAAGCGTTGCCTCAACTGCAAGAAGCCCATGTGCCGCGCCGGCTGCCCGGTGAGCGTGCGTATCCCCGAATTCATCGCCAAGGTCGCTGAGGGTGACTTTGACGCCGCTTATGAGATCATCACCTCCACCAACGCGCTGCCCGCTGTCTGCGGCCGCGTCTGCCCCCAGGAGCGGCAGTGCGAATCCCGCTGCGTCCGCGGCGTGAGAGGCGAAAGCGTGGCCATCGGCCGTCTGGAGCGCTTTGTGGCGGATTACCACATGGCCAAGAAGGACAAGCCCCCCGTGGAGGTTCCTCCCAGCAACGGGCACAAGGTGGCCATCATCGGCTCCGGCCCGGCGGGCCTGACCTGCGCCGGCGACGTGCGCAAGATGGGCTATGACGTGACCATCTTTGAGGCCTTCCACAAGTCGGGCGGCGTGCTGGTCTACGGCATCCCCCAGTTCCGTCTGCCCAAGGAGATCGTGGCCGCCGAGATCGATAATCTGAAGGCCCTGGGCGTGAAGATCGAGAACAATGTCATCGTGGGCAAGTCCATCACCATCGACGAGCTCTTTGAGGAGGGCTACGAGGCCGTGTTCATCGGCTCCGGTGCCGGCCTGCCCCAGTTCCTGCACATCCCCGGCGAGAACCTGATGGGCGTGTATTCCGCCAACGAGCTGCTGACCCGCACCAACCTGATGAAGGCCTACCGGGACGATTACGACACCCCCATCAAGCGCTTCAACAAGGTCGCCGTGGTGGGCGCCGGCAACGTGGCCATGGACGCTGCCCGCGTGGCCAAGCGTCTTGGTGCCAGCGAGGTGCACATCGTCTACCGCCGCAGCCGCACCGAGATGCCTGCCCGCCAGGAGGAGGTCGAGCATGCTGAGGCCGAGGGCATCGAGTTCAATCTGCTCAACAATCCCTGCGCCATCCTGGGCGATGAGAACGGCCATGTGATCGGGCTGGAGTGCGTGCCCCAGGAGCTGGGCGATCCGGACGCCCGCGGACGCCGCACCCCCATCCCCAAGGAGGAAGAAAAGTGGGTCATGGACGTGGACACCGTCATCATCGCCATCGGCACCAGCCCCAACCCCCTGATCCGTTCCACCACCCCCGGCCTGACCGCCACCCGCAAGGGCGGCATCGACGCGGACGACATGGCCCATACCGAGAAGGTCGCTGTCTTTGCCGGCGGCGACGCGGTCACCGGCTCCGCCACCGTCATCCTGGCCATGGGCGCCGGCAAGAACGCCGCCTACTGGATCGACGAATACATCCGGCGGATCCACGGAGAGCCGCCTCCTCCCCCGCAATGATCCCAAAATAGCAGAAAAACCCCATGCGCCCGGAAAAGGCGCATGGGGTTTTTTACGCATGTCATTCGCTTTGCCTGTCCACCATCAGGAATCGGACGGATCCTCCGTCTCCTCATAGAGCTCCGGATAGTTGCTCTCGCAGAAATAGAAGCTGCCGTAGTGCATGTCCCGGAAAACGGAATGGACCTTGCCCTGCACCGCGTGACCGGAAAAGACCACCTGGGGCTGGAGGATCCGCTCTCCCAGCAGCAGGCGCAGGGCGGCGTCCGTGCAGGCCGGGTCCGGCTGCAGCTCGTCCCGAAAGGCCGGCGTGTCCGCACCCACATACTGGCCGTATTGGTACACCACCTCTTCCAGCGTGTCCGGGAATTCGGGCGAAGCCACCCGGTTCAGCGCCACCTCGCCCACACCCAGGCGCAGCTCGTCGGTGAGCCAGTGACTGCCCGCCTCCCAGGTGATGAGCTTGGCAAGCAGCCGCAGCTCGTCATAATCCAGGGACGGTCGGCTCTCGTCGGCGTTCCAGCCCTCCGCCGCGGCGAGACCCGCCTCCCGGTCGTCCGCCAGCACCGCCTCCCGCAAAAGCCCCAGCCAGTCCGGCTCCGGCTCCTCCGCCCAGGCACCGGCGCCCAGGTTCAGCCACAGGAGCAGCGCAGCCAGGGTCAAAACCATTCGTTTCAAAACAGAACACCTCCCTCTGCGCCTCAGTATACGCAGGGGGAGGTGTGGATTTTGTCACAAGCCGCCGGGAAATAGAAAAAGGGTCAGGAATCGGTATCCGTATAGACGATGGTGGCGGGGATATCGCCGGCCCCGGGTCCCTGAAGCTGATAGAGCCGGACGCAGGAAAAGATCAGCACCAAAAGGGCAAGGATGATCCCGGCCAGCAGCAGTCGTTTTTGTGTCATGGGAAGGCCTCCTTCAAAACCGTGTTCACAGAAAGAAACGCGAAAACACGCCGTCTGGTTTCACGGGAAAAGAAAAATCAGCACAGCGCCCAAAATCAGGGGCGCATTTTTGTGGAAGTTGCAAGGGCCCGCAGGGGCTCCAGCCAGGCGGCGGGGACACAGAGCTGCCCGGTGCCGCTGCCCAGGGCCAGATGAGGCTTGTTGGCGCCGTGGTAGTCGCTGCCGCCGGTGGGGACCAGGCCGTATTCTTTGGCAAGGGCCAGCAGATACTGGCTCTGTTCCTCGTCATAGAGGGAGTAGCGGCACTCCATGCCCAGCAATCCGTGGTCCATGCAGTGCTCGATGAGCTGCCGCAGGGCGCTCTCCTCCAGCTTGTACTGGAAGGGGTGGGCCAGCACGGGAACGCCGCCCGCCTCCCGGATCACCTCCACCGAGCGCTCGATGGAGAGCATCCACCGGGGCAGATAGTAGCGCTGTCCCTTCTCGATGTAGCGGTCAAAGGCGTCCTGGACGCTTTCCGCCAGACCCAGTTCCACCAGGACCCGGCCGAAGTGGGGCCGGCCGATGGAGCTGCCGAAGCGGCTTTTCATCTCGTCATAGTCGATGGCGATGCCGTCGGCGGCCATCATCCGGGCCATCTTCCGGTTGCGCTCGTCCCGCTCGGAGATGATGCGGTCCAGGGTCCGGGTCAGGACGGGGGAGTTGGTACGCAGGTAGTAGCCCAGAATGTGGATGGTGCGGCCGTAGCGGCTGGTGAGTTCCACACCGGATACGGCCTCCACGCCCAGCTTCTGGCCCTCCGCCGCGGCCTCCGCGCAGCCGGCCACGGTGTCATGGTCGGTGATGGCCACGGCGGCCAGGTCAAGCTGGCTAGCCTTGCGCACCACCTCGGCGGGACTGTCCGTCCCGTCAGAGGCGGAGGAATGAAGATGCAGATCGATCTGTTTCATTACAATAAATCTTCCTTATAGGCTCCCCTGCCTAAGGGGAGCTGGCATCCGCCGTCTCACGGAAGGCGGATGACTGAGGGGTCTTCCTTATAGGCTCCCCTGCCTAAGGGGAGCTGGCATCCGCCGTCTCACGGAAGGCGGATGACTGAGGGGTCTTCCTTATAGGCTCCCCTGCCTAAGGGGAGCTGGCATCCGCCGTCTTACGGAAGGCGGATGACTGAGGGGTCTTCCTTACAGGCTCCCCTGACAAATAGGGAATCGTGAATAGAGAAGAAAAAACAAGAAAGGTATCGCCTTCGGCGATGGACCCGATCTGTCCGCAAAGCGGACACCATAGCTCTTCTCTCTTCACTCTTCTCTCTTCACTTAAATCCGTTCCGCCATTTCGTCGTGGGCGGCCAGCTCCGCGGCGTCGTCCAGCGGGCTAAGCTCCGCCGCGCCGTACTTGCGCTGCAGGGCGGTAAGCAGGATGAAGTCGCAGAGAGCGGGGTTTTTCGGCAGCAGGGGACCGTGGCTGTAGGTGCCGAAGACGTTGCGGTAGCGGGCGCCCTCGGTGCCGTCCTCACCGTTGTTGCCAAAGCCGGCCAGCACCTGGCCCAGGGGCTGCACGCCGCCGCCCAGCCGGGTCTTGCCGCTGTGGTTTTCAAAGCCCACCACCAGGCTCCCGCCGCTTTCGGCGCCGCAGAGGAATTTGTAGTTTCCGATCATACGCTGTTTGCTGCCCACGGTGTACAGGTCCAGGGCGCCGATAAAGTCGCAGCGCTGGCCGTCGTAGGTCTCGTAATAGTGGCCCAGCATCTGGTAGCCGCCGCAGATGGTCAGGAAGGGGACGTCGTCCTCGATGGCGGCGCGGATCTCCCGGTCCTTGCCCCGGTGCAGATCCTCCAGCAGCACCTGCTGCTCAAAATCCTGTCCGCCGCCGATGAAGACCAGATCAAAATCTCCCAGGCGGGCCTGCGTCCCGATGGGGAGCCGCTCCACGCTGGAGTCGATGCCCCGCCAGCGCAGCCGCTGCTGCAGGCATCTCACGTTGCCCCGGTCGCCGTAGAGGTTCAGCACGTCCGGATACATATGGCAGATCTTCAGTTCCATGTTTCCACCTCAGTTCTCCCAGAATTCCCGTCCGCCCACCTTGTGGACCACGGTCTGCCGCAGCTCCAGCATGGCGGTGTAGGTGGGCATCAGGAACACGGGCAGGGTCTGCTCCGCGGCCCAGTCCACCAGACGGCCGTAATCCCGCTCCACGCGGATCCTGTCGTCGGGTATGCCTGCGTATTTGATGCGAACGCGCATGTCCTGGGCCCGGTCGCCGGAGACGAGCACCTGCTTGAGCCGGCCGGAGAGGGCCTCCAGCCCTTCAAAATCCGCATCCCAGATCCAGGAGATGTCCTTGCCGTCGGCGTCCCGGTCGTTGAGACACACCGCCAGCACGAAGTCTTCCTTCACGTTCTGCAGAAACTCGATCACCTGGTTGCAGCCCGCGGGGTTTTTCACCAGCATCATCTTGGTGCCGGCCTTGCCCAGGGGGAACTGCTCCATACGGCCGAAGCCGCAGTGGAAACTGCCCAGGGCGTCTATGGCCGCCTGCAGGGGCAGTCCCATGGCGGTCACGGCCGCCGCGGCGCCGACGGCGTTATAGATGTTGTACATAGCGGGGAGATTGACCTCCACCAGCTTCTTTTCGCCCTCCGCTTCCAGGACGATGCTGCTGCCGTCCAGCCGCTGCTCGACCACGGAAGTGACGGCCACGTCCGCCTTGTGCCGGCGATAGCCGCACTTGGGGCAGCGGAAGCCGCCCAGGTGCCCGTAGCTCACATAGTCATACTCGTAGGCGGTCTTGCAGCGGATGCAGTGGGTGGCGTCGGATATTTCCGGCAGCGGCCGGGAAGGGACAGCCCCCTGCTCCACGCCGAACCAGCGCACCGGATTGGGCAGGTCCAGGGCCAGGGACGCCGTCAGCGAGCAGTCCGCGTTCAGGCAGAGCACCGCCTCCGGGGCGCCCTGGATGCCGGCGCGGATGTTCTCCAGGGTGTGGGTCACCTCGCCGTAGCGGTCCAGCTGGTCCCGGAACAGATTGGTCACCACGATGACCCGGGGCTTGATGCGGCCGAAGACCGTGCGGGCCGCCGCCTCGTCACACTCCAGGATGGCGTATTCCTTCCTGGACTTACCCGTAAGCGTGGCGTTCATCACCAGCTCCGTCACCAGGCCGCTGGCCAGGTTTGCGCCGGAGCGGTTGGCCACAAAGGACAGGCCCTCCCGTGTGAAGGCTTCTTCGATCATGCGGGCGCTGGTGGTCTTGCCGTTGGTGCCGGTGACGGCCAGGATCTTCAGGTCCTTCGCCAGAATCTGCAGCAGATCGGGGCAGACTTTCAGCGCCCAGCGGCCGGGCATGGCGGTGCCGCCGCGATGCAGCAGACGGGACAGGCCCCGCAGCAGGCGGCAGAGCAAAATAGCGAAAACGGCACGGATCTTCATGCGTTGCGTTCCTTTCCATTCGATAAGGGATTCTATGCGGGAGCGGCTTCAAAAAGAAACCACTGAATTATTATTATAACACGCTTTTCCGCCGATGACAATTCCCGCCCGCGGGGAAAAGGGAAGATTCGGGGGAGCCGGAGCATAGAAAAAGCGGAGCGTTTTCGGCCGCTCCGCTTTCCTATGAAATGAGGACAAAATGAAAAAGATGAATACTCTGCTTGCGAGTCTTATAGTAAAGGAAAGATGTTTCGGAAGTAACCGATTTTCTGTTACAAGAATGTAAAATAGAAAAGCACATCGAGAAAAAACCAAAACCCGTGGCGGGAGCGATCGAAAAGCTGGGCGCAGCAGCGGAGAGAGCGCCGCCTCTCCCTTTTTTTATGCGGTGCGAAAAAGCGCGGGAAACGGGCGAATTCGTTGACAAATCCACTGTATCACTTTATACTAAAAAAGAACAGCAAATCTGAAAAAACAGACAGAAAGGAGCATAGATATGAAAAAGATTTTTTCCTGCCTTTTGCTTGCGGCAATGTTTCTCTCCCTGAGTCTCACCGGCGCCTGGGACGGCCGCGCTCTGGCCGAGGCCCCGGCGGATCAGGCCGGCGCGGAGGACGCCGTCGGCGTCTGGATCGGCATTGTGGACATGCTGCCTGCCCTGGAGGAAGAGGACGCTGATCTGGCCAAACACCTGGGCTCCGTTTTTGCCAGCGTGACCCTGGAACTGCTGGAAGACGGCAGCTACGACCTGGAGGTAGACACAACATCCATGATCCCCGCATTTCGTGTCGGCATGGTCGGCTACATCGAGGAGGTCTGTGAGCAGTTCGGTCTTACCGTGGAAGAGTTTGAACAGTTGAACGGCAAGACTGTGAGCGAAACCATTGAGGAAAGCATCGCGCAGATGGAGACCGGGGATCTCGTCCTCCACGAGACCGGCACCTATGTGCAGGAGGGTTCCGAGATTACCTTCGACGGAACGGACAGCTGTACCTTTACCGGCGATTCGCTCCTGATTGAGCTTGAGGGCTACGGATCGGTGGAGCTGACCCGGGCGGGTACTGTGGGCCTTTGGACTGCCGTTGTCCGACTGGGCGATGTGGAGGGGAGCGAGGAGCTGCCCGCCGCGCTCCAGGACGTGACCTTCAACCGCATTCTGGAGCTGCGCTCGGATGAGAGCTTCATCCTGTCCATGGATCTGGAGAGCTTCTATCGCTCCTATCGGAACGCGGTCAAGGTCACATTTCTCGAGAGCCTGGAGGAGAGCGGCGTGACCGCTGCGGACGTGGAGACGGTTTACGGCAAGCCGTTGGAAGAGGTTGTGGACGAGCTCATTGCCAAAACGGACCTTTCTCCCCTGGAGCAGGTGCTCACCGGCAGCTATACCGAGAAGGAAGGAGAACTCACCGGCACGGGCGATGACGGCACCAAGCTGGAAGGCAGCTGGAGCCGCAACAAGATGACCCTGAAGATCGAGGAGTACGCTACCCTGCAGTTCACCCACCTGAGCACCGAGGACGTTCTGGCCAAGGGCGAGGGCGCCATGAGCTATGAGGAATATGCCGCGGCCGAGATGGACACGGAGGTGGTCATCGAGGCCTATGTGCAGGCCCACCAGGATTGGTGGCAGGACAAGGTCACCGTCTATGCCCGGGATGCGGACGGCGCCTATTTCCTCTATGAGATGGCCTGCTCCGAGGAAGACGCCGCGCTGCTGATCCCCGGCCAGAAGATCCGCGTCTCCGGCGTCAAGTCCGAGTGGTCCGGAGAGGTGGAGATCGTGGACGCCAGCTTTGAGATCGTAAGGGGCAGCTATCTATTCAATCCGGTGGACCTGACGGAACTGCTGGGAGAGGAGGAACTGATCGACTATCAGAACCAGCTGGTCTCCTTCCGGGGCCTGACCATCGAGGCCTATGACGACACCGGCGCCGCCTTTGCCTACAAGGACTCGGACGGCAAGACCGATGATCTGTACTTCAAGGCATCCAAGGACGGCAAGACCTATGATTTCTGCGTGGAGTTCTATCTCTGCGGCAAGGACACTGATGTCTATAAAGCGGTGGAGGCCCTGCAGGTAGGCGACGTGGTGGACCTGGAGGCCTTCCTCTACTGGTATAACGGCGCCAATCCCCATGTGACGGCTATTATTGTGAAGTAAATAACGCCTTAACGGGGCTGTGAAGAAACGGGTGTTTTTCACAGCCCCGTTTTCCGCTTTCCGGCAGGGGCGTTGACAAAAGGCCGCCGGGCCGTTATATTGGATGCTCAGAACGTACAAGAGAGGAACCGACCCATGAAAAAGATTATGACCTGTGTCCTGGTCCTGGCGCTGTTTTTGGCCCTGAGCCTGACAGGCGGCAGGGGCATCCCGGCTTTGGCCGACGCCCCCGAGGATCTGCCCGGCGCCTATGAGATGATCGGCATGCTCCTGCGGGGCGTGCCCTACCCGGAGCAGCAGCGGGACACCCGCTCGGCCTTCCGCCTGCTGGTGAACGGGGACGGGACCGCGGCTCTTACCACGCCTGACGGCGTCCGCTCCTTCCTCTGGGACGGGGAGAATTTCACCGCCGAGGACGGGCTGCAGATCCCGTACAGCTTCGAGGACGGTGTCCTCGTGCTGCTGGAGGATGACTTCGCCTTGACCTTCCAGAAGATGGAGGGCGTGGTGGGACGCTGGATCGCCGCGGTGAATCTGGGAAGCCTGCTGGAGACGGAGATCCCGGAAGCCCTGAAAGCGGTAGCAGGCGAGCTGGCCCTGGAACTGCGCTCTGACATGAGCTGCACCCTCTCCCTGGAAAGCGACAGCGTGCTCCCCAGCCTGCGGCAGGCGGTGAAGGAGCTCTATTCGGCGAGCCTGGAGGCCAGCGGCTCCAGCACGGAGGACGCGGAGGAGGCCTACGGCAAGAGCCTGGATGAGATCGTTGCGAGTCTGGTCGCGTCCATGGACCTCACCGGCCTGGACGACAGCCAGACCGGGACCTATATGCTGCGGGACGGGAATATCGCCGTTCGCTTGGAGAGCGGCAATGCGCCGGGCAGCTGGGACAGCAGCACCATGAGCCTGACGCTGCCGGCTTACGGTGAGCTGCGCTTTGATCACATAAGCGGGGAGGACACCCTGGCCAAGGGCGAGGGCGCCATGAGCTATGAAGCGTATGCCGCGGCCGAGCCTGGCACGCCGGTGGTCATCGAGGCCTATGTGCAGGCCTGCCAGGAATGGTGGGAGGATACCATCACCGTCTACGCCCAGGACGGAGCGGGCGGCTATTTCATTTGTGATATGGGTTGCTCCGAGAAAGAGGCGGAGCGTCTGATCCCCGGCCAGAAGATCCGCGTCACCGGGATAAAATCCGTGGAAAGCGGCGAGGCCGAGATCCAGGAGGCAAGCTTTGCGTTCCTGAAGGGCAACTATCTCTTCCCGCCTGCGGACGTCACCGAACTGCTGGATCGGGAGGAGCTGATCGTGTATCAGAACCAGCTGGTCTCCTTCAAGGGCATGACCATTGAGCCCTGGGACGAATCCGGCGCGGCCTTTGCCTACAAGGATCCCGACGGCATGACCGACGACCTGTACTTCAAGGCCTCCAGGGACGGCAAGATCTATGAATTTCGCGTGGAATTCTCCCTTTGCGGCAAGAGTACCGGGGTCTACAAGGCGGTGGAAGCGCTGAGAGCGGGGGACACCGTGGATCTGGAGGGCTTCCTCTGCTGGGAGGAAGGCGCCAGACCCCACATCACCTCCGTCACCGTGAAGTAAAGAAACGCCAATCGGCATCATCCCCTCGGGAAAACCGAGGGGATTTTTTCGGAAAAAGAGAAAAATTCTATCCCCCCCGGGGGCTTGTGGAGGAGAAACGGGCTCGGTATAATGGGCACAGATGCATCGAGAACAGAAAAAACGGGGTGATCTTGTGCATATGGCAGACGCGCTGCTGGCTCCCGCCGTTGCAGCCACCATGTATGTTGCCTCCGGCACCGCCGCGGGCATTTCCATCCACAAGCTGAAAAAAGAGGACGATCCCGCGAAGCTGCCCACCATGGCCGTCACGGCCGCTCTGGTTTTCGCCGGACAGATGATCAACTATACCATTCCCGGCACCGGCTCCTCCGGCCACATGTGCGGCGGCATGCTGCTCTCGGCCCTGCTGGGGCCCCAGGCGGGCTTTTTGTCCATGGTGGTGATCCTCACCATCCAATGTCTGCTCTTTGGCGACGGGGGGCTGATGGCCCTGGGCGCCAACATCTGGAACATGGCCTTCTACGGCTGCTTCGTGGGCTATTACCTGATCTGGCGGCCGATTATGCAGGGCAAGCTCTTCTCCGGCATGGGCGCGAAGGCCGGTCAGCGGGCCAGAATCATTCTGGCCTCCATCCTGGGCTGCGTGATCACCCTGCAGCTGGGCGCCTTCTCCGTGGTCGTTGAGACCAGCCTCTCCGGCATCACGGAGCTGCCCTTCGGCGCCTTCCTGGCCCTGATGCAGCCCATCCATCTGGCCATCGGCCTGGTGGAGGGCCTGATCACCGCGGCGGTGCTGGTCTTCGTGTATGAGTCCCGGCCCGAGCTTCTGCGGGACGTGGACACCTCCGACAAGGCCGTCTCCGCCAAGCGCAGCCTGAAGGCCACCATTGCGATCCTGGCGGTGCTGGTGCTCGTCGTGGGCGGCGGCCTGAGCCTGCTGGCCTCCGGCAATCCGGACGGACTGGAATGGGCGCTCTTCGGCAACGCCGAGGAGGGCTACAGCGAGAACATGGGCCTGGATGAGGAGGACTTCGGCGTCGCCAGCGCCGCGGCAGACACCGCCGGCGCCATCCAGGAAAAGACCGCCCTGCTGCCGGACTATGCCTTCCCCGAGAGCGAAAGCGCCGCGGGCACCAGCTTCTCCGGCGTGGTGGGCTCCGCCCTGGTGGCGGGCGTGGCGGTGCTGATCTGCCTGGCCGGCGGCTTCTTCCGGAAAAAGAAAGCCTGAGTATAAGTTTTTAGTTTCTGGTTTTTAGTTTTTAGGAAAGCGGAAACGGGCAGGGATAATCTCCCTGTCCGCGTCCGCGTTTTGCTGCGTTTATGAACAAGATGGAAAAGGCGCTGCACGAGCTTTCCGAAATGGACGAGCTGGCAGCGGGCACTTCGCCCATCCACGGCCTCTGCGCCCCGGCGAAGCTGCTGACCACAATTGCATATATCGCGGTGGTGCTCTCCTTCGGCAAGTACCAGCTCAGCGGACTCATCGTCATGGTGCTCTACCCGGTGCTGCTCTTCCAGATCAGCGGCGTCTCCGTGGGCAGCTTTTTCTACAAGCTGCGGATCGTGCTGCCCCTGGTGATGGCGGTGGGGCTCTTTAACCCCGTCTTCGACCGGCAGATCCTGCTGCGCATCGGCTCGGTGGGCGTCTCCGGCGGCGTCATCAGCATGCTCACGCTGATGATGAAGGGGGTCTTCTGCCTGATGGCCTCCTATCTGCTCATGGCAACCACACCCATCGACGTGCTCTGCGCCGCCCTGCGGAAGTTTCACGTCCCCGCCACCCTGGTGACACTCCTGCTGCTGACCTATCGCTACATCGGTGTGATGACGGAGGAGCTTGCGGTGATGACCGAGGCCTATGCCCTCCGGGCCCCCGGGCAGAAGGGCATCCACGTGTCCGCCTGGGGCAGCTTCCTGGGCCAGCTGCTGCTGCGCAGCATGGACCGGGCGGAGGAGCTCTATAACAGCATGCTCCTGCGGGGCTACCACCAGCATTTCCATTACGCCCCGGTGAAGAAATGCACCGGAAAGGATGCGGCGTTTTTCCTGGGCTGCACGGCGGCTTTCCTGCTGCTGCGCTTTGTGGATCTGGCCCAGCTCCTGGGCTCTCTTGTGGTGAGGTGAGAAGGATGATCGAATTCAGGCATGTGGAGTTCTCCTATGAAAAGGACCGCCCGGTGCTGCGGGATCTGTCCTTCCGCATCGAAAAGGGGGAGAGCGTGGGCCTCATCGGCGCAAACGGCGCCGGCAAGAGCACGGTGATGAAGCTGCTGCTGGGCCTGCTCACGCCCAGCTCCGGAGAGATCCTGGTGGACGGCGTTCCGGTGGGGAAGAAGACCCTGGCGGAGATCCGCCGGAAGCTGGGCTTCGTGCTGCAAAACTCCGATAACCAGATGTTCATGCCTACGGTCTACGAGGACATGATCTTCGCCCCGCTGAACTACGGTCTGAGCCGGGAGGAGGCGGAGCGGCGGGTGGACGCGGTGCTGGAAAAGCTGGGGCTGCAGGAGCTGAAACACCGGCATAACCACCGCATCTCCGGTGGGGAAAAGCGCATGGCCGCCATCGCCACGATCCTGGCCATGGAGCCGGAGGCAGTGCTGATGGATGAGCCCAGCTCCGCCCTGGACCCCTATAACCGGCGGCTGGTCATCAACACCATCCGGGAGCTCCGGCAGACCAAGCTCATCACCTCCCACGACCTGGACATGATCCTGGACACCTGCGAGCGGGTGATCCTGCTCTCCGGCGGCGCTGTCGCGGCGGACGGTCCCGCGGACCAGATCCTGCGGGATCGGGCTCTGCTGGAAGCCCACCGGATGGAGCTGCCCTTCTGCCTGGCGGGAAAGTGAAGAGGGAAAAGATCCGGGGCTCGCGTCCGGGATCCCGTATGCTCCTGTCTTTCAACGCATAAACCCGGGACGGATCCGCTGCTGCGGATCCGTCCCGGGTTTATACCTTTGTTATCCTGTCGGGAAAGAAAACTCTCCCCGCGCCATCTTTATTCCTCGGCTACCAGGTGTTCGCCGATCTTGTACACATCGCCGGCGCCCACGGTGAGGATGATGTCGCCGGGGCGGGCCAGGGCGCGGAGGGCGCCCTCCAGCTCGGAGAAGCTGGGGAAGAAGACGGAGTTGGGCACCCGCTGGGCCAGGGCCGCGGAGGAGATGCCGATGGTGTTCTTCTCCCGGGCGGCAAAGATCTCCGCCAGCAGCAGCACGTCCGGCCTTCTCAGCTGGGTGACGAAATCCTCGAAGAGGGCGGCGGTGCGGGAGTAGGTATGGGGCTGGAAGACCAGCACCGTGCGCTTGTAGTTGAGATTCTCCACCGTGTCCAGCAGCACCTTCAGCTCACCGGGATGGTGGGCGTAGTCGTCATACACGTCGGCGCCGTTATACTTGCCCTTGAACTCGAAGCGGCGGCCCGCGCCGTTGAAGCCGGCCAGACCGTATTTCACCGCCGTGGGCCGGATGCCCAGGCAGATGGCGGCGGCGGTGGCGGCCAGGGCATTTTTCACATTGTGGATGCCGGGGACGTGCAGGGTCACGTCGGTGAACTTCCTGCCACGGTAGATGATGTCGAACTGGGAATTGGCTCCCAGGAAGCGGACGTTCCTGGCGTGTACGTCTGCCGCGGCGCTGAGACCGAAGGTGATGCGTTTGCGGTCCAGACCCTCCAGGGTCTGCATGGTGTTTTCATCGTCGTAATTGGCCACTACGAAGCCATCCTGGGGTACGCGCTCGGCAAAGGCCCGGAAGGAGCGCTCCACGTCCTCCAGATCCTTGAAGAAGTCCAGATGGTCCGCCTCGATGTTCAGGATCACCGCCACCGTGGGGTGGAAGGACAGGAAGGAGTTATAGTACTCGCAGGCCTCCATCACGATGGTGTTGCCGTGGCCCACCCGGTGCCCGGCGTTCAGCAGGGGCAGGGTGCCCCCGATCATCACGGTGGGGTCCCGGTCCGCCGCCATGAGGATGTGGGTGCACATGGAGGTGGTGGTGGTCTTCCCGTGGGTGCCGGAGATGCATAGGGCGTTGCGGTAGTCCCGGGAGATGGCGCCCCAGGCCTCGGTGCGCTCAAATACGGGGATGTCGTGCTCCCGTGCCCAGGCGATCTCGGGGTTGTCGTCGTGGACGGCGGCGGTGCGCACCAGAAAGTCCGCCTCCGCCGGGATATTCTCCGCCCGATGCCCGATGCTCACGGGGATGCCCTTGGCGCGCAGTTGGGAGACGTTGAAGCTCTCGTTCATGTCCGAGCCGGTGACGCCGATACCCATGCCGTGCAGCACCTCCGCCAGAGAGGACATGGAGACGCCGCCGATGCCCACCAGGTGGCCCTTCCGTCCGGGGGAGAGAAAGTTGGAAAAATCACTCATAGAAAAACTCCGTTCATGCGTTGTGCGATTCTACTTGAAGCGCAGGGCGCGAAATGGTACAATAACCATGCAATACTGTGTCATTATAATCCCGGCGCCCCTGCTTTGCAAGCAGAGATTTGTGCCGGAGAAGGGGAATTGAGGGCCGCGCCCTCTCCCCGATGGAGGCGCTTATGGCAGTGATCACACCGCCCAAATATGTCCGCCAGGTGCTGGTGACCCTTCAGGGGCGGGGCTATCCCGCCTTTCTGGTGGGAGGCTGCGTGCGGGACATGGTGCTGGGCGTACAGCCGAACGACTGGGATATCTGTACCGCTGCTCTGCCGGAGCAGATCCTGGAGCTCTTTCCCGGCTCCCGGCTCACCGGCGGGAGAAACGGCACCGTCACAGTACGCATCCACTCTCATTTCGTGGAGGTGACCCCTTTCCGGGATGAGAGCCGCTATACCGACCACCGACACCCGGACCTGGTCCGCTTTGTGACGGATCTGACGGCGGATCTGAGCCGCCGGGATTTTACCGTGAACGCCATCGCCCTCTCCACCGACGGGGTGGTCAGCGACCCCTACGGCGGCCTTGCCGACCTGCGCAGGGGCGTGATCCGCTGCGTGGGGGAGCCGGAGCGCCGCTTTGACGAGGACGCCCTGCGCATGCTGCGGGCCCTTCGCTTTTCCGCCAAGCTCGGCTTTTCCATCGACCTTTTCACCATGGAGGCCATCCGGGAAAAGGCGCCGCTCTGCGCCTCACTGGCCCCGGAGCGGGTGCGGGACGAACTGGAAAAGATCCTGCTCACCAAAAACCCGGACCGGGCCCTGGAGGCGGTGGAGCTTGGCTTGCTGGACGCCTGGCTGCTGCGCCGTCTGCCCGGGGAGATCCCGGAGCGGCTGGACGCGCTGCCCCGCCGCATGCCGGACCGCTGGCTGGGCTTTGCCTGGCTGCTGGTGCATTATGGATGCATCCCCTCGGTGGAGGACTTCCTCCGCGCCCTGCGGCTTGATAACCGGAGCATCCACGTCTCCGCCCAGGCTGCCGCCATCCTGAGTCAGCCTCTGCCCGAGACGGCGAAGGATTGGAAGCAGTGCCTGCGCCGCAGCGGCATCGAGGCCACGGTCTGTGCCGCCCGCTGCGCCGACGCCTTCTCTCTGGGCCGGGGGAAAAGCGCGGAGGTGAAGGCCGTCCTCAAAAGCGGGGAGTGCTTCTCCCTGCGGCAGCTGGCCGTCACCGGAGAGGATCTCACGGCTCTGGGCCTGAAGGGAAGAGCTGTGGGGGAGATGCTGGACTTTTTGCTGGATTACGCGATCGACTATCCGGACAACAACCGCCGGGAGCTGCTGCTGAGCCTGGCCGCGGGAACGGAGGAATAAATGGACTCCTGGGACGCCCTGAAAAAAGAATGTTCTGCCTGCCAAAACTGCGAGCTTTGCCGGACCCGGACCAATCTGGTCTTCGGCGTGGGCAATGAGCGGGCCGAGGTGCTCCTCATCGGCGAAGGCCCGGGGGAGCAGGAGGATCTGCAGGGGGAGCCTTTCGTGGGCCCCGCCGGGAAGCTTCTGGACGATATGTTCCGCCTCATCGGTCTGGACCGCAGCAAGGTTTATATCGCAAACATGGTCAAATGTCGCCCGCCCCGGAACCGGGACCCGCTGCCGGAGGAGCAGCAGGCCTGCGCCCAATGGCTCCAGCGGCAGATCGCCCTGGTAAACCCGAAGATCATCGTGTGCCTGGGGCGCATCGCCGCCATGGGCCTGATCGATCCGGAGTTTCGCATCACCCGCCAGCACGGCCAGTGGTTTGACCGGGACGGCCGACGCTGGATGGCCATCTACCACCCATCCGCCCTGCTGCGGGATCCGGGCAAGCGGCCGGAGACCTTTATGGATCTGAGAGAACTGCGAAAGGAGATCCGGGAGACCTGCTCCCGTACCTATACCCCATGACAGAGCCCCCCATTGCTTTCAAAACCGTCACCCTCTGCGACAAGCGCTGGGTGGACCAGCTGGTCCTGGCCGAGAACAGCCCCAGCGCGGACTACAATTTCGGCAACATCTATATCTGGGACAAGCGCTACCGCCAGCTCATCGCCCGGGTGGGGGACCGGATGATCACCAAGCTCCGCTACGAGGGCAAGCCCGCCTTCGTCTTCCCCATCGGCACGGGACCCCTGCGCCCGGCCATCGACCTGCTGCGGGACTTTGCCGCCTGGCGGGGCTATCCCCTCATCATCCGCGGCATCACGGATGTGCATTGCGAGCAGCTGGAGCGGGAATACCCCGGCTGCTTCACCTACAGCCTGGAGGAGAACAACCTGGACTATATCTACCGGGCGGAGAAGCTGGCCAGCTATGCCGGCAAGGCCCTCCACGGCAAAAAGAACCACTGCAACCGCTTCGAGGCGGAGCATGACTGGCAGTTTCTGCCCCTGACGAGAGACCTGATCCCCGGCTGCATGGACATGCTGGATGTGTGGACCGAGGATAACAGCCAGCGCCTGGACAAGAGCGTGGCCGATGAGCACGACGCCATCATCCGCGCCTTCGCCGCCTTTGAGCGCCTGGGCCTGGAGGGAGGCGTGCTGCAGGCGGAGGGAAAGATCGTGGGCTTCTCCCTGGGGGAGATGTGCGCCGACGACACCTTTGACGTGCATTTTGAAAAGGCGCAGATCGACATGAACGGCGCCTACCCCATGGTATGCAGGGAGCTGACCAGGATGCTCCTGGAACGCCACCCGGGGCTTGTATACATGAACCGGGAGGACGACATGGGCCTGGATTCCCTGCGCCAGTCCAAGCTGAGCTACAAGCCGGAATACCTGCTGAACAAATACATCGCGAGGTGGATCGATGACTGAGGCGATCATCCGTCAGGTCCGGGTCGAGGACGCGGCGGAGCTTGCCGCCCTCTGGCATCGGGTCTTCGACGACCCGGAGGAGCTGGCCCTGGCCTTTCTCTCCCTGCTGCCGTCCCTGGGCGGCGGCGTCTGCGCCGAGGAGGACGGAAAGCTCCTGGGCGCGGCCTATACGGTGACGGATTTTACCCTTGGGGAAAAGCGGGCGGCCTATCTCTATGCCATCGGCGTGCTGCCGGAGGCACGGGGGAGGGGCCTGGGCAAGCGCCTCACAAAGGAGGCCGCCGCCCTGGGCAGAGCCCTGGGAGCGGACTTTGTCTGCACCCTGCCGGCCAACGCGCCGCTCTACCCCTGGTATGAAGAGCTGATCGGCGTCCGCTGCGCCCTGTACCGGCGGGAGGAGCGGATCCAAAGCCGTCCCGGGCAGAATGTACGGCCCCTCTCGCCGGAGGCATACGGCCTGCGCCGGGAGGAGCTGCTGCGGGGGAGAGCCCATGTGACCGTGGGTCCCGCTGCCCTTCGCTATGAAAGAGAAAACTGCCGCTGCTTCGGCGGCGATCTTTATGCCCTGGGGACCGGCATCGCCGCGGCCTCCGTGGACGAGGGGGAGACCTGCATCCGGGAGCTGCTGGCCCCGGAGGGGGAGGATCTGAAGGCCCTGGCCGCCTCGCTGGGAGACAGGCTCGGCACGGAGAAGGCGCTGCTGCTCCTGCCTGCTGCCAAGGGGCGACCCTATCTGGCCGCGGACGTCCCCCTGCCGGAGGGGCTGATCTGGAACCTGACGCTGGACTGAGCGCGGGGAAAGACGAGAAACATTATAGTTTCCGGTTGGATACAGCTTCTCAAAAACGAAAAGGGATGGGATGTGATTTTCACATCCCATCCCTTTTCGTTTTGCCGGGAAGAGATCAGTCCACCAGTGCCTCCATCTCGTCCACCAGCTCTCCGAAGAGAGCCAGGGCAGAGTTCACGGGATCGGGGGTGGACATGTCAACGCCTGCGATCTTGAGCAGGCTGATGGGGTCGGTGCTGCTGCCGCCGGAGAGGAACTTCTTGTAATCCGCCACGGCGGGAGCGCCTTCCTTCAGGATGCGGTTGGCGATGGCCACGGCGGCGGAGAAGCCGGTGGCGTACTGGAACACGTAGTAGTTGTAGAAGAAATGGGGGATCCGGGCCCACTCCAGGGCGATCTCCTCGCCGGAGACCATGTCGGGGCCAAAGTAGAGCTTGTTGAGCTCGTGGTACTTCCGGCAGAGGACCTCGGCGGTGAGGGTCTCGCCCCGCTCGGCCATGCGGCCCATCTCCAGCTCAAACTCGGCAAACATGGTCTGGCGGTAGACGGTGCCCTTGAACTGGTCCATGAAGTGGTTGATGAGGTAGGCCCGCTGCTTCTTGTCGGTGGTTTTGGAGAGCAGATGGCGCATCAGCAGCACCTCGTTGCAGGTGGAGGCCACCTCCGCCACGAAGATCACATAGTCGCCGGTGCTCACGGGCTGGTACTTGGTGGAGTGGTAGCTGTGCAGGGCGTGGCCCATCTCGTGGACCAGGGTGAACATGCTGTCCAGGGTATCCTTGTGGTTCAGCAGCACATAGGGGTGGGGCCGGGCATTTCCGGAGGAGTAGGCGCCGCCCCGCTTGCCCACGTTTTCATATACGTCGATCCAGCGATTGGCGAAGCCCTCCTTCAGCAGATCGGTGTAATCCTCGCCCATGACGGCCAGGGCCTCCAGCACGGTCTCCTTTGCCTGCTCAAAGCTGATCTTCTCGGCGGCGTCGGCGACGATGGGGGTGTACACATCGTACATGTGCAGCTCCTCCACGCCCAGCATCTTCTTGCGCAGGGCCACATAGCGGTACATCTTGTCCAGATTGCCGTGGACGGCCTCAATCAGGTTCAGGTACACGGGCACGGGCACCTCGGTCCGATCCAGAGAAGCGGCAAGGGTGCTCTCATACTTGCGGGCCCGGGAGAAGAAGCAGAGCTGCTTGAACTGGGCGTCCAGCGTGGCGGCCACGGTGTTGCGGTAGCTGCCCAGCTGCTTGTAGTAGGTCTTGAAGGCGCTTTCCCGCAGGATCCGGTCAGAGCTCTCCAGCAGGGGCACAAAGGAGCCGCCGGTGAGCTGGTGCTCCACGCCGTCCTTGTCCACCGCGTTGGGGAACTTCAGGTCCGCGTTGCGGAAAACGCTGCCGATGTTCTCCGGACCCCGGGCCATCTCAGCCACGGCGGAGAGCAGGCGCTCCTCGGCGGGGGAGAGGATGTGGGCCGCCCGGCGGCGGATCTGATAGAGACTGCGGCGGTACTCCTCCAGGCCCGGCTGGGCGATGTAGAAGAGGTTCAGCCGGTCCTCGGGGATGGCCATGATCTCCGGCGAGGCGAAGGCTGCCGCGGAGGAGATCGCCACGATGGTGCTCATGGCCTTGCCGCGCATGTCCTGGTAAAAACCGTTGCCGGTGTCCTGGTCGCTCTTGCAGTTGGCGTAGCCGTAAAGGGTGCTGATCCGGACTTCCAGCTCGTCCTGCCTGCGGAGAAAGCTGAGCAGGGTCTCGGCGTCGTCCCCCAGGTGGCCCTGGAAGGCGGCGATCTCGGCGGGCAGGGCTTTCAGGGCCTCGTTCTCCTGAAACCAGGCCTCGTCGCTGGGGAACATGTCCTTCAGGTTCCAGGTAAACTCCTCGGGGACCTGGCTGCGCTCGGGGATCTTGCTGTGGTCCATGGCATATAACCTCCCAAATGTTGATGATTCATCGCCAGTATAGCACAGCGCCGCCGAGGCCGCAAGGAGCATTTCCACGCACAATTCGCCATTGACGGAATCCGTCGAATGGATTACAATAGTTGGCACGAAATGGGGAGGAATGCGAGCATGAAACCAAAAATCAACCCGTTCTGGGGTTTTCTGACGCTGGGACTGCTGCTGCTGAGCTTTGTCCTCTGCGTTGTGGGCGCCAAGCACGGCGTTCTGATGCTGAAGACCGACGCCAGGCCCGAGGACACGGTGGAGACCTTCTTTGAGTCCGTGGTCATCGGCAAGTACGAGGAGGCCAACGCCTGCCTGGAAAACTACAGCAGCCTGGGGCTGGAGCGGATCTCCGACAATGCCAAATGGAACGCCCTGCTTGCAAGCTATGATTTCGCCCTGGAAGGTGAGGCGGAGCGCAAGGGCGATACCGCCGTGCAGACCGTGCGCCTGCGCTATCTGGACCTGGCCGCCCTGGAGCAGACCCTGGCCACGCCCCTGGCCGTCATCCCGGCGGCGAATGAGGGCGAAGAGGACCGGGCCATCTACTACACCCAGGAAGAGCTTCTGGCCCACCCGGAGAGCTTTTATACCAGCGCCATGCTGGAGGTCACCCTGCATTATGTGGACGGGCAGTGGCTGATCTATGCGGACGACAGTCTGCTCAGCGCCCTGGCCGGCGGCAAGTAAGGGGGAGAAGCATGAGCGATAAGGATTTTGAATTGAACGATATCCTGAACGAGTTTCAGGACGACGCCCCCGCGGCACCGGCGGAAGAGGCCGCTCCCCGGCGGAGACCGGCCCCGGCGCCCCAGGCCCGGGAGGAGGAAGCTGCCCCCGCGCTCCGCTACGCCGGGAGACGGCAGGCGGAGGAGCGGAGTGATGCGGACCTTGGCCCCAGGCTCCGGGAGCTTGGCGGCAGGCTGGGCGACGGCGCGGGAAAGGCCGCCGGCATCGCCGCCCAGGGCCTGGGCAAGGCGGCGGACGCGGCCAGCCTGGGCTTCGGCAAGGCGGCGGAAGGCGCAAAGCGCCTGGGCTTCCGCCTGCGGCAGCTGCGGGAGGAGCATGAGGCCGGCAACAGCCCGGCCTGGCTGCCCCGGGTGATCACCGGCGCGCTGCTGCTCCTGTCCCTGCTCTGCGTCCTCTGGGTGCTGAACAATGTCCATCCCGGCTCCGGCACGGTGGTGCGGGGCAAGCCCCGGATCGACCTGGCCGCCCGCATCTCCCCGGATGAGGTGGCCGCGGAGCCCAACGAGGCCGGCGAGCCTGTACCGGTCAAGAAGCACTATGCCATCGACGAAAACGCCGTGGTGGCTCCCGCCCCGAATCCCGCCTGCTTTGGCACCATCAGCATCGAGGAGCCGCAGAAGGTGCAGGAGATCATCCGGCAGGCCCGGGACTACGGCCTTCTTCGCGAGGATGAGACCGTTGCCTTCGACCCCAATGTGACCTTCTATTACGACGAGCAGATCGAATATTACCTGGACGAGACCATCCTGGTGATCTGCTGGAAGGAGGTCATCGACGGCAACACCTGCAGCTTTGTGGAGATCAAGGTGGCCGACGCCTCCCAGTTCCGCCGCAAGTTTGCCGACGACACCTTCGCCTCCGCCAGCCAGTACTACTCCACCGAGATGCACAAGAGCACCAACGCGGTGGTGACCCTGAACGCGGACTTCTACCAGAACCGGGACTTCGGCGTGGTGGTCTACAATCGCAAGCTCTATCGCTTCCCCACCTCCACCTATACCGGCAGCTACAAGAAGTACAACTGCCTGGAGACCTGCTATGTGAACGATCAGGGCGACTTCCTCTTTACCGAGCTGGGCCAGCCCTTTACCCAGGAGGAGCTGGAGCAGTACATCGCGGACAACAACATCCTCTTCTCCATCTCCTTCGGCCCCATCCTGGTGCGGGACGGCCAGGTCCGGCAGTGCGACTGGTACCCGGTGGGCGAGATCGAAAAGGGCTACTCCCGGGCCGGCATCGGCCAGGTGGACAAGCTCCACTATCTCTACATGTCCCTGAACCACTCTCCCGAGAAAGAGGCCCGCTGGACGGTGAATGAGTTTGCCCGCCACTTCGGGGAGAAGCCGGTCATCAACGCCTACTGCCTGGACGGCGGCCAGACCGGTGAGATCGTGTTCCAGGGCCGGGCCTACAACCATGTGGACGTGGTCAACGGCCAGAAGGAGCGCCCCGTCAGCGACAACATTTACTTTGCAACGGCCATCGGCGGCATGGAGGTGAGCGGATGAACCAGATCGCATTTTATATCGGTGAACGCTGCATCCACTGGAGCGCCGTCATCATCACCCTGGGCCTGCTCTGCTGCCTGAGCTTCACCATCGCCCTCTACCGGCAGCGCAGCGAGACCCTGCGGGCCATCGCGGTGTATTTCCCCCTGGCCTCCATCCTGAGCCTTCTGCTGGCAAGGCTGATCCACTGGTATTTCAACACCGAGATCTACGGGAGCCTTGGCGCCGCCCTCTCGGACTTTGATTTGGGCAGCTTCTCCATCCCCGGAGTGATCCTGGGCGTGTGGGTGGCCGCCTGGCTGGTGCATCGCCTGGAGCTGGTGCCCAATTCCGGCATGCTGCTGGACTGCACCGCCCCCGGCCTGACCCTGATGATCGCCCTGGTGCGTCTCAGCGCCCTCTTCAACAACACCTGCCGCAGCCGCATCGAGATCCGCACCCCCATTCTGCGGACCCTGCCCTTCGCCGCGGTGAACGTGGACGCCGCCGGCAACAAGATCTGGCACCTGGCTACCTTCTTCATCGGCTTTCTGGCCATGCTCGTTCTCACGCTCTTCCTGCTGCACTTCTACATCAAGCGCGGCAGGCGCAAAATGCGCTCCCCCTGCGAGCGCAGCGGCAATGTCTGGCGCATGTTCCTGCTGTACTATGCGGCGGTGGAGTGCGTGATCGACTCCCTGCGCAACGACTCGCCTCTGATGCACTTCCACCTGATCTCGGTGCTGAACCAGTACTCCTCCTTCGTGAGTCTGGCTCAGGTCTTCGGTGCTGCCACCGCCCTCTATGTGCTGGTGTACTACAGCGTCAAGTCCATCAAGGCAAACGGCTTCTCCTTCTGGCACGCGGCCGCCTGGGTGGCCTTTGTGGTGAGCCTGGTGGGCATCGGCTATCTGGGCGAATACAAGGTCCAGCGCACCGCCCAGTACTTCAAGTGCTATTCCATCATGATCGTTTCCTGTATCGCCATGGTGGCCGTCGTACGGCTCATGTACCGCAGCTGCGTGGCGAAAAAGAAGGAATGGTAGAAAAGGCTTGCCTGAAAGCACATGCTTGCCGTAGGGGCGGCTATCAGCCGCCCGCGCGGTGACAAGCAATACACTGAAAAAGGTTTGGCAAATTCGTACAGTCCACGAATTTGCCAAACCTTTTCTTCCTTTTAAGGCCTCTGCTGCCGGGCGGCTGATAGCCGCCCCTACATCAGCGTCAGGAGCTTTCGCTTTGATCGACGGCCTCTTTTCGGGAGAGCGGGCAGGATCAATCCATCCATTTCTCCCCGAAGCAGTTGGTCGGCAGACAGTCCGCCAGACCTGTCAGCAGCTCCCTGCTCTGCAGGAGCACTTCGGCGTCCGGGCTGTGCAGCTGCTCCGGCTTTGGCCGCTGCAGCGAGACGCGCACCGTGGTGCCTTGGCCGAAACGGCTTTCCAGCAGCAGCGAGCCGCCGTGCCGCTGGGCGATCATCCGCACCGCGGTAAGCCCCAGCCCCGGGCCCGCGTTCATCTGGTCCAGCCGGAAGGGATAGCGGTAGCGGTCAAACACCCTCGGCAGGTCCTCCTCCCGGATGCCGCAGCCGTCGTCGTCCACGCCCAGCACCAGGTTCTGCCCGGTCTGCAGCAGGCTCAGGGAGACGCGCCTGCGGCCCTCGCCGTGGCGCACCGCGTTGGACAGCAGGTTCAGCAGCAGGATCTTGATGAGCCTGGGATCTGCGCGGACAAGGACCCCCGGCTCGCAGCGGTCGGGGAAGCTGATATCGGGCAGCATTCCGCTCACAGCCTCCAGCGCGGAGGCGCAGAGCCTGCTCAGATCAAAGGTCTGCATCGCGCAGACGATCCCGCCCTGACTGTGCTCCAGGATCAGGGAGGCGTTCTCCAGCAGCCGCCGGATCTGATACTGGCTCCGGGTCAGGCTGCGCAGATTTTCCAGCAGGGGGGCGCTGCCCGTGTCTTCGGCCAGACTCCGCATCCGGTCCGCTGACAGCTCCATGGTCATCAGGGAACTGCGCAGGCTGCTCAGAAAGGGCTGGTTCATGACCGCCGGGGCGTCCTCCTGGGGCCGCAGGAACAATACCTGCTCCTGGCCCAGCCGGGCGATGCGCAGCAGGTAGGGCTTCTCCCGCAGACGGATCTGGGCCAGAAAGCTGGAGGCCTGCGCGCCGGAGACGGCTTCCCCGAAGAGAGCGGCCACCCGCTTTCCCACGCAGTCCTGACCCAGGATCTCCCTGGCCTCGGCATTGGCAAAAGTTACGCTTCCTCGCTGTACAAGGACCGCCGCCTCCCCGGTCATGGAAAGCAGCTGCTGCTCGGTATCCGGCATTGTGGACCTCCTGTTCTGCGCCCGACGGGGCGGCTGGGACCTGTTATGGATATCATTCTATCACGCTCCGACAAAATACACAATAAGAGCCGGGGAAAAGCCCGGTTTTCTGTGTAAATTTCGGCGTTTTTCCGGCTAAAATAAAAAGCGCGGAAACTTGATTTTTGCAGATAGTATATGTTAAAATGGTAACGCTTCTGAGGGCATTCGTGCGTCTGGAAGCAGTTTCCAAACCAATTTCAGAAAATTTTTTAATTGGAGGATAATGTTCTATGATCAAAGTCGGCATCAATGGCTTCGGCCGCATCGGTTCCCTGGCCTTCCGCGCTGCCATCAAGTCTGACGACATCGAGGTCGTCGCCATCAACGCTCCCGGCCATCCCGCTTCCCACATCGCCTACTGCGTGAAGTACGATTCTGTCCACGGCCGTTTCGATGGCGAAGTCATCGGCAACGATGAGGACAGCACCGTCACCGTGAACGGCAAGGTCGTCAAGGTCCTGTCTGACAAGACCTACCGCGACGCCACCCTCATCCCTTGGGGCGAACTGGGTGTGGAGTATGTTCTCGAGTGCACCGGCGTTTACCTCGACAAGGCGAAGGCTCAGGCTCATATCGACGCCGGCGCCAAGGTCGTCGTCATGTCCGGCCCTGCCAAGGACGACACCCCGATGTTCGTTTGCGGCGTGAACCTGGATAAGTACACCCCCGATATGCAGTTCGTTTCCAACGCCTCCTGCACCACCAACTGCCTGGCCCCCATCACCAAGGTCGTCAATGACAACTTCGGCGTGATCGAAGGCCTGATGACCACCGTGCACGCTTCCACCGCCACCCAGTCCATCGTGGACGGCTTCCCCAAGAAGAAGGATCTGCGCGGCGCCCGCTCCATCTACAACAACATCATCCCCTCCTCCACCGGTGCTGCCAAGGCTGTCGGCAAGGTCATCCCCGAGCTCAACGGCAAGCTCACCGGTATGTCCATGCGCATCCCCGCTCCGGACGTGTCCGTTGTTGACGTGACCTTCCGTCTCGAGAAGGCCGCGACCTATGCCGAGATCTGCGCTGCCATGAAGGCCGCCTCCGAAGGCCCCATGAAGGGCGTTCTGGAGTACGTGGACGACGAGGTCGTCTCCTCCGACTTCCGCACCGATGCCCACACCTCCATCTTCTACGCCAAGGCCGGCATCGCTCTGAACGATCACTACGACA
>JAFSMZ010000069.1:0-7979 GCA_017447685.1 Oscillospiraceae bacterium
AACGGCTTCGCCGCCCTTGACAAACACCGCAGAAAATGCAATTGGGTAATTAAGGCGGCTTCGCCGAGCTGTCTCTTCGAGCTCCTTAAAGTGTTACCCTTGTCTTTGGACAAAGTGTTACCTATGTGGTCTTGACAGAGGACGCCAGCCCCTACGGCGGAGACGGAGGGCAGACGGTTGTCTCTATTGCAGAGAGTCGGGCGGGGCAATTCTCCCCTTGTATATTTCCTCTATCGTTTTATAAGGGAAGCAGGAGACAACCCCTCCGTCATCCGCCTTGCGGGAGATGGCGGATGACACCTCCCCTTGCTCAGGGGAGGTTTTCTCCCATGAACTCCGCATTCCGAACTCCGAATTCCGCATTCCGAATTGCGAATTATGCCTTGCCAATCGGTCAGGTTTCGAGTACAATTCAACTGGAATGCTATACCCTTTTCGTACACCCATACTTTACTGACTGCGAGGGATGCGACGCCATGAAAGTTGTACTGCAGAATTTGACCAAAACCTTCCCCAACCGCAACAAAAAGCTCCCCGATGTGACCGCCGTCAACAATTTCAACTTCGAGATCCCCGACGGCAAGCTCATCGGTCTGCTGGGGCCCTCCGGCTGCGGCAAGAGCACCGCGCTGAACCTGATCTGCGGTCTGGAAAAGCCCACCAGCGGCAAGATCTTCTTCGGCGAGGACGATGTCACCGATCTGCCGCCGGAAAACCGCGGCGTGGGCCTGGTGTTCCAGAACTATGCTCTTTACCCCCACATGACCGTGCGGCAGAACATCATGTTTCCGCTGCAGAACCTGAAGGGGAAGGACAAGCTCTCCAAGAGCGAGATGCTCAAGCGCTCCGAGGAGGCAGCAAAGCTGGTGCAGATCGATCAGCTGATGGATCGCAAGCCCGCGGAGATGTCCGGCGGGCAGCAGCAGCGGGTGGCCATCGCCCGCGCTCTGGTGAAAATGCCCCGGGTGCTGCTGCTGGACGAGCCCCTCTCCAACCTGGACGCACGCCTCCGCCTGCAGACCCGGGAGGAGATCCGCCGCATCCAGCGCAACACCGGCATCACCACCATCTTCGTCACCCATGACCAGGAGGAGGCCATGAGCATCTCCGATCTGATCGTGGTGATGAAGGAGGGCGTCATCCAGCAGATCGACCAGCCCCAGAAGGTCTATGACGACCCGGGCAACCTCTTTGTGGCAAAGTTCCTGGGCACGCCGCCCATCAACGTGTTCAAGGGCAAGGTCGCCGCAGACAAGCTCTATATCGGCGAAGACGCGGTGCTGCAGGTGCAGGGCGTCAAGGACCAGGAGCTCTGGGTGGGCGTCCGCCCCGAGGGCTTTGTGCCCCAGAAGGCCGGTCCCCTGCGCTGCGGGCTGAAAGCCGTGGAGGTCATGGGCCGGGACACCAGCGTGGTCCTGGAAAACGAGAGCGCCGTGAGCGATCCGCTGCGTGCCATCATCAGCTCGGAATACGCGGTCAACCATGGGACGGGGGAAATGCGCTTCGCCGTGAAGCCCAACAAGGTCTTCCTCTTCGACCTCAGCACCGAAAAGCGCATCCCCTTCCAGGCAGAATAAGAGGAGGCCGAGATGGAAAACAGAAACGCCAAGGCCTGGCTCTATCTGTTGCCGGCCCTGCTCTTCCTGGGCGTGTTCATGATCTACCCCCTGGTGGACGTGGTGGTCTACTCCCTGGAAGAGAATTACGAATCCGTGCGGGAGGTCTACACCGGCGTGGGTCTGGAAAACTTCTCCCACGTGCTGCGGGACCCCTACTTCCTGCAGGCGGTGAAAAACACCTTCCTGCTGGTGGTGATCACCGTGCCCCTCTCCACCGGGCTTGCCCTGCTGATCTCCCTGGGGCTCAGCTCCATCCGGCCCCTGCGCAAGCTCTACCAGACGGTGTATTTCCTGCCCTACGTGACCAACACCCTGGCCGTGGGCCTGGTGTTCATGCTGCTGTTCCAGTATAACGACAGCCAGGTGGGTCTCTTCAACCTGCTGATCCGCGCCTTCGGCGGCACGCCGGTGGACTTCATCGACGGCCCCTACTGGGCGAAGATGACCGTGACCTGCCTATACACCGTGTGGGTGGTCATGCCCTTCAAGATCCTGATCCTGACCTCCGCTCTGGCCAGCGTCCCCCAAAGCTACTACAACGCCGCCAAGATCGACGGCACCTCCAAGTGGCGCACCTTCACCCGCATCACCCTGCCCATGATCTCCCCCATGATCTTCTACCTGATCATCACCGGCTTCATCGGGGCCTTCAAGGCCTACAGCGACGAGGTCGCCCTCTTCGGCGTGAACCTGAACGAGGCGGGGATGAACACCATCGTGGGCTATGTGTACGACATGCTCTACTCCAACGGCGGCTCCTATCCCTCCTACGCCTCCGCCGCCGCGCTGATCCTCTTTTCCATCGTGCTGACCATCACCGTCATCAACCTGATGGTCAGCCGCAAGACCGTGCATTATTAAGGAGGTGGGAACCGTGGCAACGAACAAAGCCGAACAGAGCCCCCTGCGCAGGGGCCCGAACCTGAAACCGGTGACCTATATCCTTCTGACTCTCTGGGCGCTCATCGTGCTCTTCCCCTTCTACTGGATGCTGCTGAGCTCCCTGAAGAGCACCGCCGCTTACAACGCGGAGCTGACCCCCTCCTTCTTCACCCTGCACCCCACCCTGGAAAACTACAGCGCCGCCTTCCGCAGCCAGGATGAGCCTCTGGGCCGCTACCTGCTGAACACGCTGATTTTCACGGTGATCACCACCGCCTCCATGATGATCGTGATCGTGCTGGCGGCCTTCGCCTTCGCAAGGCTCAAGTTTAAGGGCAGGAACGTGCTCTTTGCTCTGTTCCTCTCCCTGATGATGATCCCCAACGAGCTGGTCATCATCACGAACTTCGTCACCGTGAAGACCCTGGGTCTCACCGACGACGCGGGCAATGCCATCCGCCATTTCACCGGCCTGATCCTGCCTTCCATCACCTCCATCTTCTACATCTACCTGCTGAAGGAGAATTTTGAGAGCATCCCGGAGGAGCTGTACAAGGCGGCCAAGGTGGACGGCACCTCCGATCTCAAGTACCTGCTGAAGGTGATGCTGCCCATCTCTCGGCCCACCATCGTGACCATCATCATCCTGAAGGTCATCGAGTGCTGGAACTCCTACGTGTGGCCCCGCCTCATCACCACCAAGCCCCAGTTCTTCCTGGTGTCCAACGGCATCCAGAACATCCGGGAAAGCGGCGCCGGGCGGGACAACGTGCCCGCCATGATGGCAGCCGTGGTGGTGGTCTCCGTGCCGCTGATCGTACTCTTCCTGCTGTTCCGGGACAAGATCATGGCAGGCGTTTCGAGAGGAGGCACCAAGGGATGAAAAAGCTTTTCTCCGTGCTGCTCCTGCTCTCCCTGCTGCTGAGCTGCCTGTTCCTCGCCGGCTGCCACGGCACCCTGGTTTCCCCGGAGGAGCTTGGCGGCGAGGAGGTCTCCCCCTCGGAGAATGCCTTCCAGGTGCCGGAGCACTTTGACGAGAGCAAAAAGATCGAGATCGACTTCTGGGCCAAGAACGACAGCAACAAGACCCAGATCGCCATCTACCGCAGCGCCATCAACGCCTTTCAGGCTCTCTACCCCAACGTGACGGTGAACCTGCGTCTGTACACCGACTACGGACGGATCTACAACGACGTGATCACCAACATCCCCACCCGCACCACCCCCAACGTCTGCATCACCTATCCGGACCACATCGCCACTTACATGACGGGCAAAAACGTGGTGGTCTCCCTGGAGGAGCTGGCCGCCGATCCCAGCTACGGGCTGGGCGGCAGCGAGCTGAAATTCGACTCCCCCGCCAAAGACGAGATCGTGCCCCAGTTCTATGACGAGTGCCACATCGGGGGCGTGCTCTACGCCCTGCCCTTCATGCGCTCCACCGAGGCCTGCTATGTGAACAAGACCTATGTGGAAAAGCTGGGCTTTGAGCTGCCCGAGACTCTGACCTGGGACTTCGTGTGGGAGGTCAGCGAGGCTGCCCTGGAAAAGGACGCCTCCGGCCGCTTCCTGGTGAACGGTCAGGAGAAGATGATTCCCTTCATCTACAAGTCCACGGACAATATGATGATCCAGATGCTGCGCCAGAAAGGCGCGGGCTACTCCACGGCGGAGGGCGAGGTGCTGCTCTTCAACGAGACCACCAAGGAGCTGCTGCTGGAGATCGCACAGCACGCCCGCAGCCGCGCCTTCTCCACCTTCAAGATCTCCAGCTATCCCGCCAACTGGCTGAACGCCGGCCAGTGCATCTTCGCGGTGGACTCCACCGCCGGCGCCACCTGGATCGGCACCGACGCGCCCCTGCTGGACATCCCCCCGGAGCAGCTGGTGGAATTTGAGACCGTGGTGATGACCGTCCCCCAATTTGACCCCGAGAATCCCAAGATGATCTCTCAGGGCCCCAGCGTCTGCCTCTTCTACAAGGACGATCCCCAGGAGGTGCTGGCCTCCTGGCTCTTCACCCAGTTCCTGCTGACCAACGACACCCAGATCGCCTATTCCGAGACCGAGGGCTACGTCCCCGTGACCCTGAAGGCCCAGCAGGACCCGGTGTATCAGGACTATCTGGCCCGCTCCGGGGAGGATAACCAGGAGCACTACCGCATCAAGATCGAGGCGGCGGAGCTTCTGATGGCGAACACGGCCAACACCTTCACCACCCCGGTGTTCCAGGGCTCCACCTCCGTGCGGGACGCCGCCGGCCTGCTCATCGAAAACGTGACCAAGGCAGAGCGGCGCAAGCAGCCGGTGGACGAAAAGTCCCTGGATCAGCTGCGCACCGACGCCTGCTCCCTCTATCAGCTCAATCCCTCCGCCCCCGGCTGGACCGCACAGGCAGACGCTTCGGCGGAGCTGTCCTCACCCTCCGGCGCCGGAGAGCAGGGGCCCCTGCCCACAGCCTCCCGGGTGCTGCTGGGGACGCTGGCCGCGGTGTGGGTGCTGATCGGCCTGGTCTACGGTTACAGCGCGTTAAAAAGAAGACGGGAACGACATAAAAAGTTCACTTGATTTCCGGGAAGGATACGATATAATATAGCTGCTCCCGGAAGATTTCGGCTTTCGGGAAGTCTATCTGAAACAAGGAGAAAAAGAATGAAAAAGATCGTTGCTCTGCTTCTCGCTCTGTGCATGGTCTTTGCCCTCTGCGCCTGCGGCGAGACCAAGCCCGCGGAGCCCAAGGCTGAAGAGGCCGCCCCCGCTGAGGAAGTCGTGGTGGAAGAGGCCCCCGCCGAGGAAACTCCTGCCGTGATGAGCTATGAAGAGTTCGCCGCCGCCGAGCTGGACACCCCCGTGGTGGTGGAGTGCTATGTGCAGGCTCACCAGTCCTGGTGGGATAACCAGATCACTGTCTACGCCCAGGATCCCGACGGTGCCTACTTCCTGTACAACATGCCCTGCTCCGAGGAAGACGCTGCCAAGCTGGTGCCCGGCCAGAAGATCCGCGTCACCGGTGTGAAGGCCGAGTGGTCCGGCGAGATTGAAATCATCGACTCCAGCTTTGAGTTCCTGGATGCCGAGCCCTGGATCGCCGAGCCTGTGGACGCCACCGAGTTCTGGGGATCCCCCGATCTGATCACCTATCAGAACCGCCTGGTCTCCTTCAAGGACGTCATCATCGAGGCCTACGACGAGAGCGGCGCCGCTTTCGCATACAAGGATCCCGACGGCAAGACCGACGACCTGTACTTCAAGGCCACCCTTGGCGACACCACCTATGACTTCTGCGTGGAGTTCTACCTCTGCGGCAAGGACACCGACGTGTACAAGGCTGTGGAAGGCCTGCAGGTCGGCGACAGAGTGGATCTGGAGGGCTTCCTCTACTGGTACAACGGCCCCAACCTCCACACCACCGGCATCGGTGTGAAGGTCAACTGATTCCGCGAAATATGCAAAAGAGCTCCCTGCTTCGGCAGGGAGTTTTTTGCGCGCTGCGCTCCCTGCGCGCTCGATGCCCGGACGGCTTCTCTCGCGTAGGGAGCGATCCCCTGATCGCTCCGCCCCGTCCCCCGTTGGCTCCCTCCCCGAGGGAGCTGCCTCAGTGCGCACACTGGGGCTGAGGGAGTCGCCTCCCCCCGTCCCCGCACTGTCATGGCTTCGCGGAGGTGAAACCGGAGTCGAAGGATCCCGCCCCCGGGGCAAGGCGATCCCCGGCACAAAGCCGGGCGCATTGTGATGTGCCCCTACGCCTGGACCAAAGAGACTTGACCGGGCATCTACGTGGTGATAAGCTGAACATGAAATAATCAGCTTCTGATGAAACCTTTTGCGGGGTTTGAACGTTATATCGTTATAGGAGAAGAAGCGGGACTTGGAACGCTCATTTCGCGAGGCGCATACTGCCTGAGAAGAGTCCATGCGTACTGATCGCACACATGAGCTGTTCCCGTCTCTCATGGTTTGCCGTGTTTTCTTAGGGAGGGAAAAATGAAAAACAAGATCAGACTCCTTGCAGTCTCTATCTGTTGCCTGTTCTGCTGCGCAATCCTGGCCGGATGCGGAGGACAATTCCAGGAAGCCGACAGCCTCGGCACCGGTACCGCTCTGCCGGAAGAGCAACAACTTGGCCTGGAAAGCCCTTCCGAAAAAGCGGACGAATTCACAGCGGGTCAAAACGAGCTGCGCGAATCAGAAAAGCAGGAACTCTTGAACAATGTGAAAGTCCTTCATGAAAGCTGTTATAACGTATGGGAGCGTGAAAATGAGGACTGTATTTTGCACTTGGACTGTGTTCCCGATGCGGAGTCAGCGCTTTTATTCGGGGATGCTCTTCTGAGGCAGTTTCAGCGAGATGGATCTTTTCCGAGGTATGCTCCGCATCAGATCAGCTATCAGGCCGATCCGGAGATCTGGATCATTTCCTGTTGGGAGGACTTAGGTCCATATTCCACCAGTGCAAGTGTCAATTTCGCGATTCGTGCGGACGATGCTCAGGTAGTGAGCATATACCTGGGTGAATAGGAAGCGGAGCATATGAGGATCGATAGACTTCGTGACAAATGCATTCTGTACCCGGAAACAGGGACCATTCGCAGGGCGGAATTGTTGTATGACAGCGGTCTGTGCACGATTCGGTTTCGTGATGGAACGAGCAGTTCCTTCCTGCATGATTGGGAAGCCTATCATGTTGCCTATTATGGTCTTTGTTTCACAAGTGACGGAAAGACCGTATTCACCGGGAACTGGGAAAAGGGCGTCTATGCGCTGGATACTGCTTCCGGGAAAATCATATGGCATTACAGATGTACAAAAATCCGTGAATTGTTCGCTTTCTCGAATTATCTGGTGGCAATGAGGTTTTGCGATTCGCTCTGCAAAATCGACAGCACTGCCGGTACTCTGCTGGGCAGGCTCTCCGGCAGTGCGTTTGAATCCTGCTGGCGGCTGGATGACAAGCATATCCTGATAGAAAGCAAATACGGGAAACTATGTGTCGTCGATACGGATCTGATGCAAATCGTACACAAATATGGTGCGTCAGTTTTTAATCCGAACGGATGTATCGGTCTTGTGATTCAGAACGCGTGGATAAAAAACGGGTCCGTAATGATCAGTGGAATCGAAGAGTATGAAAAAGCGGATAACGAATTCAGGGAGAAGCTATTGTTTGAAAGGTCCCTGGGAGGTTTTTAAGTGTCCCGGCTTCCTGCACCGCACGATTTATCGCAGTTAATCCCGTAAACGCCGCACCCCGAGGATGGAAGTCCTCGGGGTGTATTTACGCGGCCGGGCTGCAGTATTCCCCCTTCCGGCAGCGGGCTGCGTTCAGCCCGGGACCATCTCCCCCAAAGTAAACGATGATTAAATCGGCAAGAGCGAATCCCGAGAGAATTTGAGTTCTGATGAAGGCACTTTTTCGCAGGAATACTTTGTGTATTGCAAGAAAAAGTGACGAAATCAGAGCACAAATTGTCCGGGAGG
>JAFSMZ010000016.1:0-62654 GCA_017447685.1 Oscillospiraceae bacterium
CCGGTTTGTTGCTGCTCTCGTCGTGCTGAAAGATCAAGTAACGCTCGGCGGCCCCGAGGTCCGAGTTTTTCGAGCTCAAATGTTTGATCGTTGCCAATGGCGCTTCCCACCTCCTGCAAAATCGTGTATTTCCATTCCGCCAGATCACCAAGCGCGCGGCGGATCTCCGAGTCAACAGATTGATCGGGAAAACCGGAATTGAACGCACGGGCGATTTGATTGAGATTGTTCCCGATGCGTTTTCCTTCGGTGATCAGCTCGTCGATTTTGGAAAGCAACTCTTTGTTCACCGGCGAGAATTTGATTACGGGATTGATGACGAGCTTATCCAAAGATGTACGGATCATTTCCGATTGATTCATCCCATAGGCCTTGCATTTCAACAGGAAGAACTTATATTCTTCATCGTCCAGGCGCGTTTTGATGACATGACTGCGCTTGGGCGTGTCGTATGTTCCCCGCATTTTTTGAACACCTCCGTGTGAGAAAAAATGATCGTTTCTTTCGTTCTGCTGGGTTTGGGGAAGGCACTCCCCAACAAGTTCTGACCGCGGGAAAAATTCGGCTATCTCGAATTTTGGGCCACGGGTCGATACTTGCTCTTAGTATCTGACCGTTACTCCATGCTCCGTTTTTTCACGTTTCTTCATCCGAATCTAACAGATTCCTGATAAAAAATGCTGTCGAAGAAAAGCACACTAACGCAAAAAACTGAAAAAACGAAGGCAGGCATCAAGCCAAAGATCACGCGCAAGAGTTCATGCTGCGTGATTCTTTTTTGGACTTGATACCTGCCCTTTGCTTCCACATTCACGGGTGGGAGGACGGCTCACTATGCCAAAGTATTTTGTTCGTTCAGGTGGCGACTCTGCCGTAAAGAGGAATCGTATCAAACAGAATGCGCGTCGATTTTATATTCCGAATCATTGCAAATTTCTGTTTGCACTTCGGACAGCACACGATGAAATCTATCGAGCCTTGCGCGGGAACATCTCTCAATGGAACGAGCTTTGCGCGATTTCTTGCCTCCGTATTGGCGGCAAAGACAAGATTCTTTGCGTGACAGTTCGGATCGGGACAATCGAAAGAAGGAAGTCGAAGACGATCTTCTGCGATGGCGTTTTTCAATTTCGTTCTATTTCCTCCACATTCAATGCTTATGATACGATCCTTTCACAACGCCCTGGATTTGCAATTCATCCACGATAATGTCGGGATATGTTTTTGTATCGGGATTGCAGGAATGAAGAATATACTTTTTGTTTTTCTGATCGAAACCAAGCTTTTTCAGATTGTTCTTTCCGTCAAAGAGCGCGATGACGAGATCTCCCTCGTTTGCAGTCTGCTGCCTTTTCACAAAAACATAATCGCCGGGGAAGATGCCCGCGCCGATCATGCTCTCGCCTTTGGCGATCAGAGCAAAGTAATCTCCCTTTTCTACCAAAGATTCCGGCATACGGATATACTCGATAAAGCGCTGTTCCTCTTCCTGGCCGGGACCGCAGGCAACGGTTCCAAGCACCTGAAGCGCGTGAATCGGCGCAGTGTCCTCCATCAATTTCGTGCGCGCGGTACGGCGGCCGGAATAATCCAGCGATCCGTCCTCCCGCATGGAAATGAGATAACGGTGAACAGTGGAAAGAGGGATACCCGTGCCTTCTACAATGTCGCGAACAGACGGAATCTCATTATGTTCGCAAAAATGCTTGTCGATATATTCCGCAATGATTTCTTTTTTCGATGGATCGATCCGACGCATATGGCCTCCTACTAAATCCTCATGCGGAGCATGAGGGTTTTTTTCGCATCCGTTCCGGTTGTCCCGCCAGGGGCGAGGAACAGGCGTTTAAATAGATTTTTTTATTATGGAAGCAGAGCTCTCATAATAAAAACACAAGATGTTTCGGTAATGAGAATATACCACGCGAAACATCTCGTGTCAATATCTTTTTGAAATTTATTGTTTCTTTTTGCTTCCGATTCTTTTTATAAAGCAGATTACCTTTTATTTGATATTTTCAATTCAAAATCCAAATGCTGCCCAGAGAGGAATGCTAATGGCAGAGAGTGCGGTAGAGAGAAAAATAAGCTTTGCAGAAAGCTCCCTGTTTCCTCCGTAGATCGTACACAACATCGTTGAATTTGTCGCTGCGGGCATGGCAGCCATCAATGTCAATACGCCCTTCAAAACCGGATCGATGTCCACAAAACGCAACAGGAACGCAACCAATGCGGCAATTCCCGATAAGCGCAGGATCACATAGGGGATCGCTCGCCATTCTGTGAAGATTTTCCGAATGGGTACGCTTCCGAGAACCGAGCCAATCACCAGCATGGCGCAGGGGGAAGTCGCCTGCCCAATAAAGGAGCAGCCATCCAGAATGACCTTCGGAACAGGAGCCTTCAACATATAGAGAATTGCTGCCGCAACGCCAGCCAAGAAAGCCGGATTCAGGATCTTTTTGAGAGGCAGCTTTCCTGCCAGCAGATAGATTCCAAGCGAGAAGCAAATCAAATTGTAGGGAATGTTAAGCAGAGAACCGTAAAAAGCGGCAGAACCGCCCAAAATTGCCGCGCAAACAGGAATTCCGATGTAGGTTACGTTGCCGCACATCAGTTCAAACAGATAAACGCCCTTGTCCGCGGAGGGCGGCTTCAGGAGGGGGACCACCAGCAGCGCGACGGTGCCGCTGAGGATAAACATCCCCGCAGACAGCGCCACAGTCAACAAAACAGTACATGGATCGATTGCGGCGTCCGTGCTTAGGATGGCGCTGAAGAGGTAGAAAGGCAGGATCAGCTTTACAACAATATTGGAGAGCGTACCCGTTCCTTCCTCCGTCAGCACCTTTGTTTTCCGGCAGAGGAACCCGGCAAATATTCCGATAAAAATGACGAGGATTTGATGCATGGCAGCAGACATAAGCGCAACCTCCGTTTCGGGATCAGCATAACAGATCAAAAGAAAAAGATCAACGACGCAGTACGATCAGGCACTGCGTCGTTTAGCGGGAATAAAACGCAGAGGGAGTGAGAGGATCCGCGTTTTACGTTAATCTACATCGAGAATTGCTTTTTGGCGCAGGAGCTCTGCGCGCAGCTCGGAGTAAGGGAGCTCCCGGCTTCTGCAGTCCAATTTTACACATAGTGCTGCAGCGGCGCCGGCGCCCTGGCCCATGATCATGCAGCCGACCGTGTTGCGCGTGGACATATGCGCCTCCACATCCAGCGTGACGCAGCGTCCGGCCATGAAGAGATTGTCGCAGCCCAGCGGCAGCAGCATCCGATATGGGAAGCCGTAGAAGCCGGGCGCCTGCGAAAAGCAGTGCGGACGGGTGGGCGCCAGGTCATGGAAGCCATACAGCCCGATCTCGTCATCAAAGCGCGCCGCGGAGGAGATCTCCTCCTGGGTCAGCATCTTGTCGCACAAGGTGACCTTGCTCGCGCGCACGCCGACCTGAACAGCCTGCCAGGTCATATAGGCGTTTTCAAAACCGGGGACGCAGTGGCGAAGGGCGTTGGCGAATTTCAGGTTCTTGATCCGGTTCTCCATCTCCGCGCGGGTCAGGCCCTCCGCGGTGCTGGCGTCGCAGTGGACGCCCTTGGAGTTGTTGATATTGGAGGCCTCGTGAGGATGGTTTGCGCTGATGCCGATAAAGTGCCGGAGGTTCAGCTCCGTCAGCTCGCGGCAGCGCTCGGGGGGATCGCGCAGCACCAGCATATAGGTGGTGTGGGCGTCGTGTCCCTCCACCTGCACCTGCTCGCGCTTGACGAAGAAGCCCGTGCCTTCCCGCACCGCTTTTTCAAAGTCAATGCCATCCATGGCAAAGGGAAGGCTGGTCGCGGCGCCGGACACCTTGTTGTAATCCTGCCAGTTGCTCACCTGCTGAAGCCCTGCAAACTTTGCCAGATCCCCGTCGCCGGTGCAGTCGATATACTGCCTAGCGACGATGGCGCTGCGGCCGTCCTTGTTCTCGATGATCGCGGCCTTGATGCTTCCGTTTTCGATCTTCACATCGCAGAGCATGGTCTGCAGAAAGACGTGAACCCCCGCTTCCAGCAGCATTTCGCACAGAACGCCCTTGATCACCTCATGGTTGAAGATCGGCTTTTTCGGGCAGCGGCGCGGCTCGTTCGCCACCGCGATCAGCCCGGTGGAGCCCTCGGCGGCGTCTACCCGTTCGAAGAGCTCATAGGGAATGCCGCCGACGATCTGAACGGCCTTGTCGGGATCGTTGCTCTGGGCGAAGTAGCTGTAGATCCCGTTGCCGCCATTGGTGAGAGTGCCGCTGGGGACAGGGAGCTTTTCGATCAAAATGACATTTGCGCCCGCTCTGGCGGCAGCGATAGCCGCAATGCAGCCTGCGGTGCCCGCTCCGGCAACGAGGACGTCCGCTTCCAATACCGGAAGCTCCCTTGCGCTCTCGTGAAAAGTTTTATGTTCCATACGGCGCTCCTTTCCGCTTACCGTTGTTTATGCGTTCTTTCCGGCCAGCTCCGCCTCGTACGCGGCGGCGTTCTTGGCGCGCATCTCGTTGTTGTGCTTCTGCACCTCGACCATCTTCTCGGCGGTCAGAGGATACCATTTCATGGCGATGATGGAGGCGAGATAACCGAGCACGGGCATGCCGAGCCACAGGAACATCGTCATCCAGAACACCTTGGGGCTGCTGGGATCACCGGGCTGGGGCATGGAATCCACATACCCAAGGGTGGCGAGGCAAGCGGCCAGAATGATGGAGGAGAGAGAGTCGACGACCTTGGACAGCAACGTGCCGACGGCGTTGACCATGGGTCCCAGATACTTACCGTGCAGATAGAACTCAAAGTCCTGAATATCCAGAGTCATGGTCTGGACGGCGGCGTTGGTGGTAGACTTGAAGGAGTTCATCACGGCGTAGAGGATGACGAAGATCACAGTGGGAACGGTGGCCTTGGTGATCTGGGTCGGGTCGATCACGGCGAGGAAAGTGCAGGTTACAGCAGCGACAATGACGCACAGCCAGCACCATTTGAGGTAGGCGTCCTTGTTGCCGCGCTTCTTGGCGCGCCCGGTGATGAGCCAGATCATAGCCAGCGTGACCAGCGTGGTGATGATGGAAATGTCGCCGGTAAAGCCGTAGTTTGCGATAATGATGCCGAAGAGCAGGGTCTGGACAGCCGTGTTGCCGGCAGTCTGCGAAGCGATCTTGTCGGTAGCGTTGGAGATCGTCTCCATCAGGAAGGCAGGGTTGTGAACGATCAGATTCCAAATGTCCTTGAAGTTGAAATCGGTGGCCTTATGATAGTTGCGCTCGAAATCTTCGACCTTGTCGTACTTCCGGGCGAAGAACAGGCCGAGCAGCATCATGACGCCGGTGACGATCAGGATAAACACGCTCAGCTCCTGGAACAGGCCAAGCTTCAGTCCGCCGTACTTGGGGACCAGGATCTTCGCGCGGTAGAGGCTGAGGATCATGGTGAAGATCATCACGAAGGTCTGGTTATAGCGCTGGAAGAGGGGGCGTTTCTTGGGGTCGTTGGTCACGTTCAGCTTGTAGATCATGATGGCCTTGTTCAGGAAGGTGTAGCCGAAAACATTGACCACGTACAGGACGATGAACAGGGGCACGCTCTGGGTGTTCGGCATGACGTTGAACATCAGGATGATGGAGACCATCTCCAGAATCCAGCCGAGGAAGACCAACGGCGTCGCAACGCCGAAACGGGTGCGCACGCGGGGGGGCAAACCAGGACACGATGGGGTCGGTGACAGCGTCCAGGATACGCATGGAAGCAGTGATCTGGCTTGCGACCATGACCGCCATGCCCCAGCCGCCGGTAGCCAGATAGCTGACCATGGTCATCAGGACGTTGAAGAGGTTGGCCGCGACCTGCGTCAGCGAGATCATTGCGATTTCAAATTTTGATGCGCCGAAATATTCGACTTTTTCTGTGGTTTCGCTCATGTTTTTCTCCCTTCATGTTTATATTTGCATACAGAGGAATACGGTTCGGATCAGTCTATACCGTCACCTCCCGGATTCTTCTTTGGAATCGCCTGCAAGCGTCGGTTCAGCTCACGGGCATATTCCTCGCTGACTGCCCCTCCGGCCTGACGGAGGAGACTCTCCAGCGGGATCTGCGCCATCATTTTCTGGAGTCCCGCATTCGAGCTGGCCTCCTTGGCCACATCGCCGCGTTTGCTGCGCACCAGCGCCATCATTTCCGCCACGATGGGGCCAGCGTCGGGATCGCTTGAAAGTACACCCAGCTTGTCCTGGATGGAGAAATAACCCTCCTTGACAAGGTCACGGTCAAACCAGTTGACCACGCTCTTTCGCCCCGGGAGCAGATAGCTCTCGTTGGGCTCAGAAACATGGCGGATCGTCATTTCATCCCGGAGCTCTCCACAGGTCGCGGTGATCCGGTGTTCCCCGTTGATCGGGACGCGGAAGCGAAATATACGGCTTCCCGTCTGCTGCCCGATCAAATCTCCATCCAGATAGAGGGAAACCTCGGACTGGTTTGAATACACCTTTATCTCTGTCTCCGCTTCGGCGCGGTCGCGATAGCGCTTGCCCGTGATGTGAACGAAAGGCTCCCGGCTCCAGGCCGCCTTGTAGAGATAAAAGGCGTCTTTTCTCAGCTTGCGGTCAAAGGTGACCAGACCCTTCTGGTTTTCACCCAGCTTGCCGCCCTCGTCGCGCCCGTCGGCGCCGAAATCGAAGAGGTTCCATACATGGGTCGCCCAGAGCCAGGGACGCTCATCGATGCAGCGGAGCAGATGCTCGTGATACAGGCACTGGTAGCCCTCGGTGTAATCGCCGCGCTCGGGTCTTGCCGCCTGCAGGGCGGGATTCGCATCCGCACCGTACTCCGAAAATCCGAGGATGCGATCCGGGTACTTCGCGTGATATTCGTCCAGAAAATGGTCGTTTTGCTCCAGCTCGCCCAGATACCAGCCGAAGTACAGGTTATACCCGGCCAGATCCGCGGTCGGGATCAGCGCGCTGTCCTGCTCCAGCATGAAGGCGTGGGCCATGACCGTGGGGCGGTTGGGGTCCAGTTCCTTGCACAGAGCCTGCAGCTTTTTGTGGGTTTCCATCAAGGCCTTGCGGTCGGAGGCTCCCACCGTGATTTCGTTGGACAGGCCCCAGCAGACGATCGACGGGTGATTGTAGCTCTGTTCGATCAGCTCGCGCATCTGAGAGAGACAGTTTTCTTCGCCGTTTCGCATGTGCTGCGAAATATAGGGGATCTCCGCCCAGACGATCAGGCCGTTTTCATCGCAGAGATCATAGAATTCCTGCGACTGCTGGTAATGGGCAAGACGCAGCGTGTTGGCACCCAGCTCCCGGATGATCGTCATATCCTCCCGATGATCCTGCAGGGAAAGCGCGCTGCCCTTTCCTTTCTTGTCCTGATGCCGGCTCACGCCGCGCAGCGGGTAGCTGCGCCCGTTCAGGAAGAAGCCGCGCTGGGGGTCGATCATAAAGCTGCGGCAGCCGAAGCGGGTCGAGATATGATCCAACTCCGTCTCGTTCTCCAACAGGCTCGCTTCCACGGTGTAGAGATACGGATCGTCCAGACCGTCCCAGAGATGGACCGGGTCCAGGCGGAAATCGGCCTCGGCCTTTCCTTCAGCGACCGGAACGATCTGCGTCTGTCCGTCCAGACGGAAGCAGACCTCACCGGCGTTTGCCCAGGCGACAACGTGGACTGCCGCCGTCCGGCCGGAGACCTCCGCATTTGCCCGAATGCCCGGCGTTCCGTTCCGAAGCAGCTCAAAATGAGCGGATGGAACCAGGATCAGATTTACTTCCCGCGTAAGGCCGCCGTAAAAGGTGAAGTCTGCCCTCTGGGGATAGATCCGATCGTTTTCGCTGTTGTCCACCGCGACGCAAAGCAGGTTCTCCTCCCGCAGAGCGTCTGTGATGTCGACGCGGAAGCGGGAATAGCCGCCCTCGTGCCGGGCAAGATGCTGCCCGTTGAGCCATATGTCCGCGCTCATGGCGGCGGCACCAAAGTCCAGAACGGCACGACCGCCGACTTCCAGTTGCGGGCAGCCAAAGCGTTTGGCATAGAAAGCGGTCCCGCGCCAATAGTCGTTTCCGCCGTCCTGTCCATCCTCTACGTTCCAGGTATGCGGAAGTCTTACGTTCTCCCATTCGACCGGGAAAGCTTCCGGCAGCGATGCACCCTTTTGAAAACGCCAATCCTCGCAGAAGGAAATCACTTGACGCATCTGATTCACCCTTTCAAAGATTCTTTCTGGCCGCAGAATATCACGGGTGCAAGACATATGAAATTCAAGAATTTGTGTTGAATTTGGAAAATTAGCTAACAAATTGTAATGTAGCGATTTTCAGAAACCTAACACGAATTTATGAAACCATACCGCAAAAAAACACCCGGCAGGTTTTCAACCCTGCCGGGTGCCGGTTTAGCCATATAGCATCAGAAGCTTTTATGTTCCGCGCGATACTGTGTCGCAGTTTTGCCTACGATTTTATGAAAGGTCTCGGAGAAATAACTGCGGGAGCTGAAGCTGAGCCGCTCGAGAATGCTGTCAATGCTGTCGTCTGTATTGGCCAGAAACAGCTTGGCCCGCTCGATCTTGGCGACCTTGATATACTCGTTGACGGTGACCCCCAGCTCCTGCTTGAAGCTGCGGGAGAGATAGTATTTTGTGTAGCCCAGGCGAGAAGCCAGGGTCTCCAGATCCAACTGCTTCTCCAGGTTCAGCTCAATAAAGTCGACGCAGCTTTTCACCATGGGAGAATAGCTTTTGTTTTCCCGGGTCTTGTGCACCTTGGCGACAAAATCCTGTATCATCTGTCCGTTTGCAGCCGCGACACCGGAGATACTCTTCCCCTCCCAAATCTCTCGGATGTATTGATCGGCGAGGGAAAAACCAAGCTCCGCCGAAAGACCTCCCTCGATCGCCGCGCGGGAGCAGAGACCCGTGAACAAGGTGCAGAGGATCTTGCGATCCTGAAGCGGATCGCCGGTGTAGACAGGAACAACACCGACGTTTTGTGCGTGCGCTTTGATGCCGCTGTAATCCATGTCCCCCTCCCGGATGACATGCAGGAGGGCCCGCTCCGCACGGAAGCTCCTCAGAGGGTCTCGTGTGGGACCTGGCGTTGCCGGAATGCTCTCCTGGGAGGTCTGGAAATGGATCTCGCCGCTTGTGATCTTTTCCCCGCAGAGGCAATAATGCAGCATCACGGCGAACTGACAGATCAAAAGGAAAGAGACAAACGGGACATTGCCGATCTCCCGGAGCAGGCGCTCCTTCCATTCCCGCGTCCCGGAATTATACATATAGATGCCGCGCAGCCGCTTTTCCACCAGGTCTGCCTGAACGGAACTCAAAATGCATGGCCCAACGGTGACAAAGCCTCCGGCTTCCTCTCCCTCCCAGAGCCGTTCCACCACCCAGGTAAAACCGATGTCGTTCGAGATGAGAATGGGACGCTTCTTTTGCACCGAAAAGACATATTCCTGGTTGTGATCGTGCCGGAACAGAGGAAGAAACAGCGACGCATGCGGGCAGTTGCTCTCCAGCAGCTCGCCCTCCGAATCAAACTGCCAGAGGTACAGCGCCTGGTTGCAGGAGATCAGCTCCGAAAAGAGCGCAAGCTTATCAGCGGCTTCCATCGAAATCCCTCCCTTGTCGAAATCGTACGCTTACCTATTATTTATCATAGCGGCAAGGCAATTTCAAGAAAAGAATGCAGAAAATTCAATTTTAATTTCACGGATTTGCTCTCACATACCAACAACACTAATTTATTAAATCGGAAACGAAAATGCGAATTCTCAATCCCCGTGCAGTCTGCTATCGTTGCGATCGTAAAGAACTCCAAAGAGCATTGGAGAATGGAGGCTTAGACTTTGGATGGATCTGATTCAAATGAGCAAAACCGTGCGCTGTGATATCCTCAACATGGTGCATAAGGCCGGCTCCGGGCACCCCGGCGGCTCTCTGTCGGCCACGGACCTGATGGTGGGTCTGTATTTCGGCGGTATCATGCGCATCGATCCCGCAAGACCGGATTGGGAGGACCGGGATCGGTTTCTTCTCTCAAAGGGGCACGCGGCCCCGGTCTTGTACAGCGTTCTCGCGCGAAAGGGCTTTTTCCCGGTGGAGGAGCTCTGGACGCTGCGCCGTTTGGGCAGCATCCTGCAGGGGCATCCGCACAAAGAATCTACGCCCGGTCTCGACTGCTCCAGCGGCTCCCTCGGGCAGGGCCTGTCCATTGCCGACGGACTTGCCTTCGGCTTCAAAAAGCAGGGGCGCGCAAATCGCGTCTACTGCCTCCTGGGCGACGGCGAGCTGCAGGAGGGCCAGATCTGGGAGGCGGTGATGACCGCGGCCCAGCACAAGCTGGACAATCTCTGCGCCATCGTGGACTACAACCACGTGCAGCTGGACGGCACCACTGAGGATATTAAGGATCTTGGTGATCTCTGTGCCAAATGGCACGACTTTGGCTGGAACGTCATCGAGCTGGACGGGCACGAAATGGAGCAGATCCTCCGTGCCTATGAGATGGCGGCCGCCTTCAAGGGAAAGCCCAGTGTCCTGATCGCCAACACCGTCAAGGGCAAGGGCGTCTCCTTCATGGAGGGCGACTGCGCCTGGCACGGCACCGCGCCGAACGCTGAGCAGTTGGAGCGGGCGCTGCGTGAAATTCGAGAGGAGGCGGAAGCATGAACAGGATACCGATGCGCGACGGCTACGGAAAAGCCTTGCTCTCCCTGTGTGCGCAGGGAGAAAACATCATGGTGCTTGACGCCGACGTGGCCAAATCCACCCGTACCGTCTGGGTGCGCGAGCAATACCCGGAGCGCTTCCTGGATATGGGCATCTCTGAGCAGGACATGGTTGGAACTGCGGCCGGCCTTGCTCTCTCCGGCATGACTCCTTTTGTGTCCACCTACTGCGTCTTTCTCGCCGGGCGGGCCTGGGATCAGATCCGCACCACCGTGTGCTACAACGACCTGAACGTCAAGCTGGCAGGCGCCCATGCGGGCATCTCCGTCGGCCCGGACGGCGCGACCCATCAGTCGCTGGAAGATGTGGCGCTGATGCGCGTTCTGCCCCGGATGACCGTCGTCGTCCCCTGCGACGCAGAGGAGACGCGGAAAGCGACGCTTGCGATCGCGAAGAAAAACGGCCCCTGCTTCGTCCGCTTCGGCCGGGAAGCCGTCCCCGTGATCACCGATGAGGATACGCCCTTTGAACTGGGCAAGGCGCGCCTCTGCCGCGAGGGCAAGGACGTCACGGTTTTTGCCAACGGCGCGCTGGTCTATGAGGCGCTGCAGGCGGCTGAAGCTCTGGCGCAGCAAGGGATTTCCGTCCGGGTCTATGATCTGCACACCGTAAAGCCTCTGGACAAGGAGGCGATCCTTGCTGCCGCCGAAGAGACCGGCTGCATTGTCACCGCCGAGGAACACCAGGTGTATGGCGGCATGGGCGGCGCCGTGGCGGAGTGCCTTGCCGCAAATCACCCGGTGCCGATGGAAATGGTGGCCGTTCAGGACTGCTTCGGGCAGTCCGGTCAGCCAGATGAGCTGATGGATCACTACCATCTCAACCGAAAAGCCATTGAAGAAAAAATCCACCTGGTTCTATCCCGTAAGTAATAAATACCTACTATAAGAAAGGAAACAGAAACATGAAAAAAGTCGTTCTTCTCGAGTCTCTCGGTATCTCCGCGGAGGAGCTGGCCTCCTTCAAGAAGCCCTTTGCGGGTGAAGTGGAATTTGTCGACTACGCCAAGACCACCGATATCCCCACCCTGATCGACGAGGCGAAGGACGCCGACGCCATGATCATCGCCAACATGCCCATGCCGAACGAAGTCATTGCCGCCTGTGACAAGCTGCAGTTTATCGACGTGGCTTTCACCGGCGTTGACCATGTGGGTCTGGACGCGGCAAAGGCCAAGGGCGTCAAGGTCTCCAACGCCTCCGGCTACTCCAACGAGGCGGTCTCCGAGCTCGTGATCGGTATGGCGCTGTCTGTGCTGCGCAACATTCCCCAGACGCAGGAGCGCGTCCGTGCCGGCGGAACGAAGGACGGCCTGGTCGGCTGCGAGCTCAAGGGCAAGACGGTCGGCATCATCGGCTACGGCAAGATCGGCAGCCGCACCGGTGAACTGCTCCACGCCTTCAACTGCCACGTTCTGGCGCAGAGCCGCAAGTTCCATCCGGAGTATCCCGACTATGTCGAGCAGGTCTCCCAGGAGGAGCTGCTGCGCCGCAGCGATATCGTTGTGCTCCATTGCCCGCTCAACGACAGCACCCGCGGTATGATCAACTATGAAAAGCTCTGCATGATGAAGCGCTCCGCGATCCTCATCAATGTCGCCCGCGGCCCGGTCACCAACGAGGACGATCTCGCCCGCGCGCTCTCCGAGGGCGTCATCGCCGGTGCTGCGGTGGACGTGTTCACCAAGGAGCCGCCCCTGCCTCTCGACACGCAGATGCTCCACGCGCCCAACACCCTGCTCACCCCGCACATTGCCTTTGCCAGCAAGGAATCCATGACCCTGCGCGCCGAGATCGTGTTTGACAATCTCCGCGCCTGGCTCGACGGCGGGCAGAACAACATCATTCTCTGATCCGGCTTAGGGCCTAAGCGATCCTTGGTGAAAACATGAAGTTGAAACGGGAACAGGTTTTCCAAAGCAGCTCTGTCTGGCGTGCGATCTTCGCGATGGCGATCCCTGCGGTCGTAAACATGCTTGTCATGGTTTTCTACAACATGGCGGATATGTTCTTCATCGCACAGCTGCACGACGACGTTCAGGTGGGCGCAGTCTCGATCGCCACTCCGATTTTCACCATGATCATGGCTCTCGGCTCGATGATCGGAGGCGGCGGCTGCGCTCTCATCGCTCGAACGCTCGGTGAGGGTGACAGCCGCCGCGTTCGTCTCTATACGAGTCTCTGCTGCTGGGGCTCCCTTGTACTGGGGGCGCTTTTCGGCCTGCTCGTACTGGCGTTCCGGGGGCGCGTTCTGCGCTTTCTCGGCGTCAATGCGGAGATGTGGCCGTATGCGCAAAGCTATCTGACTGTTCTGCTTCTCGGAACGCCCGTCATGGTCTTCACCACAGCCTTCGGCAATGTGATCCGGGCGGAGGGCGCCGTCATGGAGAGTATGGTCGGTCATTTGCTCTCCACGGTCAGCAACATTTTGTTGGACCCACTCTTCATTTTGACCTTCCGCCGGGGCGTTGCCGGAGCGGCGGCCGCGACCGTGCTGAGTAATCTCTTCGGTGCGGCGTATCTGGTTCGGTATGCGCTTCGAAAAAGCGAGGGGATTTCCCTCTCGCCGCGCCTTGCCCTCCGCGCACCCTTGGAGCTTCGGCACATTTTGGCGATCGGGCTGCCCAACGGGACAAACAGCATGCTGACCAGCTTCGCCTCCGCTTTGGCCAACAAGCTGATGGTTCGCCACGGTACGCTCGCCGTCGCGGCGATGGCCGCGGCGGGAAAATCCACTACGATCATCACCATGGTGCAGATGGGCGTCTGCGTCGGCGTACAGCCCTTGCTGGCCTATCACTACGGCGCGAAGAATCTGCCCCGGATCCGCGAGATTCTGCGCAAGCTCGCCATTTTGACCGTCTCGCTCGGCCTGAGCATGACGCTTCTCTGCTTCTTTGGCAGCGAATGGATCATCTCGCTGTTTCTGAAAGATAAGAACGCGCTTGCCCTCGGGCAGACCATTATTCGGCTTCGTGTGCTGACAGGGCCGGTTATGGGATTATATTACATCAGCACGAATTTCCTGCAAGCCTCCGGGAATGCGAAGCGATCCACCTTTGCCTCTCTGCTGAGACAGGGGATTCTGCTCATCCCGCTGCTCTATCTGATGAACGCGCTCTTTGGCGTGCTGGGAAATGTCAGCGCCCATATGGCGGCGGATACCCTGGCGACGGTCATCGCCGTCTGTTTGGGCTTGAAGCAGCTAAACAAGCTGGAACAGCAAGAGAACGCAATGCAATCTGTTATCAATGGAGGAAAAACCGCATGAAAGACGCAAAGGATCTGGTCGCCGGCGTGGTCGGTCTCGGAAGCATCGGCGGCGGTGTGGCTACAAGTCTGGCAAACAGCGGGAGAAAGACCGTTGTTTATAACCGCACAGCGGGAAAATATAAAAATCATCCGGGCTGCCCGCCCGAGGAAGAGAGCCTGAAGGCGCTTGCGGAGAAAGCGGATATCATCATGGTCTCCGTTTTTGACTATCCGCAATGCCTTGAGGTGCTGGACGGGCCCGACGGTCTCCTGGCCAACGCCCACGAGGGGACGGTCATCGTTCTTCTCTCCACCGTGTCGGTGGATGAAGCGAAAACGATCGGGACGCTGTGCATGTCGCGCGGCGTCGGTTTTCTGGACTGCGGCGTGACGCCTGGTTCCAAGGCAGCGGAGAACGGCCTTGTCGGTATGATCGGCGGCGATGAGGCCACCTTTGCCTATGCCAAGCCCGTTTTGGACGACTGGTCCGCCGCCCCCATCCTCTGCGGCCCGGTTGGCTCGGGGATGCTTGTCAAGGTCTGCCGCAACGCCAACACCTTCTGCGTCTGGCGCGTGCTGACGGAAACCAGCCGGATCTGCGAAGCGGCCGGAATCGACCTGAACAAATATCTGGAGGTCTGTCTCGCCGCCGATGAGGTGGACAACCTGTTCTACAATGTGCTTCGGCACCGCGCGTCCACCAAGGACGGAAAGCTGCCAGAGAATCTGCGCGCGATGTACCCGAAGTTTATGAGCAAGGATCTCCATGCGTCTGACAGCATCGCCCGTGAGCTGGGTGTCAAAACGCCGGTGCGGGATCTCGTGATCGAGCTGATCCGGGACACGGCGGACCTGGTCTGATCGGAGGAAACGTGACATGGAGCAGCGGGAAGTGAAAAACTACTTCAAAAACCGTGACTTTGTGCATCAGATCGGTTTCTACGCGCCGGACTGGAAAGCCTTTGCCCTGGCGCATCATGAGCGCTTTGGTTCCGGCCCTTTCTATTACACCACAAACACCTTCGGAAGGCTGATTTATCGCGGGCGGGAGGTGGACTGCAAGGGGCTGAAATTCCATGCGGCCTACGGGGCCTGGGGTTCCCATTCGGTGGAGGTGGTTCAGCAGCAACCCATCGATGTGCCGACCATGTTCACGGACGGGAACGATATGACGCAGCCCGGCATGAACCACATCCACATGTTTGTGGAGGATCTGGGAGAAGCGGAACAGGCGTGCCATCTGCTGAATATCCCTGTTGTGACGATCGGCTATCCAGACATCGAAAATGCTCTGGCAAAAGCCAAAGCGACCGGTACAGATCCGGCCCCGATCCTGGCCAACGCAGACAAGCCCAGCTTCATGGTGGTGGATATGCGGAAGGATCTGGGCATGATGGTGCAGTTGATCCCGCCCCGTGCCGCCGCCATCCACAAGTTACTCCTTCAGGCCCGAAAGGATTGGGACGGAAAAACGGAGCTGTTTCGAAAATTGTAAGCAGATATCGAATCTCATTGAAAGAAGGCGCATTGAATGAATCGAACACTGAGAGCAGATGCCCAGGCCGTTGTTCAGGCAGCCATCTCCGCCGTACTGCCAGAGCAGGCGGTCTCCCATGCGCTGGCAGGCAAACGCTTTCCGGGGAGAGTATTCTTGGTTGCTTTGGGCAAGGCCGCTTATCGCATGGCGGCGGCCGCGCTGAATGTGCTGCCGGTTCCGGTGACGGACGGACTCGTCATTTCGAAATACGGTCATCTGGGAGATCCGCTGCCCGGACTGTGCTTCATTGAGGCCGGACACCCCGTACCCGATGAAAACAGCGTCAAAGCGGCGGAAGAAGCCCTGCGCATGACGGAAGATCTGAGAGCGGACGACACGGTGCTCTTCCTCCTGTCGGGCGGCGGCAGCGCTCTGTTTGAAAAGCCGCTGGTCCCGCTCGCGGAGCTGCGGGACATTACCGGGCAGCTTCTGGCCTCCGGGGCGGACATCGTGGAGATGAACACCATCCGCAAGCGGCTCTCTGCTGTGAAGGGCGGCCGCTTTGCCGCCCACTGCGCTCCGGCCCATGTGGAGGCGGTGATCCTCTCGGATATTCTGGGCGATCCGCTGGATATGATCGCCTCCGGCCCGGTGAGCCCCGACGCCTCGAGCTGCGCCGACGCGGGACGGATCGTCGAAAAACATGCACTGCAACTCAGTCCGCAGGCGCGTGAGCTGCTGAAAATCGAGACACCCAAGGCGCTTTCCAACGTGAATGCCCAGATCGTGGGCAGCGTGCGGGAGCTCTGCCGCGCGGCGGAAGGGGCCTTTCGGCGCATGGGCTATGAGACGGTATTCCTCACCAATCAGCTCGACTGCGAGGCGCGGGAAGCGGGGCGCTTTCTGGCGTCCATCCTGCGCGCACATGCCGCTTCCGGTAAAAAGATCGCCTTTCTCGCAGGCGGCGAGACCGTGGTGCATCTGACGGGCAAGGGTCTCGGCGGGCGGAACCAGGAGCTGGCGCTCGCCGCCGCGGAGGGCATCCGAGGGATGAAAAACGCCGCCGTCATCAGCGTGGGCTCCGACGGAACGGACGGCCCCACCGACGCCGCGGGCGGCTATGTGGACGGAGACAGCTTCGATGCGCTGAAGGCCGCAGGCATTGATGTGCACGAAGTCCTGCGGGAGAACGACGCCTATCACGCCTTGAAGGCCATCGGCGGTCTGATCGTCACCGGTCCGACCGGCACGAATGTGAACGACATTTCTGTTGCGCTGCTGAACTGAAGGAGGACATGAAATGGCACTGCATGTGATGGAGGAAGCCAAGCGCTGCCTCGGCTGCAAAAAGCCCCGCTGTCAGGAGGGCTGTCCGATCCATACGAACATCCCGGAGGTCATCCGGCTGCTGAAGGACGGAAAGCTCAACGACGCCGGCTGGATGCTGTTTGAGAATAACCCTTTGACCACGGTCTGCTCGCTGGTCTGCGACCATGAGCATCAGTGCGAGGGGCACTGCATCCAGGGTATCAAGGGAAGTCCCGTCCATTTCTCTATGATTGAAAACTACATTTCCACGACCTATGCCAATCAGATGGTCAAGGGGCCGACGGAGCCGAACGGCCGCAGGGTCGCCATCATCGGCGCGGGACCGGCGGGTCTCACCATCGCCATCATCCTGGCCCGATACGGCTACGGCGTGACGATCTATGACAGCCGGGATAAGATCGGCGGCGTCATGCGCTACGGCATTCCCGATTTCCGCCTGCCCGACGCGGTGCTGGACGACATCGCTTATCGCCATCTGGCGCTCAAGGGCATTCGCTTCCGCCCCAACACGCATATCGGCAGCGCGCTGACCATCGACGATCTCTTCCGCGACGGGTTTCAAAGCGTGTTTGTCGGCGCGGGCCTCTGGCGGCCCAAGACCCTGCACATCAAGGGCGAGACCCTGGGCCATGTCGCCTTCGCCATCAACTACCTGGCTTCTCCCAAGGCCTTCCGTTTGGGGGAGCGCGTGATCGTCATCGGCTCCGGCAACTCCGCCATGGACTGCGCCCGCACCGCCATCCGAAACGGCGCCCAGTACGTCACGGTCTTCAACCGCCGTGACAAGATCGCCGCCAGCCAGTACGAATCCAGCTACGCCAAGCTTGAGGGCGTGAATTTCCAAATGATGAAAAGCCCGGTGGAGATTTTGGAAAACGGCGTTGTCTTTGCCGATAACGAGTACGACGAAGATGGCAAGCTCCGCGCGATCCCCGGCTCGGAAAAGCTCTACCCCTGCACGGGCGTCATTGTGGCGGTCAGCCAGGAGCTGAGCAGCAATATCATCAATACAACAAAGGGCCTCGAAAAGGAGCGCGGCATCATTGCCGTGGACGAGGACGGGCACACCTCCCGCCCCGGCGTCTTTGCGGCAGGCGATATTGCCCACGGAGCCGGTACGGTCGTCCATGCCGTCGCCACGGGAAAACGGGTCGCCGAGGCCATGCACGCATACATGCAGTCGCTGCCCCTACCCGGAGTTTCGCATTATGCTGACGCGCCTAAGGTTGAGATGTTTGAATCCTCAGTTATAGCAGAACAGTCGTTCTGAAATCTATATAATTTATTCAAGCCTCCATTAACGTGGGTGCTGTGAAGTAGACGATTTCAACCGTCAAGCTATAGATGCGTACACAAATAGGCGTCTGGAAACCTTAGTTCTCATGGTCTCCAGACGCTTGATTCATAATGAGGTTAACATTTGTTTGCGATTATTCAAAATGCATGAATTAACTCTACCAATACAAATTCCTCAGCCGAGGCACGGATCGCGTTCATTTCCTGCACCCACCGAAGCTGATCCTCCACTTTAAGCTTTTCCGTGATGCCGCGCTTTCGTGTGAGTTGCTTGGCAATCAGGTCAAGTCTTTCGCATGCGGCCTCGTCAATGTCAGCCAGATGCTTATAAAGCGAGCCGTTGAGGATCATATAGGAATAAACTGCCGGGTGATGCTCCTTCAGAAATTGCTTGCGCATCCGGCCCCACCGACCGATAGACTTGGTTTCCTCAACCGTAAGATTAGGAATCAAGACATCGCCGAAATCCATATAGGTTCCGCCGTTCTGCTCGAAAAAGGACTGCGTATTCATGAATAATTCCTCCCATAATTGGTTTTGAAATACTTGGGCAAGAGACCTTATTGCCTCTCTGCCTTAACTTGAAGATGCTCTTCCAATCCTGTCAGACAGCTACCAAGTCATTTTTGCTTCAAAACTCTCTTATGGGTGTTGGCATAAGGCCCTCCCCTACGTTATGACCATGGGCTTTGCGCTCTTTTTCATGTTTTGCAGCGCACCCTCCTCCCGATTATCGACACGGTCCCGACGATTTTCGGGAACCTTTTTTCGCCTTCTCCGTCCATATAAGCGTAAGCCAAACCATACGGGATAGACGGAAGGAGGTTGGAGGAATGTTTATTCTGATTCTTGGTTTGATCGCGGCTGTGGTGCTCTTCATTATGTTGGGGCTGCAGCCGGAGGAGACCGTCGTGACCGACGCCCGTGGGGTCACGAAGACAAAAAAGACCGGGCGCTACAGCTGGAAGCGGCGTCCCGCCCAGGCCCTTGCCCTTGTAGTGCTGGTGGCAGCCCTGATTCTGGGCAGCGTCACCGTGGTGCCCACGGGCTACACCGGCATCATCACCACCTTCGGCCGGGTGGAGCAGCGGACCCTCTCCGCCGGCGCCCACCTGATCCTGCCCTGGCAGGACGTGGTGAAGATGGACAACCGCACCCAGAAGGTGCAGATCGTCACCCAGGCCTTTTCCAGCGACATCCAGCAGGTGGACCTGCAGCTCAGCGTGAACTACTGCATCGACCAGGAGACTGCCCAGGAGCTCTACCGCACCGTGGGCGTGGGCTATTACGAGAACGTGATGTATCCCCGGATCCTGGAGAACACCAAAGCCGTTTTCTCCCAGTATTCGGCGGAAAACCTCATCGCCAAGCGCAACGCCCTCTCCGATCTGATCGCCGAGAGCACCTCGGAGGACATGAAGCCCTACGGCATCACCATCGTCTCCATCGCCATTGAGGACATCGACTTTACCGACGCCTTCACCACCGCCGTGGAGGCCAAGCAGGTAGCGGCCCAGAACAAGCTCACCGCCGAGACCCAGCAGGCCCAGAAGACCATGGAGGAGGAAGCCACCGCCAAGCGGGCGGTGATCGCCGCCAACGCCGAGGCCGAAAAGGCCGTCATCGCCGCCAACGCCGAGCTGGAGGTGGTGAAGGTCCAGGCCGAAGCCGCTCTCTACGCCGGTGAGAAAGAGGCCGAGATGAACAAGCGGATCTCCGAGTCCCTCACCCCCGCGCTCATCCAGTACTACTGGATCAAGCAGTGGAACGGCATCCTGCCCAGCACCGTCCTGGGCGACGGCATGAACTTCATGCTGAATCTCCCCGAATAACAAGCGCAGCAAAAAGCACCCCCTCGGGTGCTTTTTGTTATGCGGGGCGGCATGACTTGCTGGTCATGCTGTTTCCTGTTTCAGATTTTATTGTGATGAGTCGGATTTGGAGCCATGACTCCATGCCGAAAAAGCCGCCCGGATGAGCTGAGCATTCAGCCGATCCGGGCGGCTTTTTGACAAGCGCCTGTTTAATTTGATCAATTGTTGAAAGAATGATTAAATTGACTTGACGTATGATAACATTGTTGATAGAATAGAATTGCATCATAAGGGCCGAAAAAGATCAGGTTGACTTTCTGAATGGAGCAATTGCATGAGGGCATTTCACTACAAAAACGAATATCAAAAACTGCTGACGCCGGAAATCGTTTCGTTTCTTACGCAGATTCATGAGCAGAAAGGGAAACAGAGCAAGTTTTCCGACGCGCAGCAGGATGTCCTTGCCGAGCTGCTGGAGATCGCAAAGATCCAGAGCACAGAGGCGTCCAACCGCATTGAGGGCATCATCACCACCGATGACCGGCTGAAGCTGCTCGTCCGCAACAAGACGACCCCGCGAAGCCGCAGCGAGCGCGAGATCGCCGGGTATCGCGACGTGCTTACGACGATCCATGAGAATTATGCGTATATTCCCCTTCGTCCCGGCATGATCCTGCAGCTCCACCGGGATCTTTATAAGTTCAGCGGCCTGTCTATCGGCGGAAGCTTCAAGAGCGCGGACAATGTGATTGCCGAGGAGCTCCCCGACGGCACCAGGCGCGTGCGCTTTCAGCCCGTTCCCGCCTGGGAGACGACCGAGGCCATGGACAGGCTCTGCGCCGCGCTCAACGAGGCGATCGCCGATCCGGAGCTGGACGATCTTCTCCTGATTCCCCTTTTCGTGCTGGACTTCCTCTGCATCCACCCCTTCAACGACGGGAACGGCCGCATGAGCCGGCTTCTGACCCTGCTGCTCTTGTATCGAACAGGCTATTCCATCGGCAAATACATCAGCATCGAAAAGCTGATCGCCGACAGCAAAGACAGCTACTATGAGGCCCTGCAGGAGAGCTCGGAGGGCTGGCATGATGGCGGCAACGATTATCTCCCCTTTGCGCGCTACCTACTGGGCGTCATCATCGCGGCCTATCGGGACTTTGAGGCGCGGGCGGAGATCCTGCTCGAAGCCGGGGGCTCCGGTCTCAGCCGCGTTCGGCGGATCATCCGCGGCTCCACCGGCCGGATCACGAAGGCGGAGATCCTGGCGCAGTGCCCGGATATCAGTCAGGTCACTGTTCAGCGCGCGCTGAAGGCTTTGCTGGATCAGGGCGAGATCCTGAAAATCGGCGGAGGGCGCTATACCTCCTATACTTGGAATTGGGAAAAGGAGTAAGGACATGGTTACAGGCGAACTGAAAAGCAAAATCGACAGTCTTTGGGAGATCTTCTGGGTCGGTGGGATCACCAACCCCCTGGACGTGATCGAGCAGATGACCTATCTGATGTTCATCCACGATCTGGACGACACGGACAACACCCGCGCCAAGGAGGCGGCCATGCTGGGCCTGCCCTATGAGAGCATCTTTGCCAAAGACGTGAAGATCGGCGAGCGCGTGATCGACGGCAGCCAGCTCAAATGGAGCGTGTTCCACGACTTCCCCGCCGGAAAGATGTACAGCACCGTGCAGGAATGGGTCTTCCCTTTCATCAAAAATCTGCACGGCGACAAGGAGAGCGCTTACTCCAAATACATGGGCGACGCCATTTTCAAGATCCCCACGCCCCTGATGCTGGACAAGATCGTCACGGCTATGGACGGTATCTACGAGCAGATGGCTCAGCTCAAAACCGCCGATACCCGCGGCGACGTGTACGAATATCTGCTTTCCAAGATCGCCACAGCAGGTGTCAACGGCCAGTTCCGCACGCCCCGGCACATCATCAAAATGATGGTGGAGCTGATGGAGCCCAAGGCGGACGACGTGGTCTGCGACCCGGCCTGCGGCACCTCGGGTTTCCTTGTGGCGGTCAGCGATTATCTAAAGGAAAACCGCAAGCAGGAGGTTTTCTTCAACCGCCAGAACAAGGATCATTATATGAACCACATGTTCCACGGCTACGACATGGACCGCACCATGCTCCGCATCGGTGCCATGAACATGATGACCCACGGCGTGGACAACCCCTTTATCGAGTACCGGGACAGTCTCTCTGACCAGAATCCGGACCGGGAGAAGTACAGCCTGATTCTGGCCAATCCCCCCTTCAAGGGCAGCCTGGACGCGGACATCGTCTCTGCCGATCTCTTGAAGGTCTGCAAGACCAAGAAGACCGAGCTGCTGTTCCTGGCTCTGTTTCTGCGGATGCTCAAGGTTGGCGGCCGCTGCGCCTGCATCGTGCCGGACGGGGTACTCTTCGGCTCCTCCACCGCGCACAAGGCCATCCGCAAGGAGCTGATTGAGAACAACCGCCTGGAGGCCGTGATCTCCATGCCCTCCGGCGTGTTCAAGCCCTATGCGGGCGTGTCCACTGCCATCCTGATCTTCACTAAGACCGGCCACGGCGGCACAGACAAGGTCTGGTTCTACGACATGAAGGCCGACGGCTTCTCCCTGGATGACAAGCGCAGCGAGACGAAGGAGAACGACATCCCCGATATCATCGCCAGGTTCCATAGCCTTCCCCTTGAGGGGAAGGTGCCCCCGAAGGGGGCGGATGAGGTGGAATACAACGAATCCGCCCGCAAGCGCACGGAGCAGAGCTTCTTCGTGCCGAAAGACGAGATCGTAGCCAACGACTACGACCTCTCCATCAACAAATACAAGCAGACGGATTTTAAGCCCGTGGAGTATCCGCCCACCAGCGAAATCCTGGCGAACATCAAGGCGCTGGAGGACGAAATCGGCAAGGAGCTTGCGGAGCTGGAGCAAATGCTTAACCAATCAAATTGATATTTGTGGGGATGATGGGATGAAATTAAAACTCGGAGAAATTTGCTCGTTCCAATCGGGGGGAACACCAAGCAAAACAAATGCAGATTACTTTTCTGGCGACATCCCGTGGATTACAACCGTTGCGCTTAATGGACAGACTATCGGGAAAACCGCAGCTGTTGATTGGATTACTGAAAAAGCGATCGAAGAGAGCGCCGCTAAAATTGTACCAGCAAAATCTATTATGGTTGGTACTCGTGTTGGCGTCGGGAAAGTAGCCATAAACGAAATCCCAATGTCTACAAGCCAAGACATTATTTCGCTTATTGGAATAAACGAATCATTGTGGAGCAAAGAATTTCTATGTAAGTTCATTCAATCGAAAGAGTCATATCTGAAATCTCAAGCGCGAGGAGCTACTATCAAAGGCATTAAGATTGATGTTCTTGCTTCGCTTGTCATACCAGATATATCCTTTGATTCGCAACAAGAGATTGTGGCAGTCCTTGATAAAGCGCAAAGTATTCTTGCGGCACGCCGTTCGCAACTTTCTGCGCTTGACGACCTTATCAAAGCCCGATTTGTCGAGATGTTTGGGGATGAAACGAACCCATACCAATGGCCAGTGGTTAATGTCGAAGATGTCGCCAATGTTTCAGTCGGCGTCGTAATAAAGCCAGCTCAGTTTTATACTGACGCAGAACATGGTGTGAAGGCTTTCCGATCATTAAATATTGGAGCAGGGACAATTAAAGATTCCGATTGGGTCTATTTCTCCCATGAAGGAAACGATAAAAACTCTAAATCGCAGCTCCGTGAAAATGATCTCCTTATTGTCAGATCAGGCGCCCCTGGAACGGCCTGTGTTGTTCCCAAAGAATTCGAAGGTTGCAACGCAATAGATATCATAATTGCGAGGCCAAAAACAGATAAGGTCAATCCGCATTATCTCTGCACATATACAAATCTGCCCCATGGGAAACGTCAGATTGATGAAGGTACAGGCGGAGCGGCCCAGCAACACTTCAACGTTGGGAAATATAATAAATTACAACTTATGCTCCCGACGCTAAAGCAGCAGAATGAATTTGTAAGCTTCTTAAAACAGATCGACAAATCCAAATCTGTCATTCAGAAGTCCCTTGACGAAACACAGCTTTTGTTTGACAGGCTAATGCAGCAATACTATGGGTGAGGTGAGGAAATGGACATATTTCCTCAATCAGCCAGGATCGGGAATGACAAAAAACCTTTACTATTCCCATGCGTGCAAGCTCACAAAGAGAAAGAATCCCTAAATTGACTATTCCGCGAGCTTGGTATAGAGTTTTTTTAAAGGGGGAAATAAATGAAACTCAAATTTATGTGCAGACAGTGCCTGCTCGAGAATGCGCCAGAAGGCGGCGGATACTTTACTATGCCATATGATCCAAACAGTATAGTTGAGTTAACGGATAGCTATTACTATGAGTTTACTTGCCGGAAAGGGCATAAAAATATGTTCTTTTTGGCGCTTCCTCGATACGCTATTCTTTTTGATATGGGAATAAGTGCTTATCTGGATGGTTATTATCGAGAAGCAGTAATGGATTTTGCAGCGAGTTATGAACGATTTCATGAGTATTGCATTAATTTAATTCTGTGGAACGAAAAGTCTCTTCAGACCGATGATTTGACTATTTTGTGGAAACGCATGTCTCACCAATCCGAAAGGCAATTAGGGGCATTCACAGCTTTGTACTATAAGCAATTAGGCGATTTGCCGGATGAATTCTCTCAAAAAGCAGTCGAGTTTAGAAACAAAGTGACGCATAGAGGCTATTTCCCAACAAGAGAAGAAGCATATAGTTTTGCGCTTAACGTGGCCGAATATGTTAAAGCTATTATTCCAAAACTATCTGAGCATTATGGATTTGATCCAAGAGGAAACTATCCCGCGCTAAGAATTGCTCATGAAAAGGGGATAGGTGTAGAAGGACATGTTCATATGACAGTAATTACACAGTATTCCTGCGGAAACGACTTTGATGAATCAATAGAGATGTTCAAAAAACAGTTCCATAACAATTATGAGAAATAAAGAGGCTTACCCATGACCAACTTTGACATATTCCTCTCTGAACCCAAATTTGCCGCCTTTGCAGAGGTGGCAGTATCGGCGGAGCGAATCTTTCAGATCGACCCAGCAGCCTGCGTGCTCAACTGCCGCAGGGCGATGGAGTTTGCCGTCAAATGGATGTATTCCGTGGACGGGGAGCTTGTGTTGCCCTGGGACGACAAGCTGGTCAGCCTCATGATCACGGACGAATTCCGGGACGTGGTGGACGATAACCTACTCCGCCGCATGGAGTTTATCCGGAAGCTCGGCAACACGGCTGCCCACGCAGGCAAGAAGATCAGCCAGGAGCAGGCCGCTCTGTGCCTGGAAAACCTCTACATCTTCCTGGATTTCGTGGCCTATTGTTACGGGGACAACTACGAGGAGCGGGCCTTTGACGCGAATCTGCTTGAGGAGACACCTCATCCGTCTGCTGCGCAGACACCTTCCCCTCAAGGGGAAGGCAATGGAAACGGTGCTGCGGCGACACCTTCCCCTCAAGGGGAAGGCAGTAAGGAGAGCATCGACCTGGCCGCCCTCATGGCCGAGAACGCCGCGCTCAAGGCCGAGCTCACCGCCCGGCGGGAGGAGCAGCAGCAGAGCTATGTGCCAAAGCCCCTGGAGCTCTCCGAGTACAAAACCCGCAAGCTCTACATCGACGCCATGCTGGAGGACGCGGGCTGGGTCGAGGGCAAGAACTGGCTCAACGAATACGAGATCCCCGGCATGCCCAACAAGTCCGAGCTGGGCTTTGCCGACTATGTGCTGCTGGGAGACGACGGGCGCGTTCTGGCCGTGATCGAGGCCAAGCGTACCTGCGTGGACGTGGCCAAGGGCCGCCAGCAGGCCAAGCTCTACGCGGATCTCATTGAGCAGAAGCAGGGCCGTCGTCCGGTGGTGTTCCTCACCAACGGCTTCGAGACCCGCATCATGGACAACCAATACCCGGAGCGCAGGGTCGCGGCGATCTATTCCAAGCGGGACCTGGAAAAGCTCTTCAACCTGCAGCGCACCCGCTCCGGACTCAAAACCATCCTGGTGGACAAGAAGATCGCCGGGCGCTATTACCAGGAGGCGGCCATCAAGGCGGTGTGCGACAGCTTCGGTCAGAAAAACCGCCGCAAGGCCCTGCTGGTGATGGCCACCGGCTCCGGCAAGACCCGGACGGTCATCGCCCTCTGCAAGGTGCTGATGGAGCAGGGCTGGATCAAAAACGTCCTGTTCCTGGCCGACCGGAACTCCCTGGTCACCCAGGCCAAGCGCAGCTTCGTGAACCTCCTGCCCGACCTCTCGGTGACGAATCTCTGCGAGGAGAAGGACAACTACGCCGCCCATGGCGTCTTCTCCACCTACCAGACCATGATGAACTGCATCGACGAGCTGCGGGATGAGGAGGGCAAGCTCTTCTCCGTGGGGCACTTCGATCTGGTGATCTGCGACGAGGCGCACCGCTCGATCTACAACAAATATAAAGACATCTTTACTTACTTCGACGCGCCGCTGGTGGGGCTGACCGCCACGCCCAAGGACGAGATCGACAAGAACACCTACGAGGTCTTCGAGCTGGAGAGCGGCGTGCCCACCTACGGCTACGAGCTTGCCCAGGCGGTGAAGGACGGCTATCTGGTGGATTTTCTGTCCGTGGAGACCACGCTGAAATTCATCCAGCAGGGCATCGTGTATGACGAGCTCTCCGAGGCGGACAAGCAGGCCTATGAGGACACCTTCGAGGACGAAAACGGCGAATTGCCGGAGAGCATCGCCTCCTCCGCGCTGAACGAGTGGATCTTCAACGAGGACACCATCCGCGAGGTGCTGCACGTCCTCATGACCCACGGGCTCAAGATCGACTACGGCAACAGGATCGGCAAGACCATTATCTTTGCCAAGAACCACGCCCACGCCGAGAAGGTCCTGGAGGTCTTCGGGAAGGAATACCCCCATCTCAACGGCTGGGCCAAGGTCATCGACAACTACATGACCTACGCCCAGAGCGCCATCGACGAGTTCTCCGAACCCAATAAGCTGCCGCAGATCGCGATCTCTGTGGACATGCTGGACACCGGCATCGACGTGCCCGAGGTGCTGAATCTGGTCTTCTTCAAAAAGGTCATGAGCAAGGCCAAGTTCTGGCAGATGATCGGCCGCGGCACGCGTCTTTGCCCCGGCCTCATCGACGGCGCGGACAAGGACAAGTTCTATATCTTCGACTTCTGCGGCAATTTTGAGTTCTTCCGCATGAACAAGGGCAAGCCCACCGCCAACATGATCGCCCTCTCCGGAGCCATCTTCCACCTCAAGGCGCAGATCGCCTTCAAGCTGCAGGATCTGGCCTATCAGACGCCGGAGCTGATCGCCTTCCGCAAGTCGCTGGTGGACGACATGGTGGAGAAGGTGCAGGAGCTGAACCGCGATAACTTTGCCGTGAAGCAGCACCTCAAATACGTGGAGCTGTATTCCGACCCCGATAACTACAAGGCGCTCAGTTATGAGGACACCCTGCTCATGGGCCAGGAGCTGGCCCCGCTCATCGAGCCGGAGCAGGACGACCCCAAAGCTCTGCGCTTCGATGCCCTGCTTTACGGCATCGAGCTTGCCTATCTGGCTGGCAAGAAGTACAGCAAGGCGCGGCACGACCTGGTGAAGAAGGTCGCCGCGGTGGCCGGCGTCGCCAACATCCCGGAGATCATGGCGGAGAGTGAGCTCATCGACAAGATCCTGCACACGGATTACCTGGACAACGCGGGCATCAACGAGTTTGAACATATCCGCGAGAGCCTGCGGGATCTGATGAAGTACATCCCGCAGAAAAAGATCCGCTACGACACCGATTTCGACGACGAGATCCTCTCCATGGAGTGGAAGGAATCGGAGCTGGAGAACGACGACCTGAAAAACTACAAGGCCAAGGCGGAGTTCTACGTGCGCCAGCACCAGGACAACGCCGTGATCGCCAAGCTCAAGGGCAACGTGCCGCTGACTGCCGAGGACGTGAAGGTGCTGGAGGGTGTCCTCTGGAGCGAAGTCGGCACCAAGCAGGAGTATGAAGCCGAATACGGCGCCAAGCCTCTGGGCGAGTTCGTGCGGGAAATCGTGGGGCTGGATATGAACGCGGCCAAAGCCGCCTTTGCAGAGTATCTGAACGACACGAACCTGGACAGCCGCCAGATCTATTTCGTCAACCAGATCGTGGAGTACATCGTCCATAACGGCATGATGAAGGATCTGTCCGTCTTGCAGGAGACGCCTTTCACCGACCAGGGCAGCATTGTGGAAATCTTTACCGATCTCACCGTCTGGATGGGAATCCGCAAAATCATCGACCAGGTCAACGCAAACGCAGTGGCGGCATAAAGCTGAAACCTGAGCAAAAAGGCACCCGGAAAACCGTTGAAATCAACGGTTTCCCGGGTGCCCGTGTCATGTTGGCATGAGCATTTCAGCAAAGCAGCAAGATGCCCAAATCGGTTTGTCCTTCGAAACTGTTTTATGCACGCCCTCGGGTGCTTTTTGTTTTGCAAAGGCAAAGGAAGAAGCAACCTGGACGGGCTGGATCATAGTCTCACAGTGTCCGCGTTCTCAAAACTCAAAACTCAAAACCCAAAACTTATAACAGGCCTGCGGCCAGCGCCTGGGGCGTGACCCAGCCGATCAGGCTGGTGTACTCCTCGGAGAAATTGGTGAAGAAGCCGCTGCGCAGCGTGCCGCGGCTCTTGGTGTAGAGGGTCCAGCCCCCTACGGCGCGGGCGGCAAGCTCGCTGCCCATGACGCCCACGATCTCGCCCCGGGCTTCGCCCAGATACTCCATCCGGTCCCCGGCGCCGTCGTAGCGGAACAGGAAGCAGACTGCCGAATCACGCAGCAGAAGCTCCTGCACGCCGTCCCGGTCCAGATCCCAGAGGGCGGCCTCCAGGCCCTCCGCCGCCAGGTTCAGGCCCAGGGCCTGCCAGCCCTTCTCCTCCAGGAAGCGTTTGCAGGTCCCGGGGAAGCGGCGGGCCACTTCTTCCAGCGTGGGCAGGCCGGAGAGCTCCTGGGGCTCGGCAAGGCCCTGGAGGGAATCCAGAGGATAGAAGTGCAGATCCTCCAGGCGCAGGGCCGGGTTCACATACTGCCGGACCAGGGCGTCATACCGGGCGCTGTCCCCCTCGGCGGAACCGTTGTACCAGCTGCCGCCCTCTTCCAGAAAGCTCCATACGATCTCGCCGTAGCCTGGCTCGCTGTGATCGAAATAGGCCAGCAGTTCATGCTGGGGAAGTCTGCTCACCGAATACTCGTAGAAATAGGAGCCGCCTGCGCCGTGCCAGTGCCCGTGGACCAGGGCAGCGCCATACTCCGGCAGAAAGCCCAGATAATTGTCGTAGCCGATGTACACATAGTCTCCGTTCCAGCCGATCAGGTCCACAAGTCCCATCTCCGCGGAATCCAGCAGCAGCTCCGGCACTCCGTCCCCGTCCAGGTCAGCGGCGGCATAGGAGGTAAAGGGCAGCTGATAGCCGGTATTGTCCCAGCCGCCAAAGTAACCCTTACGGTAGTCTCCGTTTTGTCCGATCACCTGATCCAGCAGGGCCGGGTCCTTCAGCAGCGCCTCATAGGCCATCTGCCAGTGGGTGGTGAGTTTGATCTCCTCATCCTCTGCCGGCTCCGGAGTCTCCGTCGGGGAGGGCTCCGCGGTCTCCGTTTTGGTCGGCTCCGCCGCCGCGCTCAGCTTCGGCGCCTCGCTTGCCGCAGGAGCAGGGGCCTCTGTCGCCGCGGGGACGTCCGCCGTCTCTGTCTCGGGCGCGGCGCTCTGTTCGGGCAGCGCCGCGGACACTTCGGCACTCTCCTGTCCCCGGGAAGCACAGCCGCAGAGGGCCAGGAGCAGCAGCGCCAGCAGCGCCGCGGTCCAGCGTCTTTTCATCTTTCTTTCCTCCCGCTCTCGTTTTTCTCTATGATACCACATTTTTCCGCCAAAGAATCTAAAGATTTCTTATCTTTTCAGATTTTATCATTTCGGCGTTCTCCGTTGACGAAAAAAGCAATGGACGGATACTCATTTTCGTATCCGTCCATTGCTTTTGTTCTTTTTGGCAGAGCAACGCGGCTCTTGTTCTTCCTCAGTCGACATCCGCCTCGCGGGGGATCGGCGCTTGCCACGGGAGGGACAAGATCAGCTCACGAACTGATAGGTCGTAAAGGCCGCGTAGATGCAAAGCAGCAGGATCCCCTGCCAGCGCCTCAGCGTGCCCTTTTTCAGGGCGGGCAGGCACATGATCGCCATGACAGCCAGCATCACCGGCAGATCGATGACAAGGCTGGAATTGGCCCCGCCGGGCAGGGTCTTTTCCGCCGGGATGGCGAAGGGCGAAATGGAGATGGCCATGCCGCTGACCAGGATGATGTTGAAAAGATTGGCGCCGATGATGTTGCCCAGGGACAGGGAACCGTGGCCCTTCACCAGGCTTGTGATGGCGGTGATGAGTTCGGGAAGGCTGGTGCCCAGGGCAACCATGGTCAGGCCGATGACCGAGTCGGGCACGCCCAGGGCCGCGGCGATCTTGGTGCCGTTATCCACCAGGAAGCGTGCGCCCACGGCAATGGCCGCCGCGCCAATGATCAGCAGCAGAAGCTCCATGGCAAAGCTCCGGGGCTTGTCCCCTTCTCCGCCTTCCTCGTCTTCCTCCTCCGCCAGTTCCGGGTGCTTCTTCATCTGCAGCGTGGAGATGACCATGTACAGCACGAACACTGCCAGGTAGCAAAGACCGATCCAGCGCTGGAAGCGGCCCGCCGTCCAGGCGATCAGCGCATAGGAAAGCGCCGCGGCAAAGAAGAAGGCGGTGGGCAGGGCGAAGGATCTGGGATTGACCTTTCCTGGGCTTACGGAGATGGTGATGGCGGCGATGAGGCTGGTGTTGCAGATCACCGAGCCGATGGCGTTGCCGTAGCTGATGCCGGCGTTGCCCTGCATGGCGGCCTGGCTGGAGACCATCACCTCCGGGAGGGTGGTGCCGATGGAGACGATGGTGGCGCCGATGAGCAGCTCCGGCAGGTGGAAGCGGCGGGCAATGCCCACGGAGCCGTCCACAAACCAGTCGCCGCCCTTGATGAGCAGCCCAAAGCCCACGAGGAACAGGAGCACAGGTATCAGCATAGTTTTTCTTCCTTTTGCACGAAAAAATTCCCGGTGTGAATGAACAGTCCGATCTCTGCCCCTTCTGGCAGAGGACGGGCGTTTTTCCCGATGGTAGAGACTATAATACTTGCCGCGTCTTTTTTCAAGTCTTACGTGATTCTTTTCCCTCTGTGGCCGAAGACTGGCTCTCTCCCCCGCCCAGGAGCTTGTGCTCCCGGCAGATGCGCAGCAGGTGGTCCCGCAGCTCCCGGATCTCCTTGCGCTGCAGCAGGCTCGTCAGGCAGATGAAGCGCAGGGATGCCTCCGTCTCCGGCGACAGGGGAACCGCCGCCACGTTATAATAGCGGGCAAAGGACTCCGGCCCCAGCACCACTCCAATGCCGCCCCGGACCATGCTCATGTTGGTGTCGATGCCGTCGGAGCGGTAGACGCGGCTCAGGCTGATGCCGTGGCGGCGGCAGAGTTCCTTGAGCTGCCGGTCCTCGGCGGAGTTTTCCAGGCCCGAGATCACCGTTGCACCCTCCAGCGCGGCAATGGAGATCTCCTCCAGCCCCGCCCGGGGGTCCCGCCGGGCCATGAGCATGCACTGCCGCTCCCGCACCAGAGGCAGGTTATAATACTCCGGCTGCCGGTCCAGATAGTCCTCCGTCGGGAGCCGGTCCAGCACCAGATCTACCTGCTGCTGCCGGAGGGACTGGATAAAGTCCATGCCCGCCTCGGTGTGGAAGGAGACCTCGATCTCCGGCCGGTCATCGAAAAAGCGGACGATGTCCTGGAAGAGGCTGTTGGAATAGACCCGGGAGCCCAGCCCGATGCGCAGCTGCTTTTTGGCGGTGATGTTATCCGCGTTCAGATCCTGGCAGAGCTTCTGCCAGGCGTCGATCACGGGTCGGGCCTGATGGCAGAAGCTCTCCCCCGCGGCGGTAAGCTCCGGCCCTGCCGCCGTGCGGGTGAAGAGGGCGCAGCCCAGCTCCTGCTCCAGCTTCTGGATCTGCTGGGAAATGGCGGACTGGGACACATAGAGCCGCTGAGCCGCCCGGGACATGCTGCGGCAGGCGGCCACCTCCAGCACATAGAGTGCCTGGGTGGTGGTCATAAAATCACATCCTCTTATCTTTATAAGCAATTCTTATGCCCCTATTATAAGGAAGTATTTTACACATTTCAAGAGCTTTTGTAGAATAGATTTTGCAGAAAAATCTTTTCGTCTCATCATTCGTCAGAAAGGAAGGAAAGCTTATGGACAAGGTTCTGTTATCCGGGAACGAGGCCATTGCCCGCGGCGCCTATGAGGCCGGCGCGCGCATGTGCTCCGCCTATCCCGGCACGCCCAGCACCGAGATCTTCGAGAATCTTCCCCAGTTCAAGGACGCACTGTACTGCGAATGGGCCCCCAACGAAAAGGTGGCTCTGGAGGTGGCCTACGGCGCCAGCATCGCCGGGGCAAGAAGCCTCTGCGCCATGAAGCATGTGGGGCTGAACGTGGCGGCCGACCCCATGTTCACCGCCGCCTACAACGGCGTGAACGCCGGCATGGTCATCGTCACGGCGGACGATCCCAGCATGCACTCCTCCCAGAACGAGCAGGACAACCGGCATTATGCCCGGGCCGCCAAGATCCCCCTGGTGGAGCCCTCCGACTCCCAGGAGTGCAAGGACTTCATGAAGGAGGCCTACAAGATCTCCGAGTTGTTTGACGCGCCGGTGCTCTTCCGCACCACCACCCGCGTCTCCCACTCCAAGAGTCTGGTGGAGCTGGGCCAGCGGGAAGAGAAGGAGATCACGCCCTATGTCCGCAATCCCGCCAAATTCTCCTGCACCCCCGCTCTGGCCTACCGCAACCACCCCAAGGTGGAAAAGCACATGAAGGAGCTGGAGGAGTACGGCAATACCTGCTGCCTCAACAAGATGGAGATCCGCGGCCATAAGGTGGGCGTGATCACCGCTTCCATCTCCTATCTCTATGCCAAAGACATCTTCCCCGAGGATACCTCTTTCCTGAAGCTGGGCCTGACCAATCCCCTGCCCATGAAGCTCATCCGGGACTTTGCCTCCCAGGTGGAAAAGCTCTACGTCATCGAGGAGCTGGACCCCTTCATGGAGGAGCAGATCAAGGCCGCCGGCATCGACTGCGTTGGCAAGGAGCTCACCGGCAATCTGTATGAGTTCAATCCCCAGCTGCTGAAGGAGCGGCTCTTTGGCGAAAAGCCCCAGGCTCCCGATCTGGGCGTGAGCGCCGTGTCCCGTCCCCCCGCTCTCTGCCCCGGCTGCCCCCACCGCGGCTTCTTCTACACCATGTCCCGGCACAAAAACTTCATCGTCACCGGCGATATCGGCTGCTACACCCTGGGGGGCGCCGCTCCCCTCAACGCGGCGGACACCTGCGTCTGCATGGGCGGCGGCTTCACCGTGGGCATGGGCATGGCCAAGACCCTGGCCCTCACCGGCGATCCCCGGAAGGTCTTCGGCGTGGTGGGCGACTCCACCTTCTTCCACAGCGGCATGACCGGCGCCGCCGAGATCATCTACAACAAGGGCCCCATGATCCCCGTGGTGCTGGACAACTCCATCACCGGCATGACCGGCCACCAGGACAATCCCGGCTCCGGCAAGACCCTCCAGGGGGAGATCGCCGAGAAGCTGCGCATCGAAAAGATCCTGGCCTCCATGGGCTATGAATTCATCCAGATCGTGGATCCCCAGGATCTGAAGGCCATGGACGAGGCCGTCATGAAGGCCGCCGCCTCCGAAGTGCCCGCCGCCATCGTGGTGCGCCGTCCCTGCCTCCTCATCAAGGGCATCAAGCACGACATCGGAAAGTGCGTGGTGGACACGGACAAGTGCATCGGCTGCAAGAGCTGCCTGCGGGTGGGCTGCCCCGCCATCCTGGTGGAGAACAAGAAGGCCCGCATCGACCAGAACCAGTGTGTGGGCTGCACCGTCTGCGCCCAGGTTTGCCCCAAGGGCGCCATTTCGAGGAAGGAGTGAGCGGCATGAGAGAAACCAAAAGCGCGCTGCTGGTAGGCGTTGGCGGCCAGGGCGCCATCCTCACCGCCAAGGTGCTGGTGAACGGCCTGATGAAGGCCGGCTATGACGTCAAGATGTCCGAGGTCCACGGCATGAGCCAGCGGGGCGGCAGCGTCTCCACCCAGGTCCACTGGGGCGACAAGGTCTGGTCCCCGGTCATCGGCAAGGGCGCGGCGGATATCATCGTGGCCTTTGAAAAGATGGAAGCCGTCCGCTACGCGGATTTCCTGAAGCCGGATGGCGTGGCCGTCATCAACGACTATGAGATGGCCTCCTCCAGCATCGCCGCCGGGCTCTGCGAGTATCCGGAGGGCTGCCTGGAGGCCATGCAGAAGCACTATCGCTGCCTGGTCCTGAATGCGGAGAAGATCGCGGAGGATCTGGGCAACGCCAAGTGCATGAACATCGTCCTCTTCGGCGGCATGGTGAAGGCCCTGCACATGGACGATATCGACTGGGAAGCCGTCATCGCCGAGACCGTCCCGCCCAAATTCAAGGAGCTGAACCTGCAGGCCTATCGCGCCGGCTACGCCGCGGTGTAAGGCGGGGCCGCTCCACAGCATACAAGGAAAAGGGCGTGTTGCATTTTGCAACACGCCCAATGAATTGCGCCTGGCGGCGCGTGAAGGCATAAATTGTGCTGCGCACATGAATCGCTCTGCGGAGCATAAAGGCGCAATTCCAATCATGTGCGAAGCACAAATCACGGAGCGAAGCGAGAAATCATGACGCCATCGGCGTCAAATCATGAAAACAGGGGCTGTTTTGCAACAGCCCCTGTTTGTCTGGAAAGGGCGACATCCTCCCCCGTCGGGGAGGATCAAATCGTGCTACAAATTCGAGGCGTATTCGAATTCGCCGCACGATTCTTGTTTCCAGACCTTTTTACCGCCGGGCGGGGCAAGCCGCCGCCCCTACGCATGAGCCTTCGGAACGCCTGTAGGGGCTGCCGCCCTCGGCAGCCCGCTGTGCTTCCCCAGGGGGGGAGGAGCAGGATGCAAGACTGACCTTTCCATCAGGACGATTCCGGGATCCGTCCCTCACTCCTGCAGCCTGTGGATGGCCCGCTCCACCTGGGCGTAGTCCTCGCCGCCGGCGATGCCCCAGTCCTCCCGCATCAGGCGCAGCTGCTCCCGGTAGGCGGCGATGGCCCCGGCCTTGTCGCCCCGGATCTCGCAGATATGGGCGATGCTCATGGCGCTGTCGGTGAATTTGGGGGCGGGCTGCAGCTCCTGGCCCTTGCGGTACCAGGCGATGGCCCGGTCGTAGTCCTGCCGCTGGGTGTATATATCCCCCAGGGTGGTGGCGCAGCACCATTCGCTCTCCGCCAGGTCCTCCAGGGTCCGGAGCTGCTTTTCCACTTCTTCCCCGTCTCCCGCCGCCTGGGCGACGAGATAGCGGTACAGGGGCACGCGGAAGCTGTCGTCCATGGCGGCCAGCTTCTCCAGCCACTCCCTTGCCTCGGTCAGGCGCCGGTCGTCGATGAGATTGTCCAGCAGCCACATGAGGGCGGCGCGGTTTTTCGGGTTGCGGCGGCAGTAGTCGCTGAACCACTGGATGAGGGCGTGGTGGTTGCGGACGCACCAGTCTGGGATGTAGCTTCCCCAGGCATTGCAGAGCTCACTGATCGCGTCCCGGTCGCCGCCGGTCTTTTCCACGGCGATCTTTCCGTGCTCCACGGCCAGCATCCGGTACTGCTCGGCCTGGTTGTTGTAGAGCTTTGCCAGCAGCGTCTCGGTCTTGCCGGTCATGGCCGGGTCCTCTCCGATGGCCTTGAGCTGCTGCTCCAGCTGCCGCTGCTCCGCCTCGGGGAAGAGGCCCCGGGCGTAGATGTGATTTTCCATCCGCTCCAGCTGCTGCTCCGGGCTCATGGCAAAGAGCTGGTCGATGGTGACGCCGAAGTACACGGCGATCTCCGGCAGCATCTGCACGTCGGGCACGCTGTTGCCGCACTCCCATTTGCTCACGGTCTGGGCCGTCACATGCAGGTCGGCCGCCAGAGCCTCCTGGGTCAGGCCCCTTTCATTGCGCAGTCTGCGGATCTCTTTTCCCATTTCCATTGTTGGTTTCCTCCTTGGATCTTTCTGCGGAACTGTGTCCGCATCTCTTTCATGGCCTTACTATAACAGAGGAAACGCCGAAATACCAGCGCCTCTCACGGGAGTCGACTCTCCTCCCGGTTGAGTTAAAAGGCCTCCCCTGCAAGGGGAGGTGTCGCCGGAGCCTGCGACGGTGACGGAGGGGTCGTCCACCTCCTCCACTTGTGGGCGGCTGCGGTAAAGGACGTCGCGTCCTCACGCGCAGGGAGCGATCCCCTGATCGCTCCGGATGATGTGCTTCTCTGATCGGCGGCGGGATGAGGGCATCCCGCCCTCCTGCACGGGACGTCGAGGACGCCGTCCCCTACATGCGTGGCCCAGGCCGCTGCTTTCTCGATGGCGCGCTGTTCGTGAACCTCCCGCGCTTGTCCTCCCCTGCAAGGGGAGGTGTCGCCGGAGCCTGCGACGGTGACGGAGGGGTCGTCTCTCGTCCCCGCCGTAGGGGAGGGCCTTGTGCCCTCCCGGCAGATGCAGGTTCCTCTTCCCATGAGAGGCAGGGCGAATTCGTACCCGGTTTCGCATTCGCCTTACCCATCATCAAGCATCCCGCTTCCCCGCCGGGCGGGGACAAGCCGCCGCCCCTACGCATAGCCCACCCTTTTATGATTTCTTCAGAATTTCATAGTTGACAACTGTAGTCTCCTGTGCTATGTTGTACTTGTCCGGACTACACGTGTAATCTCTTAGCGTTTTGAACTTCGACAACAAGGAGGACTCCCCATGTCTGATTCTCTCGCCGATAAAATTTCCGACTCCGAGCTGGAGGTCATGAAGCTGCTGTGGCAGGCGGAGGACGCTTTGCCTGTCACGGAGATCCGCGAGGCTCTGCAGCGGAGCCGGGGCTGGGAGGCCACCACGGTGAAGACCCTGGTCTCCCGCCTGGTGTCCAAGGGCGTGATCGCCCAGGAAAAGCGGAACGTCTTTTACTATTCCCCACGCATCACGGAGCAGGAGTACAACGCCTGGGCCACCGGGAACCTGATCCGCCGCCTGTATAACGGCAGCGCCCGGGATCTGGTGGCGGCGCTGGTCCACTCCGAGGGCCTGACCCGCCGGGATCTGGAGGAGCTGCAGGCGATGTTCCACGTGGAGGACTGACGGGATGGAGACACTGCTCTCTCTGACGCTCTCTGGCAGCGCCCTGGCGCTTTTGCTGCTGCTTTTGAAAAAGCTGCTGGGCAGGCGTCTTTCCAGTACGCTGTATTACTACGCCTGGCTGCTGGTGCTGCTGCGCTTTCTGCTGCCCCTTCCGGGGCTTGTGCCTCTGGGGCAGGAGGCAAACAGCAGCACGCCCTCGCACCTGACCGCGCCCCGGCTGCCGGAGGAGACCGATCTTCCTGTGCAGGCAGAGCTTCCGGCCCCTGCGCCGCTCTCCGAGCTCCCCGTGCTGACGCCGGTGCTCCCGGAAGCAGACGGGCAGGCGGCAGGATCCGTCCCAGCGCCTTCCCCTGCCGCCGCGCACACGCTCAGCATCGACTGGCGCTCGCCCATACTCTGGCTCTCCCTCTGGGCACTGGGGACAGGGCTCTGCTTTCTCTGGCCGCTGGTCTCCTACCTGCGCTTTCGCCGCTCGCTCCGGCCTGCTCTCCGGGAGCCGGAGCCGGCTCTGTGCGCCCTCTACGCCCGCATCCCCGGGAGAAAGCCGGCGCTTTCCATCTGTACCGCACTGCAAACACCCCTGATGTTCGGGGTCTTCTCCCCGCGGATCGTTCTGCCCCAAGGTATCTCCGATCCGGAGACGCTGGAAAACGTCCTGCGCCACGAGCTCTGCCATTACCGGCGGCGGGACCCGCTGTACAAGTGGTTTGCAGTCCTGGTGCTCAGCCTGCACTGGTTCAATCCCCTCTCCTGGCTCATCCGCCGGGAGCTGAACCGGGCCTGCGAGCTCAGCTGTGACGAAACGCTTCTCCGCTCCATGGATCGGGAGAGAAAGCAATCCTACGGCGAGACGCTTTTGCGCATGGCCGCAAGCGCCGCTCTGCCCGCGGGCGTCGTTGCCACCACCTTCTCCACCGAGAAGAAGGATCTGAAAGAAAGATTGGAGCAAATCATGCATTATAAACACACAAAAGGCAGGGTGCTGGCCGCCCTGCTGGCTCTGCTGCTGCTGTGCGGCTGCGGCGCGGCAGCCGGTCCCGCCGCCGGGCGGGAGGCCTCCCTGGTGCCCAAGGAGGAAAACGTGACCGAGGTCTCCACCGTGGACGAGCTGCTCTCCGCCATCGCCCCCAATGCCACTCTGGTCCTGGCCGAGGGCGACTATGACCTCTCCACAGCCGCCGATTACGGCAGGGAGAGCGCAAATCCCTATTACGCCTGGGTCCCCGTCCACGAAAGTGTGGAGAACACGCCGGGCTTTGAGCTGCAGATTCTGGGTGCTGACGGCCTGACCCTCCGGGGCGCCGGGGAGGGAAAAACGACCCTGGCCGCCGTACCCCGCTACGCCAACGTCCTGCACTTTCTGAACTGCACCGGCGTGCGGGTGGAGGGTCTCACCGCCGGGCACACCACGGCTCCCGGCTTCTGTAACGGCGGCGTGCTGTACTTTGACGTCTGCAGCGACATTGCCGTGTCAGACTGCGGTCTCTTCGGCTGCGGCACCATCGGCGTCCAGGCCCGGGACTGTCACGATCTCAGTGTGACGGGCTGCCATATCTACGAGTGCAGCTACAGCGCCGTGAACGTACACAGCTGCCGGAACGTGTTGGTGGAAAGCTGCCAGGCGGAGCGCAACGGCCGCAAGCCTGAGACAGGCCCGGCCTACAGTCTTTTTTCCGCGGACTTCACCGACGGTTTCACCGTGCTGAACTGCCGCGTCCACGACAATGCCTGCCAGACGCTTCTGAACACGGCCAACAGCAAAAACGCCCTGTTCCTTTCCAACCGGGTGGAAAACAACAGCTTCCATACCTGCCTCTTCCAGATGCAGCAATATCCCGCCACGGTGGACGGCTGCGCCTTTACGGACAACGAGGTCGCAAGCTTCATCTACGGCGGCGGCATTTTCCCCGTGGATATGGACGGGAATGCGCTGGATCCTGCCGCGCTCCAGGCCATGGAGTACCGGAAGCTTGACCCGGCGAAGGTGCAGCCTCCTGTTCCCGCCGAGGAGGCCCTGGAGCTGCCGGTGGGCGGCAGCGTCACCGTGAAGACCGTGGACGAGTTTTTGAAGGCCATCGGCCCGGATCGGACCATCCTCCTGGACGGGGAGCTCTTTGACCTCTCCACCGCCTCCAGCTACGGCGGCGTGGGCGGCAAGTATTATTACTGGGCGGAGGGCTACGACGGGCCGGCGCTGATCATCACCGATGTCTCCGGCCTCACCATCCGGGGCGCGTCCGGAGATCCCAAGGCCGTCACCCTGGCCGCCGTGCCACGCTATGCCAATGTGCTGGCCTTCCGAAACTGCAGCAACATCAGTCTGGCGGACTTCACCGCCGGCCATACCCAGGAGCCCGGCTCCTGCAGCGGCGGCGTCCTGTACTTCACGAACTGTCACGGCATCGACCTGGACCGCTGCCGCCTCTATGGCTGCGGCGTGCTGGGTCTGGACTGTGACGGCTGCACCGGCATGGCCGTCCGCGATTGCGAGATCTACGAGTGCTCCCAGGGCGGCGTTCACCTGGCCCGTACCGACGGGGTCCGCTTCCTGAACTGCGACATCCACGACGTCCCCAGTCCCGCCCTGTACTTTTTCAACAGCGGAGATCTGAGCTGGAACGGGGAGCCGCTTTCCGGCACCCGCTTTGACCTGGACGCCGACGGGAAGCCGCTTTCCCTGGATTTTGAACCCGGCGAAAGCGCCGGGGAGGGCTACGCCGTGGCCTACGCCCCCTTCCAGATCCTGGACCCCGGCCGCTTCCGGGAGGGCGAGACCCTGGACTTCGCCCGGGCCGTGCAGCAGAATATCGCCGAGGGCAACTGGGAAGCCCTGAGCACCCAGCTCTGCTACCCCTTCCCCATCTTCACCGGCACCGATTCCCTTGTCTCCTACACGCCGGAGGATTTTCTGGCCCTGGATCTGGACGCGCTGATGCCCCCTTCCTACCGGCAGGAGATCGCGGACGCCCCGCTGGACGCCTACGGCGCCTCCGAGCTGGGCAACACCTTCTGCGGCGGGCGCCTGGCCTTTGCCCGCATGGCGGATGCCGCGCAGGACCTGCGCCTCATTGTGATCGCCCTGGAGGGCAGCATGCCGGAGAGTTTCGCCGAGGAGGCGCTGGAGCTCTTCTATTACGATAACCAGCTCTCGGAATTCACCCTCAGTGAGGGAGAGTCGGTCCGCCTGGACGCGGTGCTCTTCCCCCTGGGCCGCTACCCGGAGGATGGGATCGTCTGGATCTGTGAAAACGACACCGCCTTGAAGCTGACGCCGGACGCCGACGGGCGCTCCTGCACCCTGGAGGTCCTGAAGGCCGTCCCCGGCGGGATCAAGCTGACCGTGCGCTACAAGGATCTGAGCAAAACCATCACAGTCTACACCCGGGCCGCCGGGCAAGGCACCCCGCCCACCCCCGTGCCCTGAGGATATGGCGGTTCCCGTTCCGCGCGTGTCCTCCCCTGAAAGGGGGAAAAGCGCCATCGCGCTGCCAGTGGCAGAAGAAGCGATGGCGCTTTTTCCGCAGCGGTCGAAAAACGCAAGGGACAAGCACAAGCCCGCAGCGTTTTTCGGGCACCGCAAGGTGAAGGTGCCGCCGGAGCCTGCAACGGTGACGGAGGGGTCAAACCCCTCAGTCACGACGGCTGGCCGCCGTGACAGCTCCCCTTGCAGGGGAGCCCAGATGTCTCCGTCAAAGCCGCATCCGCCGATCTTCCGCGAGGCGGATAGCGGACGAGGTCTCCGCGTAGGGCGTGATGTCTTCATCGCGCCTCTCCCCGTCTGTCATCCTGAGCGCAGCGAAGGATCTCGCCCCCGGCGCAAGGCTCGTTTCTCTTGTCCGCTTCGGTATACCTTGTTTGCGCCGTCGAGATCCTTCGTCGGCTTCCCTTCCTCAGGATGACAACACGGTTCTGCACCGCGTCGCAGGGGCGATTCACGAATCGCCCGCGCTCCCATTCCATACGCAAAATCGGGCTTCCGCCGTCCTGTACAGCGGAAGCCCGATCCTTTTCTTTTTCTCATGCCAGCGGCGTATACCCGCTCTTTTCCACCAGCTCCTGCCCCTGGGGCGAGAGGATCCAGTCCAGCAGGCGCAGGGTGTTCTCGTCCGCGTCGCTGCGGGTGACAGCGTAGAAATACGACGCCAGGGGGTAAGTGCCGTTTTCGATGTTCTCCACCGTGGGGGCCACGCCCTCGATCTCCAGGAGCTTCACGTCAAAGCCGCGCATGAGGGCGGTACAGTAAAAGCGGAAGGAATAGCCGATGGCGTTGGGGTGGTTCTTGTAGCTGGATACCTGCTCCACGATGCCATCCATCGCGGTCATGATTTCCTCTGTTTTCGCCGGCATCAGGGGCGTGTCCCCCATCACGAAGCGCTCCAGGGCCGTCTGGCTGCCGCTGCCCTCGCTGCGCTGAAAGGCCAGGATCTTCCCCAGGCCGGGAACACCCAGTTCTGTCCATTGGGTGATCTCGCCGGAATAGACGCCCCGGATCTGCTCCAGGGTCAACCCATCTATGGGGTTCTTCGGATTCACGAAGAAGACGAAGGCCTCCCGCCCGATGGGGGTGTACACCAGCTCCACGCCCTGCTCCCTGGCGTATTCCTCCTGTTCTTTGCTGGGCCCGGCCACAAAGATGATGTCGCAGCCTCCCTTTACGATATTCCTGTAGGCAGAAGAGGTGGTGCCGCAGTACACCTGCTGCTCCACATCCCAACGGTTCCATCTTTCCATCTCCTCCGGGTAGGTCGCCTGGGCAAAGGCGGCGTAGACCGGGTACAGAGCTGTGGCCCCGTCCATCTTGGGGAGCTTCTCGTCCGCTGCAAAGCGCAGGCTGCTCTCCCCCTCCAGCCGCGCCACGGGGCTCTCCTCCTGAAAGGGCAGATAGTCCCGATAATTGAAGCTCTCCGGCATGCTGATCTCCCGCAGATGTTCTTCCCACAGGGTCGTGCCAACCAGCACGCCGACCACAGCCAGGGTGCAGGGCAGCCAAAGGAGAAAGCGCTTCCAGGTAAACCACCCGGCCATCAGACCCACCAGCAGCCCTTCCATCAGGATCGCCGCCAGGAAGAGCAGAGCTTCATGTACCAATGGAGCTGAAAAATGCCCATCAGCAGAGCGAAAAGCCCGATGGCAAAGCCGTCCCACAGGCCGATCGGCAGGACCAGCCCCCGAAGCCCGTCGCTGCGCTCGCCTGTTTTTCTCTTCTGGATCCAGCCTGCCAGGATCACGCCCAGCGTCACCAGCAGCGGCAGGATAAATCCGAAGAAGCAGATAAACAACACATCCAACATGTCCCTTGCCTCCTTATGGATGTTCTGATCCCTATAACGGTTGAACCTGCCAGAAGGTTTCATTCTCCTTGAGATTCTATCACGCGTCGCGCCGCTCTGCAAGGGCAGTGCCCTTTCAGAGCCACGGCTTATGCATGAAAGCACGTTTCTTGGCTCGCCCCGCCGAAGGGAAGGGGGGGTCTTGGGTCTGGCGCGACAGCGCCTGAGAGGGGCATATCCTGCGGCCCCTCTCCGTCACTTCGTGACACCTCTCCCCGGCGCGGGGAGAGGCAAGAGCGATCTAAGGACTGTCTTTCCAAAAACTCCCTTCACGCGTAAGCCCTGCCCCGTCTGGGCTGCCGCTCTGCGGGGAGAAGGCTATTCCCCGTCAAAGTATTTGCGCATTTGATTGTCCTGTGCTACAATCGCAGCAGCAAACAAGGAGAGGTGCGCCATGACGGACGCTGAAATCATCGAACAGGCCCTGCCCCGGATCGCGGACTGGTACGCGCTCAGCCGCCGGGTGCTGCCCTGGCGGGAGGAGCCCACGCCCTACCGCGTCTGGATCTCGGAGATCATGCTGCAGCAGACCCGCATCGAGGCGGTGATCCCCTATTACCGGCGCTTTCTGGCGGAGCTCCCGGACGTGGCGGCACTGGCCGCCGTGGAGGAGGACCGGCTTTTGAAGCTCTGGGAGGGCCTGGGCTACTACAGCCGGGCCCGCAACCTGAAGCGGGCGGCGGAGATGGTGATGCGGGACTTCGGCGGCGAGCTGCCCCATACCGCGGCGGCGCTTCGCACGCTCCCCGGCATCGGGGACTATACCGCCGGGGCCATCGCCTCCATCGCCTGCGGGGAGCCGGAGCCCGCCGTGGACGGAAATGTCCTCCGGGTGCTCTCCCGGCTGCTGGAAAACGGCGGGGACGTCCTCTCCCCCGCCGTGAAAAAGAGCGTCACGACGCTGCTGCGGGAGCACTACCCCAGAGGGGAGGCCGCCGCCCTCACCACCGAGGGCCTCATGGAGCTGGGCGAGACGGTCTGCATCCCAAACGGCGCGCCCAAGTGCGAGCCCTGCCCCTGGCAAAGCCTATGTCGGGCCCATCAGAACGGCACGGAGGAAAACTACCCGGTAAAAGCCCCGCCCAGGCCCCGGCGGATCGAGGAGCGGAGCGTGCTGCTGCTGCGCTGGGGGGATCGCTGGGCCATCCGGCAGCGGGAGAAAAAGGGCCTCCTGGCCGGGCTGTGGGAGTTTCCCAACGAGCCCGGCGCCGTGACGGAGGAGGAGCTCCGCGCCCGCTTCCCCCAGGCGGAGCGCATCGCCCCCTGCGGCAGGGCCAGGCACGTCTTCACCCATGTGGAGTGGCGCATGGAGGGCTGGCGGCTGGATCTGAAAAGGCCTCTCCCGGGCCTCACCTGGGAGGCGGCGGCAGAGATCCGCTCCCGCTACTCCATTCCCACCGCCCTGAAGGCCTACCTTGCGCTGATCGAACAGACATGAAAAAACCGACCGCTGAGAAGCGGTCGGTTTTTAGGCCCCAACGAATTTATCATACTATGAAAAGCGCGCAAATGTCAATAGCTTTTTGGATATTTTCACAGAGGCCTGCCGAAATTCTGCTGTTTCAACAAGATCAATTTGTATATTTTGTACAGAATACCACTTGTATTCCATCGTGTGATCTGCTATATTATAGCCACAAAGGATGAAGGTCCGTTACATATAGGAAAGATCCGAGGAACGGGAACCTGCGGAAGCTGCTGGGGATGCGCCAGCGGGAACGACGGCCAAAAGCATGCCTCACTTTTGAGGACGGGGAAGAGAACCCACATTAAGATGCCGATTGCGAGTCCCGAGAACGACACAGCAGCAAAAAATCTGTAGAAAGAGAGGTAACCAGGATGCTAGATACCAAGAACACTGAGAAGTAGCCCTTGACTGTGTGAAAAATCGGACGTGTCACAGTCAAGGGCTGCTTCTTTTTTTATGGGGGAAACTCCGATCCGACCGCCTTCGGGATTCGCTTTCGCCCCTCGATTCCTCGTTTCCCTGCGTTTCTTCTCGATTGAAAGATAAGCTGTTTGTCGGCTCTCCCGTGGGAGGGCTTTCTTTTTTTGCCTTCTTCCGGATTCTAAGGACTCGCTGCAAAATAAGCGCAAAGCCTGGTCAGCACCGTAGGGGAGGGGCTTGCCCCCTCCCGGCAGCAGGACTCAAAGCCTCCAGAAAAGGTTCGGCGAATTCGTAGATTGTACGAATTCGCCGAACTTTTTCTCACAATACGGCCAGGTTACGCCGAGAGGGCACAAGGCCCTCCCCTACGTTATGGCCGGGGGGGCGCTCTTCTTCGTGTTTTGCAGCACAGCCTTCTCAAAATTCAATACTCAAAACTTACTCCGTGACCGGCAGGGCGCAGGCACAGTTTTCGCAGAGATAGAAGGCGTTTTTCCCTTCAACAGGACCATAGTTCGCGGTGAAGGGAGCAAATTCAGCCAGCTTCTGATCCCCCGGCTTTTTCACTAGGATCGTGATCCGGGGATCAAAGCGGCTCTCGATGCTGTCCAGCATGGCGCTCTCCTCCCCGGTCAGGGCCGCCACCAGCTCCTTTGTGGGATAGAGCTGCCCCATCAGACCCAGAAGGCCGTAGGCTCCCGCCATGGGCGCCTCCTTCACCGCCGCGCAGAGGAAGGCCCCCTGCCGTTGGGCGCTCTCCCGCCATTCCTCCTTGCCGCTGAGCCGCCGCAGCAGGTCGAAGAGCACAAGCGCCGCGGAGTTGCCGGAGGGCAGAGCCCCGTCATAGCGTTCCATGGGCCGCTTCAGCAGTTTTTCTCCCCGGTCTGTGCTGCGGTAAAAGCCGCCGCCCGGCGCGGTAAAGTGGGCGGGGATCTCCCTTGCCAGCCCTTCCGCCGCCAGGAGCAGGGAGGCATCCCGGTCCAGGGCGTAGGCCTCCAGCAGGCCCAGGGCCGCGAAGGCGTAATCGTCCAGCTGGGCAGGCAGGAAGGCGCTCTCCCCCTCGTAGGAGACGGCGCGGAGCTTTTCAGGCTCCGCTCCCCCGGCCTTTTCCAGCAGGAAGGCGCAGAGCTCCCGTGCCGCCCTGGCATAGTCCTCCCGTCCGAAGGCCTTGGCCGCCCGGGAGAGGGCCACCAGCAGCATGCCGTTCCAGGCGGTGAGGAGCTTGTCGTCCCGCCGCAGGCTCACTCGCTTTGCCCGATCCTCCCGGAGGCGCTGCCGGTATTCTCCGTAGCCCTCGGGGATCAGGTTCCAGCGCTGATTCAGCAGCAGATTGGGGATGCTCTTGCCCTGGAAATTGCCCTCGGGCGTGATGTCGTAGCACTCGCCGAAGTGCCGTCCCTCGTCCTCGCCCAGGACGGCCTTCACCAGCTCCGGGGTCAGCAGATAGTACTTGCCCTCCTCCCCGTCGCTGTCCGCGTCCTGGCCGCTGCAGAAGCCGCCGCAGGGGCTTTTGAGCTCCCGCAGGCAGTAGTCCAGGGTCTCCTCCGCGATCCGGCGATACAGGGCAAAGCGCCCCTCCTGCCAGGCCTCGGTGTAGCAAAGGGCCAGCAGGGCATTGTCATAGAGGGTCTTTTCAAAGTGGGGGGCCAGCCACTCCCGGTCCGTGGAATAGCGGGCAAAGCCCCCGCCGATCTGGTCATAGATGCCGCCCCGGGCCATCTGCTGCAGGGTCTTCTCCGCCATGCGCCTGGCCTCTTTTTCCCCGGTGAGGGCGGCGTAGCGCAGCAGGAACAGCAGGTTCTGGGGCGCGGGGAACTTGGGGGCCGTGCCGAAGCCGCCGAACTCCTCGTCGAAGATCCCCTTCAGCTGCTCATAGGCCCGCCCGGGCAGCTCCGGGTCGATCTCCCCGGGCTGCAGGGGCCGCTCCCGGCGGAGGAACTCGCTGAGCTCCCCGGCGGTCTTCTCGAGACTCTGCCGGTCCCGCTTCCACTTGCCCTCCACCACCTGGAGCAGGGGAATCAGGCCAAGCTGGCGTCCCCGGTTCTCCCGGGGCAGATAGGTCCCGGCAAAAAAGGGCTCTCCCTCCGGGGTGAGCAGCAGGGTCAGGGGCCAGCCGCCGCTGCCGTTGAGGGCCACGCAGGCCTCCATATACACCGCGTCCACGTCCGGCCGCTCCTCCCGGTCCACCTTCACCGGCACGAAGCTCCGGTTCAGGATCTGGGCCACCTCCGGGCTCTCAAAGGACTCCCGGGCCATCACATGGCACCAGTGGCAGGTGGCGTAGCCGATGGAGAGGAAGACGGGTTTTCCCTCCCGGCGGGCCTTTTCAAAGGCTTCCTCCCCCCAGGGGTACCAGTCTACGGGGTTCTCTGCGTGCTGCAGCAGGTAGGGCGAGCGTTGGTTTTGCAGACGGTTCGGCATGGCGATTCTCCTTTACAGGCAATGGCCTATGGTTTATAATGCAGGCAGGTTTTGTTTGTATTATAGCCAAATCGACGCCTGCTATCAAGTGAGGTTTTTTATGGACTACATCGAGCCCTGCTGCTGCTTTGACAGCAGCGCCTATCGCGGCATTCCCGATGCCGAGCCCTGCCGCGACCCCATCGACGTGCCTGCCGTCATCCGTGAGCTGGACGGGCTTTACAACGCCGGCCGGGAGAAGGACGCCCTGGCCCTGCTGGAGCGTTGGCGGGACGCCGCCCGCAGTCGGGGAGACTGGCGGGGCGAGCTCAGCATGCTCAGCGAGCTGCTGGGCTACCACCGCCGGGACGGGGACCGGGAAAAGGCCATGGCCGCGGTGAACGGCGCTCTGGACCTGATCCGCATCCACCGCATGGGGGCCACCGTCTCCGGAGCCACAGTGCTCATCAACGCCGCCACCACCCTCAAGGCCTTCGGCCGGGCAAAGGAATCGCTGCCCATCTTTGAGCACGCCGCCCGGGTCTATGCCGACAGCCTGGATCCCACGGACTACCGCTTTGCCGGGCTCTACAACAACATGGGCCTGAGCTACGAGGACGAGGGGGACTATCTCCAGGCCGAGCGGAGCTTCCGCCTGGCCCTGAACGTCATCGCTCACTCCCGGAATCCGGAGAACGAGCTGGCCGTCACCTGCTGCAACCTGGCGGAGCTCTACGACCGGCAGGACCCGGAGGATCCCCGCATCGGGGAGTATATGGAGATGGCCTGGGAGTATCTGAACGCTCCGAGCCTTCCCCGCAACGGCTACCACGCCTTTACCATCTCCAAATGTGCCCCCAGCTTTGACTATTTCGGCTACTTCCTCTACGCAAAGGAGCTGAAGGAAAGGGCGGAGCAGATCTATGCAGGGACTTGAAGAGGCCCGGGCCCTCTATGAGGAGTTCGGCCGCCCCATGCTCCGTGAGCAGTTCCCCCAGCTGGAGGGGCGGATCGCCGTGGGCCTCGTGGGCCACGGCTCGGAGTGCTACGGCTTCGACGACGCGATCTCCCGGGACCACGACTTTGCCAGGGGCTTCTGCCTCTGGCTCACGGATGAGGACGATCTGCGCTATGGGGTGGCCCTGAACCGGGCCTACCGGAGCCTCCCCCTGGGCGAAGGAGGCAAGCACAGCGCTTTGGCGGAGGACAACTGCGGCGTGCGGCGCACAGCCTTCTTCTACCGGCGCTACACCGGCTCCCCCGGCGCGCCGGAGAGCTGGCAGCAGTGGCTCACCCTCCCCTCCCACGCTCTGGCGGAGGCCACCAACGGCCAGGTCTTCCGGGACGATCTGGGGGAATTCTCCGCCGTCCGGGAGACGCTGCTCCATGGCATGCCCGAGGATGTGCGCAAAAAGAAGCTGGCCGCCCGGCTCATCGAGATGGCCCAGACCGGCCAGTATAACTATGCCCGCTGCCTGAAGCACGGGGAACAGGGCGCCGCCGCCCTGGAGCTTTCGGACTTTGTCCGCGCCGCCTGCGGGGCCGTCTATCTGCTGGAAAAGCGGCACATGCCCTATACCAAGTGGATGCTCCGGGGCATGGACAGTCTGCCCCGGCTGGGGCATCTGCGCAGCGCGCTGGAATTTCTGCTCACCGGCGAGGACGATCCCGCTCTCCGCCAGGGGGTCATCGAGGATCTCTGCGCCACCGTTTCCGCCGAGCTCCGCGCCCAGGGCCTCTCCGACGGGGACTGGGATTATCTGGAGCCCCACGCCTTTGCCGTCCAGGGCCGGATCCAAAACCCCGAGATCCGCGCCCTCCATGTGATGGAAGGCTGAAAAAAAGCGAAGAGAGAACGGTGAAGAGTGAACAGAGAACTGTGACGCGTGGACAGCAGGCGGAGAAAGCTTCCATCCAGCATTCCAATTCATCCCCGACGGGGATACCATATCTTTTCACTTTTCACTCTTCACTCTTCACTTTTCACTTTTCCGACTGCAAGGAGGAAAACCTATGACCATCCAATGGCTGGGGCACGCCTGCTTTGCCATCCGGCACAGGGGCTACACCATCATCATCGATCCCTATAACAGCGACTATACCGCGGGCTACCCCAAGCTGCGTCTGCAGGCGGATATGGTGCTGGTGAGCCATGAGCACTTCGGCCACAACTACCGGGAGGGCGTCACTCTCTCCGGCCGGCCAGAGAGCGACTGCCCCTTCACCGTCACCGCCCTCACCGCGCCCCATGAGTTCAAAATGGGCAACTGGCGGGGCTTTACCAGGATCCACATTCTGGAGGCCGACGGCTTCAAGCTGGTCCACATGGGAGATCTGGGCACCCAGCTTGACGGCGGGCAGATCTCCCGACTCTTCGGGGCGGACGTGTGCATGATCTGCGCCGGCTCCGCCACAGCTCTGCCCTCTCAGGAGGCCAAGCGGGCCACGGACGAGATCATGGCCAAGGTCATCATCCCCATGCACTACCGGGACCAGAACCGGGGCGCCCACCGGCTGGAGAGCGTGGAGGATTTCATCAAGTACTTCGACGCGCCGGAGTTCATCCACCGCTATGACACCGATGTGTTCACCGTCTCCGAGGACATGGAGCCCCAGGTGGCGGTGCTGAAGTATCTGGGCCCCGCAGCCTGGACCGACCTGGCCGCCCCGGAAAAGCAGCCGGAGCGCAGGGGCCTTCTGGGATTTCTGAAAAGAAAGTGAGGACTCGAACATGGACGCTCTTCCCATCGGCCTGAAGGGCCTTGCCGAAACCCTTGTCACCGAGGAAAACACCGCCGCCGCCATGGGCAGCGGACTGCTCCCGGTCTTTGCCACCCCGGCCATGCTGGCCCTCATGGAACAGGCCGCCGCAAGCTCCGTCCAGCCCTTCCTTCCCGAAGGTCAGGGCACGGTGGGCACAAGGCTGGAGGTATCCCACCTGGCGGTGACCCCCATCGGGCTCACCGTTCGGGCGGAAAGCGAGCTCATCGCCGTGGACCGCCGGAAGCTCCGCTTCGCCGTCCGCGCCTGGGCGGGAGACGAGCTCATCGGCGAAGGCGAGCACGAGCGCTTTGTCATCGACAACGCCCGCTTCCTGGAAAAAGCCCTTTCAAAGAGGCAATAAAACAGCAGGGGACCTGTGTGAAGTCCCCTGCTGTTTTATTGCTCAGTTTTCCGTTTTGAGAAGAACCGCTGCTCTCTCAAAACTCAAATCTCAAAACTATCGACTTGACGCCGCTTCCTCGTCCAGGAGGGCTTCCAGGTCCTCCCCCAGGCTCATGCGGATCTCCTGGGGCGGCTGGGGCTTGGCAGCCTCCTCCACCAGACGGCTCCAGCGCATCAGACCCGTCAGCGCCGCCGCAAGAAGCAGCAACACCAGGAACATCAGGGCAAAGGCCGTTCCGGGCCTCTGCTCTTGTTTTGTCTGCGGCCTTGCCGCGGGCCGCGGCTTTGCCGGCTTTTCCGCCGGCTCCCGCGCCGGGGCGGCAGGCGTCTTTCTTCGCGGCTCTTCCGCAGTCCGCCGTTCCTTCGCCGGAGCCGGCGCCGCGGCAGCCCCATGCGGCTTTGGCGCGGGGCGCTCCGCCGGCAAGGGCTCGAAGAGGACGGTCTTTTCCTCGGGAGGAGCGGGTCTTTCCGCGGCCGTCTGCCGTTCCGCCTCTTCCCGCAGCTCTCTGCGGCTCACGGGCTTCGGGGGTTCCGGTCTCTTCACCGGCCGGGCCTGCTCCTCCTGGCCGTGGAATTCCGCCAGGATGGCGTCCAGGTCCAGATCCTGGTCTCTGCTCATGCCGCTCCCTCCTCCGTCACATCGATGCCGCCGGTCAGCAGCTGCAGGAGCTTGTCATTCGGCACCACATGCCAGGCGCCGTCATGCCAGCGCAGCTCCAGCTGGACCCCGGCTGAGCTCCGATAGTCGTCCGGGTGCTGCAGCAGTTCCAGCATGGCATGGTCCCAGGCCTCCCACATCAGCTCCGGCCGGTAGTTGCCGCTTTCGTTGTACAGGTCCCCCACCGAGTGGCTGCTGACATAGCGGCTGATATAGATGAGCGCCTGGCCTTTGGCCTCGGTGTTGAGCTTGTCCACATCCAGATAGCGGCAGCTCACCTGCTGATAGGCCCGGTCTCCGTTCACCGTGCAGTCTCCGTAAAGCTCCGCGGAAAAGGTCCTGCGCATGGCGTCAAAGAGTTGCTTCTGGCTCTCCCGCTGGGGCTGATAGTCCAGGCCCAGGGTCTCCACATAGTCCATGCGGGCATAGGCCTCTGCATAATCTCCCCGGCTGAGTGCGCCGAGGAAGTTGATCACGGTCTCCTGCGGATCTCCCTTGGGCTTGTCCCGGGCGGTCTCAAAGGCCGGCCAGGCGATCCGTGCCAGGGCGCCAAGGCTCAGCAGCACCGCCAGCACCAGGAAAAAGCCGCGTCGCACCCGAAACCGCTTTGCGATGGCGGAAAGGGCCGCCAGCGCCAGCGCCATGGCCAGCACCGCAGCGCCGATGGCGGCAAAGGAAGTGAGGCTAAGTCCCTTCTTCTGCGGCTCCTCCGGAGTTTCCGGGCTCCGGTCCTCCTCCCGGGGGGCCTGGCTCTCGCTCACGGAAGGCGTCTGGGCGGGGGCGGCGCTCTGGGAGGTCTCCGGCACGGTCTGTGCCTGCTGCTCCTGGGCCAGTCTTTCCTGCTCCAGCCGCTCCTGCTCCAGGCGCTCCTGCTCCAGGCGTTCCTCCTCCAGCCGCTGCCGCTCCGCCTCCACGGCCTCCCGGGCCAGACGCAGGGCGTGGTGATACTGAGCATAGTCGCACATCAGGGTACAGAAGTCCGCCATCACGTCATAGGCGTGGACCGTATTGTCCGTGAACATGACAAACACGATGGGATCGTCCGTAAATGCGACGGCGCAGTCGTTCATGTACAGGTGATAGGTCTCCTGCAGAAAGCCGTACTTGTGGGCGATGTTGAAGCGTCTCTCCCGGCGTTTGAAGTACTCCGTGGGCTCCGCCCGCTGCATGGTCTCGATGATGCGGGGGTAGTTCTCCTGGTTTTCATAGAGCTCCCGCAGGCAGAAGATCATCTGCCGGGGCGTGAAGAAATTGTTCTCATAGTATTTGGCGTCCACCGTATCCGGATCCTCGCCCATCAGGGGGGCGATGACCCGCCGATAGGTGCGGTAGCGGCCGTTGCCCAGGTGGTCCCAGAGGATCTTGGCAAACTCATTGTCGGAGTGGACGATGGAGCCCTCCAGCAGCCTCTCATAGGAGAAGGCGCCGATGGTGGTGTCCCAGTCCATCTCGCCGCTGGCCACCTTGGCGGCATAGGCCATGTTCAGCGGCACCTTGTACATACTGCCGGAGACCATGTACTTGTCCCCGTTCCAGTACTGCTCCTCCCCGGTGACGGTGTTGTAGTAGCCCAGGCCAACGCTGTCGGGATCGGCGCCCCAGCTCTGCAGGAACTCCTCCACCACCTGCTCCCAGGTTTTTCCGTCAAAGCGCTCGTCCTCCGGAAACTCGATGCCGAAGCTGTCCTCCGGAAGGGCCTCGTCAGGCTCCTCCCCAAAGGCAGCGGGCAGTCCCGGCAGCAGCATGCACAGCGCCAGCGCCAGACACAACAGGTTCTTGATCCGTCTCATCATCTTCTCCAACCGCTTTCCTGGATCTTGTCCTCTCCCTTGCAGGAAGGGCGCAGGACCTGCATCTTCACAATGCACAACAGAGTTATTTTATCACGCTTCTGTCGAAATGCAAGGAAAAAGGAGGGATCGCCGCCGGGAAACTGACCTTTTCCCAGGTTTTTTCGTTTTGCGGGCAGTCCGTGCTTGACAGACCCTATACTTCGTGATACGATGTATTCCGCAAGGGGAGGTATTCTATGGACATTCAGCTCAAGCGCGGTCTGCTGGACCTCTGCGTTCTGGCCGCCATCAAAAACGAAGATTCCTACGGCTATCAGATCATCAAGGATATGAAGCCCTATCTGGAGATGTCCGAGTCCACGCTCTATACCATCCTGAAGCGGCTGGAGGCGGCGGAACAGCTCACGGTCCGCAGCGCGGAGCACGACGGGCGGCTTCGAAAGTATTACCATATCACCGGTGCCGGGCTCCGACGGCTGGAGGATTTCAAGGAAGACTGGAAAGAGATCCTGGCGATCTACCATTTTGTGACCAGGGAGGGACAGTATGAATAAACAGCAATATCTCTCGCGGCTGGAGAAGGCGCTCTCCGGCCTTCCCGCAGATGACCTGCGGGAGCGCCTGGCCTTTTACGGCGAGAGCATCGACGACCGGATGGAAGAAGGCCTGAGCGAGGAAGCGGCCGTGGCCCAGCTCGGCCCTGTGGAGGAGATCGCCGCGCAGATCCTGGCGGAGACCCCTTTGCCCGCTCTGGTCCGGGAGCGGATCAAGCCCCGGGGAAGGATGCCCGTCTGGGAGATGGTGCTGCTGGTGCTGGGCTTTCCGCTGTGGTTTCCCCTGCTCCTTGCCGCCTTTGCGGTCCTGCTTTCCGTGTACATCGTGCTCTGGTCCCTGATCCTTTGCCTCTGGGCGGCGGAGCTGGCCCTGGCGGTGAGCGCCCTGGGCGCTGTGGCTGCGGGGATCCTGTCCCTTTTCCGGGGAGATAGCTCCAACGGACTGCTGGCCATCGGCGCGGGGCTGGCCCTGGCGGGGCTTTCCGTCTTTCTGTTCTTTGGCTGTAAGGCAGCCTCCAAAGGCGCCGTCGTTCTGACGGGGAAGATCGCTCTTCGGGTCAAATCCCTGTTTCTCAGAAAGGAGAAGTAATCATGAGAAAAACATCCAAAGCCTGGCTCATCATCGGGCTCATCCTGATCCTGCTGGGGGGACTGCTCTTCGTGGGAGAGCTTGCCCTCCACCGTTGGGATCTGAACGCTTTCGGCACCGTGAAGCTGGAGACCGGCAGTCTTGAGATCGCCGAAAGCTTTCGGAACATCCACATCAGCTCCGATACGGAGGAGATCCGCTTCCTCCCCGGGTCGGACGGCGTCTGCCGTGTGGACTACGCGGTGAGGGAAAAGCGGAAAGTCTCCGCCTCCGTGGAGGGAGATACGCTTACCATCGAGCTGAGCGATCAGGGGACCTGGCGCGATGCCGTTTCCTTCTCCTTCGGCCCTGTGGAAAAGCCCCGGATCACGGTCTATCTGCCCGAGAGGGACTATGCCGCCCTCTCCCTCGACGAGGACACGGGAGGCGTCTTTCTCCCCGGGGATTTTGCCTTTGAGAGCATCCGCTTTACCCTTGATACCGGGGACGTGGACTGCCGCGCCTCATCCTCCGGGCCTATCAGCATCGAGACCAGCACGGGGGATGTCCGGCTGGAAGCGCTCTCCGCGGGGGCGCTTGCCCTCTCCACCGACACCGGCAGGATCGAGCTGCGCTCCGTCGCCTGCGCGGGAGACCTGAACGTAAGCGTCACCACCGGCAAAGTGATCCTGAGCGAGGTAAGCTGTGAAAGCTTCACCTCCACGGGCGATACCGGGGAGCTCCGTCTGGAGCGGGTGCTGGTCTCCGGCCTTCTCTCCGTGGAGCGGAGCACCGGCGATGTGCGCCTGGAGGACTGCGACGCCGGAGAGCTTCTCATCAGCACCGATACCGGTGACGTCCACGGTACGCTCCTCACGGAAAAGATCTTCCTCGTCCGCAGCAGCACAGGAAATATCCACGTGCCCGAGACCGTCTCCGGCGGCAAGTGCAAGATCACCACGAGCACCGGCGACATTCACATCGAGATCGGCTGAGCGCAGCCCGTCTCCGCACATTGGATCAAGCAACATGAAAATGCGGCGGATCCGCAAACAAGCGGATCCGCTGTATCTCTTTCTCTATGGTCTTCCATTCAGAGCTCCCGCAGGATCAGGTCCGTCTCCCCCGGGTTCAGGCCAAGCTCGATGCGCCTGACCTTGGGGTGCGCGGCATACCTTGCACGCACCGCGTCCCGCAGCACCGTGCCCCCGTGGTAGCCGTGGATCACCCGGATGCGGTAGACCCCCGCGTCAGCCCGGCGCAGGGCTGCGTCTATCGCCGTCACGGCTTGTACTTTCGTCATGTTATGCACATCCACTTCCAAAAAGGCGTTCATGGCTCGTCCCCGATATAGGTAAAGCGCCGGTATGTTTTCCCGTCCCGCTCCACAGTCTCGTTCCACATGGCGGCCGGGCGGACCCAGAGCTTCCCTTCCCCGTAAAGCGGCCGGTAGACTACCATGGTCTCCTCCGTCTCGGAATGGGTGGCAAGTCCCAGCACCTCGTATTCTTTGCCCTTAAAATGCCGGTATTTCCCGCATTTGATCTCTTCGCTCATCGCTCTCTCTACTCCTTTTTCTTCTCTCTACGCTTCTGGGGACTTCTCTATCAGCATACGCCGCCCCTCTCTTTCTGTCAAGGAAGACTGGACGCGGCCCCCCTTTTGGGGTTATACTTCAATATGATCATTCCAGTTTGGAAAGGAGGCGTAGCCATGGTGGAAAGCAAACGGGAGCTGCGCTGGATGCGGCTGGACAACGCCGCGCTCATCTTCCCCGCTTCCCTGCGCAGGCATTGGAGCAATGCCTTTCGCATCTCCCTGAATTTCCCGGACCCGGTGGACCCTGCCCTGCTCCAGCAGGCGCTGGACCGTGTGGCGCCCCGTTTCCCCTCCATCTGCGTCCGCCTGCGGCGCAGCGCCTTCTGGTACTATCTGGAGGAGCTTGCGGAGCTTCCCCGGGTGCGGGAGGACAGCGCCCAGCCTCTTGTGGGCATGACGCTCTCTGACGTGCGCAGCTGCGCCATCCGGGTCCTCTACTACCGGGACCGGATGGCGGTGGAATACTTTCACGCCGTTACCGACGGCACCGGCGGCCTTGTCTTCGCCAAAAACCTGGCGGCGGAGTACGTCCGGCTGCGGTACCGGGTGGAGATCCCCGCCGAAGAAGGCATCCGGGATCTTGCGGAAGCGCCCCGTCGCTCGGAGTTTGAAGACCGCTTTCAGGACAACGCCGGCCCTGTGGCCGCTCCCCGGGACAGCCGCGATGTCTACCGCCCCAAGGGCCGGCTGGAGCCGGACCGCTTCCTGCACGTGACCTGCGGCATTCTGGAGAGTGATGCCCTCCTCGCCCGGGCCAAGGCGCTGGGCGTCACGGTGACGGCCTATCTCACCGCGGTGCTGCTCCAGGCGCTGCTGGACATGCAGGCCGTGGAACAGCCTCACCGGCGGCACCGGCGCCCTGTGAAGGTCCAGATCCCGGTGAATCTCCGCCAGCTCTACGGCGGCGATACCCTGCGCAACTTCGTGGCGGTGGCCAACATCGGCGTGGACCCCCGCCTGGGAGACTACAGCTTCGAGGAGCTGGTGAAGATCGTCCACTATCAGATGAAGCTCACCATCACCGAGAAGAACATGCGCGCCATCTTCACCCCCAATGTGAACGACGAGGCCAATCCTCTATTGAAGATCGTGCCGCTGAGCCTCAAGAGCGTCATCATGCGTCTGGTGTTTGACAGCATCGGCGAGCGGGTGGCATCCCTCTCCCTCTCCAATCTGGGCCAGGTCCGCCTGCCGGAGGCCATGGCCCCCTATGTGACGCGGGTGGAATTCGTCCTGGGCTCCCAGGCCAGTTCCCCCTACAACTGCTCTGTTACCAGCTGGCGGGGCAGGACCTATGTGAATCTGGTGCGCAACACCGTGGAGCCCAGCCTGGAGCGGCATTTCTTCACCGCTCTCGTGAAGCAGGGCTTTGCCGTCCGGATCGAATCCAACGCAAAAGAATAATCCGCCAACTACGGAGGTGCATGTCATGTACTGTGCGCGCTGCGGCGTAGAGCTGCAAAAAGGCGTGGAACGCTGCCCGCTCTGCTCCCTGCGGGTCTGGCACCCGGATCTGCAGGAGGAAAAAGAGCCTTCCCCCTACCCCCGCTATACTGAGCCGGAGGCCGTGAGCCACGAGGCCATACTCTTTGTTTTGAGCTTTCTGTTTCTGCTGCCCGCCCTGATCTGCCTGCTGGTGGATCTGAAGCTTGACCGCGCCGTGACCTGGAGCGGCTATGTCTGCTTCGGGCTGCTGACCCTCTATGTCTGGGTCTGCCTGCCTCTCTGGTTTTCCCGCCGCAATCCCGCGGTGTTCTTTCCCATCTCCATGGCGGTTTCCCTGGGTCTTGCTCTCTACATCTCTCTGAAGACCGGCGGGCATTGGTTTTTGTCCTTTGCCTTTCCGGCAGGCGGCGCCCTGCTGCTGCTTGTGGAAGCCATGATCGTTCTTCTCCGCTATACCGTGGGGGAAAAGCGGCATCGCGCGCTCTTCATTCTGGGCGGAGGCATCATCGCGCTGGGCGGGCTCTGTCTGCTGATCGAGTTCCTGCTGCATGTGAGCTTTTCCCTGCCCATGCTCTGGTGGAGTTTATACCCCCTGACCGTTCTGTTTCTCCTGGGAACGATGCTCATCATCATCGGCCTCTCCCCGCCGCTGCGCCGCTCCCTGCACAGGAAGTTCTTTCTGTAAGGCGGGTCTGAACCCACCTGGCCGGAAGCGGAATTGACAAGACAGGATCTTTTTTTGTATAATGGACCGGCTGCCGGACGAAGCCTCGTCCCGCTGTTGCAGGCACTGCGCCGTGTCCGCAAGACAACACGGCCCGGCTTTCCGGCCCTTTCTTTTGCCGTTGCATGAGAGGATACTGAATATGAAAAACAGGAAAAAGACGATATGGATTGTGGGCGGGATCCTTTTGGCCCTGCTGGTCATCGCCCTGATCGGCTGTCTTCTGTTCTCCCGCTATCTGGACCAGAAGCTTGACAAGATCTCCTATACCCCTTCCGGCACCTACGCCCACCCCCAGTTCACAGAAGAGGAAAAGGAGCTCCTGGAAGAGGAGTCCCGCAAGGAAAAGGAGTCCGGGAATATCATTGAGACCTCGGATGCGCCCCCGGAGGGAGATGTGTTCTCAGATAAGGATGTGATCAACATTCTGCTGCTGGGCACGGACGAGCGGCTTCCCTATGGCCACGATCCCGGCCGGGCCGACGCTATCCAGGTCATCTCTCTGAACCTCTCCAACGGAGAGGTGAAGCTCATCAGCTTTGAGCGCGGCATCATGGTTCCCGTTCCGGACCACGACATCGACCTGCTGACCCATGCCTTCCGCTGGGCCGGCCCGGAATACATGCTCAGCCTTTTCCGGGACTACTTTTTGATGGACATGACCGGCTATGCCCATGTGGATTTTGAATCCTTCATTGAGATCATCGACGTCATCGGGGGCATTGACGTGGAACTCACCCAGGCAGAGGCCTGGGCCATCGACAGGCAATACCAGTTCCACCGTCATCTGGTCGAGGGCGTGAATCATCTGGACGGAGAGCTTGCCCTGAAATACTGCCGTCTGCGCAGCATTGATTCCAACTGGCACCGGGTGGAGCGTCAGCGCCACGCCATCCAGGCCGCCATGAACAAGGTCAAGGGGCTGAGCCTGAAGGAACTGGACGCTTTGGCGGACACCGTCCTTCCCCTGATCCACACCAATCTGAGCAAGGAGCAGATCTCGGCCCTGCTGCTCCGGGCCCCGAAGTTCCTTGGCTCTACGGCGGAGCAGATGACCGTTCCCCTGCGCATTCCCGGGGAGCCTGCCCGCTGTGACTTCCAGTTTGAGGCCGAGCGGATCCGGGAACTGATCTACGGCCCGGAGGGCTGAATGTGTTCTTAAGGCTCTGCAGGAAAGAGCCCTGTGAAGGGAGGCGCTTCGGAAAGAAGCCGCCTCCCTTTGCCTTACCGAAGCGGAAATCGGCGCTTGCTTCAGCAATGGTATCATCGCCGCGCAAGGCGCTCTTTGGTTATGAGGAAGGGAGAGATCCGAACATGGCATCGTGGATGATCCATCTCAGAATTGCGGACGAACTCCGGAAGCAGCTCCGCCCGATTGACGAAACGGCATTTGTCATGGGAAATATCGCTCCGGACAGCGGCGTTCCCAATTCGAGCTGGACGGAGTTTCATCCGCCGAAAACGGTCACGCATTTCTACAAAAAGACGGAGTCGGGCCGTGTCATCGACGTGGACTCCTTCTGCAGACAGTATTTCAGCGAAAGCCTGATCCGGGCATACAGTTTAAGGGAGTATTCCTTCTTTCTCGGCTATTATATCCACCTGCTGACCGACGTCCGATGGTCTGAGGAGATCCTTTCCACGCTGAAAAGAGACCATCCCGCGGCCTACGCCGAGGACAAGCGCCAATTGATCGAGACGGCAAAAGAAGACTGGTACGATCTTGATTTTCTCTATCTGGAAAAGCATCCGGACTTCCCTGCGTTTTCGGTTTATGAGAATGCAGCCGGCTTTGACAACGATTTGATGGACATGTTCGCCAGAAACGCGTTTGACGACAGGCGTCAATACATATGCGGTTTTTATCGCAGCGGGGAGCATGGCGACCTTCACAGGGAGTACCGATACCTGACACAGGAGCGGGCAGACGCTTTTGTGAAGGACACTTCGGCGTGGCTTCTGAAGAGAGCCGCTTTGCTTCCCGTTCCGAAAGTGATCGATCCCTTCCTGTAACGCGGATCCGGACAGGAAAGACAAAACAGGAGTAACTGCAGCAGTTACTCCTGTTTTTTATACTGGTATTTCTGTTTCTGCGGATCAAGATCAGATGAGGATACCCCGTTTTTTGGCCTCGAAGCGCAGCTCGTCCCGGAAATTGGGATGGGCGATGGCGATGAGCTGTCTGGCTCTGCTGGCCAGGGATTCGCCCCGCAGATGGGCCACGCCGAACTCGGTAACGATGTAGTCCACGTCGTTCTTGCTGGTGGTGACCACCGCGCCGGAGGTCAGGGTGGACTTGATCTTGCTGATGGTGTCGTTCTTGGTGGTGGAGGAGAAGGCGATAAAGCTCTTGCCGCCCCGGGACTGGGTGGCGCCCCGGACGTAGTCCACCTGGCCGCCGGTGCCGGACATGTGCTTTGTGCCCACGCTCTCCGCGCAGACCTGACCCCAGAGGTCCACCTCCAGGGCGGCGTTGATGGAGATCATGTTGTCATTCTGACAGATCACATTGGGGTCGTTCACATAGTCCACCGGCAGGATGGCGATGCCGGGGTTATCGTCGATATAGTCGTAGATCCGCTGGGAGCCGAAGGCAAAGGTGGTCACGCTCTGGCCCCGGTAAATCTGCTTTTTGCTGTTGTTCACCGCGCCGCACTGGATCAGCTCCACCATGGAATCGGTGAACATCTCCGTGTGGATGCCCAGGTCGTGCTTTGCCGTCAGGGCCGCGCCCACCGCGTCGGGAATGGCGCCGATGCCCAGCTGGATGCAGGAGCCGTCGTCGATCCGCTCTGCGATCAGGCCGCCGATCTGCCGGCTGATATCGTCCTGCCTGGTGGGGGGCAGTACCGGCAGGGCATAGCTGGTCTCCACAAAGCCGTCCACCTGGCTGATGTGAATCTGTCCACCGCAGACGGCCCGGGGCTGGCGGTCGTTGACCTCCAAAAAGACCCGTTTGGCCTTTTCCAGCATGGCCGGGGAATAGGAGCAGGTGGCGCCGAGGCTGAAGTAGCCGTGCTTGTCCATGGGGGAGACGGAGGCAATGAACAGGTCATAGTCCCCGCCCTTGCGGATCAGGCCCGGGCAATCCCGGTAGTAGTTGGGAATGGTGTCCGCAAAGCCCGCGTTCACGGCCTTGCGGGCGCCGCCGCCGGAAAACCAGGCCTCGCCGGTCAGCTTTCCGAAGAGGCTGTTGTCCGCATAAAAGGGATAGGGGTAGACGTCCAGCAGGGTCTGGATGCGCACGCCCTTCAGTTCATCCTTCCTGGCCCGCTCCGCCAGGGCTTCCAGGATGCAGGGCGCGCCGGCCACAGCGGCGTCCATGCCGATGAGCCATCCGCTCTCCACCCGGGCTGCCAGATCCTCCGCCGTGCTGCGTTTCGCCTCGTACAGAGTTCCGAAGTCTGTCATGTCTCTCTCCTTTTGGCTGGGCGGCGGCGTCCTTTTCTCGGCGCGGTCCACCCATCCACTTACAAAATATAAGGAGCGCCGAAGGCACTCCCTGTGTTCAACCAGGGCCGGAGAAGCTCCGGCCCCGATGAAACGCCATCCTCAGCGCCGGCGGTTCCGGCTGCGGTGATCGGCATAGATGCGGTTATCCGCAATGCGGCTGTCCGACTCCTGCATGAATTTCTTCAGCCTGTCCTCAAACTCCACATTGCTGCTGGGTCCGTCGGCGGCCACGCGCTCCGCGGCTGGTCTGGGGGCAGGCGCAGCGTGGGGCGCCGGATTGCTCCGCCGGAAACTCTCCCGGCCGGCCGGCGCGGGGCTCTGCTCCTGGGCGCGTTTGATGGAGAGATTGATCTTCCCCTCCTCGCTGACGCTCAGGACCCGGACCTTCACCGTCTGTCCCATCTGGACGTGCTCGTGCACGTCACTGACAAAGCTGTTGGCGATCTCGGAGATATGCACCAGGCCGCTCTTCCCTTCGGGAAGGGCCACAAAGGCGCCGAACTTGGTGATCCCGGTAACTTTTCCTTCTACAATAGTTCCTACTTCCAGTGGCATAAAGGGTCCCTCTCTGTCTGTACCGAATTGGCTTCTTCCTCTTGCGTAAATAGAAATACGATCTCTCCCGGCATCACCATGCCCAGCTCTCGCCGGGCCAGCGCCTCCACCTGCTCGGGGCTGTCCCGCTGCAGCAGACGCAGCTTCCATTCCGCCTGCTCCTGCTCCAGCAGTTCCCGCTCCTCTTCCAGTCGGGCGGCTGTGCGCTCCATTTCCGCAAGTGTCCTGCCCGCCCGGGCAAAGCACAGCAGCGAATAGACCAACAGCAGAGTAATGACGATCCGAACGATCCCCCAGGGGCCCGGCATGCTTCCGACCTCCTTTTGCGGCAGTCCGAAGGCCGAACCTACCGTTTCATAATAATCCATTCTTCCGGGTTTGGAAAGATTTTTTTTGCAGATTTCCACAGATTTTTTCAATTTTTCTAAATAAACGAATGGTGTTGAACATCACCTGATACCCCTGCTCCAGCAGCGGCAGCACCGCGGGGCTCAGGGCATGGAGATAGAGCAGAAAACCCAGCAGCGTGGCGCTCAGGTCCCACAGGCCGGTACGCCCCGCCTGCCTGCTCATCGCCAGGAGGAAGGCAGCCGTTCCCGCAAGCAGGGCAAAAAGCAGGTCCAGCAGGTTCTCGCTGCGCTTTCCGAGTCTGTGCCTGAGGGGCCGCAGCAGGTCATAGCCCAGGCCGAGTCCCAGGCCCAGCAGCAGCGCGCCCAGCAGCTCCAGGGCCTGAGCGGATGGACGGACTCCCATCTCAGGAGAAAAGACGGGACAGCAGGCCGCCCCGGGTGGGTTCTTCATAGCTCAGCTCCCGGACTCTGCCGTGCAGCTCCAGAGCCCCGGTGTTCAGGTCGATCCGTTCGATGTGCAGGCCTTCCCCCCGGATGCAGAGCTCTCCCAGGCCGGTCTCCAGCAGGACGGTACCCTCATCAAAGCCGGAAACGTCCTGCACCCCCGTGATGCTGAGCCTTTCCCGGCCCTCCAGGCGCAGGCCGTGGGGCAGCGCCGGCAGCTGCGCCGTTTCTTCCTTGGCCATCCGATCACCCCCGCAGACAGCATATGCGGGCAAGTCCCCGGATAGAACAAGGGCGTGTTGCAAAATAAGCGCTTAGCTCTGTCAGCACCGTAGGGGAGGGGCTCGCCCCTCCCGGCATTTTGGAGCATGAATTCAAGAAAATGTTCGGCGAATTCGCAGATTGTACGAATTCGCCGAACTTTTTATCAC
>JAFSMZ010000070.1:0-5246 GCA_017447685.1 Oscillospiraceae bacterium
GGCGGCGTGGGCGTGGGCGTCGGCGTGGGCGTTGGCGTGGGCGTCGGCGTTGGCGTCGGAGTCGGGGTAGGCGCAGGGGGCGTCGGCGTCGGCGTGGGTGTCGGCGTTGGCGTCGGAGTCGGGGTAGGCGCAGGGGGCATCGCCGTGGGCGTAGGAGTGGGCGCCGGCGGCGCCGGGGGCTTTTGCGTAGGGACAGGCGTAGGCGTCAGCGTCGGCGCAGGCGGCGGCGTCGGGGTGGGTGTAGGCGTCGGGTCCGGGCTGGGCAAGGGGCTCGGCGCCGGAGTGGGAGACTCTACCGGCGTTGTGCTTGGCACCGGGCTGGGTAAGGGGCTTGGCGGCGGAGCCGGGGTAGGCGTGGGGAGGACTATCGGCGTCTCCTCCGGTGGAGGAAGCGGGTCGATCACCGGAGGCTCCGGAAGATTGATCAGGATGAGGATGGTGATGAGGGTGACGACGCTGGTAGTGAAATACTTGCGCATCTGGTTCATCCGGGAAACCCGGCGCTGGTACAGAGCCGCCTCATTTCCGGTCAGCCGGGCGCGGATCGTTCTTCTCCGCAAGGGCTCAAAGGGGCGTGCATATTCCGGGTAGCGATCGTCGATCTCGCGCATGGCTTTTCCCCCTTCCCTCTCCTTCTGTTTCCGTTCGATCCGAAGCGCCTTCAGGGCCGCCCTCTCCTGGAACAGTCCGCCTTGTCCTGCCGCCTCAACCTGTCATTTTTTGTCTATACCGAGTTTATCATATGTATACATATTTTTCAATAGTCTATCGCTTTACTGTTCTGTAGTCACAAAAAAAGAGACGGAATGATCCGTCTCATTGTGTTGATGAAAATGCTGACGCTTACAGCCGGTTTCGCCCTTGCTTCTTTCCCGCGTCTTTTTCTTTCGCCGGCTGCTTTTCCCCGGGCTCCTTGTTTTCCCGCATCTGCCTTTCCCGGAAGATCGCCTCGTTCAGCGCCTCGCCGGTATAGAGGATCTGACAGCAGAGGAAGAGCCAGAACATCAGCAGGATGATGGAGGCCAGGGAACCATATACCAGGGGATAACGGGCGGAAACCGCGATGAAGCTGGAAAAGATACCGCTCATGAGCACGATGCCCAGGGTTCCGGCAAAGGCTCCGGGAGCGGAAGGCCGATCCTGCCGCAGACGGAAACCGGACAGCGCATACACCGCCCAGAGGACCAGAAACACCAGTCCTCCCAGGACCAGAAAGCGCATCCAGTTCCAGGCGCGGCTGATCGGCAGTACGGGCAACAGCCGCTCCAGCAGTTCCAAAAAGCTCTGCCCCGTGAGCATCACCAGGATGCCGAAATGCAGCACCGCGATAAAGGCGAGGGAAAACAGGAAGCTGAAGAGCCAGCTGCGCAGCCCCGCTCGCCGTCCCTCGCTGCAGCCGTGAATCTCCCGCAGACCCTGGTGCAGCACCCGCACCGCCGCGGAAGCGGAGCTGAGCAGCAGCAGGATGGCCGCTACTACCATGGTCTTGCTGGGATTGTTGGCCACATACAGAAGAAAGCTTTTGAGATACTGGGTAGTGGTCGGCTGCAGAACATGGTCCGCAAGCTCCAGCACCCGGGACATCTGCTGATAGCTTTTGCCCAGCAGCGCATACAGGCAGATGATCAGCGGAAAGAGCGACATGGTGAGATAATAGGCCATCGCCGCCGAAGACCGGGGGATCTGCCGTTCCAGATAAAGCAGACCCGTGCGGCGCAGTATCCTGACGGTGCGCTGGATCATGATGGACTCCTTCCAAAACAGAAAGCTCCCTTGAAAGGGAGCTTTCTGAGTTCTATCAGGCAGAAGCCTGGCTCACTTGGTATTGAAGATCTTGAAGATGCTGTCGAAGGGATCCTCGGGAGCGTCGGTCTCGGTCTCCTCCTCCAGCGGAGGGGGAACCGCGGCGGCGGCAGCGGCCTTCTCGGCAGCGCCGGAGAACAGGCCGGCGGGCTTGGCAGCGGGACGCACGGGATTGATAGGAGCGGCGGCGGCCTTCTTCTCCTCGGCAGGCTGCTCACCCTCGGCGGGCTTTTCCTCAAAGCCGGTGGCGATGACGGTGACGCGGATCTCATCCTGCATGCTGGGATCGAAGGTGGCGCCGAAGATGATGTTGGCGTCGGGGTGGGCGGCCTCCTGGACCAGGTTGGCGGCAGCTTCCACATCCTCCAGGCCCATATCCTCGGAGCCGGTGATGTTGATGAGCACGCCCCTGGCGCCGTTTATGGAGGTCTCCATGAGGGGGCTGGCCACGGCCATGCGGGCGGCGTCTTCCGCCTTGCCCTTGCCGGCGGCATGTCCCACGCCCATGTGGGCAAAGCCCGCGTCTTTCATGATGCAGGTGACATCGGCGAAGTCCAGGTTGATGAAGCCGGTGTTCTTGATCAGATCGGAGATGCTGGTGACGGCCTGCTTCAGCACATCATCGGCGATCTCAAAGGCATTGGCCAGGGTGACCTTCTGATCGGTGGCATATTTCAGGCGGTCGTTGGGGATGATGAGCAGGGAGTCCACCCGGCCCAGCAGCTCCTTGATGCCGGCATTGGCCTGGTCCATGCGGCGCTTGCCCTCGAACTTGAAGGGCTTGGTCACCACACCGACGGTGAGGACGCCCGCTTCCCGGGCGATCTCCGCCACGGTGGGAGCAGCGCCGGTGCCGGTGCCGCCGCCCATACCGGCGGTGATAAAGACCATGTCCGCATCCTCGATGCACTTGGCGATATTGTTGCGGCTCTCCTCAGCGGAGCGCTTGCCGATCTCGGGATCGGAGCCGGCGCCCTGACCATGGGTCATCTTCTCACCGATCTGCAGCTTCTGGTCGGCATTGGAGACCGCGAGGGCCTGTTTATCCGTATTGATGGCGATGAACTCAACACCCTGGGTGCCGGCCTTCACCATGCGATTCACAACATTGTTGCCGGCGCCGCCGACGCCGACCACTTTCAGGGTCACTACATTTTCGGGACCTGCTTCGGCTCTGAAATCCATAACCTTTGCCTCCTGTATATTGTCATGTCTGTTTTTTCTTCTTTTAGGCATAATTGCTCCTGACTATCTTAAACCATTTTTACGCCATGGTCAATAGATTTTTTATTTTTTTGTAAGCATTTTGTCACTTGAGAGGCTCAGTTGGGGCTGAAATGGGCCTTGGTGCCGTTGGAAACGTCGATCACGCCCACGTCGCCATCCTTCAGCATCCCCAGAACCGTTACAAACATGCCGAACTTATATTCCACCTTGTCGTGCTTGCCCAGCACCACGGTATACTTGCCGCCATAGTCAAATTCCGGACTGTCGGTGTTGGAAAAATCGATGCGGGTGACCATGTCGGTCATGCCCCGGGCCTCGATCTGGTCCAGGACCTCAGCCAGATAGGCGACCGATTCGGTCTCGCCGCTTTCGGTCTCCATGATCTCGCCGATCATAAGGGTACCGGCCTTCATGCCCACCACGGGAAGCAGGCTCTCCTCCTCCCCTTCAGCGGCCTTGCCCAGGACCTTGCAGTTATGGTCCAGGGTCCACTTCTCTTCGCCCAGGGGCAGGTAGGCCAGGGCTGTGGTCTCCTCCACGGTGATGACGACCTTATTGGGGAGGCTTCGCTCCACCGTTACGGCTTCGATATAGGGAAGCTTGGAAAAGGCCCTGCCCACGGCGGCAAAACGGTCAAAGAAAAAGAGATTGTCGCCCTCTTCGATATCGACGGCGCGAATGATCTCCTCCGCGGTATAGTGCTGGTTTCCCACCACCCGAATATCCTCGACCCGGAAGAAAATGCTCATCACAAAGATAGCCGCCACGACCACCACCACAAACATCAGCGGACCGCTGAATGCCCGGCGGCGTGCCCGCATATAGCCGCTGAGTTCCTCCTCCGGGACCTTGATCCCTTTAATTGAAAACGCCATGCTTTTCTCCTTCGTATGATAAGTCCGCCCCCAGAAGCTGCAGGCAGCCGTTCAGATCCTCATAGCCGCGGCGGATATGACCGCTGTCCCGCAGCAGGGTCTCCCCCTCGGCGCAGAGCGCTGCCAGCACCATGGCGGCACCGCCCCGCAGATCCGTTGCTTCCAGATCCGCGGCGTGAAGCATGCGCACCCCGAGGACCCTTGCATCCCTGTCCTCCAGCCGGATCCGGGCGCCCAGCTTCCGGAGCTCCGGCACCTGGCGGTAGCGGTTTTCAAAGATGGTCTCCCGAAGGAGGCTCTCCCCTTCCGCCCGCAGCAGCGCCGCCATCAGCAGCGGCTGGGCGTCGGTGGGGAAGCCGGGATAGGGCGCGGTGACCACCGGCCCCACTGCCCGGAGTTTTCCCGCCGAGCGCAGGCGCAGGCCGTCATTCTTTTGCATTATATCACAGCCTGCCTGATTTAGGAAGTAGAGAACGGTAGAAAAATGCGCGCTGTCGCAGTCTTTCAGCCACAAATCCCCCCCGCAGGCGGCGCAGGCACAGCAAAGGGTAGCCGAGGCGATCCGATCGGGAGGCAGCGTAAAGCAAAGGGAGGATCTGGGATGAAAAGCGGAAACACGTATGGTATCGCTGCCCGCGCCGCGGATCTCGGCCCCCAAGCAGCGGAGGAAGTCCTGCAGGGCCAGGATCTCCGGCTCCCGGGCGGCACCGCAGATCAGCGTCTCTCCCCGGGCGGCGCAGGCCGCCATCAGGATATTTTCCGTCGCGCCCACGCTGGGAAAAGGCAGACGGATCTCCCGTCCCGTGATCCCAGAGCTCCGGCAGAAGATCTGTTCGCCCTCTTCTTCGATCTCCGCCCCGAGCTCCCGCAGCGCCTTCAAATGCAGGTCGATGGGCCGTTTGCCCAGCTTGCAGCCGCCGGGAAGGCTGAGGGCCGCCTGGCCGGTCCTGGCCAGCAGCGCACCCAGGAAGAAGACCGAAGAGCGCATCCGCTCCATCAGGTGACGGGGGATGGCACTGCCGGAGACAAGGGAAGCATCTATGTACACCCGGTCCCCCTGCTGCTGGACACGGCAGCCCAGTTGACGGAGGATCTGCAGCGCGGCGTCCACGTCCAGAAGCCGCGGCACCCGGCGCAGCTCCACCGTGCCGGGGCAGAGCAGACAAGCCGCGAGGATCGGAAGCGCCGCATTTTTTGAGCCCTGGACCCTGCACTCGCCTTCCAGTCTCCTTCCCCCACGGATCCGCCACAAGTCCATAAAAATACCCCCCGTGCACAGAATCAGGCCATTCTATGCACAGAGGGGGAGTGGAGTGAAGAGCGACGAGGGAAGAGTGAAGA
>JAFSMZ010000071.1:0-3391 GCA_017447685.1 Oscillospiraceae bacterium
CCTCCACGAGTTCAACCCCATGATGGGTCACCGCGGCTGCCGTCTGGCCGTCACCTATCCCGAGATCGCCGAGATGCAGACCCGCGCCGTCATCAAGGCCGCTCTGGCCGTCCAGGCCCGTCACCCCGAGTGGACCATGGTTCCCGAGATCATGATCCCCCTGGTGGGCGAAGTCAAGGAGCTCAAGTACGTCAAGGACGTGGTCGTGAAGGCTGCTGACGCTGTCCTCGCCGAGGCCGGCTCCAACATGAAGTACAAGGTCGGCACCATGATCGAGATCCCCCGCGCCGCTCTGACCGCGGACGAGATCGCCAAGGAAGCCGAGTTCTTCTCCTTCGGCACCAACGACCTGACCCAGATGACCTTCGGCTTCTCCCGCGACGACGCCGGCAAGTTCCTGGGCGCCTACTACGAGAAGAAGATCTACGAGAACGACCCGTTTGCCCGCGTGGACCAGATCGGCGTCGGCAAGCTGATCAAGATGGCCGCGACCCTTGGCCGCGAGACCCGTCCCGACCTGCACCTGGGCGTCTGCGGCGAGCACGGCGGCGATCCCAGCTCCGTGGAGTTCTTCCACAAGGTTGGCCTGGACTACGTGTCCTGCAGCCCCTTCCGCGTTCCCATCGCCCGTCTGGCCGCCGCACAGGCTGCCATCAAGAACGAGAAGTAAGATGGGATACGCCGACCCCATCGCCGCACCCATCTTGACGGCTGCTTTTCCGCCATCTTTTGTGTCGAAATCTTGAAATACACAAAGTATTCCTGCGATTTCTCCCCTTCAGCTGGCAAAAAACCATCTCGTCAATCTGCGCACTTCGATGGAGTCCGCGCACCCCAAATGATATTTCTCCACAACAAACCGCAATGCCGCATCCCACAGGATGCGGCATTGTTTTGGTTTCACGCCTGCTTCCCCCTTTGGGGGAAGTGGCCGAAGGCCGATAGGGGATCTCTGCTCCCCCAGGGAACACAGAACCGTCTTGTTTTTTCCGGGGGAGCGTGCTAAGCTGAATGTAGATACAATCAAGAAAGGAGCTGCACCAATGGACGCCAGACAGACTGTTTCGGATTTTCTGCACGGGAAGATGGACATTCTCACTTTCCGCAAGCACTATGACAAAGAACCGGAGATCAACGCCTTTTTGCAGGGCATTGTGGATCAGATCAAGGCAAGCGGCGGGAGCTTTCAGAAGTATCCCTTCCCATACCCGGGCAAGCCCGGCGAGATCTTTTACTCCGACGAGGGTCTCTCCTACCTTCTCGCTCCGGAGACCGACCCCAGTCTGGCCTATGATTGTCCGCCCAAGTACGAGTCCGTACGACAGCTGCTGACCTATGAATTTCGCCTCATGACGCACAACGTACGCACCGCTCACGGCGCTTTGAAGTTTTATGACGAGGTGTTGGTCCTCTTCTATCAGGTGGACCCTACGGTTCCTCACCTGCCGCAGTACACGGAAGCCTTTGACTTTGCTCTGGAAGTGATCCCGGAATACCTCTCCGGCGGAGAAGCGGAAATGTACATTCAGGAACATATCCTTCCCCTTTTTCCCGATACCATGAAGAAAACAGAGCGGAAAAAGGCCATCCGTTCCAGGATCAAGGAGGAATTTCGCAGCGAGAAGGGCTATCCCTGCTGGCCTCAGCACTCCGAATGGCCCCTGGGCAAAGACGGGAAGCCCGCTACCTACATCGGCAAAGGCAAGAGTGAGGGCGACCTGCGCCGCTTCCGCTTCCGGGATGAAAGCACCGGCGAGATCATCGTGGTGGAACAGGCCTATTGATCCCTCAGAACATGCAGATCACGGGCGATTCGTGAATCGCCCCTACGGCAGGACGGAAGACTCCAGGCCTGTTCCTCCCCCAGCGAGGGAGGATGTCAGCGCAGCTGACAGGTGAGGGAGAAGCCTGCCGGATGCTTCTGTTTTTCTGCTTGCTCTGATCCGGCCTTCTCCCTCATCGTGCCTCCCTCCGCGCTGTCATCCTGAGGAGGCATAGCCGACGAAGGATCTCGTCGGCGCCAGGCGGGTTTATCAAAACGCGAGAGAATACGAACCTTGCGCCGGGGGCGAGATCCTTCGCAAAGCTCAGGATGACAGGGAGGGGGATTTCAAACAACTCCATATTCCGATTTCTATCCAACACATGTTTCGATCCCGCGGCCGGTCTCGGCCGCGGGGTCGTTCTTTCCATTCTTTCTTTTTCATTTGGAGCAGCCCAGCCTTTTTTCTTCCTTCCTTCATTTCTTCAGCTGTCCCGGGCTGATGCCGAAGCTCTCCCGGAAAGCCCGGTGAAAGGCGCTGTAATCCCCGAAGCCGCTGTCCGCGGCGGCTTTTGTGGCAGGGACCCCCTCCCGGATCAGCCGCGCCGCGCAGAGCAGGCGCTTCTGCCGCACATAGGCGTGGACGGTGCTGCCGGTCTGCGCCTTGAAAAGCCGCATAAAATGATAGCGGCTCAGATAGACCTGCTCCGCCAGGGTCTCCACGTCCAGCTCCTCCGTCAGATGCTCGTTGATATAGGAGAGGGCCTTGCGGATCTTGGGGTCCGCCTGCTCGCTGCGCTCCGGAGCGGCGGGGGCCATCCGCCCGATCTGGATCAGGATCTGCATCATCAGGGTGTCCCGCATGGCCTGGGCGCCGAAGCGGCTGTCGTCCCTTGCCTTTTCAAAGGCCCGCAGGGTCTCCTCCAGCTCGGCGCGCTGCTCCGCGTCCGGCACCAGCAGATGCCGCCCGCTGCGGTCCGCCGTCTCGAAGCTGTCCATCAGCCGCTCCCCGGGCAGGGCCCGGTCGAAAAACTGCCCATCCAGATAGACGATCACCCGCTCATAGGGCACGGACCGGTCGATCAGGGCCTTGTGGATGGCGTGGTGCTTCACCAGCAGCAGGTCCCAGGGCCGGAGAGCGTAGCTCTGCTCCTCCACCAGGTAGTCCACCCGCCCCTCCAGCAGCAGCACGATCTTGTCAAAATCGTGGAAATGAAAGTCCCGCTCCTGCCCGGCGGTGTCCCGCAGATGGAAATAGCGGTAGTTTTCGTGGAGATAGCCCTCCCGGCTGTACTGCTTTTTATCCATGACCTCTCGCCTCTTCTCCGAAAATGCGAACCAAACTCGCTTTATTCCGCTTCTCTCGTCACCTCAAAACGCAAAACTGAAAACTCAAACCTATACTACCGCACTTTTTGCAAAGTTTCAAGCATCAACTGCCATTTACTGCGCAATCTGTTTGTGTATAATATGGCATGGAAACAAAAAGCTCAATTGCAAAGCGAAGTTCCAGTTTGCAAGAGTAAGTTCCAGATTGGAGAATTCTTGCAAGAATAAGTTCCGGGAATAGAGGAAACCCGGAAATCAGTGTTGCAAAGGATAGACAAATCAGAAATTCGGATTGCGAAC
>JAFSMZ010000046.1:0-8145 GCA_017447685.1 Oscillospiraceae bacterium
CAGTTTTGCGCGAGGCATTTTTCGTCCAGACGATATAGAAAAATCCGGGAATACTTGCTGTATTCCCGGATTTTTCTGTGATGGATGGGCGGAAAAGGGCCGCGCAAAACCTGCCGTCTCCCTAATTTGCACGCCCTTTTGCCTTCGGGGTGTCGCAAAGCCTCCCCCGCGCACGGGGGAAAGAAGCCCTCCCGCTGCCTGTGGCAGAAAAAGCGAGGGCTCCTTTTCCGCAGCGGTCGAAAACTGCAAGGATCAGCGTAAGCCCGCAGCAGTTTTCGGGTACCGCAAGGTGGACAAGGGGACCGCTCTGCGTGCCCTGCGGGTATGCGGTGGATGAGGTCCCCGCGAAGCGGATTAAGGATTCCATTGTGCCGGGTCAGGTGGGACAGAAGGTACGTCCCCTTGTCTTACTCTGTTCCTTCTTCACTGTCAAGACAAAAGAACCGTCCCCCTGTCTCATGTGCTCTCCATGACCTTCTATACTCCCATGAGCGCCGACGGCATCAGCTTTGAGGCCCAGGGAAAGGCCCTGATCGACGTTGATAAATTTGACATTTTGCCCCAGGCGTGATAGTATAATAAAATGAACTACAGTGAATTAGCGTTCAGATGGGTAAAGTGCGAAAGGAAAGGGTCCATGAGGAAGAAAGTCACCATCCAGGATATCGCCGATGAGCTGGGCCTGTCCCGGAACACGGTCTCCAAGGCTATCAACAACACAGAGGGCATCTCGGACAGCACCCGGGAGCGGATCCTGCAGAAGGCCGTGGAGATGGGCTACAAGCAGTTTTCCTATGTTCTGGCCCAGTCACAGGCTCCGCAGACGGAGGTCGAGGCAGAAGAGAGCGGTTATCGGGGCGAGATCGCGCTTCTCACCACCAAGCTCTTCAGCCAGTCCCACTTTGCTTCCGTGATGATGGACCGCTTTCATCAGGAGATGGCCCAGGCGGGCTATACGCTGACTATCCATCGGGTGGATACGGAAAACATCGTGAAGCTGAGCCTGCCGAAGACTCTCCAGACAAGCCGGGTCAGCGGCCTCATTTGCTTCGAGCTTTTCGACTACCGCTACGGGGAAATGCTCTGTTCCCTGGGTCTGCCCATTTTGTTTGTGGACGGACCTTGCAAGCGCGAGGGGAAAAGCCTCCCCTGTGACCAGCTCTATATGGAAAACACCGTGGAAATCACTCGCCTTGTGCGGGAGCTGCTGGCCCGAGGAAAGCGCAGGATCGGCTTTCTCGGAAATTGGGAACACTGCCAGTCCTTCTATGAACGGTATCTTGCCTTCCGGAACGCCATGATGATGGAGGGTGCACCGGTGGAGGAACGCTTTCTCCTCTGCCACAACAAAGGCCCGGAGATGGTTCGCTTTCTCAGCGAATTGAAGTCGATGCCCGACGTTTTCCTCTGCGCCAACGACTTTGTGGCCATGGACGCCATGGCGGTGCTCCGTGAACGGGGGATCCGGGTTCCTGATAACGTTCTCTTCTGCGGCTTCGACGATTCCCCGGAATCCAGACTTCTCTCACTGACTACGGTACACATCCATACCCAGATCATGGCCTGCGAGGCCGCTCGGCTGCTGCTGTCGCGCATCCAGGAACCATCTCTCGATTACCGCACCGTGTATACGGAAACCTATCTGATCGAGCGGGAATCGACCCTGGGCTCCGAAAAGGGGCCGAGAGCGACCTGAGATCCGTTCGGAAAATCGCATAGAGAAATCAAGGCTCTGCGTGAAGATGATCACGCAGAGCCTTGTTCATTATATCGCGGCTATTTATCCAGAAGTTTTCCCCTCAGAAATGCCAGGATCTCTTCATAGACCGCCTGGCTCCAGAAGTCCCACTCAGAAATGAAGACAGGGGGACGGTTCTTTTGAAGGCAGGGGGACGGTTCTTTTGTCTTATCTGAATACTCTCTCAATGATGGATTTACTGATCGTTGTCAGCCTTGCAAGCTGGCGAATGGAGATCCCTGCGTCCAGAGCCTGCCGAATGTGATCTCTTTCTTGCAGCCCTCGGCATGGAATCGTCCTCCGCTAAACTCCTTGTCTCCCTTTTATTGTACTCTGTTCCTTCTTCACTGTCATGACAAAAGAACCGTCCCCCTGTCTCAAGAATTATTTATCACACGAACCATGTAAGGCTTTCCTCCACTGTGTATCCCTGCTTTCAAACGTTCTTTTCCAGCACCAGCACGTCGTATTCCTTGCCGTTCACCACATAGGCGGCCTTCGTCCGTTTCGCTTCCGTGAAGCCCAGCTTTTTGGCGCATCCCAGCATACGGTCGTTCCCACTCCAGGTCTCCAGCAAGAACCGATGTTCGCCAAGGCTCCGGTAATAGTCCATCAAGGCAGTCAGCGTCTTTGTTCCGATACCCTTGCCCCAGCAGTCCATCTCGCAGATTTCAATGCCGAGAGCCCGGATGGAATGGTTTTCCTCCGCATTCCTGCGCTGGTCGATGGATTCCCACGGTGTGGGCTCGTAGTTCTCGTCCAGATAATAGGAGGATACCATGCCAATGTGCCGCCCATCTACTTCGATCTCAAACCGCCAGCGAATGGCATCCTCCAGCATATTAGACATGATCTCCATCATATCCGCACGGAGCTCATCCGGATCCACGGGCTCCATGGTCATCCAGGGCGTGTCCGCGTAAAACCAGGCGGTATCTATATTGGTCCAGCGGACTTCGTCCTCCACATCGGATGGGAGGTAATCCCGCAGAACAACGTCATTCATTACAATCTTCATTTTCTTATCCTACCAAAGATAGAGACACTCATTCTCAAAGTCAAAACCGCAAGTATTATCTTTGAGAAGCTGATATCCAATAATTCCGTCAGCAGGGCCTGGGGCAGGTGGGACAGGGGACGGTTCCCTGTCCCAGTATTTGTTGGTTCAGAAGCAACCGATCAGCCCCATATTTGATGTCATTATAATCGAAAAACAGGCATCTATCAAGAGCTTGATCCACCAAAACACCCCGAGGGCTTGTGCCCTCGGGGTGTCGTGCTGCCTTCCCCCCGCAGGGGGAAGGGGGACCGCTTGCGGTGGATGAGGTCCCCGCAAAGCGGATTATGGATTCCATTGTGCCGTGTCGGGTGGGACAGAAGGTACGTCCCCCTGTCTTCGCACGTCTGGGCGTTCCCTGTCCCATAGTATAATAGTTAGTCTGTCCCGTTTTTTGTACCATTCGTTTTATGAAGAGCACGGAGCTGCATGATGGCAACTCTCTCATCATAGTTTGGCTTGCGATTGAATGGCAACTGGACGAGGTGTTCAGCTCCGCGCCAGTCAATAGGAAACCAAGTAATAACTCTTTTTCTCTGATCATATAGGACAGCATACGAAATCTGTGATAAAGCTGGCTTCCAGAGTCCCCATTTTATATGATTCCGCGGAAAAACTCTTTCTTTGCCCCAAAAACTTGTAAACGTAACAGTTGATTTCGATATTTCAATCCGCCACAATAAAGCAAGTAAGACTTTATACACCAGAATGGTAAGGAATAAAACACTGATAAAAAGGAACATCGCTGGGATTCCATCCCCTTCTCGCAAGAACATGAAGTCAGTGATCCCGCTGGCCGCAACTGCAAGCGTAACAAGGGGTAAATCCTTCTTATCTGCAACTATTATCTCAATACGACTAGTATTACTCTTATGAGGCTGCATAATGCCTCCCTCCCTGAATAACTACGGTACTTGCGATCATGGGACAAGGGGACGGCTCCCTGTCCCACATTCTGTTGGCTCCGGTGCGGGCGATCCGCCCCATATTTGATGTCATTATAATCGAAAAACAGGCATCTATCAAGAGCATGATCCATCAAGTCCGATCGCCTGTCTCCCTCACCTGTCGCTGAGCGACATTCTCCCCCGCCGGGGCGAACCTGCGGGCCGCCCACCCCCAGGCTTTCCCTCTTGCAGAAGGGGCCGCTTTCCGCTATAATAAAGGATCAGATAACGAAAACAGGAGGGATCTGCATGAAACTTGTCACCTTTACCCGCCCGGGCGAGAGCCGAGAAGCGCTGGGCCTGCTGCGGGAGGACCGGGTGCTGCCCCTGGAGGACCTGGGCTTTGCCTTTGCGGATATGAACGACCTGATCCTGCGCGCCTCCAAAGAGGACCTGGCCGCCATGGCCGCCGCGGAGGGCGAGGGGCTGCCCCTGGGGGACGTGACCCTGCTCTCCCCCATTCCCCGGCCCCTGCAGGATGTGCTGTGCCTGGGTCTCAACTATTCCGAGCACGCCGCCGAGGCGGGCCGCTTCTCCTCTGAGGCCTTCGGCGTGGAGCTGGCCGCCCCCATCTTCTTCTCCAAGCGGGTGAACTACTCCCAGGGCAGCGGCGCCCCCATCCCCGCCCACCGGGACCTGACGCAGAAGCTGGACTTTGAAAACGAGCTGGGCGTCATCCTGGGCAAGGACGCCAGCTGCGTCGCCCCCCAGGACGTGGCGGACTATATCTTCGGCTACACCATCATCAACGACGTTTCCGCCCGGGAGGTGCAGACCATCCACAAGCAGTGGCACTTCGGCAAGAGCCTGGAGGGCTTCTGCCCCATGGGTCCCTGCATCCTCACCGCCGACGAGGTCCCCTTCCCGCCGGCCCTGCCCATCTGGACCACCCTCAACGGCAAGCTCCGCCAGAACAGCAACACCAACTGCCTGATCCACGGCATCCCCGAGATCGTGAGCACCCTGTCCCGGGGTCTTACCCTGAAGGCCGGCACCATCATTGCCACCGGCACCCCCAAGGGCGTGCTCATGGGCGAGGAAAACCCCGTCTTCCTCCAGCCTGGGGACGAGGTGGTCTGCGGCATCGACGGCATCGGCGAGCTGCGCAACACCGTGGAGTGAGGCTTCTTTCCCCACTCCTCCCATTCCCCTAAGAAAGAAGGCTTTGCTTTGAAGCTCTTACGGATGATCCTGGTCCTGGCCCTGACGGCCGCCCTGCTTCTCAGCTGCGGCGCCGCCGCCTTTGCCGACCCCAGCGCCTTTTCCCTGGCTCTGCTGATTGGGGAGAAGACGGTGACGGTCCGGGCCATGCTGAACGAATACCCCGGCAACTACTACATTTCCCTGACGGATCTCTCCGCCGTGCTGGACGGCACCCGCTGTGCCTTCCGCTTCGAATACCAGAACACCCCCGCCGACGGGGAGTTCTTCACCGTGAACACCCGCCAGTCCTCCGGCGCCTGGAGCGCCGCGGGCAACGCCACCGAGAACCCCTGGATCAGCAGCTTCATCCCCTTCCGCAACCGGATCTTCGTGGACGGGCCGGAGCACCGCTACTACACCTATCGGGAGGGGCGGGACCTGTACATGAGTCTCACGGACATCCAGCTCATGCTGGATCTTCAGGCGGAGTTTACCGAAGAGGGCATCCGCCTCTACCCGGAGCAGCCCTTCCGCGCCGATCTGGAGGAGCTGGACGAGCTGGGCTATTTTGACGCCTTCAGCGCCGTTCTGGTGGCCGACGCCGATACCGGCGAGATCTTTTTCTCCCGCAACGGGGGCGACCCTGTCCCCATCGCCAGCATCTCCAAGCTCATGACCTATCTGCTGCTGGCCGAGGGGATCCAGCGGGGCGAGATCTCCACCTACGACCGCGTGGGCGTCTCCGAAAAGGCCGCCGCCCTCTCCCGGGGCGTGGACGCCATGGTCACCCTCTATGCCGACCAGACCTATCCCTTCCAGGATCTGCTGGGCGCTATGATGCTGGCCTCCAGCAACGAGTGCGCCCTGGCCCTGGCCGAGCATCTGGCCGGCTCCGAGGAGGCCTTCGTGGCGCGCATGAACGAGAGGGCCGGGGAGCTGGGCCTGAAAACCGCCCATTTCTACAACCCCAACGGCCTGCCCGTCTATCTGCAGCAGGCCGTCAGCACCAAGGTGCAAAACTGCATGTCCGCCGAGGATCTCTTCAGCCTCTGCGCGCTGCTGATCCATGAGCACCCCGAACTCCTGAACCTCACCCGGGAGCGCTACGGCAGTATGCCCTCCCTCAAATACGTCACCGCCAACTCCAACGCCCTGGTCTTCAATCTGCCGGGCTGCAACGGCCTGAAGACCGGGTCCACCAACAAGGCCGGCTCCTGCCTGGCCGCCAGCCTCCCCGTCACCGCGGGCGGGGAGACCCACACCGCCGTGGCCATCGTCCTGGGCTCCGAGACCGCCTACGGACGCAACCAGGCGGCGGAGATCCTGCTGCGCGCCGCCCGGGACGCCTGGCAGGAGCAGGGCTCCTTCGCTCCGGCTGAGCCCGAGCCCAGCCCCAGCGCCACCCCTGTGCCTACGCCCGCTCCCTCCGCCACTCCCACACCCACGGGAAAGGCAGGCTGAGCCATGGAGATGAACTACTGCACCCAATGCGGCGGCAAGCTGGAGCTCCGCTTTCATGAGGGCGAGGGCCGCCTGATCCCCTGGTGTGAGAGCTGCGGCGCTTACCGCTATCCCATCTTCAACACCGCCGTCAGCATGGTGGTGATGGACGAAAAGAAAGAAAAGGTCCTGCTGATCCGCCAGTACGGCCGCCCCGCCTATGTGCTGGTGGCCGGGTATGTGAACCAGGGCGAGGACGCCGAGGACGCCGCTGCCCGGGAGATCCGGGAGGAGCTGGGCCTGACGGCAAGCTCCCTGCGTTTCAACCACAGTCACTATTTCGCCCCCAGCAACACCCTGATGCTGAACTTCACCGCCACCGTCAAAGAAGATCAGCCCCGGCCCAACCGGGAGGTGGACGACTGGGCCTGGTTCTCCGTGGAAGAGGCCAAGGCCCATATCAAGCCCGGCAGCCTGGCGGAGGCCTTCCTCCGGGGCAGCTTTGACGGGAACTATGTCTTCCCGGAAAGGAGCCGCAAATGAGCATGGAAGACGCCGAGCGCCTCCGTCTGGTGAACGAGCACCTGGGTCCCTTCAACCGCCATGTGGGCCTCCGGGCCGAGGCTGTGGGCCGCGGGACCTGCCGCCTCATCTGCAAGATCCGGCCCGAGCATCTCAATCCCCGGGGCACGGTCCACGGCGGCATGAGCGCCACCATGCTGGACGTGGCCGGGGGCATTGCCGCCATCTACGCCGGGGACGAGCCCCGCCAGGTGGTGACCCAGAGCTCCGACGCCCACTATCTCCGCCCCCTCACCGGCAGCATGATGATCGCCGAGGGCCGGGTGATCCGGGCGGGGCGACACACCTGTCTGGCCCGGGCCGACCTCTATGACGACCAGGGCCGCCTCTGCTGTACCGGCGACCTGGAGCTGTTCTATTTGGAATAAAGCAAAAAAACACGCGCGAGGATCTCTCCTCGCGCGTGTTTTTTCACGGTCCTTTCAGCCCTCCAGCCAGCGGACTTCACCGCTTGCGATGTCGTAGACCGCGCCGCGGATCTCCAGCTTCTCCGTTGGGATCTCCGGGTGCTCCCGAAACTCCCGCCGCAGGATCTCTACCCCATGGCGCACATTCTTTTCGCAGGCGACGAGCGGATCCCGCTCTTCCCCCACCGCCAAAAGGATCTCATCGGTGATGTACTGGATGAAGCCGTCCCCGCCGCCGGAGAGGGCCGCCCCCACCGCGCCGCAGCCGGTATGCCCCAGCATCAGGATCAGCCTGCAGTGGAGATGCCCCGCGGCGTATTCGATGCTGCCCAGCTGGTGCCGGTCCAGCACGTTGCCCGCCACACGGATCACAAAAAGCTCCCCAAGGCCCGCGTCAAAGATCTGTTCCGGGATGACCCGGGAGTCCGAACAGGCGATGACGATGGCATAGGGCTCCTGCCCCTCCGCCGCCGTTTTGCGCCGCAGCTCCGCCTGGACATCCTGCCGCCGCTGCCAGCGCAGGTTTCCTTCCTCCAGCTTCCGGATCCAAGTCTCTTTCATGAAGCCCACCTCCTGTTTTTTCTGAACCGATGGTATCACCCGCCGCTTTCTCCTGTCAAGAAAATAAGCGGATCCTGTTTGAAAGTCCGTTTTATGGGACAGTCTTCGCGCTACAATGTGCCCATAAAGACCGTTGATTGACAAAGTGAAGGTTATAATTGAAGGGTAAAAATGAGGATTTAAGGTGACGATCACTATGGCAGCAAAGATGGTATAAAATAGATTCGGTCATGTTCTGCGGAAAGCAGGTTGTATATGAGTCGAATCACA
>JAFSMZ010000072.1:0-23419 GCA_017447685.1 Oscillospiraceae bacterium
GGCGCCATCCTGGTCATCGCTGCTTCCGACGGCCCCATGGCTCAGACCCGCGAGCACCTGCTGCTGGCCCGTCAGGTTAACGTTCCTTCCGTTCTTGTCTTCCTGAACAAGTGCGATCAGGTCGACGACGAAGAGCTGCTTGAGCTGGTCGAGATGGAAGTTCGCGAGCTGCTTGACTTCTACGGCTTCCCTGGCGACGATACCCCCATCATCCGCGGTTCCGCTCTGAACGCCCTGGTGTGCGAGTCCAACGATCCCAATCATCCCGACTACGCCTGCATCAAGGAGCTCATGGACGCTGTTGACAGCTGGATCCCCACTCCCGACCGCAAGGCCGACCAGCCCTTCCTGATGCCCATCGAGGACGTCTTCACCATCTCCGGCCGCGGCACTGTCGTTACCGGTCGTGTTGAGCGTGGCCGCGTGAAGATCGGCGACAAGGTCGAGATCGTTGGCCTGAAGGACGAGTCCACTGAGACCACCGTTACCGGTACCGAGATGTTCCACAAGACCCTGGAGTACGCTGAGGCTGGCGACAACGTCGGCTGCCTGCTCCGCGGCATCGACAAGAAGAGCGTTGAGCGTGGTCAGGTTCTGGCTGCTCCCAAGAGCATCCACCCCCACACCAAGTTCAAGGGCCAGGTTTACGTCCTGTCCAAGGAAGAGGGCGGCCGTCACACCCCGTTCTTCAACAACTACCGTCCCCAGTTCTACTTCCGTACCACCGACGTGACCGGCGTCATCTCCCTGCCCGAAGGCGTTGAGATGTGCATGCCCGGCGACAACGTCGACATGGACGTGGAGCTGATCACCCCCATCGCCATCGAGAACGGCCTGCGTTTCGCTATCCGTGAGGGTGGCCGTACCGTCGGTTCCGGTGTTGTCATCGGCATCAACGAGTAATTAGCCTTTATAAAAAAATGCCGCCGATTTCGGCGGCATTTTTTATCGTTCCTTGATACTTTTTGCCGTTCTCAAACGTTCTATTGGCAGATCATAGAAGGAGAGCCTGGTATGAATAAGAAGAAGTTCCTCTGGATAACGCTGATCGTTTTGGCCCTGCTGATGTTCGGTCTCATCCCGCTTGTTGCGTATCTTACGGATGGAAAGGAGATCTCTGATTTCACACCTTCCGATCAAGTGGTCTTCTGGTTTTTTATCGGTTCTGAAATCGCCGTTTCCATCGGCATGCTCGCAGTTGCCGCCGCACTTGGCAAGTCCAATCGGAGGAAGCAACTCGTTGCTCCGCAGCCTGTTTCTCTCAGTGACACGGAGCGGATCCTTCGCCGCCGGTCTGTTGCGCTGCAGATTCTTGCGGGCATTTTGGTCATTGCTGCCGACTTCCTCGGTGTTTGGGTGGGACGGGGCTTTGGAAAGGAGCAGAGGATCCACGCTTTGTTCCTGGCCTACTGCATGCCGGTTACAGCGCTGTTGCTGGGACTGTTCAGTTATCTGTTTTCCCGTCTGCGTGTTCGGCGTTTTGAGCATATGGACGTCGCAGAGCAGCAGCAATGGCTCATGTCCCATCGGGAGCAGGCAGAGTTGGTCGCGGAACAGAAGCTTCAGCTTCTTGCCACAATCCGGCATGGGACGGATGCCTTTGCGATCCTTGTTACGCTGTTGGGCCTCTTCGGCGCTTTTTGCCAGGGAATGACCAGAATGACGGATCATATGTTCCCCGTGCTGCTTGCCGCCATGGTTGCAGATCTGGGGATCACGCGGTTTCGTTTTCCGGCGCCGCGTGCCGTTCTGCAGGAGGGCTTTGATCTGCTGGAAGAGTCGGAGTATCCTTCTCTCTATGCCCTCGCTGCCAGAGCAGCGAAAGCCCATGGACGCAAGGAGCCTTTCCGCATTGGCCTTATATCGGACTGCAATGCCAGCATCGGACAGGTGGCTGGAACAGACATCATTCAGCTTGGCGTGGTCTTGGTGAATCTTCTCAGCGAAGAGGAGCTCTACGCGGTCCTCCTGCACGAGTACGGTCACACCGGGAATCGGCGTGTGCAGAAGGAAATAGATTACGCCGACTGGCTGGGCAATATGCGGGAGCGCCATTTTCTAGGCGTTTTTTCCCGCTATCTCTACAGTCTCCCCGATGAGACCTACAGTTTGCAGTTCTCTCTTTTCCGTTTCGCCAATGCCATCGGGGAGGAGATCAGAGCCGACCGGGCCATGGCGGAGCTGGGAGATGCCAAAACCGCGGCTTCCGCGCTTTTGAAGATCAAATATGAGGAGCTTTACAGTTATGAGGAGGAAGCGCTGGACCATCCAGATTCTCCGGACATCGAGTGCTTGATCCGCTCCCACATCAGCGGCAGACTGGAAGCGATCCGTGCCGCCATCCGGGATCGGGAGTCCTTTTATCAGGAGCTTGTCCGTCATGAGATCCAGGCGCTTACCGCCAGTCATCCCACCCAGAGAGCCCGCATGGAGAACCTGGGGGTTTCGGAGTTCGAGCTTGTGGAGGATAAGAGCTCAGATGCATATCGCAGTGAGACGCAAAGGGCGCTTTCTCTATTGGAACAGCAAATGATCGACAGGGCCGATTCTTCGGATTATGCGTCCTATCATGAGCGGCTTCTCAAAATCGTGGAGACTTGGGAGGCTTCCGGCAGGGAACTGCAGGAGGAAAGCTATCCCGACACGGTAGGTGCCCTGAAAGAGCTGGGAAGGCTCAGCGAGGGCATGGAGCTTTGCCGTTTTGCAATTCAGGAACTGCCGGAAGGCAGCAGCAAAGCCTATGCGGAATACATGCTGGGCTGCTGCCTGCTGCATCAATGGAACAAAGAAGGCATTGATCGAATCTACAGCGCCATCGAAAGCAACAACAACTATATGCAGGAAGGCCTGGATCAGATCGGCAGCTTCTGTTGCCTTGTGGGAGATCAGGAGCAGTTGGATCGCTACCGTGAGCGTGCCATAATGCTTCAGCAGCAGGATCGAGATCTCTATAGCCAGATCAGCGTTTTGAAGAAGGGCGATCGGCTCAGCGGCGAGGAGCTGCCGGAGGAACTGAAAAAGAGGGTCCTGCTCTCCCTGCTGGAGATCGATCAGGGACAGATCGAAGCGGCCTACCTGCTCCATAAGCAGATCACGGCGGACTTTTTCACCAGCGCCATGGTGGTCCGCTTCCGGGACGGGATCTCCTTTGATGACAAAAACGACGCCATGCATCGCATCTTCCTGTGCCTGGATGCGGTGGAAGATTGGCAATTCTCTCTCTTCGACTATGAGGAAGTGGAAAAACTGCGGCCGGAGAATATCCCGGGAAGTCTCTTCTATGCAGGGCAGCGGGACGAGAAAACAAGATGAAAATGGGACGCAGCTCTATGAAACGTGTCGCACTTTCGCTGCTGATCCTTTTGCTGCTGATCCCGGTATTCCGCTTTGGCTCCTATATGCTTCTTCCGTCGGAGCCGGTTGCGCTGGTTCCGGGTCTGCGCTACAGTGCCGGGCCGTTGGGCGCCGCTCTGCGCTTGGGCCTGCCTAAGGAGATCCACAGCCGCTTATCCCAGTGGGGAGCGGTCTATTGCGACTTTCAAACAGAACTGGACGGTGTGCCGACGGAGATCGATATGGGTTTTGCCGATGGGCTGTGGTTGACGGAACTGTGGGTGCGAGCGGAGGCTGAGGACGCAGAGCAGGCGGATGCTTTATTTCGTGTCTGGTGCGAGAGACTGGAAGAGACATATCAAAACGCCCAAGGCTATCAAAGCGATGGAATCACCGAAACCGGCAGCGGTAAAGCACTGTGCCTTGAAATCAACAAGGGCGCTTTGCTGCTGAGCTGTGTTCTCATGCTGGAGGGCAATACGGTCGTCTTTTACGGCATCAATCTTTGGTGAAGGTTTATGTTTAGGTACATAGAACAGCACCGCAGGAGGAGTTGACTTTCCTGCGGTGCTGTTCTGTTACGTAATATAAGTTAGTTTTCGTCGGTGAAGATAAAGGCGTCTCCCGCCCTTTTGCGGAAGAGGTCATACACCGCGCGGATGGTTTTCATGTCCTCTACGGGAATATAGCTCTCCTCGCCGTTCGCTTCCTTGAAACGCTGCAGGATCACCGCTTCATTCACATAGGGGCCCTCCGCCGGCATCAGCACCAGGTATTCCCGGTCTTCCACCAGGATGCAGTCCAGAAAATGAAAGGCCATCTGCTCGCCGTTTTCATCGGCGAGATAGAAGAGTTCCTCCTGCGCGCTGTTTTTGTTCGCGTCCATTTCGATCCTCCTTAATTGCCGAAGACCCAGAGATGGGTCACCCCGAAGGCCTCACGGATGAAGTAGTTGAGCATCACGAAGAAATAGCCCCAGGGTGCCGCCACGCCGGCGGCTTCCACCCCCTGCAGCTTTGCCATCTCCTTGGCCCGGTACAGGTGGTAGGCGCTGGAGACGATGGCCACGTGCCCGTCCGGCTCGTCGCCCCGCTCACGAATGATCTGGAAGGAAAAAGCCAGGTTTTCCTGGGTGGAGGTGGCCCTGGGCTCCTGCAGGATCCGCTCTTCCGGGATCCCGTGGGCAATCAGCCAGTCGTGCATGGCCTTGGCTTCGGTAACGGTCTCACCGGGTCCCATGCCGCCGGAGACGATGGCCACGCTCTTCGGGTATGTGTTCAGATAATCCAGCGCGCCCTCCAGCCGCCGCACCAGGGTCAGGGAGGGCTGGTCCTTGTAAACCGCCGCTCCCAACACGATCAGATAGTCGCGCTCCGGCTCCTTGTCGGTGCGGGCAGAGCGGATGACGAAGCTCTCCACAAAGCAGAAATAGAGGACCCCGATGCACACCAGCACCACGACCACCCGCCAGAGCTTCGCCGGCAGAAAGTGGTGCAGCACGATGAGCGCCGCCACGAAGGCCAGGGCATAGCCCCACCAGGCGTAGCCCCGTGCCGCAAAGCGCAGGGCCAGCGCCATGGCCAGCAGCCCGCCGGAGGAGAGGACCCAGCCGGGCCTCAGCTTCACCGCGCCGATCCCGGCCAGGATCATTCCCGCGATCAGCAGGGGATAGGGCAGCCAGCCCATGCCAAAGCGGGCCAGCACCAGCGCTCCCAGTCCCAGGATCCCGGCAGGCACAAAATAGCGAAGGATGATTTTTTTATCCATGCAGTTCCTCCCACTTCTCGTACAGAGCCATCAGCTCTCCGTCCAGTTCCTCCCGCTCCGCTCCGATCTCCATCAGCTTCTGATAATCGGCGGCATAGGTCTCGGCCTCCCGGTCCAGCGCGGCGATCTTCTCCTCCAGCCGGGCGATCTCCCGCTCGGTTTTGGCGATCTGCTTTTCGCTGTTTGGCTGATGGGGCTTTTTCTTTTCTTCTTTCTTCTCCTGCTTCGGCAGGGCGGCTGCCAGACGCAGCTGGTCCTGCCGCTCCCGCCAGGCGCAGTATTCCCTGTAGCCGCCCCGGAAATCCGTGATCTCCCCGTCCCGCAGGGCCCAGATCCGGGTGGCGAATTTCTCAATGAAATAGCGGTCGTGGGAGACGAAGAGCAGGGTCTGCTCGTAGTCGGAAAGGGCGTCCTCCATCCACTCCCGGCTGGCGATGTCCAGGTGGTTGGTGGGCTCGTCCAGGATCAGCAGGTTGATGTCCCCGCCCATGAGCATGCAGAGCTTCAGCCGGCTCCGCTCGCCGCCGGAGAGGGACCCCACCGGGGTGAACACGTCCTCTCCCCGGAAGCCGAAGGCGGCCAGCCGGTCCCGGGCTTCCTGGGGCTGGCAGCGGCAGTCATAGAGCAAGGTGTCCAGGGCGGACCGGGAATCCTGGGAAAACCGCACGATCTGGGGCAGGTAGGCGCAGCGGATGGCAGGTCCGCGGTAGAGATAGCCCTGATCCGGCGTCTCCTCATTCATGATGAGCTTGAGAAGACTGGTTTTTCCCGTGCCGTTATCCCCGATGAGGGCGATCCGCTCCCCGCCGGTAACGGTGAGGGAGAGATCGTGAAACAGTGTTTTCTCGCCGTATGCCTTCTCCAGCCCCTCGCATACCAGCACCTCGTCGCCGTTGAACTCCCGTTCCTTGAACTTCACCGAGAGCTTTTTCTGCTCCCTGGGCTTTTCGCTGGTCTGCAGCTTTTCGATGCGCTTTTCCATGGAGAAGGCCCGCTTGTGCAGCTTGTCCGCGCCCATAAAGGCCCAGAGGTGCATTTGCTCGGCGGCCCGCTGCAGTTGTTCGATCTTGGCCTGGTCCTTTTCGTACTGCTTCAGCTTTTCCTCAAAGCGCCGCTGCCGCTCCTGCACATAGAAGCTGTAGTTGCCGCTGTAGAGCTCGGCCTTGCCCTCGTTGATCTCGATACAGCGCTGAGCGATCCGGTCCAGAAAATAGCGGTCATGGCTGATGGCAAGCACGGTCCCCTTGAAGTGCAGGATGTAATCCTCCAGCCACTCCGTGGCCCGGAGGTCCAGGTGGTTGGTTGGCTCGTCCAGCAGCAGGATGTCCGTGTCCTCCAGGATAAGCCTTGCCAGGTTCACCCGGGTCTTCTCCCCGCCGGAGAGGCTGTCGAAAAGCTGCTCCCGCTGGGCTGCGGGGATCTGCAGGCCGTTGGCTACCCGGTTTCGGTCACTGTCCATGGTGTAGCCGCCAAGCCGCCGGTAGTCGTCGGAGAGCCGGTCGTATTCCTGCAGCAGGGCGGGGGAGGCGTCCTCCTCCATTTGGGCGGTGAGCTCCTCCATCCGCTCGCTCATGCGCGTGAGCCTGGCCTGGGCGGAGAGCAGCACGTCCTCCGTCCGCCAGCCCTCCGGGAACACCGGGATCTGGGAGATGAGGCCGATGCGCTTCCCCGGTGTGATGCTGATCTGCCCCTCGTCGTAGTCCAGCGCTCCCGTGAGGATGCGAAAGAGCGTGGTCTTGCCGCAGCCGTTGGGGCCCAGAATGCCCACCCGCTCCCCGGGATTCACCGTGAAAGACAGCCCGTCCAGCACATTGCTTCCGATCTCAAAGGATTTTATCAAATTGGATACGGTGATTTCTGCCATGGTGTTCTCCTTTGCCCGCTCCCAAACGAGGAGAGGGCTTTATCTGTTTACGGCGAATTGCAGGATCTCATTGGCCGCGCTGCCCGCTGCGCCGAGACCGCTGCCGCCCCGCTCGATCATGACGACGAAGGCGTAGGGATGCTCCTCATCCGCCAGAAAGCCCACAAACCAGGCGTTGCTGCTGCCGTCGCCCCGCTCGGCGGTGCCGGTTTTGCCGCAGAGCGCCAGGCCGGGGAAGCGATATTCGCCGTAGCCGTTCACCACGTTGTAGTGCATCAGGCGCTGCAGGTCCTTTGCGGTCTCTGTCTTGAGCAGACGCTCCGCGGTGCCGGTGGAGCCGTCACGCACCAGCTGCGGCCCAAGGAGTACGCCGTCGTTTGCGATGGCGGAGACATATCGCAGCATGGCGTAGGGGCAGATCAGATCTGTGGATTGGCCCACACCGGCCCAGCCAAGCTCCGGATCGCCAACGAAGTCTGTGGGGAAGCTTCCGGCAACAGTGGGGATCCCGTCCAGCCGCTGGGAGTCCAGAAAGCCCAGGTCCCGCACCTTTTTCACCATCGCCTCCTGGCCCAGCTCAATGGCGATCTGGGAAAAGGCCACGTTGCAGGAGTTGGACAGAGCTTCCTCAAAAGTCTGCTCTCCGTGGTAGCCGGAGCAGACGATCTCCACACCGGCAATCTCCACCGCGCCCTCGCACAGGAAGCGCCGCTCGTTGAGATCCGGGATCTTTTCGATGGCGGCCGCGGCGGTCACCAGCTTGAAGACGGACCCGGGCACAAAGCTTGCCGCAAGGCAGCGGTTCAGATAGGCGCCCTCCGGCGGGTCCGGCTCCGCTTCCAGGGGATCAATGGTCGGGGAGGATACCATGCAGAGCAGCTCCCCGGTTTTATAATTGGTGACGAGCACGGCGCCGGATCTGCCGTCCAGGACCTGCCAGGCCCGGCGGTTCAGCTCGCTGTCGACGTTCAGGTACAGCACCGCGTTCCGGGAGCGGCTGCTGCCGGTGAGCAGGGAATAGTCCTGATAGTCGGTGAGAAGCCCGGTCCCCGTGCGTCCGTAATAGTCGCCGGTGACGTGGTAGTTTGCCCGCCGCAGCTCCTCGTCCTCCTGAAACAGGCTCTCGTTTGGAGAATAAGAGGCCAGCACCACGCCGTTTCGATCGATGAGCGCGCCGGAAGCGCCGGCGTTTTCCCGGGAATAGGCCGCGGCCCAGTCCTGCCCGTGATCCACATAGCGGAACACGTAGAGCAGCGTTCCCACAATGACAAAGGCGGCCAGCAGCAGAACGGAGACGGCGCGATTGGTGATCTGCTTCATGCCTTCGCCCCCTTCTTTTCTTTCCGGGGAAGAAAGGCGGAGGAAACGGCGAAGCTGGCGTCCTTCCGGTTGTCCGCGCTCTTGATAAAGGCCAGCAGCATCCAGCAGCAGAGCAGGGAGCTGCCTCCCTTGGAAACAAAGGGGAAGGGGACTCCCGTGAAGGGCAGCAGATCCATGGAGCCGAAGACATTCAGCGCAAGCTGGGTCAGCATCAGCCCGGTGGCGGTGCAGGCGCCGATGGCGTAGAAGCTGGAGCGGCCGTTTCGCGCGCTGCGCACGGCGAAAAAGGCCAGCAGCAGCACCGCCGTGATACTGCAGAGCGCGATGATCAGCCCCAGCTCTTCACTCAGGATGCCAAAGACCAGGTCCGTGTTGGAGGCGGCGTTCATCCGCGTTTGATGCAGCCAGCCTGCCCCAGCGCCCTTGCCGAAGAGCCCGCCCGCAGCGGCGGCGGACATGGCCCGGGTCTGCTGATAGCCCGCGTCAAAGCGGTCCTCCCACACATGCCCCCATACGGCAAAGCGCCGTGCGATGTGGGGCTTCACGCTGACGGCCAGCATGCCGGCCATTCCGGCCCCGGCCAGAGCAAGAAACACCGTCGCGATGGAGCCGGAGCGGAGGAAGGCGATGACCAGAAAAGTCACAAAGAAGATCAGCGCTGTGCCGAAATCCCCCAGCAGGGCCAGCACGCCCACGCAGATCGCGGAAAACAAAATGAACGCAAAGAGGTTTCGTCTGCGGTAGAGCCGATCCAGGGTGGAGGCTCCCACATAGACGTAAGCCACCTTCACCAGCTCTGAGGGCTGAAAGGAGAAGCCGCCGAAGACGATCCAGTTCCTGGCGCCGTTGATCTCCGTGCCGAGAAGGTAGTTTGCCGCCAGCAGCGCAAGGGCCAGCAGGGCAGCAGGCAGCTGCAGCTTCTCCGCTCTTTTCTGGCTGCGCAGCCAAAGACCGGCCAGAAGGAACAGGATCACGGCAGCAAGGACGATCAGCGCCTGGCGCACCGTGTCCTGCGGCACGGAGGCGGCACATACGGATAATCCGAGAGAGCTGAGATAAAAGGCCAGGGTCTCCACCTCAAAGCCGCTGCGGCCCATGACCCGCATGGCGTTGAAGCAGCTCCACTCCAGCAAAATCAGCAGCGCGAAGGAAAGCGCGATCCCCGGCAGATCCTCCGGCAGGGCGGAGAGCGCGTGCTGGGTCAGCAGAAAGAGCTGGAACACGGTTAGCTCCAGCAGCGTCAGCACAGGGGAGACCCGCTTACCCGCCGGGTTTCGGATGGAATCCAGGCGCTCCCGCCTCGCTTCGTCCGCGTCCAGAAAGCGCAGCGTGGTGCCGCCCAGTCGGATGGCGTCTCCGGTCCTGAGCGGGAGGCCCTCCCGGGACACGGCGCTGCCGTTGACCTGGACGCCGCCCCGACCGAACACGTCAAAGAGGCGCCAGGAGCCGTCCTCCGTGCGGCGCAGCACCGCGTGGAAGCGCCGTACGTCCTTTCCCTCCAGCTGCAGATCCGCGCTGCGGGAGCGGCCCAGCAGGTTTTCCCAGTGGGTCACCGGCAGCAGCTGCTGCTTCCCCAGCTTCAGGAAGGCCCAGGTCTCCGGATCGTAGCGGTCCCGCAGCATGGAGCGCAGACAGCGGATGATCACGCTGAGAGAGCAGACGATCATCACGACGCGGGAGAGATTCAGGATCCATGGGCTGTTCGGCACGCTGCGGGCCTCCTTTCATGTTTGATTAACTTTTATAGTATACCACAATCTTCCCCTGTTTGGCAATCAATGCGCATAGGGTTTGACAGAACGTGCTTTTTGAGTATAATAAGAAAAGATGTTCCATACGAACTAACCATGTGAAAGGATCTATCGATATGAGCGAATGCACCCACGATTGCTCCACTTGCGGCGAAAACTGCCCCTCCCGCAGCGAGCCTCAGAGCTTTCTGAAAAGCCTCAACCCCTACTCCAGCGTGAAGAAGGTCATCGCCGTGGTCTCCGGCAAGGGCGGCGTCGGCAAGAGCCTGGTCACCAGCCTTCTGGCCTCCGAGATGCAGCGCCGCGGCCACCGCTGCGCCATCCTGGACGCGGACATCACCGGCCCTTCCATCCCCAAGTCCTTCGGCATCACGGAAAAGGCCACCGGCACGGATGAGTTCCTCATCCCCGTCACCACCTATTCCGGCATGCAGATCATGTCCATCAATCTGATCCTGGAGAATGACACCGAGCCCGTGGTTTGGCGCGGCCCCGTCATTGCCGGCGCTGTCACCCAGTTCTGGACCGACGTTCTCTGGCAGGATGTGGACTATATGTTTGTGGACATGCCTCCCGGAACCGGCGACGTGCCCCTCACGGTGTTCCAGTCCCTGCCCATCGACGGCGTGGTCATCGTCACCACGCCCCAGGACCTGGTCGGCATGATCGTCTCCAAGGCCGTGAACATGGCCAACATGATGAAGATCCCGGTGCTGGGCATCGTGGAGAACATGTCCTACTTCCAGTGCCCGGACTGCGGCGCGAAGCATGAGATCTTCGGCGACAGCAAGGTGGAGGAAGTGGCGAAGAACTTCGATATCAAGCACTTTGTCCGTCTTCCCATCGACCCGGTGGTTGCCACCATGGTGGATGCCGGCGAGGTGGAATCCGTCTCCGGCGAGGACATCGCCCCCATGGCCGACGCCATTGAGCAGGAGGTCGGCCTGTGAAGATCGCGGTTGCCTATGAAAACGGGGAAATCTACGGCCACTTCGGCCACTGCCCCATGTTTGCCGTCTATGAGTACGGCGAATACGTGCACGAGTGTGAGAAGAAGCTGGTGGACACCTCCGCCCTCTCCGGCCATCAGGCCATGGCGGACAAGATGCGCGAGCTGGAGGTGGACGCGGTGATCTGCGGCAACATGGGCGGCGAGGGCAAGGCCCTGCTGCTCAGCTACGGCATCGTTCCCATCGTGGGCTATTCCGGTGACGCCGACACGGCTTCGGACCTGCTGGTCACCGGCAGGCTTCCCGTGAACCCCAGCGAGTCCTCCGGCGGCGGCTGCTCCTGCTCCGGCAGCTGCGGAGACGGCTGCTCCTGCGGCTCTTCCTGCGGCGGAGAGGAAGGCGGCTGCTCCTGCGGCTGCGGCAGCTTCGACGGGGAAGAAGCCTGGTAAGGGTATAAACGAATAGCGAATAATGAATAGTGAATAGTTGTGGTATCGCGCCTACGGCGCGATGGATCAAAATCCGTCCCGAAGGGACACCATAACTATTCACTATTCATTTTTCTTTATTCACTTCAATACCGGCAGGCTGAAGGTAGCGGCGAAGTGCGTGTCATCCTTCTGCACGGCAAAGCTTCCTTCCATGGCCTGCATGATCTTTTCGCAAGTGCGCAGGCCGATCTTGGTGCTCTCAACCAGGTTCAGATCTTTGCGGACCGTGTTGGAGAGGCAGACGGAAAGCACGCCCTCCTGCAGCTGGGTGAGGAATACCACCGGCTGGGACTTGTCCGCGTATTTTTTCAGGTTGGACACCAGATTGTCCAGGACCCGCTTCAGGTAGAGCGGATCGGCGAAGATGCTGCACTCGCCCTCAAAATCCTGCCGCTGGATGCCAAAGCCCGCGTCGCTCAGGTCAAACTGCGCCTCGCCCAGCAGCTGCTCCAGCAGCAGCCGCCCGTCCAGCTCTTCCTTGTTCATCTCCACCCTGGCTCTGCCGAAGACCAGGAAATAGCGGAAGAGCTCGTCGGTCAGGTCCTTCAGTTCCATGGCCTTCTGATAGGCGGAAGAGGCAAAGCGCTTGGCGCGCTCCGGGTTTTGGAAGCCGTCCTCATTCAGCAGATCCAGGTAGCCGATCAGGGCGGTCATGGGGGTACGGATGTCGTGGGAGATGGCGGTGATCAGCTCGGAGTTTGCCTCCCAGGCCTTCCGCTCGCCGGACATCCGGGCAATGACGGAATGGCGCATGCTGTCCACCTCCCGGGCCAACTGGGACAGCTCGTCCACGCCCTGCAGGGTGATGGGTGCCTCCAGATCCCCGTCGCCGATCACGTCAGCTTCTCTTGACAGCCGGATGACCCGTCTCGTCAGACGCCGCACGTACCAGAGCATCACGGCCAGGAAGGACACCGCCGCCAAAATCACCGCCAGGATGCGGTTCAGCGTGTCCTCCCGGACCCGGCTGCTGTCTCCGATGGCGATGTGATAAATGCCGTCGGCGAAGCGCATGGAGTAGAGCCTGCCGTATTCGCTGGCGTACTGCAGGCGGTTGGCGTTGGAATAGGCTGCGCCGCCTATGGCGGGGGAGAGGCCCGTGGTGGGCAGGTCCTCGTCCCGGTAGATGAGGATGGTGGTGTATTCGTCGTTTCCCGGCCAGTTCGCCACCGCGTTCTCGTCGCTGCCGGAGACGCGGTTTGCCTTCACATAGCGGGAGAAATCCGAATAGATCTCCGCCTGCCGGGCGGCCACCGACTCCGGGCTCATGTAGATCCTGTCCAGCAGCAGCGTTCCCAGCCCGTAGGCCGTGAGGAACACCGCTCCGGCCACCAGCAGAGAAAGCAACAGCATGTACATCATTTTGGCGTCCAGCGTCCGCGGCATTACGGGCAGGCCCCTGCGCTCAGTCAATTTGATACCCCCGGCCCCAGACCGTGCGAAGGATCTTGGGCTTGGAGGGGTCCTCCTCGATCTTGCGGCGCACGTTCAGCACATGCACCATCACGGTGTTGCCGGAGCCTGCCAAAAACTTTGCGCCCCATACCGCCTCGTAGAGCTCCGCTGCCGTCACGATGGAGCCCCGCTTCTGCAGCAGGTATTCCAGGATGGCATATTCCGTGTCCGTCAGCACCACAGGCTTTCCGTTGGACTTGACGGAGCGTGAGGCAAAGTCCACCTCCAGGTTTTCCACCGTGAGGACGCTGGCGGGCTTGCCCCGGTACTGCTTGTAGCGCCGCAGCAGGGAAGAGATCTTGGCCATCAACTCCGCCTGGGAGAAGGGCTTGGACAGAAAATCGTCTCCGCCGCTCTCATAGGCGCTGACCCGGTCCCGCTCAGCGGATTTGGCCGTGAGGAACAGCACCGGCGCCGTAGAAAACTCCCGCAGTCTTGTGCAGGTCTCGATCCCGTCCAGACCGGGCATCATCACGTCCAGCACCACCAGGTCCGTGTCCGGGTTTTCTTTCATATAGGTAATGGCAGCCAGACCGTCCGGCGCCTCGGCCACCACATAGCTCTCGCTCAGCAGCAGACGCAGCACCTCCCGGATATCGGGATCGTCGTCCACCACCAGGATACGGGAAACCTCCGCCATGGGATCAACTCCTTTATTCTTTGTCTGCGCCATTGTACCATATTTTTCCCCGGAGAAAACAGTCCTTTGCGGAAATTAATAAAAATTAAGAGACGCGGGGGACAAGCTATGTTATAATGACCCCGCAATGAGGAAAAGAAGCGCTTTTCGTCCCTTTTGCCCCCTGTGAGCGGAGAGCGGACGGCGGCCTTTTTGAATATCTCTTCAAGGAGGAATACGATGAGAAAGAACATGCGCAGCTTTCTGTGCCTGCTGCTGGTGCTGGCCATGGTGATGAGCCTGGCCGCCTGCGGGAAAAAGCAGGAGGAAAACCAGGAAAAGTCCGAGAAGACCGAGGAACATCCGGACACCGTTTATACTTATGAGAGCCTGAAACTGGACAGCAAGCTCCTGCCCAACGGCATCACGCCCATGGCCTATACGGACCAGGGCTTTTACGGTCAGGTCTATGATGAAGTGGTCGTGCCCCGTCCCCTGATGGCGGAGGGCTCCGCCGCGGAGACGGAGGAGACCGCGTCTGAGGAAACGGCTGAGGCGGAAGGGGAGACGGACGCTGAGGCGGAAGCCGTGGAGTCCGCCCCCAACTACGGCGTGAAGATCTTCTTCGTGGGCTATGACGGCACCATTCGGGAGCTCTCTGCCTATGAGCCTCTCCCCGCCCAGGAGGACCCGGGCGATAAGCTGAGCTTTTATTCCGGCTCCGGCCTCAGCGCTCTGCGGGTGGATCCCCAGGGCAATCTGGTGGCGGTGGAAAACCTCTATACCGGCTGGTTTGACGGCACCGAGGCGGAGATGAAGTCTGACAGTCCCGCTTCCTGGGAGAAATACCGCAATATTCAGGAGTATTACATCCGCCGCCTGAACGAGGACGGCTCCGAGCAGGACTGCGTCAAGCTGGACTATTCCTTTGAGGATAGCTGGGTGAATTTCAGCACCTGCGTTTTCCAGGAGGACGGCAGCATGCTGGTGGCCGGAGATCAGGGCGTTTTTGCTTTTGCTCCCGACGGCAGCCTCACCATGCAGATCAGCTCTGCCGATGTATATCCTGACCGGATCCTGCGCCTGCGGGACGGCAGCCTTGCCGTTGTGGGCTGGGGCGACGGGGGCGTAGCCCTGTATCCTGTGGATCTGGAGAAAAAGACCCTGGGCGAGCCCGTCAAGATCCCCTCCGATGCCTATAACCCCATGCGCGGGGACGAAAACTACGATCTCTACTATGTCAGCGGCGTGTACCTCTACGGCTATAACATCGCCGAGGAGCGGAAGGACAAGCTGCTCAACTGGCTGGATGTGGACATCAACAGCGGCAACCTCTCCGACGTCTATTTCCGGGAGGACGGTTCCCTCATGTGTGTGCTGACCCGTTATCGCAACGAAAAGGTCCAGACCGAGCTGGTCCGCGTTTTCCAGGCGCCCTATGACAGCGTCCCCCATAAGGAGACCCTGACCCTGGCTGTGATCTACGGATACGATATCTATGACGCTGTGGTGGAATTCAACCGCCACTCCGACAAGACCAGGATCCAGGTCCTGGATTACTCCGAGTATAACGACCAGGAGAATGAGGATTACGATGCCGGCCGCACCAAGCTCCTCACAGAGATCATGTCCGGCCAGATGCCGGATCTGCTCTGCCTCAGCCAGATGCCCTATCGGCAGCTGGCCGCCAAGGGCCTGCTGGAGGACCTCTATCCTTATCTGGACAGCGATAAGGACTATAAGCGGGAGGATTTCTTTGATAACGTGCTGAAGGCCCTGGAGGTCAACGGCGGCCTCTATCAGATCACCTCCAGCTTCAATGTGGCTACCCTCATCGGCGCCACCAGCGTGGTGGGCGATAAGCCGGGCTGGACTTATCAGCAGCTGCAGGATGCCCTGGCCACCATGCCCGAGGGCTGCCAGGCTATGGACATGTACACCACCCGGGGCGATCTGCTGCAGACCCTGCTCTGCACCGACCTGAACCACTATGTGGACTGGGCAAACGGCAAGTGCAATTTCGAAAGCCAGGATTTCATCGATTTGCTGAAATTTACGGCCCAGTTCCCTGCGGAGATCCCCGAGGACATGGAGTGGGAGAGCTCCAACACCCGCATTGCCGAGGGACGCCAGATGCTGACCACCGCCTATCTCTACAGCGTGGATTCCATGATCTGGAACGATGTTCAGTTCGGCGAGGGTGGCTGCACCTACATCGGCTATCCCACCAACGACGGCGTGGGAAGCTTTATGAGCCTGGAGTCCGGTTATGCCATGAGCGCCAAGTGCGCCGACAAGGAGGCCGCCTGGTCCTTCCTCCGTACCTTCCTGGATGAGGAGACCCAGGCCAACTCCTGGAACGGCATCCCCATCAGCAAGAAGGTTTACGAGGATAAGCTGGAGGACGCCATGAAGGTTGAATATGAGAAGGATGAGAACGGCGAGTATGTCCTGGACGAAAACGGCGAGAAGAAGCCCCTCTCCATCGGCGGCTTCTGGCAGGAGGACGGTACGGAGTATAAGGTCTATGCCATGACCCAGGAGCAGGCAGACAAGCTCTGGGAAGCTGTCACCACCTGCAACAAGGTCCTGGAGCAGGACGACGCCATCTATACCATCGTCTTTGAGCAGGCCCAGGCCTTCTACTCCGGCCAGAAGACGGCCGAAGAGGTAGCCCGCCTCATCCAGAGCAAGGTCACCATCTACGTCAACGAACAGCGCTGAGGCAGAAGCATTCTGCTGAGGGCGCCGAACCCTGAAACCGTGGGGACGGCCATTGGCCGTCCGCCATAAAGAGTATCAAACATAACCGTGCAGAGTGCGGCAAAATCGCAGAATCACAGTGTATGCGAATTTGCTGCACTCTGTATGCCTGCAAGAAGCTATTGAACCTTATTATTTCTTAAGTTTCCCCTTCTTCGCTTGCGAACGGGGATGCGCTGGTGTATAATTTCACAAGATATGATCCTGTGAGAATAAGGTGTTTGACATGGACGGTCTTCGCATCAAACGAAGAGAAAAACGAAAAGATTTTCTGCGGAGCCTCTGCTTCCTCTGCCCCAGCCTCCTGGGCGTGGGTGTGTTTTTCATCCTGCCCTTCTGCGTGGTGGTGTACTACTCGCTGATCGACGGGGTCGGTTCCCATAACTTCGTTTTTCTGCAAAATTTCATCAATCTCTTCCAGAACTATTCCTTCCGCCTGGCGGCCAGAAACACCCTGCATTTTTCCGTGCTGGCGGTGCCGCTGGCGGTGGTCCTGGCCATGGTCCTGGCCCTGATGCTGGAGGCAAGGATCCCGCTGAAAAGCCAGTTCCGCACCTTCTTCCTCAGTCCCATGATGGTGCCGGTGGCCTCGGTGGTCCTCATTTGGCAGGTGGTTTTCAGCAATAACGGCACTGCCAATGAGCTTCTCATGCTCTTCGGGGGAGACCGGATCGACTGGCTCCAGTCGGATTACGCGGTGTATGTGGTGGTGCTGCTCTTCCTGTGGAAGAATCTTGGCTATAACATGATCCTTTTCATGGCTGGCCTTGCCAACATCCCCAAGGAGCTGCTGGAGGTGGCTGATGTGGAGGGCGCAAGCGAACTGTACAAGTTTTTTGCCATCAAGCTGCGCTATCTCTCTCCCACGGTGCTCTTCGTCACCATCCTCTCCCTCATCAACTCCTTCAAGATCTTCCGGGAGATCTATCTGCTGACGGATGACTACCCCGCCGCCCTCTACATGCTGCAGCACTTTATGAACAACACCTTCCGCAGCCTGGATTATCAGAAGCTCTCCGCGGCGGCGGTGGTCATGGCCCTTGTGATGGTGGTGCTGATCCTTCTGCTCTTCGCCATTGAGGACTGGTTCGGAAAGGATGTGGAAGGATGAAGAAAAAGCATTATTTCGGCCGGGGCGCCATGTTCCTGCTCTGCCTGATCTTCGCGGTGCTCTTCCTCCTGCCCACGGTCCTCACCATCACCAACTCCTTCATGTCCGAGGCGGAGCTCAAATCCAACTACGGCGTCATCTTCTCGAACCTGCAGGGCGGCTATGTCTCCAAGCAGGTGAACCTGAAGTTCATCCCCGACAAGGTCAGCTTTTCTCAGTACGCAACGGGTCTTCTCAAGTCACCGGAGTATCTGCTCAAATACTGGAACAGCATCCTTCTGGTGGTGCCCATCGTGTTTTTGCAGGTCGGCGTCGCCTCCGTCGCGGCCTACAGCTTCACCCGCTGGCGGGGGAAGATCCGCAGCTCCATCTTCTTCTTTTACGTCATCCTGATGCTCATGCCCTATCAGGTCACCCTGGTGCCGAACTTCCTGGTCAGCAAGTGGCTGGGCATCCTCAACACCCGCTGGGCCATCATCCTGCCCGGCATGTTCGCTCCCTTCTCGGTCTTTCTTCTGACCAAATTCATGCGCCGCATTCCCTATTCTCTCATTGAGTCCGCCAAGGTGGACGGGGCGGGGGAGTGGCAGATCTTCACGAAGATCTGCCTGCCGGAATGCCGCTCTGCGCTTTACTCCATCGCGATCCTGGTTTTCATCGACTATTGGAACATGGTGGAGCAGCCCCTCATCCTCCTGCAGGATGCGGATTCCCAACCCCTGAGCGTCTTTCTCTCCTCCATCAATTCCGGGGAGATCGGTCTGGCCTTTGCCATGGCCACGCTCTATATGATCCCCTCGCTGCTGCTCTTCCTCCACGGGGAGGAGTACCTGGTAGAGGGCATCGCCAACGCCGGCAGCGTCAAGGGCTGAGCAAGAGACAACGGAGGAATATCTGGATATGGAAACCCAAATGAAAGTGAAAAACAGGGAATGGGTCAAGAACGCCGCCATCGTTCTCCTTGCGGCCCTTCTGGTGCTTACCTTCTTTTCCAACACCATCATGAACCGCAACCTGCCCGAGGTGGCCACCCAGTATGTGTCGGACGGCACCATCAATGCCAAGGTGCGCGGTACCGGCACCGTCACCGCCAACGGCAACAATGTGGTGAAGGCCGAGGAGACCCGGGAGATCCGCGCGGTCATGGTCAAGGCCGGCCAGACGGTGGAAGTCGGCGACGTGCTCTTCGTCCTCGGCAGCGGTGACAAGTCCGAGCTGGAGCAGGCCCAGGAGCAGCTGCAGCAGCTGCAGCTGAGCTATCAGCGCACCGCCCTGGGCGGCAGCTACACCGACTATACGGCGGATGAACTGCGCGTCGCCGCCGCCTGGGAGGATTATGTCCAGGCCGAGGCCGCGCTGGATGCCATGGACCCCATGGGCAATACCGATTCCGATGCCTATCGTTACCTGCAAAAGCAGCTGGACAAGGCCACTGCCGAGCGGGACGCCGCCAAGGAGGCCTATGACAGCACCCTCGCCGAGGCCCAGGGAAATCTCTCCTCTGCCGAGAGCGAGCGGCTCAGCGCCGAGCAGGCGGTGCTCCTGGTGGAAGGCTGGAACCCCAACGACCCCGATCCGGAGCAGCAGGCCCTGCAGCAAAAGTATCTGAACGATCCCCAGCTGCGCATTGATGAGCTTCTTTCCGAGTCTTCCCAGCCGGCGGAAGAGGGCGGGGAGCCTGCCGCCCCCGACGGGGACCGGGAACAGAAGCTGGCAAAATGGCAGGCGCTGCTGGAGAAGAAAAACGCGGTGGACGCGGCGGAGGCCGCCCTCAACGCCGTCTCCACCGATCGCCTGGACGCCGCCCAGAGTCAGGTGGACGAGCTGCAGGAAGAAATGAGTGTTTTCAACACCTCGCCGGAATACAAGGAGGCCGCAGCGGCCAAGAACACCGCGTACCTGACGTATCTGGACCTGAAGAACACCCTGGACGCCCGCAAGAATGCCGACGCCAAATCCAGCGCCTCCATCGGCCTGGACCTCTCTGACCTGAGCCGTCAGATCGAGGAGCAGAAAAAGAAGATCGAGGAGCTCTCCGGCGGGGAGGGCAACCAGGTCCTGGCCAAGGTCTCCGGCACGGTCCAGTCTGTGGAGTGCACCGCCGGCGACACCGTCCTCAAGGACAATCCCCTCTGCGTCATCGAAGTGCCCGACATGGGCTACAGCATGGCCGTCTCCGTCACCAGCGACCAGGCCTCCCGTCTGCACGTGGGGGACAGCGCCACCATTTCCAATTACTACTGGGGCCGTGAGATCACCGCCACCCTCTCCACCATCCGGGTGGACCCCAAGGACCCCCAGAACAAAAAGCTGCTTACCTTTGACATCTCCGGCGATGTGAGCGCCGGTGCCGAGCTTACGGTCTCCATCGGGCAGCGCAGCGCCAATTACGATTGGGTCGTGCCCAAGAGTGCCCTCCACAGCGACTCCGGCGGCAGCTTTATCTATAAGGTGGAGTCCAAAAACTCCCCCCTGGGCAACCGCTATATCGCCCGCCGTGTCAACGTGGAGATCCTGGCCCAGGACGATACCAGCGTGGCCGTCACCGGCGATCTGGGTTGGGGCGATTATGTCATCACCACCAGCTCCGCCCCGGTGAAAAACGGCGACATGGTCCGCCTGGCCGATAACTGAGCGTCATGAGAAAACTCACCAAACGCCAAGGGATCGTTCTTTGGATCCTCTGCGGCCTTCTGGTCCTGGCTGCCTGCGCCTGCTTCTTCGCCCGGGCCTCTCTTGCCAGGCTCCTGCCCTCCCAGTACGCGGCGGAGCGCTGGGCCGGGGAGGGGGACACGGCCTTTCGCCAGGTCAGCTGCTTTCTGCCCGTGGATGAGAGCCTGAGCCTTAACCAAATCCACGGCTTTCGCTATGCCATTCTGGATCAGCTCCATGCCGCAGCCATCGAGGCCGATACCGATACCCGCCTCTTCCGGGACGCCTGGAGCGCTACCGGCAAGCTCAGCGCCTCCTCGGACCTGGGCAAGGGGGAGGTCAGCGTCATCGCCGTGGGCGGGGATTTCTTCCTCTTCCATCCCCTCTGCCTTTTGAGCGGCAGCTACCTCACCGAGAGCGACGTGATGGACGACCGGGTGCTTCTGGACGAAGACACGGCCTGGCTGCTTTTCGGCGGCACGGATCTGGAGGGCATGCCCATGAAGCTGAACGGCGTCCCCTTCACGGTGGCCGGCGTGGTGCAGCGGGAGCAGGACTTTGCCAGCCGCAAGGCCTATACCGCCGGCCAGGGCATCTACATGTCCTTTGACGCCTACACCCGGCTGAAGGAGGGGACCGGAGCCAACTGCTATGAGCTGGTCATGACCGATCCCGTCAAAAACTTCGTTCTGAATTTCGTGAAGGAGAAATTCCCCCTCGGCCAGGGTGAGGTGGTGGAGAACACCGGCCGCTTTGCCTTCTGGAAAGTGCTGGGCCTGGTGCGCCAGTTCGGCGCCCGCAGCATGCAGCGCCTCGGCGTCCTCTATCCCTATTGGGAAAACGCCGCCCACTGCGTGGAGGACTGGTGCGCCCTGCTGAGCTTTTTGGCCGTGCTGCTGCTGATCCTGCCCGGGCTCTTTTTGCTCCAGCTTCTGATCCGCCTCTTCCGCCGCGTGAAGCGCAAGCTCTCGGAGGACGTTCTCCCCGAGGTAAAAGACCGGACGGAGGAAGCCATCCGCAAGCAGCAGCGTAAGCATTGGGAGAAAAAACACCCCGGCGAGACCTGAATCGAACGAAAAAGGACCATTCCGAAAGGAATGGTCCTTTTTCGTTAAATGGATGGCTTTACCGCAGGCTGATCCGCAGATGCACCGGGTTGTGGTCGGAATTGGTAAAGCCCAGGTTCAGCGTCTCCACCATTTCCAGCTGCACATTGGGGCTGATAATGAAGCCGTCGATCACATAGTACTGGGTGTTCGCGGTGTCTGCCGGATCGTAAGGCTGGTTCAGCAGCCGGCAGCTGGGGACCCGGTTGTCGCTGACGAAGAGCCAGCCGGGCTCGTCGGGCAGCTGGCTGTCCTCCAGCACCCCGGGCTGCCACAGCTCGGGCAGGATGATGGGGTAGTGCTCCAGGCTCCGGGGGAAAAGCTGGTTGAAGTCGCCCCCTGCGATCACGTAATTGCCCTTCTGGTACTCGGATTCGATGAAGTCTCTGAGCTGCTTTGTCTGGGCGATCTTGCCCTCGCCGCTGTCATAGGCCTCCAGGTGCAGGTTCACCAGCACCAGCTTCTGCTCGCTCCCCTCGATGGGCAGGTAGCTCACCAGCAGGCAGCGCTTCAGGTTTACGATCCGCAGGGGCCAGTCGAAGGGGCAGGGGAGGGAGATCCGCTCCGCCTCGTCGATCCGGAAATTGGCTTTGGTCAGCAGACCGCTGTTGACCTTGCCGATGGGGTCATAGAGGATGGTCTCGGGATTGGGCACAAAGGGGCAGACGTAATTCGGCGCATAGTAGCTGTTGCCGGAGGACAGGCGCATGGCCTCGTCGGTACTGTAGGTGCGGGCGCAATCCACGTCCACCTCCTGCAGCAGCACCATATCGTAATTGCCGCTCTGCAGCGTCTCCTGGATCCCCCGCAGATAGCGGCTCACCGTGTTTTCATCTCCGGGACGGACGGTCTGCCCGCCGTCCATGATGAAATCCTGCTCCGCGCCCAGTCCCGCGTAGCCGATGTTCCAGCTCAGCAGATCCAGCGTGGACTGAGGCAGCAGCGTGGTTTCGGATTGGTAGCAGATGGGCTCCAGCTCCTCAATGGGATCGGGGCTGTATTCCGTCATGCTGAGCCAGCCTACCAGGCCTGCCAGGCCCAGCAGGATCACCAGCACGACGATCAGCAGTGTTTTGCTGAAATTCTTCATAAGAAGTCCTCCTGAAAAAGACTTTTGCTATTATACTATGGATTTTCCCCGCAAGCAAGGGAAAAAGGAGGGATCCTGCACAAAAGCCCTGTCCTCCGTACCGGGAGACAGGGCTTCGTCCTTTATTTCGCGTACATCAGTCCCACGATCCAGTTGGAGAGCCGCCGTGGCAGCAGCTTTGCCAGCACCGCCGCCCCCTTGTACATGGTGCCCAGCGCCACCAGGGGCTTGCTCTTCTTTTTCAAGGCGATCTTCGCCACATAGGCCCCGGCATAGGCGGGGGTCATGCCGCCCCGCTCGTCCTTTTCCATCACGGCCACGCTCCGCTGGATCCGCCCGGCGTAAACGTCGTCGCCGGCTTCGGACTTCTGCCGCGCGTCGGTGAAGCCGGAGGCGATGTCGCCCGGCATGATGGCGCAGACGGTGATGCCGAAGGGCCGCACCTCATTCTGCAGAGCCAGAACATAGGCGTTGATGGCCGCCTTGCTCACCGAGTACCAGAGCTGGAAGGGGATGGGCAGGATGCCTGCGATGGAGCTCATGCACACGATCCGCCCGCCGCCCTGCTCCCGCATGGCGGGGAGTACCGCCTTGGTGGCATTGTCCATGCCGTAGAGGTTCAGCTCCAGCTGGGCGTGGGCGTCCTTGCTGTCGGTGGTCTCGGCCGCGCCGGAGATGCCAAAGCCCGCGTTGTTCACCAGAATGTCGATCCGGCCTTCCCGGTCCAGGACCTCCCGCACCGCGGCCCGGACCTGGGCTTCATCGGTCATGTCCGCCGTGATGTGGGTGACGCCCCGCTGGGGCTTTTCCCGCCGGGAGAACTCATAGACCTTGCAGCCGGCCCGGTGGAGCTCTGCCGCGGTGCAGCGGCCGATGCCGCCGCTGCCGCCGGTGACGATGGCGACTTTATTCATAAGGATATCCTCCCGTATTTGAAAGATTTCCCCCACATTCTACATCAGAGGCGGAGTACAGTCAACCGAAAAACTTAAGGAATCTTAACCTTCCTTAGTGTAAAATAGATGTAGGAAAAAAGAAGACAGAGGGCACCTCAAAGTGGTTTAATGAATTCACCACAAACCATTAGCCACAAGAAAGAGGTGTCCCCTGTGGAAAAGATCATAAACGAAGTAACGGAAAAACTCAA
>JAFSMZ010000073.1:0-15415 GCA_017447685.1 Oscillospiraceae bacterium
CGGCGCCTTCTCCGGCAAGGATCCCACCAAGGTGGACCGTTCCGCCGCCTACGCCGCCCGCTGGGCCGCGAAGAACGTGGTGGCCGCGGGCCTCGCCCGCCGCTGCCAGATCCAGCTGGCCTACGCCATCGGCGTGGCCGAGCCTGTGAGCATCCTGGTGGAGACCTTCGGCACCAGTGCGGTGGCGGACGATCTCCTGGCCAAGGCCGTGGAGCAGGTCTTTGACTTCCGCCCCGCCGCCATCATCCGGGATCTGGACCTGCGTCGTCCCATCTACCGCAAGCTCGCCGCCTACGGCCACATGGGCCGGGAGGACCTGGGCGTCCGCTGGGAGGACACCGACCGGGCTGAGGCCCTGAAGCAGGCTGTGGAGAGCCTGCGGGCATGAGCCCCCGGGAAGTCTGCGCCGCCATCCAGCGGGCCCAGCGGGAGGCGGCGGAGATCATGCTGGGCGCGTCCAAGGAGATCGCCGCCCGGGACAAGACCGACCGGCGGGACCTGGTCACCGTCTATGACGGGCAGGTCCAGGAGCTGCTGATCCGCCGCCTCAGTGAGGCCCTGCCCGGGGCGAAGTTCTTCTGCGAGGAGAACGACCGGCAGGACGATCTGCTGGCGGAGCAGCTCTTCATCATCGATCCCATCGACGGCACCATGAACTTTGTCCACCACCTGAACCACAGCGCCATCTCCGTGGGCTACACCTGCCGGGGAGTGCTGGAGGCCGCCGCTGTCTACAACCCCTATGTGGACGAGATGTTCACCGCCATCCGGGGCGAGGGGGCCTTCCTCAACGGCCGCAGGCTCCATGTGGAGACCCTGCCCCTGGAGAACACCCTGATCTGCTTCGGCTCCGCGCCCTACAACACCGAGCTCACCGGGCCCACCTTCGCCCTGGCGGAGCTGGCCTACCGCACGGGGCTGGACATTCGCCGCCAGGGCACCGCGTCCCTGGATCTCTGCTCCGTGGCCGCCGGCCGGGCGGGGGCTTATTATGAACTGAGCCTCTCCCTCTGGGACTATGCCGCCGGGGCTCTCATCGTCTCCGAGGCGGGCGGCGTGATCACGAAGATCGACGGCAGCCCCGTGGCCTGGGACGGGAGCAAATCCTCCGTCCTGGCCGCAAGCCCGGAAAACTCCCTGGCCATGCAGAAGCTGGCGGAGACCGTGCTTCGGTAAGGGTCGGCGTCCACGAAGGCCCGAGGCGAAAAGCGCGAACAGAAGGCGGCGGGAAAGTGAAGAAGTCTTAAGAATCCTTGGGAATTCTTGACAAAATCAGGAAAAACCTTTAGGCTGGAAACAGTCTAAAGGTTTTTTCGATCAAGAGGGTTTGCACGAAAAAACGCACAGCCCCTTGGCTCGCCCCGCGCGGCAGCGTGGGGAGAGCTGGCGCGGCAGCGCCTGAGAGGGGAAACACTGGATCAAGCGACCCCTCTCCGTCGCTTCGCGACACCTCTCCCCGACGCGGGGAGAGGCAAGTAGGCGCTGCGGAAATGTCAGCCTCGCTTCTTCTGCCCCCGGCAGCGCGATGGCGCTTTTCCCCCTGCGCGGGGAGAGGCAAGTACGTAGTTGGCAGGAAAGGCAAGGAACAAAAAGATGAAAAGCAGCGAGCACATGCTATCCTATGCCAGGGAGCTTCGGCGGGAAATGACGCCCCACGAGAGAAAGCTATGGTACCTCTTCCTGCGCAAATATCCGGTTAAGATCTATAAGCAAAAGATTTTGGGTCAGTATATAGTAGACTTTTACTGTCCGAAGGCCAGGATCGTCATTGAGCTTGACGGATGGCAGCATTATGAAGAGTCAGGAAAAGACAAGGATCTTGTCCGGGATGAACGACTGAAGGACCTGGGACTGCGGATATTGCGCTTCAGCAATCGCGAGATCGACCGGGAATTTGCCGCTGTGTGCGAGCTGATTGACCGAGAAATACGAGATAGACTGTAAAATGCGCACCCATCCCCTTGGCTCGCCCCGCGCGGCAGCGTGGGGAGAGCTGGCGCTTGCGCCTGAGAGGGGAAACACTGGATCAAGCGGCCCCTCTCCGTCGCTTCGCGACACCTCTCCCCGACGCGGGGAGAGGCAAGTAGGCGCTGCGGAAATTGCAGCCTCGCTTCTTCTGCCCCCGGCAGTGCGATGGCGCTTTTCCCCGGCGCGGGGAGAGGCAAGTGCGAAGATATTCCCTTTTTTCGCACCATTTGAAACCTTTTGGGCCGGTCAAACGTTATACAGGCAGAAAGGGAGGCACAGAGCATGAAAAAGGAAACCCGAAAACGACGTCCCTGGCTCTGGCTGCTGCCGGTGCTGGCTCTGGCGGGACTGGCACTGGGCCTCTGGGTCGTGCCGAAGAGCAGCACGCAGCCCGCGGCTGAGAGCGACAGCCGGACAGAAAAACCCACATCCGCACCCTACCTGGAAGAGGACTCCTTTTTCTCGGAGTTCACCGTCCGGGAAGACAAGGTATATATTCTCTGCTGTCTCAGCATGATAAACCCCACAGACGAGACGCTGCCGGTAACGATCACCGGAGATTTCTCCGCCGATTATGACGCGGGTCTTGTAACGGAGCGGGAGCTCCCGGCGCTTTATCTGACCCAGGAAGCTCAACCGGATCCCTTGTGGAGCAGCGTTGCGGGCTTTCTGCTGGTCGAATCGGAAGGATCGGAGAGAAACATCCTCCCGCAGACACAGGAGGCGGCCGAGTTGTTTTTGCTGGCTCCGGGCGGAAACGTTTTTTGGGCAGTCTTCGTCGGGCCCCACGGTGAGAACACCCAGAAGCAGGATCGCTTGCTGCCGTCCATCCGGATCGAGACCGTGGAGGGCCTTCGCTGCGTGGCGAAGCTGAACGGGAAGACCGTTACCATAGGGCGTGAGTCGGCAGAGCTGCTCTGGCTTTGCCGGAACGCGCTGATCCGACACGACCCGGACGCACAGATAGGCTGGGGCAGCCACCAGGAGCCCAACATTTCCCTGAGTTTCCAGGTGGGAGAGTCCTTGAACACCAATTCTCCCTCCCACAGTTATTTTGGAGACTACATTCTTTTCTACAACGACGTCTGCAATTACAGCGCCGCGCCGATGATAGATCTGGCAATGAACGTTCAGCTTCCCGCCGGGACTTATGATAAGCTGTTGGAGGCGTTGGAGAACGTCGGGGCGCCCACGGAAGAGCCGGAGGCCGCGCCCCGGAGCTGCATCGTGGAATGCGGCGGCAGACGGCGGACGGTGGAAGGCGAGACAGCGGCGGAGCTGTATCGGATCTGTGCGGACGCACAAAAGCGGGCGGAACCGGGCGGATTCTTCTTTTTGGGCGGCGAACGACCTATCCTCTCCCTGAACTTCCTTTGGTCCAGCGGATTGAGATTTGATTATGAAATCGATGGGGACGACAAGAGTTTTTCCGGCCTGGATGTTCAATCCTATCGAGAGCCCCTTCAGCTTCCCGCCGGGACTTATGATAAGCTGTTGGAGGCGTTGGAGAACGTCGGGGAGCCCACGGAAGAGCCGGAGGCCGCGCCCCGGAGCTGCACCGTGGAATACGGCGGCGGACGGCGGACGGTGGAAGGCGAGACAGCGGCGGAGCTGTACCGGATCTGCGCGGAAGCGCAGCTCCGGGGAGAGATCATCCCCCCTGCCGAAGAGGAACCCAAATCGCTGGGCGTTTCCCTGTACTTTCTGAACGAGGGTAATCCGACCGAGGGGACCTTCTGCGACATCTTCTCGGATGACAGAGGCTGGTTTGCGGATGGGCTTGTCTATGCGCCGCCGTGCTACACCTTCCCCGCCGGGACTTATGACGCCCTGCTGGATGTGCTGGGCCAAAAAGGGGAGCTTCCCGCCCCTGCGGGAGCGCGGATCGCGGGGAACCAGGTCTACGGACTCTTTGAAGAAGACGGCGTCTACGCCCTGCAGCTTTACAGCCCCGAGGGAGACCTGGTCTGGGCCTTTGGCCCCGGCAGGCACGAGCCCCGGGTTGTAGAGGAGGAGCCGGGGCTCTGGTCGGTAAGTCTTGGGGCGGGGCCGAGTCTTTCCCTGCACTGGACAGTCTACTACCGGCCGGAAACCGGGCAGCTTTCCGACGCGATCTACGGGATCCTGGCCCGGGACGGTGAGCGGGTCCTCTGTATCTCGGGAAAAAGTCTGCTCCTTCGGGGAATCTTTGAGCGTGGAGATCGGACCATGCTGGACAGCTTCTCCGAATCCCTCGCACCCGCGGCGGAACCCTTTGAAAGCGCAGCCTTTACTGAAGACGGCAGGGCCGTCACCGTGACCTACCTTGCCGGTGAGGACTATCATAAGGTGACGGAGACCGTCCCGCTGCCGCAGGAGGCGGGAGATCCATGAAAACCAGAAAGGCCCTACGGATGACAGGCTGGATCCAGCTTGCCTACTGTCTGATCCTGCTGCTGGATATGGGGCTTCTGGCCTTCTATGCCAATACCCGGATCCCCGTTCCCGAGGGCACGGTCTGGCATGCTGTCCTGGACCACTTCGGCGGGATCGCCATGCTCCTGTGGCTGGCCCCGGCGGCGCTGGTCTGCCTGGCGATCAACCTCCTTGCGGTTCTGGATGAGCGAAAAGATCCGGAGCAGCGCCGGCACATCGGCATGCGCTGGCTGTGGATCCCGGTCACTTTTCTGGGGACCCTGGCGGTGAAGTGGCTGTATCTCTGGCTTGTGGTGGCGGTGATCCTGTGGCCGGATCGCTTTCCTGTGTAATTCTTTCCGGCTGAGCATCGCCCCCATAGAAGAAAAGATCGGTGCATTCGCGCGTTGCGAATGCACCGATCTTTTCTGTGTGATCTCAATATGATGCCCGCGGGATCACTTCCACTTGAAGGTGAGCAGGCCGTAGATGTACAGGCCGGCCACACAGACGGGGACCACATAGCGGAAGATGGGCTTCATCCAGTTCTGCACCTTCAGGCCCTGGCCCGCGTTGGCCTCTTCCACGAATTTGTCCCAGCCCCAGCCGAACTTGTAGCAGCAGAACAGGGAGAAGACCAGCGCGCCGATGGGCAGCAGATTCTTGCTGACGATGAAGTCCCAGAGGTCCAGCCAGGCGGAGTCCTCCGCGAAGGGATGGAAGCCGCCGAGGACGCTGTAGCCCAGAGCAGTGGTCAGGCCCAGCAGGAAGATGCCGATGCCGCAGGCGATGCAGCCCTTGGGACGGCTCCAGCCGGTGAGCTCCCGGACGCAGGCCAGGATGTTCTCGAACACCGCCAGCTCCGTGGAGAAGGCGGCAAAGACCATGAACAGGAAGAACAGGCTGCCCCAGATCCGGCCGCCGGCCATGTTGTTGAAAACCGTGGCCATGGTGTCGAAGAGCAGGGAGGGGCCGGCGCTCACTTCGATGCCGTAGGTAAAGCAGGCCGGGAACATGATGAAGCCCGCCATGATGGCCACAAAGGTGTCCAGCAGGATCACGTTCACGGACTCGCCCAGCAGGGAGCGCTCCTTGCCGATGTAGCTGCCGAAGATGGCCATGGAGCCGATGCCGATGCTCAGGGAGAAGAAGGCCTGTTCCATAGCGCCCACGACCACCTTGCCGTTGATCTTGGAAAAGTCCGGCACCAGATAGAAGGAGAGACCCTCCTTGGCGCCCTTCAGGGTGGCGCTGTGGACCGCCAGCACCAGCATCAGCACGAACAGCGCCGTCATCAGGTACTTGGTGACCCGCTCCAGACCCCCCTGGAGATTGAAGCTCAGCACCGCGAAGCCCAGCACCACGGCGATCAGCAGATAGATCACATTGACGCCGGGGTTGGTGATCATGGACACAAAGCCCAGATCGGCTGTCTTCCCGCTGAGGAAGCGCACGAAGTAATACATCATCCAGCCGGTGACCACCGTGTAGAAGGCCATCAGGGCAATGTTGCCCAGGAGGGCGAAATAGCCGTGGATATGCCATTTCTGACCGGGTTTTTCCAGCTTCTGATACATTTTGACAGGGCTGGCCTGAGAGGCGCGGCCGATGGCAAATTCCATGGTCATAGCGGGCAGACCCAGCAGCAGCAGGCACAGCACGTACACCAGCACAAAGCCGCCGCCGCCGAACTCACCGGTCATCCAGGGGAATTTCCACACGTTGCCACAGCCGATGGCGCAGCCTGCGCTGAGCATGATGAAGCCGAGACGGCTTCCCAGGCGTTCACGATTTGATTTCATCCTTCTCTTTCTCCTTTTCGCGAGGATGTTCCCAGTATACTACTTTTATTCAGCAAATCAATAGCAAACTGCAGTGGCCGCGCATTTTCGAAGAAAGAGCCAGTCCCGCGGCAAAAGGAGCGCCGCTTCTGTGGCAGATTGAACAAGGAGAGGGCCCGGAGCGCTCTGTGCGGAGCCTTCCGCAGCTCCGTTTCTCTGCCAGATGAAAAAACGCTCCCTTGGAGTTTCCAAGGGAGCGTTAAGCTTGTACGATCCGTACGAATTAGTCCAGCACGTAAGGCAGGAGAGCGATCTGGCGGGAGCGCTTGATCGCCTCGGTCAGCTCGCGCTGATGCATGGCGCAGGTACCGGTGGTGCGGCGGGGCAGGATCTTGCCGCGCTCGGACAGGTAGCGGCGCAGCTTGGCGGTGTCCTTATAATCAATATAAGTCGCCTTGTCCACGCAGAACTGGCAAACTTTTCTGCGCTTGCGGTTCTTGGGGTTGTTCTTATCGAAAGCCAAAGCGGTATCCTCCTTTATAGTATCATGTCATTTAGACGGCCAGAGGGAGCGGGGAGCCCGGCGCCGAATGCGGCTGGCGAGAGATTTTTTCTCAGGCAGAAGTCATTTTTTCGATGCCGTACTTTGTGTACTGCGAGAAAAAACGACGAATGCATGCGGAAAACGATCCGTCAGACGCCCAGCGCGTCCGGGGTTCACGCTGCCTCCAAAATCAGAACGGCAGTTCGCCGTCGTCATCGCTCAGTTCCTCAAAACCGGAACGAGCGGGTGCGGAAGCGCCGCGATTGCTGTCGTAGCTGTTTCCGCCGTAGCTGCTGCCGGCGTAGTTGCCTGCGCCGTAGCTGTCGCGATTGTCGTCTTCCCGACGGCGGCTCTCGCCGAAGTAAACATTGTCCGCCACGACCTCGGCACTGCGGCGCTTGTTGCCGTCGCGGTCCTGCCAATCGCGGATCTGCAGGCGGCCGGAAACGACCACCATGCTGCCCTTGCGGAAATACTTGCTTACAAACTCGGCGGTGCTGCGCCAGGCAACACAATCGATAAAATCGGTCTGCTTCTCGCCGCCGTCCCGGCCGCCGAAATCGCGGTCAACGGCAACGGAGAAGGACACGACCGGGGTCTGAGACTGGGTATACCGGAGCTCCGGATCCCGGGTCAGACGGCCCATGATGACAATGTGGTTCAGCATCTTGCCACTCCTTACTCAGCCCGCAGGGTGATCAGGCGACGCAGGATGCCGTCGGTGATACCGAGGATACGGTCCAGCTCAGCGGGGAACTCAGGACCGCTCTGGAACTTCATCAGCACATAGTAGCCCTCGGAAATGTAGTTGATCTCATAGGCCAGCTTCCGCTTACCCATTTCCTCCAACTCATCCAGAGTACCATTTGCTTCAACAAGTGCCTTGAACTTCTCAACAACCGCCGCGGTCTCCTCCTCGGAGAAATTGGGGTTGATGATGTACATGACTTCGTACTTTTCGCTTGCTTTTGCCATGGTTGCACCTCCTTCTGGTCTATTGGCCCTCATTCACTGATGAGAGCAAGGAAATATACCCGCTTGCGCAGGCCATATCATTATAGCGGCTTTTCGGGAATTGTCAAGGATTTTTTTTGCAAAAGAAGAGTCAAGCCTGCGTAGGGGCGGCTATCAGCCGCCCGGCGGGGATCGGTCGAAAAAACAGAAGGCTTGGGCGAATTCGAGCAGTTTCCGGATTCGCCAAAGCCCTCTCAAAAGAAACAAATATGCTGCGCGGGCGGCTGATAGCCGCCCCTACGATCCATTTCTCTCCCAATACGCTTCAATGGAAAAACATTCAATACTCCAGCAGCGGGGCAGAGCCGTCGTCCTCGCATTTTTCGATGGAGCGGATCACAGCCTCGTAGCTGTAGGTTTCGCTGACCTGCACGGTGAAGCGGTCCCCCACCTTTTTGCCCAGCACCGTCTTGCCGAAGGGGCTCTCCTTGCTGATGAGACCCTTCCGGGGATCGCAGCGGACAGTTGTGACCACCTGGATCACGTCGGTCTCGTCGTCCTCGGGCATGTAAATCTCCACCTTGTCGAAGAGGCCCACGCTATTGTCATCGGAGCGGTCCTCGAAGACCCGGGCAGTCTTGATCATACCCTCCAGATAGCGGATGCGGCTGCGGTTCTTGTTCTGGGCCTGCTTGGCGGCCTTGTATTCAAAATTCTCGCTGAGATCACCGAAGGCGCGGGTGCGCTTGACCTCCTCGATCAGCTCCGGCATCAGGGTGAGCCGGCGGTAGTCCAGCTCCTCCTGCATCTTGCGCAGGTCTTCCCTTGTCAATTCATCGTGCATGGTTTACTCCAAATCAAGATGGACGGCGCTGAGACCGCTGCGGTCAAACTCGTCCAGATATTCGTCCATGCGGGCGGTGAGCTCGGTATAGTCCTCCGGCTCGTGATCTTCCAGGCCCAGGTCCCGGCGGGCCAATTCCTCGGCCAGGATGTCGAAGAACACGGCGTCCTCATAATCGGCGATGGCCTCGTGGATGCCGCCCTCCTCGTAGGCCTTGGAGGGGAAGATATGTCCGTGCCAGCGCTGCACCAGAGAGGGCATGCCCGCTTTGCCGGAGAGGGCGAAAAGCTTCTCCTGCAGAAGGTCATAGTCCTCAAAGCGGTCATCGCCCCGGGCGGAGTTCAGGATCCAGTTGCCCACATAGACCAGGTCCAGCAGCCGCCGGAATTCCTTTTCGGTCAGTTCGATTTGCATGCGCTCGCCTCCTCAAATGGAATGGACACTTAATGGAATGGACATTTATTATATACCAAAATCCGAAAAGAACAAGACCTAAAATTTCCAGCGAGGAAAGCGGACCCGTAGTGCGCTATTTTCTTCTCACTCGCCACCTCATCCGCCCCAGTGTGCGCACTGGGGCACCTTCCCCTCCAGGGGAAGGCTTTGCGCACGGTGCAGGCTTTTCTTTCTCCTCGCAGCTCAGGCCCGCCTGGCTTTTCGCTTTTGGGACAGAACAAGCCCACGGGATTGCTCCCGTGGGCTTGGTGGGTTTATGCGATTGCTTGAATCGGCTCAGGGCTTACGATTACTCGTAGAGGGCCTTCAGCTTCATCAGGTGCTCGTAGCGGGCCTTGGCGTTGTCCTCGTTGGCCTTGAACAGACGGTCGGCGCGCTCGGGGAACTCGCGGGTCAGACGGCTGTAGCGGGCCTCGTTCATGAGGAACTCCTGGTAGCCGCCGGCAGGCTCCTTGCTGTCCAGCGTGAAGGGCTTCTCGGCGCTGGGATTGAAGCGGAACAGGTTCCAGTAGCCGCAATCCACAGCCTTGTTCATTTCCTTCTGGCAGTTGGTCATGCCGCCCTTGATGCTGTGCATCTCGCAGGGAGCGTAGGCGATGATGAGGGACGGGCCCTTGTGAGCCTCGGCCTCGACGATGGCCTTCAGGGCCTTGGCCTTGTTGCCGCCCATAGCGATCTGGGCAACATAGACGTAGCCGTAGGTCATGGCCATCTCAGCCAGGGACTTGGACTTGAGCTCCTTGCCGGCCGCGGCGAACTGCGCCACCTGGCCGATGTTGGAGGCCTTGGAGGCCTGTCCGCCGGTGTTGGAGTACACCTCGGTGTTGAAGACGAAGACGTTGACATCTTCGCCGGAGGCCAGGACGTGGTCCACGCCGCCGTAGCCGATGTCGTAGGCCCAGCCGTCGCCGCCGAAGATCCACATGGACTTCTTGTTCAGGTAATCCTTCTTGGCCAGGATCTCGCGGGCCAGCTTGCAGGCGTCGCAGTCGCAGCCGTCGGTGATGCCCTCTTCCAGAGCCTTGATCAGGGCCTTGGTGGGAGCCTGGTTCAGGTTGCCGTCATCATAGGTCTCAGCCCACTTGGCAGCGGCTTCCTTGATGGCGGGATCGCACCAGTTGATGGCGACAAGAGCGTCGACCTTGGCCTTCAGATCGTCGCGGATCTTCTTCTGGCCCAGGTACATGCCGAGGCCGTGCTCGGCGTTATCCTCGAAGAGGGAGTTGGCCCAGGCGGGACCCTTGCCTTCCTTGTCCACGGTGTAGGGAGAGGTGGCAGCGGGGCCGCCCCAGATGGAGGAACAACCGGTGGCGTTGGAGATGAGCATATGGTCGCCGAAGAGCTGGGTGACGACGCGGGCGTAGCTGGTCTCGGCGCAGCCGGCGCAGGAGCCGGAGAACTCCAGGTAGGGCTGAGCGAACTGGCTGAGCTTCACATTGTCGGCCTTGAAGAGTTCGGGCTTGGCGGAAACCTTCTCCACAGCGTAGTTGAAGACTTCCTGCTGATCCAGCTGGCTCTCCATGGGAACCATCTCGATGGCGTGAGCGGGGCACTCGCCGACGCAGACGCCGCAGCCCATGCAGTCCAGAGGAGACACGGCCATGGTGTACTTGGCATCGGCCATGCCCTTGATGCCCTTGACAGCGGCCAGCTTGGTCTGGGCGGGAGCCGCAGCGGCCTCCTCGGCGGTGAGCACGAAGGGACGGATGGTGGCGTGGGGGCAGACGAAGGCGCACTGGTTGCACTGGATGCACTTCTCAGCGTCCCAGGTGGGAACGGTGACGGCGATGCCGCGCTTCTCGTAAGCGGCAGCGCCCAGCTCGAAGGTGCCGTCGGCGTGATCCACGAAGGCGGAGACGGGCAGGCTGTCGCCGTCCATCTTGTCCACGGGATCCAGGATGTTCTTGACCATCTTGACGGTCTTCTCGCGGCCGTGCTTGTCCTCGGCGGTCTTGTTGTCGACAGCCTCGGCCCAGGCGGCGGGAACTTCCACCTTGACGTAGGCGGTGGCGCCGGCGTCGATGGCGTTGTAGTTCATGTCGACCACGTCCTGGCCCTTCTTCAGGTAGGAGTGGAGGGCAGCGTCCTTCATGTACTGGATGGCCTCTGCCTCGGGCAGGACCTTGGCCAGGGAGAAGAAGGCGGACTGCAGGATGGTGTTGGTGCGCTTGCCCATACCGATCTTCTTGGCCAGGTCAATGGCGTTGATCATGTAGAGCTGGATGTTGTTCTTGGCGATGTAGCGCTTGGAGGCAGCATCCAGATGATGCTCCAGCTCCTCAAAGCTCCACTGGCAGTTGATCAGGAACACGCCGCCGGGCTTGACGTCGCGGACGATGGGGAAGCCCTTGGTGATGTAGCTGGGCACATGGCAGGCAACGAAGTCGGCCTTGTTGATGTAGTAGGGGCTCTTGATGGGCTTGTCGCCGAAGCGCAGGTGGCTGATGGTCACGCCGCCGGTCTTCTTGGAGTCGTACTGGAAGTAGGCCTGCACGTACTTGTCGGTATGGTCGCCGATGATCTTGATGGAGTTCTTGTTGGCGCCGACAGTGCCGTCGCCGCCCAGGCCCCAGAACTTGCACTCGATGGTGCCTTCCGCGGCGGTGGCGGGAGCGGGAGCTTCCTCCAGGGAGAGGTTGGTGACGTCGTCCACGATGCCCAGGGTGAACATGCGCTTGGGCTCGGCCTTGTTCAGCTCGTTGTACACGGCGAAGACAGAGGCGGGAGGCGTATCCTTGGAGCCGAGACCGTAGCGGCCGCCGATGACCTTGATGTCGGTCTTGCCGGCGTTGGCCAGAGCGGTGACAACGTCCAGATACAGAGGCTCGCCCTGAGCGCCGGGCTCCTTGGTGCGGTCGAGAACGGCCAGCTTCTTGGCGGTCTCGGGGATGGCGGCAAGCAGCTTCTCGGGGCAGAAGGGACGGTACAGGCGGACCTTCACCAGGCCGACCTTCTCACCGTGGGCGTTCATGTAGTCGATGACCTCTTCGGCCACGTCGCAGATGGAGCCCATGGCGATGATGACGCGGTCAGCGTCGGGAGCGCCGTAGTAGTTGAAGAGCTGGTAATCGGTGCCGAGCTTGGCATTGATCTTGCCCATGTACTCTTCCACGATGGCGGGGACAGCGTCGTAGTACTTGTTGGATGCCTCACGGTTCTGGAAGAAGATATCGCCGTTCTCGTGAGAGCCGCGCATAACGGGATGCTCGGAGTTGAGGGCGCGATCGCGGAAGGCCTGGACAGCGTCCATGTCGCACATTTCCTTCAGGTCCTCATAGTCCCAAACCTGGACCTTCTGGATCTCGTGGGAGGTGCGGAAGCCGTCGAAGAAGTTCAGGAAGGGAACGCGGCCCTTGATGGCAGCCAGGTGGGCAACCGGGCTCAGGTCCATGACTTCCTGGACGTTGGTCTCAGCCAGCATGGCAAAGCCGGTCTGGCGGCAGGCCATCACGTCGCTGTGGTCGCCAAAGATGTTCAGGGTGTGGCTGGCCAGGGTACGGGCGCTGACGTGGAAGACACCGGGAAGCAGCTCGCCGGCGATCTTGTACATGTTGGGGATCATCAGCAGCAGGCCCTGGGAGGCGGTGTAGGTGGTGGTCAGAGCGCCGGCATTGAGGGAACCATGAACGGCGCCGGCAGCGCCGGACTCCGCCTGCATTTCCTGCACCTTGACGGTAGAGCCAAAGATGTTCTTGCGGCCCTGAGCGGCCCACTGGTCAACATAGTCGGCCATGGGGCTGGAGGGAGTGATGGGGTAGATGGCGGCTACTTCAGTGAAGGCGTAGGATACGTGGGCGGCGGCGTTGTTGCCGTCCATGGTTTTGAAGTGTCTCTGCATATCTCTCATCTCCATGATATAGATTTCATACGGTGGCCTTACGGCGACCGCTATATGACAGATTAAGTTTACCATTTCTTTGACAAAAACGCAACATAAAACTCTGTCAAAAAATGAAAGTATCTCCAACGACCCGGGAAAATCCGCGTCTTCCCCGGAAAAGGGGGCAAAAAGCAAATTCCCCTTGTGCTTTTTGCCTTTTTACGTTATACTATATACTCGGTTTTGTGCGAGCGCAGAAAACCGGGATCCCACCGGGCCGGAGAAGAAGTTTCGGATCTTCGGCTTAAGGAAAGGAGCGATCACGAATATGGTGACTCTTACGAACGACAAAGGCAGGATCTGCGTCACCAACGAGGTCTTCACCAACCTGGCCGGCAACGCCGCCACCAGCTGCTTCGGGGTGAAGGGCATGGTGGGCCGCGCCAAGGACAGCGGTCCTCTCCAGCTGCTGCGCCGGGAATCCATGTCCAAGGGCGTGGAGGTACACTTCAACGACGATGAGAGCGTCTCTCTGGAGCTGCACATCGGCGTGGACCAGGGCGTCAACATTTCCGCCGTGTCCCGCAGCATCATGAAGGAGGTCAGCTACAAGCTGACCAAGGCCACCGGCGTGCCGGTGAAGCGCGTGGACGTTTTTGTCGATACGATTATCGGGTGAAGGAATCAGAACAGATATGAGAGATTATATTGACGCCGCCGCATTCAAGGAGATGATCCTCTGTGCGGACGCGGCCCTGCAGGCCAATATCCAGGCCATCAACGATCTGAACGTGTTCCCCGTGCCGGACGGCGACACCGGCACCAACATGGGGCTTACCATCAACAACGCCGCCACAGAACTGCGCAAGCGGGATTTTGACAACGTGGCCGCCGCGGCGGACTGCGTGGCCAGCGCCATGCTGCGCGGCGCCCGGGGCAACTCCGGCGTGATCCTGTCCCTGCTGTTCCGGGGCATCGCCAAGCGGCTCAAGGGCATCGACACCGCCGGGACCCAGGACTTTGCCTGGGCCATGAACGACGGCGTGGAAGCCGCCTACAAGGCCGTGATGAAGCCCGCCGAGGGCACGATCCTCACCGTCTCCCGCCTGGCCTCCGCCGCGGCGGGCAAGGCCGCCAAGGGAGGCGCCTGTCTGGAGGACACCCTCTCCGCCGCCATCGACGCCGGTGAGCTTGCCCTGGAGGACACGGTGAACCAGAACCCGGTGCTGAAAAAGGCCGGGGTCATCGACGCCGGCGGCAAGGGCTACATGGTCATCCTGAAGGCCATCCTGGCCTCCCTGCGGGGCGAGATGAGCTCCGCGGACCTGGCCGCCCCCGTGAAGGAGGAAAAGAAGCCCGTCTTCACCGCGGAGAACGTGTTCGTGCCGGAGGTCAACATCTTTGACACGGTATACGTGGTGCGCAAGCGGGACGCCAACGTGAACCTGCTGCCCCTGCGCCTGTATCTGGACAGCATCGGCGATTCCCTGGTCATCAACGAGGACGATGAGATCTTCAAGGTCCACGTCCACACCGATATCCCCGGCAAGGCCCTGGTCGAGAGCCAGAAGTACGGCGACCTGGACGTGGCCAAGATCGAAAACATGCGCCTGCAGGCTCTGGACATGCTGGGCGGAAAGCAGCCCAACAGCACCGACATTCTGGACGGTGTGGAGCGGGAGCTGGAGGGCCAGGACGCCGCCGCGGAGGCGGACGCCCAGCCCGAGGAGCCCGAGGAGGCCGCGCCGGAGAAGGAATACGGCGTGGTGACCGTCTGCGCCGGCAAGGGGCTGGAGAGCCTGTTCCTGGATCTGGGCGCGGACCAGGTGGTCACCGGCGGCCAGACCATGAACCCCTCCACCGACGACATCCTGCGGGCGGTGAAGGCCACCCCGGCTTCCACGGTGTTCGTCTTCCCCAACAATAAGAACATCATCATGGCAGCCGAGCAGGCCGTCCCCCTGACGGAAAAGAATGTGATCGTCATGCCCACCAAGACCGTGCCCCAGGGCATCTCCGCTCTCCTGAACTTCAACCCCGACGAGAGCGAGGAGTCCCTGGTGGGTGCCATGGGCGACGCCATCGGCAAGGTCCACACCGCCATGATCACCTATGCCGCCCGGGATTCGGACTTCGGCGGCCACGCCATCCACGCGGGGGAGTATCTGGCCCTGCTGGACGGCGCCCTCATCGGCAGCTACACCAACATCAAGACCCTCTTCAAGGAACTGAGCTGGGCCTTTGACGACTACCATCCGGAGTTCATCACCGTCTACTACGGCGAGGATGTGCGCGCGGAGGACGCCAATCTTGCGGCGGCCACCATCGAGGGCAACTTCCCCGACGCCGAGGTCAGCGTGGTGGAGGGCGGCCAGCCGGTCTACTATTACATGATCTCCGTGGAGTAATATAGTTTTTAGTTTTTAGTTTTGAGAAATGAAAGCGCCCCGGCGATCGCCGGGGCGCTCAAGGTGTAGACAAAGTCAAGAAAAGAAAAGGTCTCACCGAGTTTGTCGCCTCGGAAGGCGAAAAATAAAGTTCAATCCGTGTTTTCCGGGGGCGTGTACCTCGGAAAACACACTTTGCAGCCTGCAAGTGTGCGAGCGTCTCCCGCAAGCGAGTGCGCGCAGCAGGCTGAAGCCTCTCCTGTCGGC
>JAFSMZ010000074.1:0-16897 GCA_017447685.1 Oscillospiraceae bacterium
GGACAAATCCAAGTGGGAAGGCTTCTGCGGGAAATACGAACACCCCGAAGATGAGGATTTCTTCATCGACGAGGTTTGGCTGCAGGATGGCGAGCTTTATGCCAGGGCGGTCAGCGATGAATACGGCGAATTCAGCTTCCGGCTCTATCCCATCGGGGAGAACGAGTTCGGCCGCAAGGGCGGCATGCTCAAGCTGCGCTTCGGCGAAGGCTGCCTGATGTACGACGAGTTTACCTGCAAAAAAACTGTGACCGTAGTGTATTCCGTAGGCGCATAGTGAGCTGTCCTACAGAATCCATGATCATACAATCGGAAAGGAGCATAGCATTTATGACCAGAAAGTATGTGAACGCTCAGTAGTCTGAGCTTAAATCCATCACAATTCTATAAGCTCAGACGGTTCCTAAAGGATCTTTGGGAGGAACGTATGAGCAAAAACATACCGGGTGGGAGTCCGTCCGGAGCGAAAAACAGCACGATCCGGCAGGAGGTCGAAAAAACAAACAGGATCCGTGTGGTTCATCGTTGCGGAGGCTGCGGAAAAAAGCAGGAGTTTCTCAATTCCGGCAGATTCAGAGTAAACGCCAACGGGAACAGCGTCGATGTTTGGTTGATCTACCGATGCAAAAAATGCAAGCATTCCTGGAACCTCACCATCTATGAACGGACAAAGCCGGGAAAGATCCCTGCAGAATTGTTTGAAGCATTTCAAACGAATGATGCGGAGACTGCCGCAGCTTACGGCAGGAATATCGACTTTCTGAAGAAAAACAACGCAGATATCAAATAGCCCATGTTGGGTTGGCCGTTCGCCGATCAGCCTGACGCAACAAGGCGGCGGGGCCTGATCCCCGCCGCCGGAAAAAGAGGAAACGAAAAATGGAATACAGGATCGAGGACCTGACAAAGGAAGAGGCCGTCTATATCGGCGGGAAGATCAACGAAATCGTGCCCCGCGAAGTGGATGCGGACGAGGAAGAATTCGTCCTCAAGGTCGAGAACGATACGGGCGAGATCGTGGGCGGCTGCGTAGCGGAGGCCTACGAATACCACTGGTCGAGAATGTTTCTTGCAGACCTTTGGGTGGACGAACACTATCGGCATCACGGGATCGGATCGATGATCCTCCGCGAGGTGGAGCGGATCGCGAGAGAGAAGGGCTGCCGGGTCGTGACGCTGGGCACCGCCAGTTACATGGCAAGACCCTTTTATGAAAAACACGGATACACGGTATTTACCACGCTGCAAATGGCAAACGGCTATCTCAGCTATTCCCTGGTCAAATACCTGGATCGGGACGGGCCGGACTATGTGCCCACAGACAACAGCGGCGCGCGCTTCCGGGTTTCTCTCGGCAGCGAGGATGACGCGGAGCTGATCCTGCAAGGCCTGAACGCATACAGCGAAGCCTATGAGCAGAAAAACGAGAGTGTGGATTTTGATAAGAAGCTTGTGGACAAGGACGGAAACTTCGCGGCGGGCGTGATCGCGAATGTGGAAAAAGGGGCCGACGGCTTTGTTGACGCGCTGTTCGTGGAAGAGCCGCTCAGACATCAGGGCCTGGGCACCCGGCTTCTGCAGGAAGTGGAAGCACTGGCAGAGGCAAACGGCGCGCCCATGGTTTTGACAAGCGCGGGCGACTGGAACGTGGAGTTCTTCCGCAAGAACGGCTATTTGCCGAGAGGAGAACTGAAAGACGTGCCCAAGGGACACAACTGCTACGAACTCTACAAGATGATCTGAAGCATAGGAAAGGGGACAGGCCCTGCGTTTATACTGAGTAAACGCTGATCAAATCGCCTACGGCGCCTCCCGGACAATTTGTGCCCTGATTTCGTCACTTTTTCTTGCAATACACAAAGTATTCCTGCGAAAAAGTGCCTTCATCAGAACTCAAATTCTCTCGGGATTCGCTCTTGCCGATTTATTCATCGTTTACCTGAAACCTGACAAGCAATCGCGAACGGTCACTTGCTCCGGGCAGACGGAGCCCCGATGCCATTCCCAATTCAAAAATGCAAGGCCCCGGGCTTGAAGAGCGCGGGGCCTTGTGCTAACATGGTAAACAGGAAAAGAGAAGGGGGAAGGACCCGTGGCCTTTGACTTCAAGAAGGAATACAAGGAATTCTATCTGCCGAAAAACAAGCCGGAGATCGTGACGGTGCCCCGGGCCAATTACATCGCCGTCCGGGGTCAGGGCGACCCCAATGCGGAGGGCGGCGCCTACCAGCAGGCCATCGGCGTGCTTTACGCCCTGGCCTACACCCTGAAGATGAGCTACAAGACCGACTACCGGATCCAGGGCTTTTACGACTATGTGGTCCCGCCGCTGGAGGGCTTCTGGCGGCAGGAGGGCGTGGAAGGCATCGACTACGGCAACAAGGCCGCCTTTCAGTGGACCTCCGTGATCCGCCTGCCGGATTTCGTGACGGAGAAGGATCTTGCCTGGGCGGTGGAGACGGCGGAAAAGAAGAAAAAGCTGGACTGCTCCGCGGCGGCGTTTTTGACCGTCGACGAGGGCCTCTGCGTCCAGATCCTGCACCTGGGCCCCTTTGACGAAGAGCCCGCCTCCGTGGCCCTGATGGACGCCTACATCCGGGAGCGTGGCTACGTCAACGACCTGAGCGAGCAGCGGCAGCACCACGAGATCTATCTCTCCGACGCGCGGAAGGTGGAGCCCGCCAGGTGGAAGACCGTGATCCGCCACCCCATCCGGAAGGAGTGAGCCCATGGCGTCATCGAAAGACTATCTGGATTTCGTGCTGGAACAGCTGGACGAGCTGGAGGGGATCTCCTTTCGCCCGATGATGGGGGAGTACGTCCTCTACTGCGGGGGCAAGGTGGTGGGCGGCGTGTATGATGACAGGCTGCTGCTGAAGCCGACCCCCGGCGCGCTGCGGCTGCTGGAGGAGGCGGGGCTGCCCGCGGAGAGGGAGCTTCCCTATGAGGGAGCAAAGCCCCTGCTGCTGGCGGATGTGGACCGGCGGGAGCTGCTGTGCCGGATGGTGGAGACCGTCGCGGCGGAGCTGCCTTTGCCGAAGAAGAAGCGGACATAAGGGACGGAACAGGGAAGGAGAGAAACAGCATGCAGAAAAGAACCAAGGGGACCATCGTCTCTGCCCGGAAACAGTGGTGGCTGAAGGTCAACACCAAGGCCTTTCGCACGGGACCGCTGGACGGGGCCAGATTCCCCTATGTGGTCCGGGTGGAGTATGAGGCGGACGGGATCCGCTATTGCAAAACAAAGTGGATCGGCACGGCCTATCCTATACCGAAGGTGGGAGAACAGGTGGATCTGGTCTACGACGAGGGAAAGCCCGAAAAGGTGAAGATCGTTTACGGAAAAGACTGACCGGGAGGATAGGAGCCATGCAGCTTGTGGAATACGGCGCGGACCGGGGGGAAACGATCCTTCTGCTCCATGGCGGCGGCCTCTCCTGGTGGAATTACCGGGAGGCGGCGGAGCTGCTGCAGAACGACTACCATGTGGTCCTGCCCATCCTGGACGGCCACGGGGGAAGCGACCGGCCCTTTCGCAGCATTGAGGAGAACGCGGAGGAGATCCTCACGTACATCGAGGAAAAGCTGGGCGGTTCGGTGCTGCTGATCGGGGGCCTCTCCCTGGGCGGGCAGATCCTGCTGGAGCTGCTTTCCCGGCGCAGGGACTGCTGCTCCTATGCGCTGGTGGAGAGCGCGGCGGTGATCCCCTCCCGGATCACCAACGCCCTGATCGGCCCGGCCTTCGGCAGCAGCTACGGCCTGATCCGAAACCGGCGCTTTGCCCGGCTGCAGGCCGCCTCCCTGCACATCAAAGAGGAACTGTTTGAGGATTATTACCGGGATACCTGCCGGATCCGGAAGCAGGACATGATTGCTTTTCTGAAAGCGAATACGGCCTACGCCCTGAAAGAGTCCTTCCGGGACACGAGGGCGGAGGTCCATGTCTTCGTGGGGGAGAAGGAGACGGGGGAGATCCTGCGCTCCGCAGAGACGATCTGCGCCGCGCTGCCCGGGTCCGGACTCCACCGGCTGCAGGGGCTCTATCACGGAGAGTTTTCCTTAACTTACCCGGAGCGCTACGCCGGGGCCATCCGGCAGATCACCGGCAGAGAGGAGCGGAGGATATGAAGAAGCTGGAGAAACTGCGGATCCTGGACGGAACGAGCCTGAAGCTGATCGCCATGATCAGTATGGTCTTTGACCATGTGGGAGACATGTTTTTCCCGGGCGCACTGTGGATGCGGATGATCGGGCGGCTGGCCATGCCCCTGTTCTCCTTCTGCATCGCGGAGGGCTACGCTCATACCAAAAACAAGCAGCGTTACCTGATGCGGATGGGCGTCTTCGCCCTGGTGAGCGAGATCCCCTTTGACCTGGCCTTCGAGGGCCGGGTGGGCCTGGGGCACCAGAATATCATGCTCAGCTTTTTCCTCGCCATCCTGGCCCTGATGGTCTTTGACCGGATCCGGGGCGAGGGGAAGGAGCATGCCGCGGGAAAAACCCTGCTGGGGATCCTCTGCGTTTGCGCCGTGGCGGTGCTGGCCCTGCTGCTGCGGGCGGACTACACCCTCTTTGCGGTGCTTGCCGTGTTCCTGTTCTACGTTCTCCGGAACCGGCACCCGCTGCTGCGCTGCGGTGTGGGCGTGGGCTTTCTGGCCCTCACCCGGACCGTGGGCTATTACCGGGCCACGGGCCTCAGCCTGATCCCTCTGCTGCTCTACAACGGCAAGCGGGGCCGGGGTCTCAAATGGCTGTTCTACGCCTTCTATCCCGGCCACCTCCTGCTGCTGTATCTGCTGAAAACGGTCCTGGGAGGCTGAAATGGAAGAACGCTTTGACGCACTGACGGAGGCGCTGCTGGAAAAGGAATACTGGATCCTGGACCTGCTGCCCAGGCAGGTGAGCGCGGACCGGGCGGAGCCTTGGTTTGCGGCGGAGGCCTTCTTCCTGGAAGCGCCCCGACTCCGGGCCCTTTACGAAAGCTTTGCGGCCCTGCTGGTCAAGCTGAGCTGCTACTATGATCTGGCCCTCTGCGCGGAGGGAAGCTGGACGGAAAAGCCCGCGCCCCGGGAGCTCTGGGAGCGCGTCACCGCCTGCGCGGAGCGGGGCTGGTGCAATCTGCTGCTGCCGGAGGAAGAGAGCCTCATCACCCTGAACGGCGGGGATCTTTCCATGACCCTCTACCACCCCCATGAGGAGCTGCGGGAGACCGTGGCGGCCCTTGCTGCCTCCGAAGGACTTTTCCTGCGCAAAGGAGAATAAAAACCAACGCGCCCCGGGCTTGAAAGGCCCGGGGCGCTGTGCTACAATCGCCGTAAGAAGCAGCTGCAATCGCTGTAAATGCTTGAAAAAAACAGGAGGAGAAGGCCATGAAGCTGGAACAGATCGGTTTTTGCGGCGTGGACTGCGCCGCCTGTCCGGACTATCGGAATGAAAAATGTCCCGGCTGCCGGGAAAGCATCTGGCCGGAGGGGGACGCCTGTCCGCCGGTCGCCTGCTGCGGGGAGAAAACAATCTCCTGCTGCGGCCTGTGCCCGGACTTTCCCTGCACCATGATGCGGGACTTCTACGGTGAGAGCGAGAGCCATGAGGAAGCCTTCCGGCGGATGTGCGATCTGCGGGAAGCATTTCAAGGAGACAAGGATGCTGCGGAAGATCGACAGATTTGAAGACCTGGACACAAGGGCGCTGATGGACATCTACGCCGAGAGCAATTTCGAGAACACAGACTATTTCTTTCCGGAAGAAGCGGACAAGGCTGCTGCGCTGCGGAAGGTGGAAATGGGCTTCCTGGATTTTCTGAGGACGGAGTTTTTCGCCCGGGAAGGAAGCATGTACAGGGTCCTGGAAGAAAACGCCCTTTGGGTCAGCGCCTGCCGGATCTCCGCCGTCAGGCCCGGCCTCTTCTATCTGGAGGCTTTGGAGACCCGCCCGGACTGCCGAAAACAGGGCTGCGCCTCGCGCCTTCTCACCGGGGTGCTGGAGGAGATGAAGCGGGACGGCCCCTTCCGGCTCTGCGACTGTGTGGACAAGAGGAATACGGCCTCCCTGAAAACCCATGAGGCATGCGGCTTTCGCATCGTATCGGAAGCGGGCTTCGACTATCTGCAGGAAGAAGCGGATAACCGGGATTACGGACTGGAATACCGCTATGACGGCCCCGAAACAAAGAAGCCGGAAACGAGGCTTTTTGCGCCCATCACCGCGGAAGACGACGGGGCCCTTGCCCAAATCGTGCGGCACAACCTGGAAACGCACGACCTGGCCCTGCCGGGGACGGCCTACTATGACGAGCAGCTGGATCATCTGAGCGGCTATTATCTTTCCGACCCGGCCAAGCGCTTTTATCTCGTCCTCCGGGACGGGGCCGGGCGGACCCTGGGCGGCGTGGGAGTCGCGGAGCTGCCCTTCTTTGATCGCTGCGGGGAGCTGCAGAAGCTCTATCTTGCCGATGAGGCCAAGGGCGCGGGCCTGGGCTGTGAACTCATCGCCCGCATCGAGGACAGGGCCCGGGAGCTGGGCTACCGGCGGATCTACCTGGAGACCCACAGCAATCTCCGGGCGGCCATCCACGTCTATGAAAAGAGCGGCTACCGCCGGATCCCCCGGCCAAAGGAGGCCGTTCACGGGACCATGGATCGCTTTTACATCAAAGAGTTATAACAGGACATTTGCAGAGAAAAGAGGAAAAAGCATGCGTATCATCACCGTGAGCCGTCAGTTCGGCAGCGGCGGCCGGGAGCTGGGAAAGCGCCTGGCCGACCGGCTGGGCTTTGACTACTACGACAAGGAGATCATCGACAGCCTGGCGGAGAACCAGGGCCTGGACCCGGACTATGTCAGAAGGGTGCTGGGCAACCACGGCTGGCAGAACGTGCAGCTGACCTTCCGCAACAGCTTTGACCGGGTGGTGCTGGACCCCGGCATGCGGACCCAGCTGCTGGTGAAGGAGCGGGAGATCATCCGGGAGATCGCCGAGGCGGGCAACGACTGCATCATCGTGGGCCGGGACGCGGACGTGATCCTGCAGGACTACCACCCCTTCCGCATCTATGTCTGCGCGGATCTGGAGTCCCGGCTCAGCCGCTGCCTGGGCCATGAGATGAAAAAGCCCCGGGCACAGCGTCTTTCGGAGAAGGAGATCCTGCGCAACATCCGCCGCATCGACAAAAACCGCATCCGCACCCGGGAAGTGCTCACCGGCAAGCACCACGGGGACGCCAGCGCCTTCGACCTGACGGTGAACACCGCCGGCTGGGAGATCAAGCGGCTCACGGACGCGGTGGCGGACTTTGCCCTGCGCTGGTTTGAGGGCTGAGCCATGGAACAGAGACTTGACCGGAAGGACCTGACCCAGGGGGTCGTGTGGAAAAAACTGCTGATCTTCTTCCTGCCCATCGCGGCGGGGACCTGCATCCAGCAGCTCTATAACGCGGTGGACGGGCTGATCGTGGGCCGCTTTGTGGGCACCATCGCCCTGGCAGCCGTGGGCGGCAGCGCCGCCCAGATCATCAATCTGCTCATCGGCTTTTTCGTGGCCACCACGGCGGGAGCCTCGGTGGTCATCGCCCAGGTCTACGGCGCCGGGCGGGACGAGGACGTGCGCCTGGCCGCGGGCAACGCCCTGGCGGTGTTCGCCCTGCTGGGCCTGGTGCTGATGGCCTTCGGGCTCGTCGCCACCCCTGCCATGCTGCGCCTGCTGCACACGCCGGAGGACACCATGGAGGCCTCCATCCTCTATCTGCGCATCTATTTTCTGGGCGTGCCCTTCGTGCTGATCCTGAACATGGAGTCCAACATGCTCCGCTCCGTGGGCGATTCCTTCAGCCCCTTCCTGTACATGGTGGCGGGTTGCGTCAGCAACATCGTGCTGGACGCGATGTTCGTGCTGCTGTTCCACTGGGGCGTGGCGGGGGTCGCCATCGCCACGGTGCTGGCCCAGGTGCTGAACATGGGCCTGCTGACCTGGAAGCTGCTGCGCACCAAAGAGAGCTACCGCCTGAGCTTCCGGGACATGAAGCTCCGGGGCGTATATCTGCGCAATATGATGCGCCTTGGGGTCCCCTCCGGGCTCCAGTCCTCCATGTACGCTGTGTCCAACATGATCATCCAGGTGGGCGTCAACTCCCTGGGCACCATCGTGGTGGCCTCCTGGGCCATGACCGGCAAGACCGACGGCATCTTCTGGGCGGTGAGCAACGCCCTCGGCGCCGCCATCACCAGCTTTATCGGCCAGAACCTGGGCGCCGGGCGGCAGGACCGGGTGAAGCTCTGCGTGAAGCAGGGCCTGATCCTGGCCTTCTCCGTCACCGTCTCCCTCAGCGCTCTCATCATGCTGCTGGGACGGCCCCTGCTGCACATCCTGACGGAGGACCAGGCCGTCATCGACACCACCTACCAGATCATGACCTACTTCGTGCCCTTCTACTTCACCTGGACCCTGATCGAGGTGCTCTCCGCCGTGCTGCGCGGCGCGGGAGACGCGGTGCGCCCGGTGGTGATCATCGGTCTCGGCATCTGCCTGCTGCGCATCCTCTGGATCCTGACCCTGTTCCAGTGGTTCCACACCCTGCTGGTGCTGTCGCTCTGCTATGTGGTGTCCTGGGTGGTCACCAGCATCGCCATGACGATCTATTACCGCCGCGGCCGCTGGATGCAGCGGGCCAACGTGATCGTGGAGCGCTGAAAGGCCGCGAAAACCCCGCCGCAAGCGGAAAACGGGGCAGCCGCAACCGCCGGTTGCGGAAGTTCCAGCCCCACTTTCTGGCAGGAAACCCGGTTTTTGGCTATGCTGAAGCCGCCCGGTGAGAGCAGGGATGCGAAAGCCGGGGGAAAGGAGCGAGTGACATGATCCTTGCTGACAAGATCATTGACCTGAGAAAAAAGAACGGATGGTCCCAGGAGGAGCTGGCGGAAAAGCTGGGCGTGAGCCGGCAGGCGGTGTCCAAATGGGAGGGCGCCCAGTCCGTGCCCGACATGGCCCGGGTGCTGCAGATGAGCGAGCTCTTCGGCGTGAGCACCGATTATCTGCTGAAAGACAATCTGGAGAAGACGGAGCCCGCGGAGGACGCCCCCGCGGAGTCCCTGCCCATCCGCACCGTGGGCATGGAGGAGGCCAACGCCTTTCTGGCTGCCCGGGAGGTCAACGCCCGGCACATTGCCCTGGGCGTGATGCTCTGCATTCTCTCCCCCATCTGCCTGATCCTGGTGTGCGGCCTCTGGGAGTTCGGCTTTGCCGCCCTGAGCGAGGCCCAGGCCGTGGGCATCGGCGTGGCGGTGCTGCTGCTGATGGTGGGCGCCGCGGTGGCCCTTTTCGTCACCAGCGGTCTGCGCACCGGCCGGTATGAGGGCTTGGAGACCCTGCCCATCGACACCCTCTATGGGGTGGACGGCATGGCCCGGGAGCGGCGGGAGCAGTTTCGCCCCACCCGGAACCTGCAGCTGACCCTGGGGATCGTCCTCTGCGTGCTGGCGGTGATCCCGGTGTTCCTGAGCCTGGTGCTCTACGGAGAGGAGGACCACTTCGGCCATCTGGCGGCTGTGGCGCTGCTGCTGGCCCTGGTGGCCGTGGGCGTGCTGCTGATCGTCCGCTCCTCCATCCTCTGGGGCAGCTACCAGATCCTGCTGGAGGAGGGGGATTACAGCCGCGCCGCCAAGGAGGCGAACGCCAGGGCCCTGCCCTTCAACAGCATCTACTGGGGCCTGGTGACGGCGGGCTTTCTGGCCTGGGGCTTCCTGGGGAACGCCTGGGAGCGCTGCTGGATCGTCTGGCCCGTGGCAGGCGTGGCTTACGGCGCCGTCTTCGGCATCGTGAGCGCCCTGCGCAAGCGCTGAATCTCCAGATCCCACCGCATAATAAGACTGCGGGGCAAATGGCCCCGCAGTCTCTTTTTTCCTCCTTGCGCGGAGGGGGACGCTGTGATACAGTAAAGAAAAAACCAAACGAGGTGACGGCTATGGCACGTTTTTACGGAGAAGAGAGCGCCGCGCCGGAGGTGCTCCGGCTCTATGAGGAGCTCTGGCCCCTCTGGAAGATCGACACCTGCGCGCCCCGGCTGCGGCCGGACTGGTCCGAGGAAAACCGCACCCTGGGCCAGTGCAGCATCACGGCCTTCCTGGTGCAGGATCTGCTTGGCGGGAAGGTCTATGGCGTGCCCCTGCCGGACGGCAGCGTCCACTGCTTCAACGAGGCCGCGGGCTCTGTCTTCGATCTCACCAGCGCCCAGTTCGGCGATACGGTGCTGGACTATGAAAACCGGCCGGAGCAGAGCAGGGAAGTCCACTTTGCCGATGCCGGCAAGCGGCAGCGCTACGAGCTTTTGAAGGCCCGGCTGCTGGAGGCGAGAGAAAAGGAGAACAGAACATGAAAAAGACCGTTCGGGCCGCGGCGGTGCTGCTGGCTCTGATCCTGTGCCTCAGCTGCTCCGCCTGCGGCGGCGCTGCGGAAGTCCCCGTGGAAGCGCCCTCCCCGGCTCCGGCAGAAGAGAGCGCGGAAGAAGCCTCCGCGCCGCAGCAGACGGAGCAAGCCCCTGCCCTCCCCGGCCTGAGCCGGCAGGTGGAAGCGGCGGAGGGCCCCTCCGCGGTGAGCTATCCCTATATCCTGCGTACAGAGGGCGCGGTGTGGCATCTCTCGGCGGACGACATGGAGCTGCTGGGGCAGGAGAAATACTGCACGGGCCTGGAGCTGCTGCTGCAGGACCAGGTGGAGGACTTTGCCGAGGCCAGGACGCTGCTGGCGCCCTGGATCTGGGAGGAGATCCCGCCCATCGATATCTACACGGACTTCTGCGGCCACGCGGAGGGGGACGAGATCTTCGGGGCCTTTTATTACGGCAGCCGCCGGGAGATCCGCCTGTTTCATGACTGGGACCTTGCGGCCCGCAGCCTGCTGCACGAGTATGTGCACTATTTGAGCTTCACCTGTACGGACAGACCGATCTCCGAGGGCCTGTTCGGGGAAGGCGTAGCGGAATACGTCTCCCACTTTGCCTGCCGGAACCGGATGGACCGGAATGCCTCGAAGCGCGCCCTCAGCCCCGAGGAGCTGCAGATGGCGGCGGAATGCCATCTGCTGGACGAGGACGGCTGCATGGATCCCCGGCGCACGTATCTCTACAATGCGGAAATCATCCGCTCCCCCATGGCGCTGGGGGCGAAATACAACACCATCACCAGCGCCGTCATGACCCGGGACGAGCGGCTCAACGAGAGCCCCAGCTATACCACCATCTCCTATTATGAGGCCGGGGCCATGATGGCCTTCCTGGTGGAAAGCTTCGGCGAGGAGCAGGTCTTCTCCCACTGGGGGATGGATCCCTTCGATCTCAAGGAGGTCTTCGGTAAGGACTTCGGGGAGCTCTATCAGGAGTGGGCGGTGTGGAACCGCACGCAGTGCAATGCGCTCGGCATCAGCTTTGGCTGAAAGGAGAGGCCTATGGCATTCGTGACCCTGGACGATATTATGAGCCTCTCCGCGGACGCCGCGGTGCTGCCCCTGGAGATGTCCGGCGCACCCACCGATGGCAGGGCCGCCCAGACTCTGGCGGCGGCCTGCGGCGAAAGGCTGCGCCCGGCCATCCGGCGGGCGGGCTTTCTGGCGGTGGGCAGCGCCGCGGTGCTGGACGTGCCGGGGCTCCCGTTTCCCAATCTCATCGTCACCGCCGTGCCCCGCTGGCTCACCGGCAAGGCCAATGAGCTGCTGGTGCTGCACCGCTGCTATGAGAGCGTCTATGCCCTGGCGCAGGAGCTGGGCTGCCGGAGCCTGGTATCGCCCTTCCTCTCCTGCTGCTACTTTCATTTCCCCCAGGACGACGCGGTGCATATCGCGCTGCGCGCCGCGAAGGGATGGGAGGGGGAGACGGTCTTTGCCGCCGATACGGAGGAGCTGCTCGCCCTCAGCGAAAAGCCCTGGCAAAAGCCGCGGATCCTGTCTTACATCGGCTATTACCGGGACCACGCCCTCTTCGCACTGGATAACGGGCTCTTTGCCCGGGTGGACATCCGCCCGGAGCGGCGGGACGCCGACGTGATCCCCTATTTCGAGGCCTGCTACCAGGAGGGGAACAATCCCCTGCAAAGGCCCCTCTCCAAGGAAGAGATCCTGCGCCTGCGCCGGATCTGGGAAGAAACAGAGCTGTGAGATGCCGAAAGGAGGCGCCCCATGACATTCTATGAACAAGTCCAGCAGGCCGCCGACTATATCCGGGAATGCACCGATCTGCGGCCGAAAACCGCCGTTATCCTGGGCAGCGGCCTGGGAGAGCTGGCCGAGCACATCCAGGACGCGGAAATCATCCCCTATCGGGAGATCCCGGGCTTTCCCGCCACCTCCGTGGCGGGCCACGCCGCCCGGCTGGTCTTCGGCCGTATCGGGGAGACCGAAGTGGCGGCGATGCAGGGACGCTTTCATTATTACGAGGGCTTTTCCATGAAGGAGCTGTGCCTGCCCCTCTATGTGCTGCGGCAGCTGGGGGCGGCCGACCTGGTGGTGACCAACGCCTGCGGAGCGGTGAACGCCGCCTTCCGGCCCGGGGATCTGATGCTCATCACCGACCACATCAATTTCAGCGGCCGCAACCCCCTCATCGGCCCCAATGACGAGCGCTTCGGCCCCCGCTTCCCGGACATGTCCGAGGCCTATGACAAGCGTCTCTGCGCCTTCGCCCGGGAGACGGCGGCGAGCCTGGAGATCCCCCTTCGGGAGGGGGTCTACGCCTTCTATTCCGGCCCCAGCTTTGAGACCGCCGCGGAGATCCGGGCCTTCAAGGCCCTGGGCGCCGACGTGGTGGGCATGTCCACCGTGCCGGAGACCGTCACGGCGGTATATCTGGGCATGCGGGTGCTGGGCCTCAGCTGCATCACCAACATGGCCACCGGCATCGCGGAAAAAAAGCACTCCCACGAGGAAGTGCTGCTCACCGCCGCCAAAAGCGCCGAGCGCTTCTGCGCCCTGTGCGACGCCCTGCTCCGGGACTGGCCGGAGGGATAAATAGTTTTTAGTTTCTAGTTTTTAGTTTTTAGGAAGAGCGACTACGCTTCGGATCCTGCCGCTAAAACTAGAAACTGAAAAGCTGAAGAGGATGCGTTGAAGCATCCTCTTCAGCTTTTCCGGATCGGCAGCCACCAGGTGAAGCCGAAGGCCAGGCACTGGAAAAAGCCCTCGCTTTTTTCGAGGCCCGCCTCCTCTGCCACCTTGCGGCCCACGTGGAAATACTCGCTCAGGTGCAGGCCCAGCAGGATCAGCAGGGGCAGGGGCTTTTTCTTCCCGGCAAGCCAGCCGAACACCCCGTAGAGCAGCACGCAGATGGGCTTGCCGAATTTCTTCGTAAGATCGAGAAACATGATCTTCGCCTCCTGTTTGTGTTGTCCCCTACAGTATAGCATGTTTTCCAAAAAATCCAAGTGCGTCTTGCGGGGAGACCGACGCATGTGATAGAGTAACAAGGAAAAGGAGAGGATGGACATGGCGCTCTATGCCATCGGCGATCTGCATCTGCATTATCAGTCCACGCTGAAGTCCAGGAGACAGATGACCGAGCGGGTCTGGAAAAACCACGAGGAGAAGCTGCGCCGGAACTGTGAGGCGCTCCTCACGCCGGAGGATACCCTGGTGCTGGTGGGGGACCACAGCTGGGGACGGAAGCTCTCGGAATGTGAGGAGGATCTCCGCTACATCACGGATCTCCCCGGACGAAAGATCCTGACCCGGGGCAACCACGACATGTTCTGGGACGCGGGGAAGACCGGGGAACTGAACCGGCTTTTTGAGGGAAAGCTGGAATTTCTCCAGGGCGGCTTTGCCCGCTATGGGGACTATGCCCTGGTCGCCACCAAGGGCGCCTGCTTTGAAGGCCCCTTTTACCTGGACCGTCGGGGAAGGATCCTGGGCTGGGACGAGGAGAACGCGGAACAGGCCCGCAAGCTGGTGACCCGGGAGGCGGAGCGGCTCCGCGCCGGCCTGGTAGAGGCGAAGGCCGCGGGCTGTCGCAAGCTTCTGATCTTTCTCCACTACCCGCCCACCAGCATCCTGGAGGAGGAGAGCGTCTTCACCCGCCTGGCGGAGGAATACGGGGCGGAGCAGCTGGTCTATGCCCACATCCATGGGGAGACCCGCTATGGCGACAGCATCCTGGGAGATTTCCGCGGAACGCGCTACAGCCTGGTCTCCGGCGACTATCTGAAATGGCAGCCCCTGAAGCTGCTGGATTGAGAGGAAGAGAATGAAGAGAACGATCGCCCTGCTGCTGGCGGCTCTGCTCGTCCTGAGCCTTGCCGCCTGTTCGCCCGCGCCGGCGGATGCGCCCGCCGTTGCCGTCACGCCGGAACCGACCCCGGAACCCACGCCGGAGCCCAGCCCCGAGCCCACGCCCGAGCCAACCCCGGAACCCACGCCGGAGCCTACGCCCGTGCCCATGCGCACCCGCTATGTGATCGAGGAGGACGCCCTCAGCGCCCCGGCACCCAACGAGAGCTGCTACGGCGTCATCAGCCTGGACGAGCCGGAAAAGGTCCAGGAGGTTCTGGACCGGGCCAGGGAGCTGGGCCTTCTCAAAGAGGACGAGGCCGTGGTCTTCGACCCCACGGTGGAGTTTTATCGGGGGGCTGACCGGGAGGAGATCGAGTACTACCTGGACGAGACGATCCTGGTGATCTGCTGGAAGGAAGTGGTGGACGGCTGCTGCTGTTCCTATGCGGAGGTGAAGATCGCCGATCCTTCCCAGTTCCGCCGGAAGCTGGCGGGGGACGCCTTTGACCCGCCCCAGCGGGCCCTCTCCACCGAGATGCACGCAGAGACCAACGCAGTGCTCAGCCTGAACGCGGACTTTTACCAGAACCGGGACCTGGGCCTCATGGTCTATGACCGGACGCTCTACCGTTTTCCGGACTACACCTATCTGGGGGACTACACCTATACCAGCTGCCTGGAAAACTGCTTTGTGAACAGCAGGGGAGAGTTCCTCTTCACCGACCTGGGACAGAACTTTACCCGGGAGGAGATGGAGCAGTTCATTGCGGACAATGACATCCTCTTTTCCCTGGCCTTCGGGCCGGTGCTGATCCGGGACGGGGAGGTCCAGACCTGCGACTGGTACCCGGTGGGGGAGGCCACCCAGATCTACTCCCGGGCGGGCATCGGCTGGGTGGACGATCTGCACTACCTCTATATGTCCCTGAACCACTGCCCGGAAAAGGCGGGCAGCTGGACCGTGACGGAGTTTGCCCGGCACTTTGGGGAAAAAACGGCCGTGCGCTGGGCCTACTGCCTGGACGGCGGCCAGACCGGGGAGATGGTATTCCGGGGCCGGCCCTATAATCACATCGACTTCGGCTGGGAGCGCACCGTCAGCGACAACATCTATTTCGGTACCGCCATCGGCGGCACCGAGATCCTGGAGCCTGTGGAATAAAACAAGGGGCTGTCCGGAAATGGGACAGGGGACGGTTCCCCGGCCCACCTGACCCGGCACAATTGAATCCAGAATCCGCTTCGCGGGGACCTCATCCACCGCAAGCGGTCCCCCTTCCCCGTGCGCGGGGAAGGCTTTGCGACACCCCGAGGGCTTGCCCTCGGGGTGTTTTGGGGATCAAGCTCTTGATAGATGCCTTTTTTTCGATTATAATGACATCAAATATGGGGCGGATCGGTTGCTTCTGAACCAACAAACACTGGGACAGAGAACCGTCCCCTGTCCCACGTCATACGCCTTCCACTGGGGAAGATATTATAATTTTCGATGATGTTCCATTTGATCCCAATCACCCAGAGAGGTAGGTATAGTGAAATGAAAAAAATTCCTTTTATAGCAATACTTCTATTTTTACTATTATCATTATCTATTGTTTTTCTCTTTTATCTATTCAGCCGAAACAGACCCTTAGTTATTATGGACTTTTGTGTATCAGATTATCGTAGTTATATTGAGGCATTTCCATCTAGTCAGAATGTTGGGAAAATTCTTGATGAGAAAGATGTTCTTAAAAAAGCCGAAAGCGTTTGGGTAAGTATGTTTGGTGAATCAGTTAAGCGGGAAAGGCCATATTCAGTTTTTTACGATAATCAAAACGATGTGTGGCTTGTTATGAGCTTAGCGCCTACTAATATGAATCAAAAGGGCGGCTCAGCCTTTATCATTATTCAAACAAATGGTACTGTTCTTGCAGTATGGCACGAAGAATGAATCCAAGACAGTAAGATGTGAAAAGAAGTGGGACAGGGGACGGTTCCCCGGCCCACCTGACCCGGCAGACACTGGGACAGGGGACGGTTCCTCGCCCCACCTGACCCGGCACAACTGAATCCTTAATCCGCTTTGCGGGGACCTCATCCACCGCAAGCGGTCCCCCTTCCCCCTGCGGGGGGAAGGCAGCGCGGCACCCCGAGGGCACAAGCCCTCGGGGTGTTTTGGTGGATCAAGCTCTTGATAGATGCCTGTTTTTCGATTATAATGACATCAAATATGGGGCGGATCGGTTGCTTCTGAACCAACAAACACTGGGACAGAGAACCGTCCCCTGTCCCACGCATGGTCGCACCCTGTCCCACGCATGACCGGCGTGCCGAAAACGACAGTCGCAAGGTGCAGCGGATGACATGTCGACAGTGGGACAGAGAACCGTCCCCTGTCCCACTTTTTTCCTATGGTAACGGAGGCAAGAGAATGAAGCTATTACATAGACTTTTTATTCCCACTGTTATTATTTTGGTTCCTATATGTATAGGAATGATTATTTACAGATTTTTAGTTGCTCCTGTTATTATTTCAGACTCAGGGATTTCTATTGATCAATCGGAATCACACCTTTCCAATGACAGGCAATACAATGCAAGTGTTTGGATGGGGGCTTATAACAATAAGTTATTTTTTACCCCTCACCGAAAAGAAGGCAGCAAGATAAC
>JAFSMZ010000075.1:0-3936 GCA_017447685.1 Oscillospiraceae bacterium
GTTCGCAATCCGAATTTCTGATTTGTCTATCCTTTGCAACACTGATTTCCGGGTTTCCTCTATTCCCGGAACTTATTCTTGCAAGAATTCTCCAATCTGGAACTTACTCTTGCAAACTGGAACTTCGCTTTGCAATTGAGCCCCAAGGGGGAAGCGAAGGCACGCGCCTTTTGAATTATTGTTTTTCGATAATTTTTCGTTGACAAACAATATTCTCTGTGCTATGCTCTTGACAACGAAAGGAGGGAGGCTCTATGCAGGACTGGCTCAAAAGCAGGAGCCTGCTGTTCTCTCAGATCTTTGTCATCCTCTTTGCCCTGCTGCTTCTGGCGCTGGACCTGGGCTGCGTGCCCATCGTGCGCTGGTTCGCCGCCCTGCGCGGCATGGGCGATACCAGCCGCCGGGGCTTTCTCGTAGTGATCCTGCTCTGCAGCGTGTTCGGCTGGATCCTGCTCTTTGCCATGTGGCGGCTGCTGGGCAATCTCCGCCGTGCCCAGGTCTTCACCGTGCAGAACATCCGTCTGCTGCGCACGGTAAGCCTCTGCTGCGCCGCGGCGTCGCTCTTCTGCGTGGCCGGCTGCTTCTTCTACCTGCCCTTCCTGCTGGCGGTGGCCGCGGCAAGCTTCATGGCCCTCATCGTCCGCATCGTGGAAAACGTCTTTCAAAAGGCGCTGGACATGAAGAACGAGCTGGATCTGACCATTTGAGGGACGAGCATGGAGATACGGATCAATCTGGACGTGATGATGGCCAGGCGCAAGATCGGCAGCGCGGAGCTTGCCGAGCGCATCGGCATCACCCCCGCGAACCTGTCCATCCTGAAAACCGGCAAGGCCAAGGCCGTGCGCTTCACCACCCTCATGGCTCTCTGCCATGAGCTTCATTGCCAGCCCGGGGACCTATTGGAATTCGTGGACGACGGGGAGGAATGAAGCGCGGCTGCAGCGCGCAAAGAAAGGCCTTCCCCCAGCGGGGACTTTTGCCGTCCGCAAAAACTGCCAGTGGCAGTTTTTGCAGGCAAAAGAGGCGCGAAGCGACAAGTGTCACCCGCCGTACCCCGCGAGGCGGATGACGGATGAGGGAGATATGTTCCTCTTGCATAAAGATCCGGGGTTTCGCTCGTCGATACTTCTCCCTCACCTGTCAGCTTCGCTGACATCCTCCCCCGCTGGGGGAAGAACAGTGGGCGGCCAGTTGGCCGCCGAAGACGACACCGCAACTTTTCACTTTTATCCGAAAGGAGAATACGATGAACGAATATGATTTGCCGGGGGGCTCCGGGCCCGCCGGAGGGATTTCTGCGCCCTCGGAAGATATTACGCCTCAGGCTCAGGGCTGGGCCATCCCGGTGAACACGGCGCCGCGGGTGCCAGGCTTCTCCGCCTCCCGGAAGGAGATCCTGGCCGCCATCGCCACCTACTTTCTGGCCTGGTGGTATCTCTTTGACGCCCAGCTGCTCTTCGGCCCTTTGGGCGGCCCCGCCTCCCGGATCTGGACCCTGCTCTTCGTGCTGGGCTTCGTGGGTCTCACAGAGTTTCTCCATTGGGAACAGAAGCGTCCCCGGGAGAGCTGGATCTGGCTGGGCTGCCTGGGGATCATCACCCTCAGCATCCTGCTGGGTCGGGACCAGGTCTGGGACGCGGTACAGCGAGTCCTCTTCCTGCACCTGGCGGCGGTGTACTGGCTGCTCTGCCGCGGCGGAAGGCTGGCAGAGGGCAAAAGCGGCCGACTGCTGCTTCTGGACGGGATCCACGGCTTTGTGATCTTCCCCTTCTATCACTTCTATCTGCGCATTCGCTGCCTCTGGCATGAGGCAAGGAGCCTGGCCCGGGGGAGAGTCCGGGTCAGGTGGGCAACGGTGCTCTGGTCCCTGCTGGCCCTGTTCTTCGCCCTGGCGCTCTTCGCCGCGGCGGTGGGCCTGCTGTCCCGGGCGGACGATGGCTTTGACCGGCTGATGGGCCGGGCGGCGGACTGGTTCCGCTTTGACTGGGACGGAGAATGGCTTTTCAAGTTCCTGCTCAGCCTGCCCGTGGGTCAGTACCTTTTCGGTCTCATCGCCGGCTCCCGCCGGGAGGATCCGGAGATCCTGCGGAATCGGGGCCGGGGCCTCTGCGCCTGGGTGGAGAGCCTGCGCAAGGTGCCGAACCTGGTGTGGACGCTGCTCACCGGGGCTTTCGTGCTGCTGTATCTGGTCTTCTTTGCCCTGCAGGGCAGCTATCTCTTCGGTGCCTTCACCCGCACCCTGCCGGAGGGCTTCATCGTGTCGGAGTATGCGCGGCAGGGCTTCTTTGAGCTCTGCCGGGTCATGGGCCTGAACTTCGCCCTGCTGTGGCTGGTGACGCGGATGAGCCGCCGCCCGGCGCGGGAGGATCGGGCCAGCCTCACCCTCTGCCTGATCCTGCTTGCCGAGAGCATGCTCTTCGCCGTGGTGGCCTTCTCCAAGCTGGCCCTGTATATCGACTGCTTTGGTTTCACCCCTCTGCGCCTGCAGAGCACCTGGCTGGTCTGCGTCCTCTTCGCCGGCTGCCTGGCCTTCGGCTGGAACCTGCTCACCGGCAGGAAGACCCTACGGATCTGGCTGGTCTTCTCCGCGGTGAGCCTGAGCCTCCTGTGCCTGGTATAAGTTTGAGATCCTCCCGGAGCCTTATGCTGCGAAGATCCGGGGGCGCCTTGCCTTCTCCTTGAGGAGAAGGTGGCTTGCCCCGATCTCACGCGAGGGGCAAGCCGGATGAGGTGGAAGGCTTTTGTGCCCCAAGCCTTTGCGCTTTTCCATCTGCTTCGGTGAAACGCAAGTTTTTTCTTCCCCGCTGAAACCTGCTGCCCTTCTCAAACGTTCTACGAGTAAGCTTCCGATTTGTCATCCTGAGGAGGGGATCCGACGAAGGATCTCTTCCCCCCGGATAATCTGCCGAAAAAGCACAAGGAGGATCCCTATGGACACTGCCGAAAAGAAACCTTTGCTGCCATCCTGGGCCGTGAAGGCCATGATCTGGTGCGGCCCGACGCTGTTCTTTCTCCTGGTGGATACTGCGATCTTCGGCCTGGTGCCGGAGAAGGAGACGGTCGCAACCTTTTGCCTGATCCCGCTTTTCGGACTCATGGTCACGCGGCTGATCTTCCTGTTCCGCTCCCGCAGATCCGTCGGGGCCAAGATCGCCCTCGCGGTCCTGTGGCTGCTGCTGCAGGCGCTGCTCTGGATCTTTGCTCTGCTTTTCCCCATCAACCTCTATCACCACATCCGCTCGGACGCCCCGGAGCGCTTTGAGAATCAGTTTTCCAAACTGTATTTTTTGAGCACGACCCCGCAGGACACGCCAAAGCGCCTTCTGTTTCCGCTGGAGCTGGGGACGCCGGAGGCTCTGGAGTACCACAGCTATGACGAAAGCGTGCTTTCTGTTTTTCACAGCAGCTCCTGCACCCTGCTTTGCCGGTATGGAGAAGAGGAGTATGGGGCGGCTAAAACGGCTCTGGAGACCCGATACCGCTTCCGTACCGAGCTCATGGACACCGAATACGCTTCCGGTAACAAGCAGGTAAAGCAGATCGAGCCCTTTGTCCGCATCGGCGACGATTTCTTCCGGGTGCTTCTGCCCCGGGACGAAGAAAGCGGGATTTACGACAGCTTTTACAAAAACTGCATCCTGATCGTGACAAACGACGTCCGACGCGAGATCGGATACATTGCCTTTTCAGACTTTGATCTGGACGTGGCGGAGGATCTGGCAGAATTTCTGAACAATTATTGCGGCTGGAAGCACATCCGCCGATAGCGCCAGCGCAGCGTCTGCGGGCCGTCGAGGGCTGTATAGACTGGTAACATAGGTAACAGAATGTCCAAGGACATAGGTAACAGTTTTTATAGTACAATTAGGGCATCAGAGAGCATAAAGGAGATGCAGAAAATGCCCTGGAAAGAGAGAACTGTAATGTCCGAAA
>JAFSMZ010000017.1:0-62053 GCA_017447685.1 Oscillospiraceae bacterium
GCACCGCAAACAGAGAGATTTTTGTGTCAGGCGAGGCGCCTGGCGCAGGAATACTGGATCTGTATTCCGAGCACAGGCAACGATGCCTGGCACGAAAAGATCCTGTTTGCGGCTGTCGTATCCCTAACTTGCACGCCCTAATCGAGCGGGGCGGCTTTTTTCTGATTTCATTCGGGAGCAGCATGCCCCGCCTGCGTCGAAAATGCAGTGGGACGCCTGCATTTTCGCAGGAATCCCACTGCTGAAAGAGGAGTGAAGAGTACACGTTTCATTTGGCCCAATAGGGGCTTCTCCGCCCCCCCTTCGAAGGGAAGGCGTCCCGCGCTTATTCGGCGAAGACCTTTTCGGACAGCTCCGTCAAAAGCCGCTCCGCCTTCTCCGGGTTGAAAATCCCGCAGACACAGGGCTCAGCCAGCTTCTGCGCGGCCTTTTTGGGGGTGATGATTCCCTTGCGGATATCCGCGATCATCTTCTTCACCAGATTCACGGAAATCATGGCATGTCCGCACATGGTCGAGATTTCCAGGATCTCCTCCGGCGGGAGCTTGGACGTATCTCCCCAGGTCCCCAGGGTGATGTCAACAGAATGGCGCTGGATACCGGCTTTTTTCGCGCAGCAGTCCACATCGTCCACCAGGCCGGAAACCACCACCGAATAGCCGTAATCGGCGTCACGGATGGCCTTCATCGCCTCGATGAGCGTGTCTCTGTCGCGAAACACAGCGTGCATCATGGGCGCGTCGGGAGAAATGTTGGCTTTGATCTCTTCAAAGGTGTTCGTCACCAGCGTACCCATTTTCATGCCGCCCATGTTCACAGGATGGAACGGATAGAGCAGATCCAGGTATTTGCGGAACACCTCCACGCTGTTCTGATTGTTGATCCCGCGGGCCGGCATGATCAGGATAACGTAATCGTCATATTTCCCGGTCTCGCTCTTGATTCTGTGTAAGGTATGCGACATCAGACTAGGCCCTCCTTTACTCTGTCTTCATATCTGGGTCTGCCAAGACCCAGATTCGTTTTTGCCGAAGTGTGGTCCACGTCATAGCCAAGCTCGTCAACGATCTTTCTGGCGGGGATGCTGTCGTCCGTCTCGTCCACCTTGCAGATCAGACAAAGGCTGAACACGGTGGACACCTCATGGGACACCTTTTCCAGTGCCTGAAGCACGGCTTTCACATTTTCGAGCTTGCAGGAAAACTCCACGATCGCAGACATGACCTTCTCTCCCAGCACGCTGGGATCCAGCTTGCCGGTGGTCTTATCCTGAATGAGCGGTGTGACCGGATTGTTGACCTCAAAGGCCAGTGCGTAGGGCGCCACAGCCATTGTGATCTTCTCCAAATCGGCAAAGGACGAGCCAACGCTGGGCCTGCCCATCTCCACCGCAAGAGAAATCGCGTCCAGCGTGTGCACCACGCCGGTTACATCGTTGGTCTTCACTTCCTCCGTGCCCCGGCCCATGTGCTTGAGCGCGGTGTTTTCATGTTTCCCGAAGGGATCGCTGAAAGCCTTGCGGTAGGCGCGGGGAACATCCAGATGGACGTTGTAGATCGCGTCTCTCGGGCAGCCTACCTGACGGGTGCACACGCCGCACTCCACGCACAGATCCAGGTCAATGGTCATCACACCGTCTTTTTCCAGAATGGCGTTGCGCGGGCAATAGGGAACGCATTTTTTGCATTTGATGCACTTGCTTGAATCAATATACATAAGCTCCTCCAATCATCAGATACCGCAGAGCGCCTTGATCGCCGCATATCTTTCATCTGCAGACCTCTGGATCCTGTCCAGCTGCTCTTCCGACAGGTTCTTGAATTTGCCGATCCCTGCGACGAATTCTCGGATGGAGATCGGCGCCTGGTTTACATAATTCAGTTTATACCCGTCACAGCTTTTCTCCCAGATCGGAAACATATTGGACCGGACAGCTCGTTTTGCCACCTGAATGGTCTGGTCCTGGCCGAAGGACCATCCGGTGGGGCAGGGAGAAAACATGTGGAGATAGGCAAAGCCCTCCTTGCTGGCCTCAAGCCCCTTCTGTACCTTTTCCATCAGGTCCTTCATATTCCAGGGGCTTGCCGTCGCGCAGTAACTCACCCCGTGCATGGCCATAATCAGCGGTACATACTTCTGAGCCTGCTGTTTGCCGGACAGCGCCGATCCGATGGGCGTGGTCGAGGTGCGGGAGCCCAGGGTCGTCGTAGAGCTGCGCTGATAGCCGGTATTCATATAGCCTTCATTGTCATAGCAGATATACAGGATCCGCTCTCCCCGCTCCGCGGCGCCGGAGAGGCTTTGAAAACCGCAGTCTGCGCTGGCGCCGTCCCCGGCGAAGGCGATCAGGTTCACGTCTTCACGGCCGAGGCGCCGGTAGAGATGGGTAACGCCGGTGAGGAAGGAGGCGCTGTTGTCAAGCAGAGGGATATGGATCGGCACCTTCATGCCGGTGTCGTAGTTCCAGCCAACAACTCCGCTTCCCGCCATGCATCCGGGAGGAACGCAGAGGATGGAGTTTTGTCCGGCCACCTGCATCACGCGCCGCAGGATCAGCTCGCCCCCGCAGCCCTGGCAGGCGGAAACGCCGGGAGAGACCATATCCGGGTTTTTCTTCAGAACATTCAGATATTCCATCATTCTCTCTCCCTTCAGTCTTTCATCAGCCAGCAGGTGTCATATTCGCCGGGCTGATCCTGGATCTGACACAGACGCTCGATCATGGCGACCATGTCCCGGTAAGAAATATCTGCGCCGCCGAGGCCGCCGATGGCGGAAAAGCTGGCATAGCGCTCCTGGCCAGCTGCCAGCGCGGCAAGCGTTTCCACATACATGGACCCGCAGTTCCACCCGAAGCTGACGCTGCGGTCTACCACGCAGAAGGCCTTTTTCCCCTTCAGCGCCGCAGCGATCCTTTTGGCCGGGAAGGGACGATAGAAACGGATTTTGATGAGTCCCGCGGCGATCCCCTTCTCCCGGGCGGCATCCACCGCGTCCTTGCCTGCGCCGGTGCTTCCTCCCATGGTGATCAGCACCAGATCCGCGTCCTCGCAGCGGTATTCCTCGATCATGCCGCCGTAGGAACGTCCAAATACCTGGGCAAATCTGCGGTCCACGTCGTCGATCACGTCCTGGGCACGCTGCATCGCCTCCAGGTGGCTCTTGCGGTAGTGCATCAGCAGCTCGCCGGGAGTCATCGGATCCAGCGCCAAAGGACTGTCCGGATCCAGGATGGGGGGATGATGGAGCCTGTGGGGCGGGAGGACCTTGTCGACCTCCTCCTGATCAGGAATGATGACGCCGGAGGTCAGATGGGAGGAATAAAAGCCGTCATAGCACACGTTGACCGGAATGCAGATCTCCGGATCTTCGCTGATCATATAGCCCTGCACGATCATATCCGCGATCTCCTGGTTGTCGTCGCAGAACATCTGGATCCAACCGGCTTCCCGGACAGACACGGCATCCTGCTGCCCGCTCCAGATGGTCTCGGGAGAGGTCATCTCTCGGGTAGCGATCGCCATCACCATGGGCAGGCGCAGCGTGGACATGCGGAAGTAGGGCTCGTACATCAGGGCAAGGCCCTGCGCGCTGGTTGCGGTAAAGACACGGCCGCCTGCCACAGCGCCGCCCTGTACAACGCTCATAGCGGTATGTTCGGACTCCACCTGCACCATATCGGTGTCGATCTCGCCGTTGTAGACCAGCTCCGCCAGGTGCTCCACCACGGAAGACTGCGGCGTGATCGGATATGCGGCGATCAGGTCAAGACGGCATTTTGCCGCGGCCTCAGCAGCAGCGTAGTTGCCGGTGAGTACTTTCAAAGTGCCCATATCTCACTTGACCTCCTTTATCATGCTGATAGCCTTTTTGGGGCATTCTGTCGCGCAGATCCCACAGCCCTTGCAGTAGTCGTAGGTGATGAAGCAGCCTTCCTCCTCGCTGAAGCGGATGGCGTTGACCGGACAATAGCTCAGGCAGATGCAGCAGTTGATGCACAGGGCTTTCTCCATGACAGGTCTGTGGGTGCGCCAGGTAGAGGTGTCCAGCACATACATGCCTTTGTTGCCGACAGGTGTTACAAATACTTTCTCGTACATCTCACAGCTCTCCTCTCAGGATGACGACCTGGTCGAAGGCCCGTCGGGCGGCCACCACATTTTTCTCACCGAAGGCCTTGTTGATCTCGTCAAAGAGGATCTCTCGATCCACAAGATCGACAATTTTCGCGAAGGCGCCCAGGACCGCCGTGTTGGGCAGATTCCTTCCGAAAATATCCTCTGAGATGCCGGAAGCGTCTACTTCCGCCACCAGGCCAGCCTGATCCGGTATGGCAAGTTCCGGAAGCGTCTTTGTCGAATTGATCAGGATCACGCCGCCGGGTTTCAGTCCGTCATATGTCTGCGGCAGGGAAACCAGGCTGTCATCCATGATGATCAGCATATCCGGCTCATAGATCTGGGTCTTGCGGCGGATCTCCGTATCACTGAGCCGCAGATAGCCAAAAACGGGGGAGCCCTTCCGCTCCACGCCGAAGAAGGGAATGAACTGCCCGTTTCCACCGCCGACAACCGCTGCGCGAACGATGATCTGGGAGGCCTTGACCACACCCTGGCCGCCCCTCCCATGCAAGCGGATTTCTTTCATTGAGAATCTCCTTTCGGGAATAATGGGGCAAGCCCGCCCCATTATTCCCCCGTATGATCTTATTTTCTCTTAGGACGCGATTCCGGCGCAGAGATTGCCGAAGATCGCAGCGCTGACTCCCACCCAGATGATGAAGCAGGCCGCCACGATGATGAGCTTCATGAAGTTCTGGTTCTGCTCTTCCTTGCTCATATTGGGAAGCAGCGCGGACATGGCGCCGAGGGTAAGCGCGCCGCAGGTGGACATGGGGCTGAAGCCGGCCAGAGAGCCGCCTGCAACGATGGCGGAAATGACCGCGATGGGATTGCCGCCGCCGACGGATCTGACCAGGTCCGAAGCCGTCGGGATCAACGTGGGATATACGACCCCGAGACCAGAGGACACCAGGGACATGATGCCCGCCGTCACACCGCTGAACGGAGCCACCGTGCCAGGCGACATGACGCCGGCGAGGGCGTTGCACAGCATGTCGATGCCGCCCGCCTTGGAAATCACGCTCATGAGCACGCCCACGCCCAGGATCATCACGATGGTGCCCCAGGGGACATTCTTGATGGCGGTCTTCTCGTCAACCACGTGGAACAGGAAGAGGATCGCCGCGATGATAAAGGAGGTGAGGCCAGTGTCAAAGCCGAGGATCACGACCAGGACCAGCATCGCCACAATGGCGCCAAGCGCGATCAGCTGCTGAGGCGTCGCCTTGGCAGATTCGATCTCCACCTTCTCACCCTTGACCTTATGTCCGCCCATGACGAAGAAGAGGGCGACAGCGGCAAGCACGGTGGTAACGATCTGGAACAGGCAGACGGGCAGGATCACGCTCGAGCTGATCCCCTGTTCCGCTGCCAGGGTGGCAACCAGGTTTCCTTCCGGGGTGATGGCGGCAACACGTCCCCCCATCAGGCCCAGTCCGCCGATGACGCCCATCATGATGGGGTTGTAGCCGGCAGAGATGGCGATGGAGACCGTCATGGTCACGACCAGCGTGGTGGGCGGGATCGCGCCGGGGCCGATGATGGCAAGGATAAAGCCGATAAGATAGGCAATAATGGGCAGCGTCCAGACCTTTTTGCCGAAGATATTGGCAATCTTTTTTGCCACCAGTTCCAGCGCGCCGGTGCTGTTAACGGCAGAGAACAGCAGCGTGATGCCGGTCAGCGTGACAAACAGGGAGGAGCTGAGGGTTTTGACGATTTCCTTATCCGTCATCCCGATCAGACGGCCGAGGATCAGCGCCGCGCCGAAGGCGAGAACGCCCATGTTCGTTTTGCGGGTAAACGCCAGGATCAAAAGAACGATAAATACGATCCAACATACAATTGCCATGATGTTCATTCCTCTCTTTTTTATAGTTTTTCAAGTTTATGTTGTTCCGCCGAGACCGGTTTGAGAGCCCTCCTTCCCCAGATTTTGGCCCTGCGGCGGAAAGATTAACCGATTTGCAGCCCCATGGGCTCTTCTGAAAAGATCCTTCGGTCCATCAGCTTCAGTTCGGGAGAAATGATGGGCTCGAAGTCCATACTGCGGAGAATATCCTGTTCCAGATCTACGCCCGGCGCGATCTCGATCAGCGTGAGGCCCCGATCTTCCAGCCGAAACACCGCCCGCTCCGTGATGTATAGGACCTTCTGGCCTTTCTTTCGGGCGTAGTCTGCGGAGAAGGTGATCTGCTGTACCTGCTTTTTGAACTTGCGCTCTCTTCCTTCGGAAAGGATCCTGAGCTGATGATCCGTCACGGCGGTTTTGAGCCCGCCGGCAGTGAATGTACATAAAAAGCAGATAGTATCCGTACTCTGAACGATATTGATAAAGCCCCCGGGGCCGGTGGTTCTTGTGCCGAATTTGGATACGTTCACATTGCCCCGCTCGTCGATCTCCCCCGCGCCGAGAAACGCGATATCCAGGCCGCCGCCATCGTAAAAGTCGAAGTTGTCCGAAAGCCGATAGACAGCCTCCGGATTGGCGGAAGCGCCAAACGCCACGCCGCCTGCGGGTACGCCGCCCAGGGGCCCGCTCTCAACGGAAAGCAGGAGCTCTGAGGAGACGCCTTCCTCAGCGGCTACTGCCGCCACGGTATCGGGGATCCCGATCCCCAGATTGATAACGCTGCCCTTTCGCAATTCAAGGGCTCCCCGACGACCGCAGATTTTTCTGCTGCCAAGCGCAGACAGCACGGCTGACTGCTGGGGGAGAAAAGCCGTGCCGCACAGTTCAGGCCGGTACTCCGGGCAATCATATCCCGGGGGACAGCGATGCTCAGAATCCACCACGATATAGTCAACGGAACTGCTGTGCAGCAGCACCTCCCGCGGCGGCAGATTGGACTCTGCAAGAGCATCCGCCTGAACGATCACAGTGCCTCCTCCGGCTTTGACGGCCAGCGCCATCTCAAGCTGATCGGCCGCGAAAGGATCCCTCATGGCGGAGATGCTGCCGTTCCGGTCCGCAAGACCCGCGCGAAGAATGCAAACCTGGGGCCGGATAACGGGATAGAAAAGATAGTCCCGATCCTCAAGGGAGACCACGGAATTCAGACGCAGGCCCGATTGAAGGGCAGCCTCATTCAAAGCGCCCCCCTCGATCCGGGGATCCACAAAAGTACCCAGGCCAACATGTGTCAATACGCCGGGTTTTCTGCCGGCTGCGGCATGGAGCAGGTTCGTAACGACCCCAAGCGGGAGGGAAAAGGCCTCCACCCGATTTTCGGAAATCATACGTCCAAGACGGGGAGGCATCCCCACATGCGCGGCAATGACGCGGCGGAGAAGGCCCGGAATCGCAAGCAGATTCATGCCGTGATCCAGGTCTGTAAGATCACCGGGAAGAATACCGCCAAAAACCGTGAGCTGTGACGGACTGCCGGTCGCAAGAAACCGATCCCGGAGAGCGGAAAAAACAAGATCCGCTCCCAACCATCCGCCAAAGGAGGAAATACCCAAAACGCAGTTGTCCTGAATGAGGGAACTCACATCCTCTGCCGAAGCAAAACGAGTCATGCCTGCGCTCCTTTCCGTTTATCGGAACATTGTTCCTATATATTGCGAGAAAAAATGCTGCTTGGCAACATGTTTCGAATATCGGAACGACGTTCCGTTTTATTGTGAAAATCAAATCGCATCTCTGCGAATCTACTGTCAGTATACAGCATCAGCGTCTTTTTGTCAACGCCTTTATGCTATCAAAGCATGATGCTGGATTCTCTGATGCAGATGGGCAGAGATGCGATTTTGTTTTATCCCGCTATTTCACGGCGGCGGCGATTTGTCTCTTGATATCGGCTGCGATGGCTTCTATCTGGGAACAGAGCATTTCCTTCCTTCCGCTCACAGAGATCGCCGCAAGGGGCCTTTTTTTTGCGTCCAGAACCGGTACCGCGACACAGAAGAGTCCCTCATGGGTCTCTCCGTCATCCAGCGCGTATCCCCTTTTCCGGATCTGATAGAGTTCTTCATAGAGGTCCTGCGGATTGTCAATGGTTTTATTCGTTATTTTCTCCAGAGGGACGGTATTCACATATTTGTCAACCTCTGCCGCCGAGGAGAAGGCCAGGATGCACTTTCCCGTAGCCGTGGCATAAGCGCGGAGCGAGCCTCCGACTCTGCTTGACATGTAGATGAAGGCGCCCTCGGAGATTTTGTTGAGGATGATGATCTCATTGTCGACCAGAGCGGCCAGATGCGCGGTTGCTTCGTATGTTTTCGCCAGGTTTTTCAGCGCCGCGTCAAAGGAATTTGCCAGCACGTTCCTTTCTCTCGCATAGGAACCGTAGACCAGGAAGGACAGCCCCAACTCATATTTCCCGGACATCTGATTTTTCATCAAGAAGCCGCCCTTTTCCAGTGAAGCCACCAGTCGGGACACGCTGGCTTTGCTCAGGGAGCAGGAGCGGGCAAGATCCGATATGCCCAGCTGCTCACTGTCTGTAAAGCAGGAGAGGATCCGGCAGGCGTTATCCACCGAATTGGAAAGCTCCCGTTTGCTGTTTTCTCCGTTCATCGCTCTGACCCCCGTTTCCTCCGCAAGCTTCGACGTAACCGTCACCGCGCTCGCGATTCCCTGCGCGGCGAAAACATTCCCTGTTTTTCATTTTATCACAGCATTCCACACTTGGCAATTGCATATGCCGTCGTTTTCGCTTCTTCCAAATTAGGTTTACTGCTTTCAAGATAGGCAGCAAAAACGCCCCGCTTACGAGCGGGGCAGTTTTGCGTCTGATCGGCTTATTTCCCCGTCAGGTGCAGCAGGTCCTGGGAGATGTGGCAGTAGCCGCCGGGGTTTTTGTCCAGATACTTCTGGTGGTATTCCTCCGCGGGATAAAAGTTCTCGATGGGCTGGACTTCCACCAGGAGCGGCGCCTTGTATTTCTGCTGCTCCAGGGCGTAGCGGGCTTCGATCTCCGGCAGCTGCTCCGGCTCGGTGTAGTAGATGCCGGTACGGTACTGGACGCCCATGTCGCCCCCCTGGCGATGGTAGGAGGTGGGGTCCACGGTGAGAAAGTACCAGTCCAGCAGCTGAGTCAGGCTCACGACCTCCGGGTCATAGACGATGCGGACGGTTTCGGCATGGCCGCTGCTGCGGCAGACCTCCTGATAGCTGGGGTTTTCCGTGGGGCCGTTGGCATAGCCCACCTGGGTCTCCAGCACACCCTCAAACTGATCAAAAAACTTCTGGGTGCCCCAGAAGCAGCCCCCGGCCAGATAAATGGTTTTTTCGGACATAGAAGCGCCTCCTTTTCCCGCCCAGTGTAGCACAGCGCCGCCCCGGGCGCAAGAGGCGGGAAGGGCTGATACAAAATACAGGTTGACATTTTATTTCTTTAGCGTTACGATGCCTCCCGTAAACCGAAGAGCGGGAGGAGTACTCCGCAGCAGGTTTCCTTTCAGAGAGCCGCCGGGCGGTGCGAGGCGGCAGGAGACAGGCGGAGGAATGGACCCGCGAGGGCAAACAGAACGGGCAAAAGCCTCAGTATGGGCGACGGAGCCGGCGATCCGTTATCATAGGGCCGGCGTGTGTTGGCACGCAAGAGAGGGCGCAGTCTGCGCCAAGCCGGGTGGTACCGCAGGAGCTTTCCGCTCTTGTCCCTGCAAGATTTTGCAGAGGCAAGGGCTTTTTTGTTGCCTCTGACACCGAGAAAAGGAGCGACGACCCATGAAAAACCAGGAAATCCCCTACAAAACCTATCTCACCGAGCAGGAGCTGCCCACGGCCTGGTACAATCTCCGCGCCGACATGAAGACGAAGCCCGCTCCCCTCCTGAACCCGGGCACGGGCAAGCCCCTGACGGCCCAGGAGCTGACGCCTATCTTCTGTGAGGAGCTGGTGCGCCAGGAGCTGGACAATGACACGGCCTTCTTCCCCATCCCCGACGAGATCCGGGACTTTTACAAGATGTACCGCCCCTCCCCCCTGGTGCGGGCCTACTGTCTGGAGAAGGTGCTGGACACCCCGGCCAAGATCTACTACAAGTTCGAGGGCAACAACACCTCCGGCAGCCACAAGCTGAATTCCGCCATCGCCCAGGCCTACTATGCAAAGCAGCAGGGGCTCAAAGGCGTCACCACCGAGACCGGCGCCGGCCAGTGGGGCACGGCCCTCTCCATGGCCTGCGCCTACCTGGGGCTGGATCTCAAGGTCTTCATGGTGAAGGTCAGCTACGAGCAGAAGCCCTTCCGCCGGGAGGTCATGCGCACCTACGGCGCCAGCGTCACCCCCTCCCCCTCCATGGAGACGGAGATCGGACGCAAGATCCTGGCGGAGTTTCCCGGCACCACCGGTTCCCTGGGCTGCGCCATCTCCGAAGCCGTGGAGGTAGCGGTGAAGAATCCGGGCTACCGCTATGTGCTGGGCAGCGTGCTGAACCAGGTGCTGCTGCACCAGAGCGTCATCGGCCTGGAGGCAAAGGCTGCTTTCGAGAAGATCGGGGTAAAGCCGGATGTGATCATCGGCTGCGCCGGCGGCGGCTCCAACCTGGGCGGCCTCATCGCCCCCTTCATGGGCGAAAAGCTCCGGGGCGAGGCGGACTACCGCATCATCGCCGTGGAGCCCGCCTCCTGCCCCAGCTTCACCCGGGGCGTCTTCGCCTATGACTTCTGCGACACGGGCATGATCTGCCCCCTGGCCAAGATGTACACCCTGGGCAGCTCCTTCATCCCCTCGGCAAACCACGCGGGCGGCCTGCGCTTCCACGGGATGTCCACCATCCTGAGCCAGCTGTACCACGACGGGCTGATGGAGGCCCGGGCGGTGGAGCAGACCAGCGTATTCCAGGCGGCGGAGCAGTTTGCCCGCTGCGAGGGCATCCTGCCCGCGCCGGAGAGCAGCCACGCCATCCGCGCCGCCATTGACGAGGCGCTCCGCTGCAGGGAGACCGGCGAGGAGAAGACCATCCTCTTCGGCCTCACCGGTACCGGCTACTTCGACCTCACCGCCTACCAGCAGTTCAACGACGGCCTCATGACCGACACCATCCCCACGGACGAGGACCTGGCCCGCAGCATCGCCGCCCTGCCTAAAGTCAAAGAGGAATAAAGTTGCTTTGCAAGGAAGCAGAATGAAGGGCCTTCGGCCAATGAAGGAATTGAAGTGTCCCGCTTTGCGGGATACGGCTCCCCCTATCGGCCTTCGGCCACTTCCCCCGAGGGGGAAGCGAGGGGTCTCCTGCCTGCCTCCCCCCATGGGGGGAGGCGGCCGAGCCGCCTGCGGCGAGGTCGGAAGGGGGATCATTTCTTCATTTCTTCAGTCCCTCGCGCCGAAGCGCGGGGGACTTTACTTTCCGCTTCGGCTGCGATAGAATAAGGAGAATGATTCTTTTCCGGAGGACAGGAACGTGATCCCTGCTTTTTATGAGATTTTGCTGCAAGAGCAGCCTGACAAGGACCTGCGGGTAGAGCGGATCGTCCGCGGGATCGCCTGGACCGCCGCGGTGCTGCAAAACGGCCAGGTGGGCGTTGCCATGCACACGCTGGGCGAGACCAGACCCCGGATGTTCCCCTCCCTGGAGGGGCTCAACGCCGGGGAAGCCGCCCGGGCCGTCCTTTCCTGGAATTTTGAGGAGGCCGGCGAGGGCATGGCGGTGCTGAACGCCTGCTTCAACACCGAAGCCCGGCTGGAGTCCCTGGGCTGCCGCTACACCGCAAGCTCCCTGGAGGGCGTGGACCTCAGCGGCAAAAAGGTGGGCCTGGTGGGCCACCTGGTCCACCACGGCGGCCTCACGGAGCAGATCCTCGCGGCAGCGAAAGAGGTCGTGATCCTGGAGCGGGAGCCCCGCCCCGGGGACTATCCGGACAGTGCCTGCGAGTATCTGCTGCCCGGCTGCGACGTGGTGCTCATCACCGGCAGCGCCGCGGTGAACAAGACCATGCCCCGGCTGCTGGAGCTGGCCAGGGGCGCCCGGATCGTGCTCACCGGCCCCACAGTGCCCCTCTGCCCCGCCCTGCTGGACCTGGGCATCCAAAGGCTCAACGGCTCGGTGGTGCTGGACGGCGAAGGGCTGCTGCGCCGCATCGTGCAGGAGCGCAGTTCCGTGAGCGCCTACAGCCGCTACTTCACCCTGGGGGAATGAGATGGAAAAGCTGAACCTCATCCTCAGCCTGCTGCTGTTGGGACTGATCGGCTGGTTTCTCATCGGCACAGCCCGGCGGAAAAAGGGCTTTTCCCGTCTGCTGCGGCCGGGAAAGGAGGAGCCTCTATCTGCGGACCGGGCACTGGTCTACTGGGGTCTGATCCTGCTGTTCACCCTGCTGCGGCTCTACCGCTTCGGCAGGGTCCCCGGCGGCTTCAACCAGGACGGCGCCATGGCCGCGGTGGACGCCCTGGCCCTGGCTCATCACGGCACGGACCGCTTCGGGACCTTTCTCCCGGCCCACTTCACCGCCTGGGGCTATGGGCAGATGAGCGTGCTGCTGAGCTACTGCATGGTCCCCTTCTTCCGGCTCTTCGGCATGAACGCCGTGACGGCACGGCTTCCCCTGCTGCTCTGGAGCTTTGCGGGCATGGCCGGGGCCTACGGCTTTCTGCGTCGGCTCCTGGGCCGCCGGGCGGCGCTGCTGGGGCTGCTGTTCCTCTGCGTTTGCCCCTGGCATTTTATGCAGAGCCGCTGGGCCCTGGACTGCAATCTTTTCCCCCACGTCTTTCTCGTGGGCCTGGCCCTGCTGTACCGCGGCGCGGAAAAGACCGCCGCCCTCTACGGCTCCATGGTCTTTTTCGCACTCTGCATGTACAGCTACGGCGTGGCCTTTCTCTCGGTGCCGCTGTTTTTGCTGCTGGCCTGCCTTCTGCTGCTGCGGAAGAAGCAGATCCGGTTCCGGCAGGCACTGCTCTGCGCGCTGATTTATTTCGGCCTCTCCTTCCCCATCTACGGCACCATGCTCATCAACGCCATGGGCTGGGAGACGGCGAAGCTGCCCTTTGTGACCATGCCCTTTTTCCCGAACAGCGTCCGGGCCAACGACATGATCTTCTATTCCGCCGAGCCGATCAAACAGCTTGCGGTGAACGCGAAAGCCCTCTGGAACGTGGGCTTTCTCCAGGGACCTGACCTGCCCTGGAACGCCATCGACGGCTTTGGCACGATTTATCGCTGCTCCTGGCCCCTGCTGGGCTTCGGGCTGATCCTCTGCCTCATCCGGGCCTTTCGGGACGCCGATCCCCGGCGCCGTCTGGGCTGCTCCCTGCTGCTGCTCTTCTGGCTCTGCGGTCTCTTCACCGGGCTCTGCGTGAACAGCGTGAACGTGAACCGGCTGAACATTCTCTTCTATGCCCACGTGCTGTTTGTGGTCATCGCCATGGAGGAGCTGCTGCGCTTCCATCGCGCCCAGGCTCTGCCGCTGCTGGTCTGCTATCTGCTCTGCGCGGGGCTCTTCCTGCACAGCTACTTCGGCCCCTGGTCGGAGCGGATCCGCGATCTCTTCTATGAGGACTTCCTCACCGCGGTGGAGACTGCCGGGGAGCGGGACTTTGAAAGGCTCGTCATCACCCCGGACACCCAGTTTACCGGCAGCCGCCAGGTCAGCGAAATCCTGACCCTCTTCGCTCTGGACGTAGACGCGGAATACTACCGGGGGGAGACGGAGGATCCCCTCCCCTATCGGGAGCGCTTTTCCTACCGCAATCTCACGCCCCAGGACCTGGTCTTTCCCGCGCCGGGAAGCTGCTGGATACAGAAAAGCGGCGCCATCCCCCAGGCGCTGCCGGAGGGGTGGATCACAGAGAGCTTTGGGGACTATTCGATTCTATATTACACAGGAGGCTGAGCATGGAGATCTTTTGCGAACGCACCACCGTTTCCCCGGAGGGGCTCTGCACCGGCGATCTGTTCCGCCTGATGCAGAAGGTCTCCGGCGACCACTGCCGTGAGATCGGCTACGGGGAGCCCGTCATGGAGGAAAAGGGCCTCATGTGGGTCATCACCCGCCACGGGGTGAACGTGCTCCGCTGGCCGGCGCCGGGGGAGACGCTGCTGGCCAGGACCTGGCCCGGCGCCACCCGCCACGGCATGTGCCCCCGCTACTACCGCATCGAAAGCGAAAGCGGCGAACTTCTCATTACCGGCTGCGCCATCTGGTCGGTGGTAGGGCGGGAGAGCCGCAAAATGGTGGTCCCCGAGGCCTACGGCGTGGAGATCGAGCCCTTCACCACCGGGCTGGAGAGCCGCCGTCCGGGGGCTCCGCTGCGCAGAGAAGGCAGGGAGCGGGCGGAATACACCGTCTCCGAAGCAGTGCTGGACGAGAACCGCCACATGAACAACACCCGCTATTACGACCTGGCGGAGCAGCTTCTGGGCACCCGGGGCAAGCCTTTGCGGGAGGCTCTGGTGGAATACAGCGCCGAGGCCCGGGAGGGCGACCGGCTGCTTCTGGAATGGAGCGGGGAGGACGGACTCTTCGTCATCAGCGGCAGCAACAACGGCACTCCCGCCTTTCGCATGAATCTGCGCTATCAGAACGAAGTCCAATAGGGTTTCGTCCCTTGCCTGCTTTCTGCCGGGTATCAGGATCCATACGCCTTTTTGTCGCAGGACCCGGGTGCTGCCCGCCGGTGCTGCGGCAATGTTTTCCATTTTTCCTCCGGGAATCTTGGCGCTTTCGTGCATTGACAGGCTCCCCCCGGGTTACTATAATGAACGGTAGCTGTTCGACCCGATTCGTATTCTTTCTCAAGTTGGAGGTGCAGGATGCATCAGGACGCCATGCGCATGACGGAGGGCTCCATCCCGGGGCAGATCCTCCGGTTCGCGGCTCCGCTCTTCCTGGGGAACCTGTTTCAGCAGCTCTACAACACAGCGGACGCCCTGATCGTGGGCAACCTGCTGGGAAACGACGCTCTGGCCGCGGTGAGCGCCACGGGCACCCTGGTTTTTCTGGTCATCAGCCTTTTCGTGGGCATCGCGGCAGGCTCCGGGGTGCTCATCTCCCGCTACTTCGGCGCCCAGGACTATGACAGTTTGGAAAAGGCCATCCACACCAACGTGGCCTTCAGCCTGGCGGCGGGCGTACTCATGACGGTCTTCGGCGTGCTCCTCACCCCCTGGATGCTGAAGGCCATGGGCACTCCCGAGGACGTGATGGACCTCTCCGCCACCTATATCCGCACTTTCTTTGCCGGAAGCCTGGGGCTGGTGCTCTACAACGGTCTCCGCGGCGTGATGCAGGCGGTGGGCGACGGGAAGAACCCCCTCAAATACCTGATCTTCTGCTCCGTACTGAACGTGATCCTGGACCTCACCTTCATCGGCGTCTTTCACGCCGGCGTGGGCGGCGCCGCTCTTGCCACCATCATCTCCCAGTTTCTCAGCGGGCTGCTCTGTCTGCGCAGGCTCCTGAAAACTGACGCGGAGTACCGAGTGCAGCTCAGGCGGATCCGCTTTCATTGGCCCACCCTGAAGCTCATCATCCGCTACGGCCTGCCCTCCGGCATCCAGAATTCGGTGATCGCCATCGCCAACGTGGTGGTCCAGGCCAACATCAACGAATTCGGCACCATGGCCGTGGCCGGCTGCGGCGCCTACGCCAAGGTGGAGGGTTTTGCCTTCCTGCCCATCACCAGCTTTACCATCGCTCTCACTACCTTCGTGGGCCAGAACCTGGGCGCGAAACAGTACGACCGGGCCAAAAAGGGCGCCCGCTTCGGTCTCTGCTGCGCCATGCTTTCTGCGGAGCTGATCGGGCTGCTGCTCTACGAGGCTGCCCCGGTGATCATCGGCGCTTTTACGCGAGAGCCCGAGGCCATCGCCTTCGGTGTGGACAAGGGAAGGATCTGCTCGGTGTTCTTCTTCCTGCTGGCGGCAAGCCACGGTCTTGCCGCGGTGCTCCGCGGCGCGGGCAAGGCGGTGATCCCCATGATCTCCATGCTCAGCTTCTGGTGCGTGATCCGGGTGAGCTTTCTGCACTTCATGGTGCCCATCTATCACACGATCGACACCGTCAACTGGGTCTATCCCCTGACCTGGGCCATGAGCGCGGTTTTCCTCGGCCTCTATTACCTGCGGGCCGACTGGGTCCATACCTTTGAAAAACAAAACGCCTGAAACCGGGACGCTGTTCCCGCTCTGAAAAAGGAGGACAAGCTATGCCTATTGTCGTCGTCGGCAACGTATTTGTAGACATCAAGGGCTTTCCCGACAACAAGTATATCCCCGCCGGGCGCAACGCCGGCTCCGTGGAGATCGTCCACGGCGGCGTGGGCCGCAATGTGGTGGAGGATATCGCCAATGTGGAACTGCGCCCCCGCTTCGTGAGCATGGTGGATGATACCGCCGAAGGGGCGGAGGTGATCCGCAAGCTCAAAAATCACAAGGTGGACACCCGCTTTGTGGCCTCGGTGCCGGACGGCATGGGCATGTGGCTGGCGGTGTTCGACACCACCGGCGACATCATCAGCTCCATCTCCAAGCGGCCCAAGATGGACGCCATGCTGGAGCTGCTGGAAGAGCACGGAGATGAGATCTTCGCCGACGCTGACAGCATCGTCGTGGAGATCGACATGGACAAGGAGATCATCAAGAAGGTCCTCTCCTTCGCCCAGAAATATGATAAGCGGGTCTACGCCGTGGTGGCCAACATGTCCATCGCCTCCCTGCGGCGGGACTTTCTCCAGTCCATCGACTGCTTTGTCTGCAACGTCCAGGAGGCCGGGATCCTCTTTGCCGCGAATTTTGAGGACCTGAGCCCGGAGGAGCTGGAGCAGGAGATGGTGGAGCGGCTGCAGAACGCCCGCATCCCCTCTCTGGTGGTGACCATGGGCTCCCGCGGCGCCATCTTCGCCGACATTGAGGGCAACTGCGGTTTCTGCCCGCCCAACACGGTCCGTGTGCGGGACACCACCGGCGCGGGAGACGCCTTCTGCGCAGGGGTGGCCATCGGCCTCACCTACGGAAAGAGCATGCTGGAGTCCTGCGAGATCGGCGCACGGCTCGCCTCCTCCGTCATCACCATTTCGGAAAACACCTGTCCGCGTTTCCTGCCCCAGGAGCTGGGGCTGGACGTGGAAGTAGAAGAGTAAGAGTAAGAAAGAAGGGAAATCCATGGAACGGAAAAGCGGCATTTTGATGCCTATGAGCGCTCTCCCCTCCCCCTACGGGATCGGTACCATGGGAAAGAGCGCCTATGCCTTTGTTGATTTTCTCAAGGCCGCCGGCCAGAAGTACTGGCAGGTCCTGCCTCTGGGCCCCACCAGCTTTGGGGACAGCCCCTATTCCTCCTTTTCCAGCTTTGCGGGCAACCCCTATTTCATCGACCTGGATCTGCTGATCAAGGACAAGCTCCTGCGCCCCGCCGAGGTCAAAGACCGGGACTGGGGCGACAAGGCGGACAGGATCGACTACGCCAGGATCTTTGAAAACCGCTTCCCGGTGCTGCGCCTGGCCTTTCAGCGGGGCAGAGAGCGCTACGCCTCTCAAATTGCGGACTTCCGCCAGGAAAACGCCGCGTGGCTGGAAAACTACGCCCTCTACATGGCGGTGAAGGCGGGCTTCGGCATGGTGAGCTGGAACGAATGGCCCGACCGGGAGATCCGCCTGCATCGGAGCGATGCTCTGGAGCGCTACCGGCAGCAGTATGCCGAGGACATCGACTTCTGGGTCTTCTGCCAGTTCCTCTTCTTCCGGCAGTGGAAGGCGCTGCGGGAGTATGCCCACAAGCAGGGCATCCAGTTCATCGGGGACGTGCCCATCTACGTGGCGCTGGACTCCGCCGACGTGTGGGCCGAGCCCAAGTACTTCCAGCTGGACAGCGACGGCGTGCCCAAGGAGGTCGCAGGCGTGCCCCCCGACGCTTTCACCGAGGACGGCCAGCTCTGGGGCAACCCGCTCTATGACTACGACGTGATGAAGGCCGACGGATTTGGCTGGTGGATCCGCCGCATCGAGGGCGCGGGCCGCCTCTTCGATATGATCCGCATCGACCACTTCCGGGGCTTTGAGAGCTACTGGGCTGTTCCCTTCGGCGACACCACCGCCAAAAACGGCCGCTGGCGTCCCGGTCCGGGCATGGACCTGGTGGGGGTTCTGACCTCCTGGTTCCACGACCTGAGCTTCATCGCCGAGGATCTGGGCTATACCACCCCGGAGGTGGAGAAGCTGCTGAAGGACTCGAAGCTGCCCGGCATGAAGATCCTGGAGTTCGGCTTCGATCCCAAGGGCGAATCGGACTACATGCCCCACAACTGCGTGAACAACAGCATCTGCTATGTGGGCACCCATGACAACGAAGTGGTGAAGGGCTGGGTCAAGAACACGGACAAGGCCACTCTCCGCTACGCGAAGGAGTACATGCACAAAGGAGAAGATGAAAGCTGGTGCGAGGCCATGCTCCGCACGGGCATGTCCACCGCCTCCAAGCTCTTCGTCATGCAGATGCAGGACATCCTGGAGCTGGGCGAGGAGAGCCGCATCAACACCCCCGGCATCCTGGGAGGCAACTGGCAGTGGCGCATGTGCCCGGACGCCGCGGACAAGAAGCTGGCCCGAAAGATTCGCAAGCTCACCGAGACCTACCGCCGTCTGTAAGAAAATCCCCCGGGAAAGAAGGTTTTCTTTCCCGGGGGATTTTCAGTTTTTAGTTTTTAGTTTCTAGTTTCTAGTCTATTATCTAAAAACTAAAAACCAGAAACTATAATCACTCCGGCAAGCGTGCCAGCAGGCTCCCGCCGTTCTGGCGCAGCCATTTGCGGGCCGCGGCATAATCCGGCAGGACCCGCTCCACCTCCGCCCAGAAGCGGGCAGAGTGGTTCATCTCCAGTCTGTGGCAGAGCTCATGGACCACCACATAGTCCAGCACCTCGGTTGGTGCCAGAAGCAGCAGGCAGTTGAAATTGAGCCCTCCCTTGGATGAGCAGCTGCCCCATTTCGTGCGCTGGCTGCGGACCGTGACCCGGCTATAGCTCACCCCCACCAACGGGGCATAATAGGCCGCCCGGGCCGGAAAGACCCGGCGGGCCCGCTTTTTGAGCGCCGCCAGCTCCTCCTCGCTGAGTTTTTCCGCTTTGGGGAGCACGGCCTGTTTCGTCCGCTGCCGCTCCACCCAGTCCCAATGCTGGCGCAAAAAGGCCTCGATCTGCCATTTCGGAACGCGCAGCGGGGCGCGGACCAAAACCGTCCCGTCCTGCTTCAGCTGCAGGGCCAGGGAGCGACGGCGGCTGCGGATCAATTCATATTCCATCATATCTTCTCCATAAAAAAACCGGAGTCCAAAGAACTCCGGTTTTTTCTGTGTACATGGGGTCAGTTCTTGGTGTAGACGTGCACGTCCTTCTTCACGCCGTTGCATTCCACCGTCAGGGTGACGCCGCCGGGCTGGTGCTTGAGGCAGAGGACCTCGCACTCCTTGGTGTCCTCGCTGATGGTGAGCTTGAGAACGCTCTCATCGTTGACGCTCCACTTGAAGCTGGCGTTGGGGAACTGGTCCACAGGGTAGGCCACAGCCTTCAGCTTGACCGCTTCGCCGACCTTCTCAGTAAACTCGTCCTTCTCATCCTCGAAGAAGAAGACCTTTACAGACTCCGGCACCGGGATGGGCGTGGGAGAAGGCGTGGGCGGCTGGGCGATGATGGTCTGCTGGTTGGGATCCAGCGTCGGCGTGGGCGTGGGGGCGGTAATGGTGCCCTGGCCCGTGGTGCCGGGATTGTCCAGCCCGTCGGGGCGGACGGTGACCATAACGATGACCGCCAGGATAACGGCGACCACCAGGATCAGGCCGAAAATCATCTGCCACTTGGTATTGGTCTCTGCCCGCTCGTAGGCGGCAGTACCTTTCACGGTGCCGGGCGTGGCGGCGGGGGTACGGCCGCTCTGAGCCACGCGGCGGGTGCCGCAATTGGGGCAGCGGCTGCGCAGGGCGGAAAAGCTCTGCCCGCAGCGGCGGCATTTTACTTCAGGAATAACGCTCATGCATGGTTCCTCCGTTCTTTAGGAATAGAAAGTACAGAGATACTACGGTACATATTACACCGATTTTGCCGGTTCGTCAAGTGTCGCCGCGCTTTGAGGCGCCGGAAACCGGGAAAAAACAGGGTTTTTTCCCCACTCTTCACAAAAATTAAGAAGTTTTTCCGGTGGGCCGACCCCATTGCAGAAGTTCTGCTTCCTCCGGGAGCGGGAAGATCAGTTTTCGTCCCAGGTGCGCTCGCTGATGATATACCGGGGCCTGGCCTTGGATTCCATATAGATTTTGCCGATGTATTCCCCGATGATGCCGAGGCAGATGAGCTGCACCCCGCTGACGAAGCAGATGATGCATGTCATACTGGCCCAGCCGGCCACCGCTTTGCCGCAAAGGGCGGTGATCAGGGCCCAGAGGCAGCCGATAAAGCTCACCAGCGCCACGAAAATGCCAAAGCCCGTGATCAGGCGCAGGGGCTTCACCGAAAGGCTGGTGATGCCGTCCACCGCCAGGGCGATCATCTTCTTCAGGGGATAGTGGCTCTCCCCCGCGATCCGCTCCGCCCGCGCATATTCCACGGTGGTGCTCTTGAAGCCCACCAGCGGGACCAGGCCCCGGAGGAAGAGGTTCACTTCCTTGAAGTTGGCAAATTCCCGGAGTGCCCGGCTGGAAATGAGCCGGTAGTCAGCATGGTTGTAGACCACCTCTGCTCCCATGGCGCTGAGAAACTTATAAAAGCTCTGGGCGGTAAAGCGCTTGAAGAAAGTGTCCGTCTCCCGGCTGGAGCGGACGCCGTAGACCACGTCACAGCCGTCCCGGTAGGCGTCCACCATGGCGTCCATGGCGTTGATGTCGTCCTGGCCGTCACAGTCGATGGAGATGGTGATGTCGCAGCGGTCCTTGGCCTCCATAAGGCCTGCCAGCACCGCGTTCTGATGCCCCCGGTTCCGGCTCTGGCAGATGCCGATGTAGTGGGGGTCGGAGGCGGCCAGCTCCCGGATGATCTCCCAGGTCCGGTCGCGGCTCCCGTCATTGACGAAGAGCACCCGGCTCTCGTCGGAGATCTTGCCGGCAGCGGACAGATCCCGCAGCTTTTTCAGGAACATGGGTGCGGTGATGGGCAGGACCTCCTGCTCGTTATAGCAGGGGATGACAATATACAGGATAGGGTTCATGGCTTCTCCTCCTTCGTTCTCAGGTTACAGGGGCGGGGCAGCAGCGCGGACCGCCTCCCTTCCCGCCGGAATGCAGGGGCAGGCAGGGTCAGCGTTTCCCGAAGGGAATCGCCGCAAGCAGGACCAGAATGGGAATGAGGCTGTAGTGATAGCGGCCGGCAACCTCCACAAGCATTTGCGCCAGCGTGATGCCGATCAGGCTCAGGGGAAGCAGCAGCAGCGCAGACTGGCAGCGATCCTTCCACAGGCGCAGCAGGCCGCACAGCGCCAGCAGGACGACCGCATAAAAGAACACATTGCTGGCAACGGCAGCAACCCGGTACGCCTGCGGGCTGAGGGCAGGGCTTGCATAGAAAGCTCCCCCCTCGTCATTTCCCAGGAAGGTAGCGAGCTTCCGCGGGAACAGGCGCAGGGGATCGACCGAACGGATCCGGGGAAGCGCTTCCTGCAGGATCTGCCGCTGGGCGGCGTCGGCGCTGCCGGTCTCATCCCGGAGGGTCAAGAGCCGCTGCATATCCTCCTCACTGTAGCTGCCGTCGCTTTCGCTGTTGAAACCCACATAGATGCTGTAGCCGGGTACGCCGGCGGGCTTTTCACCCAGGAGGCCTTCCAGATCCCGGTTCCAGAAACTCTGCAAAGGCAGATAGAGGACCAGCAGGGCCGCCAGAAACAGCAGCCAGCGGCCCCGGGCCGCCGGGGCAGCCCGGTCAGGGCGGCGCAGCAGCAGGGCCCAAATTCCCAGGGCCAGGATCGGCACGGCGGCAATGGGCCGGGCGGTGTTCACCAGCAGCAGGACCAGGCCGCCCAGCAGCCCCAAAAGGGCGGCGCTCAGCGGCCGGGCCCGCTCCGCAAGGGAAACCAGCAGGAAAAACAGCAGCAGCAGGCAGGTGTAATATCCGTCGGCATAGATCCCGGCGCAGTACAGCAGCTTGGAGGGGCAGAGGGCCCAGAGAAGGAAAGCGCGCGCAGCCGTGTCCGGATCCCGCCAGCGAAGCAGCAGAAGATAGAGCAGCAGACCGCTGAGGGTGCTGACAAGGGCGTTGCAGCACACAGCCACAGTCAGGCTCCGGCCGAAAACGCGCAGCACCAGGCCAAGGAAACGCGCATAACCGACGATATGGGGAAAGAGTGCCAGGAACACCGGGTTCGGCACCGCTTCTCCCCGGCTCAGCGCCAGCGCCGAAGCCCAATAGGTCCCGGCGTCCACCTCCGGCTGGAGATGGATCGGCAGGGCGCCGGCCAGCTGCACACCGAGGCACAGCAGGCAGAGCAGCGCCGCGCTGGGGACAAGGCCCAGCTTTTGCCAGAGGCTGGGCGTATTGCTGCGCTTTCGGGAAAGCAGCAGCCAGAGAGTAACCGGGAAAAGCGCCATGACCAGCGCAGCCAGATAGGACCTGTGCTCCATCTGGAACAGGGTACCGAGGAGCAGGGCATACAGGAGCAGCATGCCGCAGAGCAGCAGCATCAGCCCCGTCAAAACGCGGGAAAGCTTTTCCATCCCTCTCTCCTTTCAGCGCAAAAAAGCTGCCAATTCCTCCACCGTTTTGCAGTAAAGGCGGCAGTTGCGCCGCATAAAGGCTTCGATCTCCGGAAGATCGTTGGCCCAGCCCACGGCAGCAAAGTCCACCCCGGCGGCCAGGGCCATGTCATAACCGGGCTTCAGATCATCGATCATCAGCAGCTCCGAAGGGGCCAGGTCCAGACGGCGCATGATCTCCTCCAGAGGCCAGGGATCGGGCTTGCGCCTCTCAACCGGCTGTTCCCAGCCGAAGACCAGGTCCGGCTCCGGCAGGCCGTTTTCCCGGTAGTCCCGCAAGATGTTCCTGTCCACCGAGTGGGAAACCACGCAGAGCAGACCGCCCTGGGCCTTGTGCCGCTCCATGATCTCCCGGATGCCGGGATAGGCCTGGGGGATCCGGGTCCGGACGTAGTCCTGCCAGAAGTGGTATTCCACCTCCAGGTCCCCGTCCGTCAGGCCGTACTCTTCCTTGCACATGGTGAGGAAGCCCGGATCGAAGTTTTTCAGAAAATAGTGATCCAAGCTGCAGCTTTTGTCCGGAAAATACTGCTCCAGATAGGCCACAAAGCTGGGATAATGGATGGTGGCGGTGCTGTTCACCACCGTGTCGTCATGGTCAAAGACCAGGCATTTGTATTTCATAAGCGAAGAGTGAAGAGTGAAAAGTGAAAAGTGAAAAGAAGAACGGTTTTTGATTCAAAGCTCTTTTCACTGTTCACCTTTATCTGTTCATTTTAATAGAACGTCGCCACATCCTGGGCGGGAGGGGCGGTGAGGGCGCTGTCCACGTAGGTCAGCACCGGTCCCCGCTTGCCGTAGGCCCGGTGGAACTTGTAGTTGATCTTCGCCGTGAGGATCATCCAGCTCTCGTCCTGGACGAGATCGGCCTTGTCCCACTGGCAGACCAGGCCCGCAAACTGGATATCCTCCACGCAGCAGGTCATCACATGCCGGCCCACCACGAAGCAGCCCTTGGGGAGCTTGCCCCGCTTGAGCGCCCGGCATTTGAACTTCACGGTCTTGCCCTCGTACTTCTTGGGCTCCTCGGACATATCCCGATACCAGAGGGCGTAGTCCTCGTCGTTGATCTGGATCACCGGCGCGTTCACGTCGAAGGGCAGGGGGTCCTGGATATCGTCGTAGACCACCTTGCCGTTTGCGTACTCATAGGCGATGTCCGAACGGCGGGAGGCGCCGCGGACGATCTTGTGGAAGGCCATCTTGTCCATCTCGGGCTTGAAGCGGTTGAAGACCACCAGCTCGCAGCTCTTGAGCTTGTCATAGACCAGCTGGCGCATGTTGCTGTTGTAGCTGAGGAAGGTGGTGGCGTCGGCAAACATGAACTCCTGGTACACGGCCCAGTTTTCCGGCATGGCCTGGTACAGCAGGTCCAGCATCCACATGCCGTTATACTCCACAACCACCCGCTCGGCCCGGGAATCGTGAAGCCAGGCCTTCAGGTTCTCCTCGTTGAGGTCCGCCTGGTCCTCCACCACGGCCAGCACCACATTGGGGTCGGCAAACTGCTCGGGGGCGTATTCCTCCTCGCCCTCCTCGCAGATCAGCAGCAGGGTGCGCTCGCCGTTGCAGAAGCGCTTGTCCTCCAGCGTCTCCTGGATGAATTTGGTCTTGCCCGCCTCCAGGAAGCCCGTAAACAGATATACGGGCACATCGCGATTCTCATTCACCGGCAAACAACTCCTTCAGGGCGTCCTCCCGGATGTGGGAACCGATCACGCAGAAGCGGCCGGTGACCGCGGGGGCGCCGCGGCGGATCTCCATCTCGCCGGGAACATAGTCAAAGTACAGCCACTCGCCGTCGCTGGCATCCAGGATGCCCTTGGCCCGCAGCACGATGCCGTACTGCACAGCGTCGCTCAGCTGGCCCAGGATGTCCCTGAGCTGGGCCTCCGTGAACTTGCGCGGAGTCTCCATGCCCCAGCTGGCAAAGACCTCGTCGGCGTGATGATGGTGATGATGCTCGTGATCGTGGTCGTGGTGATGGTGGCACTCGCACGCGGGGTCGTCGCACTCCTCCCCATCCCCGTGGTGATGGTGGTGCTCCTCATCCTCATCGTCGTGATGATGGTGGTGACATTCGCATTCGGGATCGTCGCACTCTTCCCCATCCTCGTGGTGATGGTGATGGTGCTCGTGCTCCTCATCCTCATCGTCGTGATGATGGTGATGATGCTCCTGCTCCTCTTTGAGCTTCTCCATCTCCGCCTTCAGACCATTTTCGTCCATGGCAGCGCGGATCAGGCTGCCGTCGATCTGGTCCCAGGGGGTGGTGATGAGCCCGGCGTGATCGTTCAGGCTCTTCAGCAGCTCGGCCGCGGTGAGCACCTTGGAGCTGTTGGCGGAGTCGGTGCGGCTCAGGACGATCAGGTCGGCGTTCTCGACCTGGTCATTGAAGAACTCACCGAAGTTGCGCATATACATCTTGGCCTTGCCCGCGTCCACTACGGTGACCTTGGCGCCGATGTGGGCGCCTTCCACCCGCTCCACGGCCTTGGCCACGTCGGAGAGCTTGCCCACGCCGGAGGGCTCGATGAGGATGCGGTCAGGGGCAAAGTCTTCCATGACCTTCTTCAGCGCCTTGGTGAAGTCACCCACCAGGGTGCAGCAGATGCAGCCGGAGTTCATCTCGTTGATCTCCACGCCCGCGTCCTTCAGGAAACCGCCGTCAATGGCGATCTCGCCGAACTCGTTTTCGATCAGTACCAGCTTCTCGCCCTGGTAGCCCTCGGCAATGAGCTTGCGGATCAGCGTGGTCTTGCCGGCACCGAGAAAGCCCGAAAATATATCGATCTTTGTCATGTTCTTTTTCCTCCAAATGACAGATTTTCCAAATAATCAGTATAGCACTTTTTTTATCTTCTTACAAGTATGCTTCCCTTCCCCGGGAAGGGCAAAACATGAAGAAAATGGGAACTTTCCAAAAAAGTTCCCATTTTCCGTTCTTCTATTCTCAGCACAGGCGGCTGCCTGCGGGGACGGAATCGTCCAGCATGAGCAGATGCAGCTCCTCCTTGCCGTCCGCCTCGCGCACGGCGGAGAGCAGCATGCCGCAGGAGTCCAGGCCCATCATCTTCCGGGGCGGCAGATTCAGGATGGCCACCACGGTCTTGCCGATGAGCTGCTCCGGTTCGTAGAATTCCCGGATGCCGGAGAGGATCTGGCGCATGGTGCCGGAGCCGTCGTCCAACTCGAAGCGCAGCAGCTTCTTGGACTTCTTCACGGCCTCGCACTTGAGCACCTTGCACACCCGCATATCGCATTTGGCAAAGTCCTCAATGTCCACATCGGGAAGCACCGGCTCCACCTTCACCTGGGGGCCCTTGGCGGCCTTTTCGGCCTCCTCCAGCTCGGCCAGCATCTTCTCCGCGTCGATGCGGGGGAAGAGGGTCTCGCCCTTGCGCACGCTGACTTCCGCGGGCAGCACGCCGTAGGTGCAGGCGGCGTCCCAGGTCCGGGCGGTCTCGTCCGCGCCGATCTGGTCAAAGGCCTTGCCGCAGCTTTCGGGGATGAAGGGAGTCAGCAGAGTCAGGGACACCCGCAGGGCCTCCAGCAAATTGTACATGACAGTGGCCAGGCGAGGCTTCTTGTCCTCTTCCTTAGCCAGCTTCCAGGGCATGGTCTCGTCGATGTACTTGTTGGCCCGCTGGATGAGCTTGAATGCCTCGTCCAGACCCTGGTGGAGCTGGAATTTCTCCATCTGGGCGGCATAGCGCTCGCCGGCGCCGCGGATCATGGCGATGAGTTCCTCATCCAGGGGATCGCTCTCCCGCTCCGGGATGAGCTTGCCGCCGAAGTACTTTTCCACCATGGCGGTGGTGCGGCTCACCAGGTTGCCCAGGTCATTGGCCAGGTCCGTGTTGATGGTGGAGATCAGCAGCTCGTTGGTAAAGTTGCCGTCGGAGCCGAAGGGGAAGGTGCGCAGCAGGAAGAAGCGCAGGGCGTCCACCCCGAACTTGTCCGCCAGGATGTAGGGATCCACCACATTGCCCTTGGACTTGGACATCTTGTCGCCGTTGAAGTTCAACCAGCCGTGGCCGTAGACCTTCTTTGGCAGGGGCAGCTCCATGCTCATGAGCATGGCCGGCCAGATGATGGAGTGAAAGCGGACGATCTCCTTGCCCACGATGTGCACGTCCGCGGGCCAGTACCTGTCGTAGTCATCATAGCGGTCGTTCAAAAAGCCCAGGGCGGTGCAGTAATTGAAGAGCGCATCCACCCAGACGTAGACCACGTGGCCCGGGTCGAAGTCCACGGGCACGCCCCAGGTAAAGCTGGTACGGGAGACGCACAGATCCTCCAGGCCGGGCTTGATGAAGTTGTTGATCATCTCGTTGACCCGGCTGGCGGGCTCCAGGAAGGTGCCGGTCTCCAGCAGCTCCTGGACGGGCTTTGCGTACTTGGAGAGGCGGAAGAAGTAGGCCTCCTCCTCCGCGTCGTGGACCTCGCGGCCGCAGTCGGGGCACTTGCCGTCCTTCAGCTGGCTCTCGGTCCAGAAGCTCTCGCAGGGGGTGCAGTACTTGCCCTTGTAGGCGCCCTTATAAATGTCGCCCTTCTCGTACATCTTCTTGAAGATGCGCTGGATGGAGGCCACATGGTAATCGTCGGTGGTGCGGATGAAGCGGTCGTTGGAGATGTTCATCAGCTTCCAGAGATCCTGCACGCCACGTTCGCCGGTAACGATTTTGTCCACGAACTGCTGGGGGGTGACGCCGGCGGCCTTGGCCTTCTCCTCGATCTTCTGGCCGTGCTCGTCGGTGCCGGTGAGGAACATCACGTCATAGCCCCGCAGCCGCTTGTAGCGGGCGATGGCATCGGTGGCCACGGTGCAGTAGGTGTGGCCGATGTGCAGATTGTCCGAGGGGTAATAGATGGGGGTGGTGATATAAAAGGTCTTCTTATCCATTCTCTTCTTTTCTCCTGTTTCCTGTGAAAGCTCCGCCCGGGCGGGAAAAAGTGTCTGCATCAGGGATCTTCGATGATGACTTCGCCGATATCGCCGGAGCCGCCGTCATCGCCGCCTCCGCCGCCGGAGCCTCCATCGTCGCCGCCTCCGCCGCCGGAACCGCCGCCGCCGGAACCGCCGCCGTCGTCAATGATCTCGGCGTCACCGCCGGTGCCGCCGCCCTCGCTGGGCTTGTTGTACTTCTCGGGGGGCCAGTCGATCTCGTAATCGTGGCGGTAATAGGTGCTGGCAGAGCCCTCTTTGACCTCCAGGACCTTGCCGTCCTTGTCATGATAGGTGATCCAGAGATACACGTTGGAGCCGATGACCACATCGGGGAACTCCGTGTCGTGCACGGCGTACTGCTCATAGGAGAGGCTGACCCAGATGCCGTCGGTATCGGTGCCCCAGATCTCGATGGTCAGCTCCATGGACTCGTTGTCACAGTAGGCCACGATCTTCACCGGATACTCCCGGTCGTTGCGGAACTTGAAGTCCGGCTGGGGCCAGCTCACCGTGGCGTCCTGGCCCAGGGGCAGATAGCTGACCCGGAAGTAGTGGCTGGTGCGGCTCACGGTGGTCAAGCGGGCATAGAGGGTGGCGCAGTAGAGGGTGGAGGACACCTGGCAGATGCCGCCGCCCACCTCCTGGACCACTTCGCCGTTGGAATAGGCCGCGGCCTCCTCAAAGCCGTTGGCGATGGTGCGCTGGCCCACCGTCTCGTTATAGGAGAAGGACTGGCCGGGCATGAGGATGGTGCCGTTGATTTTGTCCACGGCCAGGTTGATGTTGTTGACGCGGGCGCGGGTGCTGCCGCCGAAGGAGGTGGTCTGGCTGCCCAAAAGATCCTTGAACAGGTCTGCCTTCAGCTTCTCGGCCGTGATCTTGGGCTCTACGATCTTCAGGGGGATCAGCAGTTCCTCCATGGGTTTGGCCTTCTCCCAGAGCCTCTTGGCGTTCTTCACGTCAAAGGTCACGCCGGGGGTGCCCTCGATGACCTCAAAATTCTTGTCGGCGAAATGGGCGTCCACCGGCTCCACGTTCAGCTCTTTATAGAGCGCGTCGAAGTCCGGCATGGTGACTTCCCCTTCCACCTCGTCATAGCTCATCTCGCCCGCGCCGGCCTGCATGGCCTCATACACGGCGGTATAGAGCTTCTCCGGGTCCAGGTCCATCTGGCCTGCGCCCTTGACAAAGTGCATCACTTTCTTTTCCGTATCGACGGAATAGGGCTCGCCGGCGGTCTTCTCCCGGAAGGCAGCCACCGCCTCGTCCGTCTTGGCGCGGATATAGTCCTTGTCCAGCTCCGGCGTCTCGGGGCCCACGTCCACCTTGTGGAGTCTGGCGGCGAAATAGGTCTTCACGCAGTCCAGAAGCTGCCGGTCATGGCCGTAGCGGAAGGCGGCCTCCACGGCGGCGTCCTTGTCCATGGCAAGGCCCGCCTCCACCCGGTCCAGCTCCACGCTCACGTCCATGGGCAGCTGCACGCTAAGGGTGGGGTTTTCGATGACGCCCCAGCCTTCCTCCGTCAGCTTTTTCTCGGTCTCCTCCCTGGTGAGACCGCCCACGTCGATGCCGTTCACATAGACGTTGGGGAAGTTGGTCTCGCTGTTGGAGATGCGATACGCGGCATAGAGCCCCGCGCCGCCGGCCAGCACCGCAAGACTCACCAGCACCAGCAGCACGATCTTCACCACGCGCAGCACTTTTCTGGCCTTCTCGGCGCGGATCTCGGCTTTGCGCTTGCGCTCTGCCTCCTTCGCCGCCTTCTCTCTGGCCCGGAGCTGCTCCTCGGCGGCCTTCTCCTGGCGTCTGCGCTCGGCGATCCATGCGGCCTTTTCCTTGGCCTCTGCCTCCGCCGCGGCCTTCTCCTCCCGCTTGCGCCGGGCGATCCACTCCTGCTTTTCCCGCTCTTCCGCTTCCTTGCGGGCGCGGATGGCGGCACGGGAGTTGGGGTTCACGGGCGCGGCGTCCCGGGAATTTCTCTCGTTTGTATTGTCTCTGAAATGACTTGCCACCTAAATATCCCTCACTCTGTGATCCACAGGGACTCCTGTCCCTCTATCTCTTTTCTCTCGTCTGTCTCTTCGTCCCAGGGCTCGTCGCCCTCCGTTTCTTCCTTCTCGGTATCGCGTTTGCGCAGTCTTTCCTCATACAGCTCGGCGAAGAGCTCCTCCTCGCCCTTGGGCAGCACGATCTTCCGTTCCTCCCGATCCACCCGGTCCATCCAGGGGACGCTGTCCGCCCGGCCGCTGGCCTGGGCCTCCAGAAGGATGCCGATGAGGGTGTTGGAAATGAGGAAGCCCGGCACCGTAAAGTGCCAGCGATCCCCGGCCTTTTCCGCCCAGCCCTTTTCCCGGAAGGCCTGCAGCGCGTGGAGGATGGGCTTCCAGTCCGACTGGGTGCGCACCCGGTAATCCTGCTCGGAAATGCCCCGGTTGGTGCGCATGGCCAGCATCAGGTATTCCACCGAGCGCTCCATGGGGTCCACCAGCTGATACTCGTCGATGATGCTGACCTTCTTTTCCACCCCGGAGATGTAGCGCTTCAGGTCCTTCACGAAGCTGTAGCGGAGATTGCCCACACAGGAATGGGCGCCGGGGCCAAAGCCCATGTAATCGTCCAGATTCCAGTACTTCAGGTTGTGCATGGACTCGAAGCCCGGCGCGCAGAAGTTGGAGATCTCATACTGCCTGTAACCGTAGCGCTCCAGCATTTCGGCGGCGTAGGAGTACATGTCCGCCTGCTCATCCTCCGAGGGGAGGACCGGGGAATCCTTGTACTCCCGGTACATGGGGGTGCCCTCCTCCAGCTTCAGGCCGTAGCAGCTGATATGCTCCGGGTGCATCTCCACGATCCTGGCCAGGGAGTCCGCCCAGTCGCTCTTGGTCTGGCTGGGCAGGCCATAGATCAGGTCCAGGCTGATGTTGTCAAAGCCCGCCTTACGCGCCGCGGAAAAGGCCAGCTCCGCCTGCTGGAAGCTGTGCCGGCGGCCGATGAGCTTCAGCAGGTCGTTGTTGGTGGCCTGCACCCCCACGGACAGCCGGGTGACGCCCTCCGAGCGCAGCAGCTTCAGGTCCTTGTAGGTCATGCTGTCGGGGTTGCACTCCACAGTGACCTCGGCGTCCAGCCGGACGTTGCCGTTGCGCTTGAGCACATCGAAGATCTCCATCAGGTGCTCGGCGCCGTAATAGCTGGGGGTGCCGCCGCCGAAGTAGACCGAATCCACCTCGTAGTTGCGGATCCCCCGGGCCGACTCCGCCAGATGGGCGATCAGCGCCCGGTGATAGTCGGGCATCTGCTGCTCGCATCCGGCCAGGGAATAGAAGTCACAGTAGCTGCACTTGCTGGCGCAGAAGGGGATATGAATATAGATGCCCAGACGTGGCTTTGACATAACACTTTCTCCTTACGCGCAAGCCGTAGGGGCGGCTATCAGCCGCCCGCCGACACGCGCCGGGGCTAACGGGCGGCTGATAGCCGCCCCTACAGATCAAATCAAAACAGTTCCGCTACCTGCTCGGCAAAGCGGTTGGGGTCCTCCACGTCCATGCCGGCGGTCATTTCCGCCAGGACATAGAGGATCTGGGAGAGCTTCCCGGCCTTTTCCTTGTCGCTGTCCCAGGCTTCCTTCAGCACCCGGAAGGCCCGGTGCTCCGGGTTCAGCTCCAGCACGCGGGTGGCGCGGACCTTGCGCATCTCCTCGCTGGGGCCATGGCGGAAGTAGCGCTCCATCTCCAGGGTCAGGGGGCCTTCGCTGGTGAGGCAGCAGGCCTGGGTGCTGAGCTTGCGGCTGAGGCGCACCTTGCTGAGCTCCTCGCCCACGGACTCCTTCACGAAGTCCAGCAGCTCCTTGTTCTCGATATCCCGCTCCTCGGCGGCCTTCTTCTCCTCCTCGGTCTCAAAGCCCAGGTCGTCGGTGACCACGTTGCAGAAGGTCTTGCCGTCCTGGTCGTGGAGGTTCTCCAGCACCATCTCCTCCAGAGGGCTGGTAAGGTAGATCAGCTCGAAGCCGCGGCTGCGCACCTGCTCGCACTGGGGCAGGCTCATGGCCTGCTTCACGCTGGCGGCGGTGGCGTAGTAGATGACCTTCTGGCTCTCGGGCATGGCCTCCACATATTCCTTCAGGGTGACCTGGCGGTCCTCCGAGGTGTAGAAGATCAGCAGATCCCGCAGGAAGTCCTTGTAGCGGCCGTACTCGTCGCAGACGCCCACCTTCAGGTCGTTGCCGAAGTTCTTGTAGAACTCCTGATACTTGGGCTTGTCCTCCTTCAGGAGCTTTTCCAGCTCGCCCTTGATGCGCTTTTCCAGATTCTGGCCGATGATGCGCAGCTGCCGGTCGTGCTGCAGGATCTCGCGGGAGATGTTCAGGCTGAGATCGGGAGAGTCCACCACGCCCTTGACAAAGTCAAAGTAATCGTGGACCAGCTTGTCGCACTTCTCCATGATCATGACGCCGTTGGAATAGAGCGTGATGCCACCCTTATTGTCGCCGGAAAAAGCGTTTTCATTCTCCTCGCCGGGCACAAACAGCATGGCCTTGTAGCTCACGGCGCCTTCGGCGCTGATGCGCACCAGGGCGCAGGGGTCCTTGCGGTCCCGGTTCTTTTCCTTGTACCACTGGATGCAGTCGTCGTCGGTGACCTCGCTCTTGGAGCGCTGCCAGATGGGGATCATGCTGTTGACAGTCTCGTTTTCCGTGACCATCTTATACTCGTACTTGGGAGAGCCGTCGTCGTTCTTCTCCCCGGTCTCGAAGCGCTCCTGGTGCTGCACGTCCATCTTGATGGGCCAGCGCACATAGTCGGAGTACTTGCGGATCAGGGCCTTCAGCTTCCAGACCTCCAGATAGGAGCCGTAGATCTCATCGTCGGTGTCCGGCTTCAAGTGCATGATCACGTCGGTGCCCACGGTATCCTTCTCAATGGGGGTCACAGTGTAGCCGTCGGCGCCGGTGCTCTTCCATTCCACGCCCTGCTCTTCGCCGAACTTGCGGGAGCGGACGGTGACCTGGTCGGCCACCATGAAGGCGGAGTAGAAGCCCACGCCGAACTGTCCGATGATGCTGAGATCCTCGGCCTTGGTGCCGTCCATCTCGCCCTTGAACTGGTAGGAGCCGGACTTGGCGATAACGCCCAGATTGTTTTCCGCCTCCTCCAGGGTCATGCCGATGCCGTTGTCGCGCACGGTGATGGTACGCTCGTCTTTATTCACAAGGATGTCGATCTTGTAGTCTTCCCGGCTGAGACCCACGCTGTCGTCGGTCAGGGACAGGTAGCAGAGCTTGTCGATGGCGTCGGACGCGTTGGAAATGATCTCCCGGAGGAAGATCTCCTTGTTGGTGTAAATGGAATTGATCATCAGGTCGAGCAAACGCTTGCTTTCGGCCTTGAACTGCTTTTTGCTCATGACGTTTTTGTTTGCCTCCAATGCTTCTGCGCCCGGTCCGGTTTGGGGACCGGCCGGTAGTTTTACAAAGATACAGTATAACACAAATCTTCCAAATTTCAACACTGAGTGCCGCTCTTAAGAAAGATTCACAAATTGTTCTTTGGTCTCTATCTGCGCATTCTCTGTTCTTTCCCCGATGGGGGGAAGCTGTCGTCCGCCGATCTTCCGCGAGGCGGATGACGGATGAGGGAGAAAAATGATTGCCGGGGATCCTCCCTTTTTCCATCTCACTTGTCTCATGCCCGTAGGCCTCTCGCCGCTTGCCTCTCCCCGCATCGGGGAGAGGTGCCGCAAAGCAACGGAGAGGGGCCGCCCGCTCTTGTCTCCCCGCCGCAGTCTTAGCTCTTGGCTCCCCCTTTGGGGGAGGAGCTGTCACGTCGGCTCGCCGACGTGACTGAGAGGGGGATCCGCGCATCTCCCCACTTCCGCATAGGGCGCGATCCCCTGATCGCGCCGGATGGTGCGTTTCTCTGATCAGCGGCGGGATGAGGGCATTCCGCCCTACGCGAGAGAGCGGACCCGTCAACGCGTAGGGCGCGATCCCCTGATCGCGCCGCTTCTCCGCCGCTGGGGCCGGCATCCTCCACAACCAGTCCCTCCCGATTCGATACGATTTCGTCCCTGGCGCGACACCCCGAGGGGTTTCCCCTCGGGGTGTTTTTCTTGTTTTCCGCTCTTGATAGCTGCGTGCTTTTGGATTATAATGATTTAACGTGCGGATGAATCCATGCGTGCGCAGTCAAAAAAGGCGGGACAGGGGACCGTCCCCTGTCCCACAGGCAGATAGATTCTTTTTTCGGAGGCAGCGATGAAGACAGCAGTTTTGGGCTTCGGCACGGTGGGCGTGGGCGTTCATGAGATGCTCGGCAAAGCCCGCGGCCTGGAGCCGGGGCCGGTCCTGGTCCGGCCGGGCAAGGAGGACGCCCCCTTTAAAGTCAGCAGCATGGAGGCCATCGTGAGCGACCCCTCGGTGGAGGCGGTGGCGGAGGTCATGGGCGGGATCGAGCCGGCTTTCAGCTATGCCTGCCAGGCGATGGAGGCGGGCAAGCACTTTGTCACCTCCAACAAGGCGCTGGTCGCGGCCAAGGGCGTGGAGCTCAACCGCCTGGCGCGGGAGAAGGGCGTCGCCTTTCTGTTCAGCGCGGCCTGCGGCGGCGGGGTCCCCTTCCTGCACAACCTGGCCCTGGCCCGGGAGAGCGACAGCATCCTCTCTCTGGGCGGCATCCTGAACGGCACCACCAACTATATGCTGGATGCCATGCAGCGCCTGGGGCTTGACTATGCCGAGGCCCTGGCGGATGCCCAGCGGCTGGGCTACGCCGAGGCCGACCCCACGGCGGACGTGTCGGGCCTGGACGCCCTGCGCAAGATCATGCTGGCCTGCGCCGTGGCTTACGACCTTCTCCCCGCGGAGGGGCTTTTGCACGAGGGCATCGAGTCCGTCACGGCGGCGGACGTGCGGCATTTCCGGCCCCGGGGCTATACCTGCAGGCTTCTGGCCTCCGGCGGACGGACGGAGCGCGGCGTCTGCGCCTATGTGGAGCCGGTGCTGCTGCGCGATGGCGCGGCGGAGTGCTCGGTGCTGCAGAACTACAACATGGCCCGCTACGAGGGCCGGAACTCCGGTCCCATCGTGCTGATGGGCCAGGGCGCGGGCCGCTACCCCACCGCTTCTGCGGTGCTGCGGGATCTCAGCGGCATCCTGCGGGGCGAGCGGTATATGTTCTCCGAACACTGCGCCCGGCGCAGGGTGGACAACAGCGGCAGCGTACACTGCTACTACGTCCGGCTTCCGGCGGACCTGGCCGGGGAGATCGCGGCCGAGAGCGCGGAGTTTGAGGGCCAGGTGGCCCGGCTCGTGACAAAGCCCATGAGCGTCGCCGCCATGCACGAGACCGCCCGGCGTCTGCGGGAGCAGGGCGCGGCGCTGTTCTTTGCGGCGATCCGGGACTGATCCGTTTTTCCTAATACAGGACAAGAAGTGGAGATACGAGAGAAAATGGGGATCAAGGTTGCTAAATTCGGCGGCTCCTCGGTAGCGGGGCCGGAGCAGTTTCAAAAGGTCAAGGCCATCATCGACGCCGATCCGGAGCGCCGGGTGGTGGTCTCCTCGGCGGCGGGCAAGCGCAGCGGCGATGATCACAAGCTGACGGATCTGCTGTATCTGGTCCACGCCCACCTGACCTACGGGGTCTCCTGCGAGGAGATCCTGCATACGATAGAGCAGCGCCTTCTCGAGCTTCGGGACAGTCTGGGTCTGCGGTATGCGATCGAAAAGGATCTCGCTGCGCTGCGCTCGCGGCTCTCCCGGGACCTGTCGGTGGATGAGCTGGTGAGTCGGGGCGAATACTTCACCTCCCGCCTGCTGGCGGAGTATCTGGGCTTTGCCTTTGTGGACGCGGCGGATGTGATCTTTTTCGGGCTGGACGGCCAGGTGGACCGGGAAAAGACCGACGCCGCCATTGCTTCCGCCCTGGCGGAGCACGGGAAGATCCTGATCCCCGGCTTTTACGGGCGGCTGCCCACCGGGCGCATCAAGGTCATGAGCCGCGGCGGCAGCGACATCACCGGCGCTCTCGCGGCGGCGGCGGTGGGCGCGGACGTGTACGAAAACTGGACCGACGTATCCGGCATCCTGATGGCAGACCCGCGCATCGTCCCGGACCCGAACCCGATCCCCCACATCACCTTTGCCGAGCTGCGGGAGCTGGCCTTCATGGGCGCTTCGGTCCTCCACGAGGACTCGATCCAGCCGGTGAAGGAGAAGGGCATCCCCCTGAACATCCGCAACACCAACCGCCCCCAGGACCCCGGCACCATGATCGTGGAGCGCATCCAGGACGAGGAGCGGGGCGATCGCTTCATCACCGGCATCGCCGGGCGCAAAAACTTCACCATCATCAAGGTGCTGAAGCGCAACATGAACCAGAGCGCCACGCTGCGCCACGCGCTGGAGATCCTGGACCGCTATCACGCCCCGGTGGAGCACATCACTCTGGGGTTGGACTCCTTCTCCCTGGTCTCCTCCAGCGCGGCCCTGGGCGACGGACTCTATGACGTGATCGCCGATATCCGCAAGAACTGCCGCCCGGACGACGTGCAGATCCAGGACGGCATCGCCCTGGTGGCCTCGGTGGGCCGCCAGATGGCCTCCCGGCCCGGCATTTCCGGCCGGCTCTTCGCGGCCCTGGGCGCGGCGGGGGTCAACATCCGCACCATCGCCCAGGACGCCGACGAGCTGAGCATCACCGTGGGCGTGCAGAACGAGCAGTTCGAGACCGCGATCCGCGTGCTGTACGACGGCTTCACCGGCTGAGAAGAACCGATATCTCTTTCCGCTTTTGCGGAACTTCCCACATAACCAATCCCGTACAAGGAGGAACCCACATGAAAGAATACACCGTCGCCATTCTCGGTGCCACCGGCGCCGTGGGCTGTGAAATGCGCAAGGTCCTGGAGGAGTACCAGGTGCCTGTGAAGGAGCTGCGTCTGCTGGCAAGCGCCCGCAGCGCCGGGAGCACCCTCCCCTTCCGGGGCCGGGAAGTGACGATTCAGGAGGCCACCGACGAGAGCTTTTCGGGCTGCGACTTTGTCCTCGGCGCCGTGGAGGGCGAAATGTCCCGGCGCTTTGCCCCCGCCATCAAGAAGAGCGGCGCCGTTTACATCGACAACAGCTCTGCCTTCCGCCTGGATCCCCAGGTGCCCCTGGTGGTGCCCGAGATCAACGGGGCCGACGCCCTGGAAAACCACGGTCTCATCGCAAACCCCAACTGCTGCACCATCATCGCCCTGATGGCCGTGGCGGGCATCGCCAAGCTCTCCCCCATCCAAAACATGGTCGTCTGCACCTACCAGGCCGTCTCCGGCGCGGGCCAGGCGGGCATCGCGGAGCTTGACGCGCAGATGAAGGCCCTCGCCGCCGGGGAAAAGCCAGAGGTGAAGACCTTTGCCGCCCAGATCGCCATGAACGTCATCCCCTTCATCGACGCCCCCTACGGCAACGACTACACCAAGGAAGAGATGAAGATGCAGAACGAGGGTCGCCGCATCCTGCACAGCCCGGAGCTGAAGGTCAACTGCACCTGCGTGCGCGTGCCGGTGATGCGCTCCCACTCCATCGCCGTCACCCTGCGCACCGAGCGGAAGGTCTCCGTGGAGGAGGCCAAGGCCGCCGTGGCCGCCTTCCCCGGCGTGCGGCTCATTGAGGACTACGAGGGCCGCTGCTATCCCACCCCGCTGGACACCTCGGACCAGGATCTGGTCTGGGTGGGCCGCATCCGCGAGGATCTTACCGACGAAAAGGGCCTGACTCTCTGGTGCTGCGGCGACCAGATCCGCAAGGGCGCGGCCAGCAACGCCGTCCAGATCCTGCAGAAGCTGATCGCGGATTGATCCCCCGATCCGGTACAACAGAATCCATCCCGCATCACCCCGAGGAAAACCTCGGGGTGTTTTTGTCGCTGCAGACCGCAGGGAAGCCCTCTCCGCCCCAGGGACCTCCCGGTCTCTCCCTCATTTCTTCCTTTCCCATCCCGCTCCCGCATTGACTTGCCCGCTTTAGGATGTTAAAATAATAGTATCAAGAAAGAAGGAAGTGGTTTCCCATGATCCTCACCCCCGAGCAGCAGGCCCTGCTGGACGGCAAGGAAGGCGAGATCATGGCCAAGATCGTGAAGACCCTGGTCATGTACGGCGAAGCCTTCGGCGCGGAACGCATGGTGCCTGTCACAAGCAAATACGGCCACACGGTGATCTCCTTTGGTCTGGAGGTCATGAAGCCGGTGTACGATCTCTACGACAAGCTCATCGAGGCGGGTCTTCCCGAGGGGCAGAAGTTCACCGCCGACCCCAAGCCCCTGGACCCAAAGGTCCCCTCTTCCCTGCTGGACGACCTGGTGTTCAAAAAGATCATGTACACCCAGCAGCAGCGCTATGAGGAGCAGATGCGCAAGCTTGGCATCACCGATGACGATGACTACACCTGCGCCTGCTACCTGGACCAGGTGGGCAACGTCCCCCAAAAGGGCGAGGTCCTCTCCTGGGCGGAATCCTCCGCCGTGGTCTACGCCAACTCCGTTCTGGGCGCCCGCTGCAACCGCAACTCCGGCATGCTGGAGCTGATGGGCAGCATTGCGGGCTTCGTGCCGGAATTCGGTCTGCTCACCGACGAGGGGCGCAAGGCCACTTGGATCATCGAGCTCAAATGCGAAAAGAAGCCCGAGGCCCAGCTGCTGGGCTCCGCCATCGGCATGAAGGTGATGGAGGAGGTCCCCTATGTCCGCGGGCTGGACAAGTGGCTGGGGACGGAGCTGAACGACGAGGCCAAGGCCTATCTGAAGGACTTCGGCGCGGCCACCGCCTCCAACGGCGCGGTGGGCCTCTACCACATCGAGAACCTGACCCCCGAGGCCAGGGAGCTGGGCGAGAGCCTGATCGCCGAGGGCGCCCAGGTCTATGTGATCGACGACGCCGAACTCCGGCGGGTGAAGGACAGCTACCCTGTCATCTGGAAGAAGCCCGACGCCAAGCCTGAGCTCTGCTTTGTGGGCTGCCCCCACATGAGCCTGCAGCAGCTGAAGGACTGGGCCCGGGCCGTGCAGGAGGGGCTGGAGAAAAACGGGCGCAAAAAGGTGGCGGTGCCGACGGTGTTCACCGCGCCCATGCCTGTGATCAAGGAATTTGAGCAGACCATGGACGCCTATTATCTCAAGCAGAGCGGCGTGGTGCTCTCCTACATCTGCCCCCTCATGTACATGAACAATCCCCTCTGCAAGAAGAAGGCGGTCATCACCTCCTCCAACAAGCTCCGCACCTACACCAGCGCCCGCTACTACACCGAGGCGGAGATCCTGGAAATCATCACGGGAGGTGCCAAATGAGACAGTTTCAAGGACGCGTCGTGGTCCCCGGTACCTGCAAGGCCGAGGCCCTGGTGAGCCACGGCGGCTTCAACACCCTGGCCAGCTACCAGATGGCCCTGATGTTCGGGGACAAGCAGGTGAAATGCGGCGACCAGAACAACCCCGACCTCTATAAGAAATCCATGCTGGGCAAGGCCCTGTGCCTGCCCCAGACCATCGGCTCCACCACCGGCGGCATGGTGCTCTTCACCGTCTGCTCCTACAACAAACAGCCCGCCTGCATGCTCTTCTCCAAGCCCATCGACTCCCTGGCCGCCTCCGGCGCCATCCTGGCGGACGTGTGGACCGAGTCGAAGATGCCCGTGGTGGACAATCTGGGCGAGGAGTTCCTCGCCTGTGTGCAGGACGGTATGACCGTCACCGTGGAAGAAAACGGCCTCGTCACCGTGGAATAAGCCCGCCCGCTCCGCAAAAGAAAGAGTCCCCCGCTCACTTGACACCGCCCGCCCCGCGTGATACAGTATTTGCGCCGCGCCGGTGTGGTGGAATGGTAGACACCAGGGACTTAAAATCCCTTGCGGGCAACCGCGTACCGGTTCGAGTCCGGTCACCGGCACCAAAAGAAGCACCCCCATCCGGGGGTGCTTCTTTTGGTATCGTTGACCCCGACCTCGAATCCGGCTCCGGCGACGGATGAGCGTCAGCTCATCCTAGTGCCGCGCAGCGGCGTCGAGTCCGGTCACCTTCCTTTTGGGATGCCTCTTTTTGCTATCAGTGATCTCATCCTCGAATCCGGCCCCGGAGAGACCGCGAAATCGCCGGTGCCGAAGGGGGTCACGAAAAGATTTCACTTTTTCCTTCCCCGCGTGAACCTTTTCTCCCTTTTCTGCGACTATATAGGTGAAACCGGTTTTATCCCAACAGACAGGAGGTGATGTCAGTGCCGGCATTTGAAGAACTGCTGCAGGCGGAGCTGCCCGCGCTGGAACGCTTTGTGAAGTTTCGCATCGGCAGCGCCGGGGACGCGGAAGACGTGCTGCAGGAAGTCTGCCTCGCCGCCTGGCGAAACTTCGGGAGCCTGCGGGACCCGGCCTCCTTCAAGCCCTGGCTGCTGGGCATCGCCCGCAACAAATGCAGGGACTACTTCCGGGAGCAGGCCAGACGCATGGAGCTGCCCCTGGAGGAGCTGAACGAGTCGGTGCTGGCGGTAGGCCTCCGGGGCCGGACGGTGAAAAACGCCGTGCGGGACACCCTGGAGCAGCTGGGGGACACGGATCAGCAGATCCTGTACCTGGCCTATTTCCGGGACCTGCCCCAGGCGGAGATCGCAGAGCGTCTGCAGATCCCCCTGGGCACCGTGAAGAGCCGTCTGCACAAGGCCCGCTCCCGTTTCAGGGAGCGCTGGCCCCACAAGGAGAAAGGAGAAAACAAGATGAAAAGAATGCCGGAGCTTTTGCCGGAATACACGATCACAAGATCCGAAAAGGAGCCCTTCCCGCTGCGCTGGGAGGAGATGATGGGCTGGTTCCTGGTGCCGAAACTGGGAGAAAAGATTTCCTGGGCCATGTACGATTGGCCGGCGCGGAAACGCACCGAGCAGTGCGACATGGAGGTCCTGGGCCGGGCGGAAGTCCACGGCATCCAGGGGGTGGAGATCCGGGCCGTGGAGTACGATCCCATGGACTGCAACCGCATCGGAGACGCGGACAGGGCGGAGCGCCGCTTCGTGGCCCAGCTCACCGAGACCCACTGCCGGATTCTGGCGGAAAGCCATGAGGAGGACGGCGTCCGCAAGCTCTATACCTTCCTGGACGGCGGCGATTTCCTGGACAGCTGGGGCTTCGGGGAGGACAACTGCGGCAACGCCGTCCAGATCGCGCCCCAGGGGGATATCCGGAGAGAGGGCAGCGCGGTCACCGCAGCGGACAAGCCCTTCCTGCTGGACGTGGTGGGCCGTTACACCGTGGAGATCGGCGGCAAGCGCTATGACACCATCTGCGTCATGGACATCGAGACCTACAACGGCGGCGTGGCCTCCGAGCAGTATCTGGACAGGGAGGGCCGCACCGTGCTCTGGCGCCGCTTCAACCGGGACGATTGGGCCCGGGAGCGCTACGGCCGCCCCTGGCACGAGCTGCTGCCGGAGAACGAGCGCATCACCGTGAACGGCGAGACCTACGTCCACTGGTACGACTGCATCACCGACCACATTTTGTGAGCCGGACACGCCAGCACCAAAGCCGTCCCCGCGAGGCGGATGACGGATGAGGTCTCTGCCCTTTCTTCGCGGGCAGAGGGAATCCATGACAGTGCGGCGCGATGCAGGACGGAACGACCTCTCTGTTATCCAGCGGACGCAACACGCTGGATGACACCTCCCCTCGCGCAGGGGAGGTTTTCGGGCTGTTGAGGGCATCCCGACGCGCGAGAAACGCGCGACGTTCTATGCTTTGCTCAGCCCCTACGGCGAAGACGGGAGCGCCGGCGCTCGCAGGGGCCACTCCTCCCGCCGTAGGGGCGGCGGCTTGTCCCCGCCCGGCAGCAGCATTCTTTTTTCAAAATAGAACGGTTCGGCGAATTCGCAGTTTCTACGAATCCGAGAACGGTTTTCTGTATTTCACACTTGCCGCACGGGCGACCGCGAGGGTCGCCCCTACGGCGAAGACGGGAGCGCAGGCGTTTGAACCCGTCCCTTCTGTCGTCTCGCAGGGCATTTCTCCCCTCTTGCCGTCCACAGGGACTGCCGCCCCGGCGGCTCTTGGCTCCCCCTCCGGGAGGGGGAGCTGTCAAGCGGCGTGTCACGCTCCGCCGCTTGACTGAGAGGGGGCACTCGCTTGACTCTTCTCCTGTCAAGGCTTCCCGTCCCCGCGCCGCTCCATGCCTCCCCTTTGCCGTCCTCTGGGGCGGCTTTTTTCTTTTTCTGAAACCTTTTCGCCCGCTCAAACGTTATTCTGTCAGAGAAACGGGTCGGGAAAACCCGGCAGAGCCCGGGTTTATTCTTTACGGGCAAAATCGCTCATGTTATACTGAACAGGAAAGAAATCAATCGCCGCGAAAGGAACGGACATGACAAAAACGCAATTTCGCCACGATCTGCGCCGGGGCCTGGGCAGCTGTCCGCTGGAGCTGGAGCGCTGCGCCGATGTGGAGGACTACCGGGAGGATCTGCTCTGGGGTCTGGAGCATGCTCTGGCCTATGACGCCCAGTGCGAGGGCACGAGGGCGATCTACTACTATGATATGCTCTGCCGCTTTGACGACTGGACGGACTTTCACGCCCTCATCGCCGCCGGTGCAAAACGCAATCTCAAGGATCGGGGCTGGCGCTTTTTCCACTTTGCGGAGCTTTTGGCCCTGATGGCCGGGGATGGCTTCGCCCCCGCCCGGGAGACGCTGGAGGAGCTTTACGCCTTGCTGCTGGGCGCCATTTTCCGCGGCCGCCCCTCCCAAAACGGCATCTGGCCTGCAATGGACAATTTCAGCCGTGTGTGCGTGTCCCTGCTCACAAACGCCCTGCAGACCCAGGCAGAGCGGGAGGCCTTTTACCTGCGCGTCCTCTCCGACTACGGCAGGATCCTGGCGCAAAAGCCGGATCTGGGAGGCCACGCAGAGGACGAGTGGTTTGATTCTGTGGCGGAGGACACCCTCGGCGCCGAGCGGGTACGGGAGCTGCTGCAGCAGGCCGGGGATGATCCGGATATCGTCCGGTATCTGGAAAACCGTCGCCGTCTGCAGGCGAGCCGGGAGGCCTATCGGGCCCAGGCACGGCAGCAGGCGGAGGCGGAGAGCGCCCAGAGCATCTACCGCAAGCTCCGGGATGGCGCCGTTCTCGGAAAAGATCTTCCCCTTCATCTCCTGCGCCGCATGGAGCGGGAGCAGGGCCTTGCAGAGGTCTCGATCCTCGCGCAGCTCTACGCGGCAGAAGGACGGGAGGACCTGCGAGAGGCGATCCTGCGTCTCTTCCGAACGGAAGCCTGCATTTCCGTCTTCGACGACGCCGGGATCTCCCGCCTTCTTCTGGACGCGGAAAGCGAAAACAGCACTCTCCGGGAGGAGGCGCTGCGGGTACTGTCGGAGCTGCGGGCCCAGCAGGTGCGGGACTATGCCCTCTCCCGCCTCAAACGCCGGAGGAAGGACGCGGACGCGCTCTATATGCTGCTCAACAATTTCCGTCCCGGCGACGGTGATCTTCTGATCCCTCTGGTGAAGGCAGTCTCCCTCGATGAAAACCGCGGCGCCTGGCACGGCGTTTTCAGTGTGGTGCGGGAGCTGATCCACCGGGATCCCGCGGCGGATCGGGAGCTCTCCGGGGCGCTGCTGCCCTACATGCTGCGGGAGGGCTACTGCTCCTGCTGTCGGCTCTATCTGCTGGAGCTGATGGAGCCCCGCGGGCTGCTGACACCGGAGCTGCGGGAGGCATGCCGCCGGGACTGCTATCTGGAGATCCGGAAATTCGTCGAGAAGCTGTAACCGTGAAGGAGGTGCAGAAATGTTGAAGTCATTCTTTGACCAACTATTCTCGCGCATGGATGAAACAGAAGAGCTTCTCATGCAGCAATTTGGATTTTTAGTTGATGTTTACGGATTTCAATACTGCAAAACTGATCTGGGAAACTATGTTGATGAAAATGGAAAGCTTCTGTTTTACGGCCCCTATTTTGCTTTCAGCTTCTATAATGACTCAATCAGTCTGAATATTCTGTATTTGGAGCAGCGAAAAGAATATAGAATAACAATAACGGAAAGCTATTGCTCCGAGCAAGCGTATATTCATCATGGAATACCGGTCCCGGAACAGTACGCAGAACATCTGGAGGAATTCTCCTCCGAGCTTAAAAACGCATTGGAAACGGGCGTTGGGATTCCCGTCGGTGAATACAAGCAAGCAGGATATCGTTTGAAAAATGGCAGGCTCGTCGTTCCGGAAGGAACAGAAGAGATCCAGTATCGAGATATCAATCCGCTTCTCTCCACCACAGGAATGCAAAGGGTGCTTCTTCCAAGCAGTTTAAAACGAATTGGACCCCGAAGCTTTTTTGATTTGCCGGAACTGAAAGAAATCAATCTTCCGTCAGGCTTGTTGGAAATCGGTCATGAGGCTTTTTGGGGCTGTGACAGTCTGGAACGTCTCTCTGTCCCTGCGTCTGTCCAACAGATTGGGTATTCCGCATTTTGCAATTGTACCAGACTTCATCTGGCAATATGCGGAAGAAGCCAGGCTCCCGCAGATTGGGGATCCGACTTTGCCGCGAATGTTTCTCAAATCACCTATCAATCTGACAAAGTACCAGGAGGCGAAGTATGAGCAGCAAAGTGGAAGAACAGATCCTGAGCCGGGATTTTGACTATCTCCAGCCCTACTTTTATAACAATCCCTATGCTCTGCGCTGCGAGCTGGGCATCGGCAACACGACGGAAGAATACTTGAGCCAGGCGCGGCAGCGGGCCAATGCGATTTATGATATTCTGTTCTCCCACGGTGCGGACGCGATCATTTTCAATTACTGGATCAACGATTGGTCTGACTCGGGAGAGACGGAAGGAAAAGCCTGGGAAAGCGAAGAAATCGCTGCAGAGATCGTTGACCGCAGAATTCAGGCGGAATCCGATTCCCTCCGCTTTCTTTCGGAGCACATGATGAAATACCGCCATGTGGCGGTCAAGAATCTCAAAACCTACGATGAGCCGGGCGATCCGGATTACGATTTGCGGCGTCGGCATCGGATCGTCTGTTATTCCGACGGAATCGGTTTTGACGACCGTGAGCTGATCGAAAAGCAGCTCAGCGATGGTGACAGCCCGGAGATCAGCCTTATATCGTTTGAAAATGAATGTTTTTTATCTGTCTATGATGACAGGGGCTGCGACATCGTGTTTATGACTTACGAGAAAATGAAGTCCTTTTATCCCGCTCTTAGTCCTTTTTTTCTTGCCTATGATTTGGCAGAAATGGAAAGACGGCTTCAGAACAGAAAGCAGGGATAAATGATGTTCAAAGCAAGACTGGAAAAGAAAATCAAAAAGTCCATCGAGGAAACGGTAAGCGAGTATTCGACATCCTTACCGAAAATCGTTGAGCACTTTTTCTGTGGAGCAATCGAGATCGCGCCTCAGTATCTTGTCATTTGGTATTTGTTTGACCGGGATTCCGATCTGGCAGAAGCGCAGGCATCCGGCCTGTGTGAAAGAATCAGGCGCGCCACCGTCCAGCACCTGAAAGATCATGGATACCCTGTGCAAGCATTTGAAGTCCCTAAACCGCTATCCTTTGGAAAAATCACGATTCGCGGCAATCAAAAGGAGGCGGAAGAGTTGAAAGCAGTTTTGAAAAACCGCAAAATATCGGTTGCCTTTACCTCGAAAGAAGATATAGAAAGCAAAGCGCACGGTGACTACCGGCTGTATTTTCAGTAAAATGATGGATTTTAAAGTATTCAGCTTGATATTCGGCGCGTTCTGCAGCCTGGTTGCCTGGTTTTTTCTGCACTTTACGTATCCCGAGGACGAATTGCTGGCCATCCCTGCCGGGCTCATTGTTACGATCCTGCTCTCGGCCATCGTGCAAATCATTTTACATTTTGAGGAGAAGCGCTATCGGCAGGCAGAAGCACGCTTTACCCAAGCGCCAGTTTTCAAGTGTGAAGGCGTAGTTTATTTAGGCGCGGAAACACGCGGGGCGCGACTTTATCTGTTTGAGGACAGTCTTACCATATTGAGTCTGGACAAAAAGCCCATGCTGGAATACTCGACGCCTCTGGCCGGTATTCGGGAGATCAAGCGCGGCAGCACCCGCAATGGGGCTATTCTTCATCTGTACGGTTTTGATGAGGGGGCAGAGATCCACTTCTTCAGCCGTGAAGGTGAGCAGGCCGCCGACAGGATCATGGAAGCTGTGGAATATTCGGAATATTTAGCGTTCATGCAAGGAGATGCGGACGATGACGGTTGAGCGAGCCTATTATCACAAGCTGATGCTGGAGGTCGGGCTGACCGAGCGCTTTGACCAAGAGCTGGACACACTGCTGGAGCAGGAAGACCCGCTCAGCGAGCTGACCCTGGCTCTCTCCACCTGCGGCGGAGATCGGAACGAGCAGATCCATATTTTGAACGACTATATCCTCTCCGTCCCGAAGGAGCAGATCGACTCCGACGCTGTGTTTTCCCTGGTGGCGGAGGATTTCCGGACTCGCTATGAGCAAAGTCCGGAGACTCTGGAGCAGCTCACACGGCAGATGGGCTCGGCGGCCTGGCTCTCCGGCTGGTGGACGGAGGATCCCTGGAACGCCATGTATCTGATGAGCGACTGGTATGACGATATCGAAGATCGCCTTCTTCCCCGGGACGCCTTTCTGGAAAGCTTCCGCAAGCTGCTTTGTGACAAAGAGGTATTCGACCCCCTGGATGCGCAGCGCCGAAAGCTGCAGCAGAACACGCTTCCCGCGCGGATCCGGTCCTTCTTTTTCAACAGGAGAAGGCGGAAGATCCGCCGTGAGCCCGGAGAAGGTCTTGCCAATGCCCGTCCCGGCGCGCTTTTTCTTCCCTGTCGGGTCCGATGGGGTTCGGCCTGGTTTGAGTTTCAGTACTGCAAAACCAAAGGGCCCCTCAAAAAGCTCCTGGATCACCCGCAGCAGTATTGGATGTCGGATTCCTTGATCGTATATCTGGACGATCAGGAGCGGCTGCTGGAGGCCTACCTCCCCTATCTGGAGCATCCGGAATCGCCGGACGGCAGCGGAACCTTCTGCTATTATGGGATCAACTATTACACGAAGGAACGCACGGCGCAAATGCTGGGACAGATCCGGGCCGACCGGCCGGAGGAATGGGAGGTTCTCCTCCCCTGGCTGGAAAAAGCCGTGTCCAAATACAACGGATTCTATTTTCTGGGGATCTGAGGACAGACATTGTCTGCCGCTGGAAAAGGAGCCTAAGGGATGAACAACACGAAATGGAATGAGCTTTTTCTTGCGTTTTATGAAAACGACGGGAAACGCGACAAGAGCTTTGCCGTCTTCTATCGAACGAAAGAACGCAAGGGGTACATCAGCGCTTGGTCGAACGAGTGGGAGCTCTTCGGCTCGCAGTTTCCGTGGTGGAAAGATCTCGAGTGGCTGCAGATACGGCTTTCGGATGAAAACAGGCAGTTCGTGCTGGATGCGCTGAAACGGATCCATGTTCCGGGCGAGATTCAGGACAACATCGTCACGGTATACGGGTACAGGCAGGACTGTGCCTATCTCTGAAAACACGATCGAAATCGGGAACGAACAAAGGAGCTGAGTCGTTTGCAGGTCTATGTGAAAATCAAGGCGCTGGGAGCGCGCAAAGACGTACTGCCGCCCCGGCCCTACGAGCTGCCGGAGGGCGTTGGCAGTCTGCGCCAGCTGCTTACCGCCTTTGTGGAGGCCGAGGTGGCGCGCTTTAACGGCAAGGACACCGAGGCGCCGCTGCTCTCCTGCCTCTCGGCGGAGGAGATCGAAGCCCGGGCGGCCTCCGGCAAGGTGGGCTTCGGCCGACTCTGGTCCGACCGGAAGGCGGACAGGGCCAAAGCGACGGAGACCGCCGTCCGGGCCTTTCAGGACGGGCTCGTGCGCGTGCTGATGGACGAGGCCGAGCTCACGGAACTGGACGCGCCGCTGACCGTGCGCGAGGGCGCGGTGTTTACCTTTGTGCGGCTGACCTTTTTGGCCGGGAGGATGTGGTGACATGGAGCATAAGCAAGTGGATTTTGACGTCCGGGGCTGGAGCGCCGCCCGGAAAAAGGCACAAAAGCTGGGCAAAACCGCCCAGGCGCTCCTGGATCTGGGTGAGCACAGCTATGACGGGGCCGCCTGGAACACCCTGTATGACGCGCTGGCCCGTCCCCTGCTGCAAAAGCCCGAGGACTTCCAAAGCCTGGAGCAATTCTACACCCCGGAGCTTTCCAAGCTCCTGCGGGAGCTGACCGACAAGGACTACGAGGCACGGGTCCCCGCCCTGCTGATGCTGCGGGCGGAGGGGCAGTTTTCCGCCTCTTATCTGCGGCGCAGCTACCACAGCGCAGACCTCCACGTCTATCTGCCGGAGTGGATCAAGTTGCTGGCGGGGCTGGTGCGTGGCTACTATTTCTCCGGCAGTCTCTATGACAAGCTCTTCACCGGGCAGGAGAGCCTGATCGGTTACGAATACCAGCTGGCCCTGGCCCTGCGGCAGGGGGACGAGCGGCTTTCCGCCGCCCTGCGGGAGGCCATTTACGGCGACAGCAGCCACATCAAGCTCAGCCGCAAGGACATCGAAGCCATCATCATCAGTGGCCGGGAGGACCTTCTGGAGGATCTGATGCAGCTGCTGCTGACAGCCGGACTCCAGGAGGGGCTGCGCCAGCAGATCCTGGAGAGCGCGGACAAGGGCAGCGCCCAAACGCTTGCCAGGATCCTGAAATGTTGCCTGGACCATGAGCTCTTCCGCTACAGCAGCGTCATCCGCGCCCTGGACGTGTGGACGGGGCTGCCAACGGACGACGCCCGCCCCGCCCGGGCCAGACGGAGCGGAGAGCTGGCCTACGCGGCGCTGACGGATGCGGAAAAGCGGAAGGAATTTCTGCAGAGTGAGGATCTGCTGCAGGTGTACTTTGCCCTTTGGGGCCAGGCCTGCCGCGAGCTCGCCGAAACCAGGGATCAGGTGGAAACCCTGCTGCGGGACGAAAAGCCCAGCCGCCGGGTCCTGGGCTGGTACTTTGTGCGCAGCACGGACATGGCCGCCTACGGCATGACCCTGGCCTGCCGCCATCTGGACGAGCGGGACGAGGAGGTCCTGGCCTGGCTCACCGGCTGCCTGGTCCGCTCGTATCAACTGGTCAGGATCTCGTATGACCAGTACAAAAGCAAGAGCTTTCCCAATCCCAATCTTCCCCGGGAGCGGGAGGAGCGGCGCCGGGTCTTTGCCGCTCTCAAGGAACTGGCCGCCTTCATCGGCAACAAAAAGCGCCGCTTTTCCGACCTGCCTTTTCCGGGGAACACGGCTGCGCTCTCCAATGAGCCGGTCATTTCCTGCATGATGAGCCTCGCCGGCTACGAGATGGACGACACCCTGACCCGGCAGCTGCCGGAGCTTTGCCCCTGGATGAGCGCGGATCAAAAGCTGTCCCTGATCCGTTCTTTTCTCCACCCCGCCTCCAGCCTCGCGGACCGGGAGGTGCTGCGTTCCCTGCTCTCGGACCGGAGCGTGGAGGTGAAGGAGCAGGCCGTGAAAGCCCTGTCCGCCGCCGCCTTGTCACCGGAGGAGCTGCGGGAGATGGCGTCCGCCCTGCGCAGCAAGAGCAGCGGCCTGCGCGGCGCGATCCTCTCCGCCCTGCGAAGCCAGCCCCGGGAGCTGCTGCTGCCCCTGATCTCCGAGATGCTGCAGAGCGGGGAGGAAACCCGGAATCAGGCCGCCATCGAGCTGCTGCTGGAGCAGAAGGACGCCGACCCCGCCCTGCCGGAGCGGTATCGCAGCGAGCTTGACGCCCTGGGGCAGCGGAAGCTCTCCACCCAGACGACTATTTTGCTGGATCAGCTTCTTCCCCGGAAGACAGAGGAAGTCTATACCCGGGAAAACGGCTTCGGCCTCTACGACCCCGCCAGGGTTCGCGCCTATCGGCAGGAGCTGGACGAACGGCTGGCGGCGGAAAAGCCCGGCCTGCTGCAGAAGCTTCTGGGCAAGACGGGCGGAGCCTGTATGAGCGAGCAGGAGATCCGCAGCCTCTTTCCCTCGAAGAAGGAGCTGGAGCGGATCCTGGAGCGGCTGAACGCCGTGTTTGTCCGCCACGCGGATTATGAGTACTGCTTTGAAATTGCCGGCGAGCGGCAAACGCGCCTCTTCGGAGATCTGGCGGACTACTACTGGATGCCTCTGCCCGCGGGCTGCGGCTTCCATGACCTCCGCCAGGAGGGGGCGAGCCTGCGCCTGCTGCCCTTCTACGAGGAATTTCAGGAGGCCCTGGGCGACTATGGGAAGGATCCCGGCAAGGCCCTGGCCCTCTATGCTCTCTCCAATCCCTTCTATATAAGCCGCTATGGCGATCACAACACGATCGCCCCCTGGTTCGCGCCCCTCCAGGCAAAGCAGCTGGTCCCCGACTACTGGAACGACCTCAAGCCGGAGCGAAAGCCTCTGCTGCAGAACATTCTGCGCGCCCTGCCGAGAGAGTTTGACGTCCATACGGTCTTCCCCCTTGCCCTGAAGCTCTATCGCAGCACGGCACAGCTCATCGGGGAGCAGCGCCTGGGCGAATCCTATGTGCTGCGCAAGGGCAAGGACTCCCCCAGCATCATGGCCTATCTGCACAGCATCAATTCGCCCATGACCGCCATCAATCACCGGTATCTGGCCTTCTGGCGGGGGCTGATCCACTCTCTTCCCCTCTCGGATGCGGATTTTGCCCTGTGGTTCCCCCTGGAATACCGCTACGAGCAGCTGGGCGGGGCCTTCATAAGCAATGCGTTTTCCGTCGAGGATCTCTTCCGCGCCCATTCCCTGGGTCTCATCGGGCAGGACGTGCTGATCGAATGGCTGCTGGACCCGACCCGGGATCTGCGGCACAAGATGACGGTCCTGAGCGATCCCCGCAGCTATCCGGGGCGGCAGTTTCACGCCCGCTTTCCCCAGGCCGCGGAGCTGATCCGCCCGGTGCTTGACCGGATCGTCTCCGTAGAGGAAAAGCGGGGCGAACTTCCCACGGAGCTGACCCTGCATTGCATCGAACTGATGCGTGTGGAGGGCGCCGGGCACTTCTGCCGCCTGCTGGCCGCCCTGGGCAAAGACAATTTCTACCGGGGCTATGAATACTCCTGGGCCACGGATAAGCGTTCGGTGCTGAGCCGCCTGCTCAAGCGCTGCTATCCGGCGAAGGACGACACCCCGGAGCTTCTGCGGGAGCTTTTGAAGGCCACCGACATCAGCGACAAGCGCCTGGCCGAGGCGGTGATGTACGCGCCCCAGTGGGCGGGCCTTGCCGAGCAGGTGCTGAACTGGCCCGGGCTCAAAAGCGCGGTGTGGTTCTTCCACGCCCACATCAACGAAAACTTCTCCGCCGAGAAGGAGACGGAGGTGGCGCTCTACTCCCCCATCTCTCCCCAGCGCTTCAACGACGGCGCCTTTGACAAAGGCTGGTTTCTGGACGCCTACGGGAAGCTGGGTGAGAAGCGCTTCCAGATCCTGTACAAATCCGCCAAATACATCACCACCGGCTCCAGCCTGCACCGCCGCTCCCAGCTCTACAGCGACGCCGTGCTGGGCCGCCTGGACGAGGAGACTCTGCGACAGGAGATCCGGGAAAAGCGCAACCAGGAAAAGCTGCGCTGCTATCCGCTGCTGCCCATGGACCCGGGCGACAGCCGGGAGGCCCTGCGCCGCTGGGCGTTCATCCAGCAGTTTTTGAAGGAGAGCAGACAGTTCGGCGCCCAGCGGCGGGAGAGCGAGAAAAAGGCCTGCTCCGTCGCCCTGGAGAACCTTGCCATCACCACCGGCTATGACGATGTGGACCGCATGACCTGGCAGATGGAGACGGCGAAAACCGAGGAGCTGCGGCCCCTGCTGGAGCCTGTGGAGGCGGAGGGCTACCGCATTGCCCTGCAGATCGACGAAAAAGGCGAAGCCTCGGTGGCCGTGAGAAAGGACGGGAAACTGCTCAAGACCCTCCCCAAGGCTCTGGCCAAAAACGAAAGCTATCTGCATCTCAAGGAGAGCGCAAAGGAGCTGAAGGAGCAGCAGCGCCGGGCCCGGGAGAGTCTGGAGCGGGCCATGACGGAGCAAACCGAGTTTCTCGCCTCGGAGCTTCAAAACCTGCTGCAAAACCCGGTGCTCGCCCCCATGGTGGAAAAGCTGCTCTGGTGCAGCGAGGGGCGGATCGGCTTTCCGGTCCCCGGCGAGCAGGGCCTCCTGCTGCGGGATGTCAACGGCCTCTCCTCTCCCTGCGGCGAAAGGCTTCGTCCGGCCCACCCCCACGACTTGAAAAGCGCCGGGATCTGGGCGGACTGGATGCACCTTCTCTTTGACCAAAAGATCGTGCAGCCCTTCAAGCAGGTCTTCCGGGAGTATTACCCCATCACCGCTGACGAACGGCAGGAGCGCACGGTGTCCCGCCGCTACGCGGGCTACCAGGTGCAGCCTCGCCGCACTTTGGCGCTGCTGAAGGGCCGTGGCTGGACCGTGGACTACGAGGAAGGGCTGCAGAAGGTCTTTTATAAGGAAGATCTGGTGGTGCGCATGTTCGCCCTGGCAGACTGGTTCAGCCCGGCGGATATCGAAGCGCCCACCCTGGAAACGGTGGAGTTTTTCAGCCGGAGCACGGGAGAGAACGTGGCTCTGGAGGACGTGCCGCCGGTGCTCTTTTCCGAGGCCATGCGGGACCTGGACCTGGTGGTGAGCGTGGCCTATGTGGGCGGTGTGGACCCGGAGGCCAGCCACTCCACCGTGGAGCTGCGCCTGGCTCTGGCGGAGGAGCTGCTGCGCCTGCTGCACGTCTCCAACGTGAGCTTTGTGGGCTCTCACGCCAGGATCGAAGGCAAGCTCGCCTCCTGGTCGGTGCATATGGGCTCCGGTGTGGTCCACGCCCAGGGCAAGGGCAGCGTGGTCATCCTGCCGGTCCATTCCCAGGCACGGGGCCGCATCTTCCTGCCCTTTGCGGACGACGACCCCAAGACGGCGGAGATCCTGTCCAAGATCCTGCTGCTGGCGGAAGATACCAAGATCAAGGACCCGGGCATTTTGAGTCAGATATAAGGAGGTATCAGCATGGGCTGCTGGGGCATGGGGCTCACCTGTAGCGACGATTATTGCGAGGTCTACGAGGACTTCATGGAGCGCTACGACGAAGGAGAGGAAGTCTCCGCCATTCGGGAGGCGATCCTTGCCGAGCATATCGCAGAGTTCGATCCGGAAGATCCCATCCTCCACGATATGTATTTTGCTCTGGCAAAGGCGGGCTGGATCTGCTGCGAGCAGTCCCCGGAGATCCTGGAGCGGGTGCGCAGCATCATCGAAAGCGGGGCGAACCTGGATTTCTACCGGGAGCTGGGCGCCAATGAGCGGGACCTTGCCGAGAGGAAAAAGAAGCTGGCTGCGTTTTGGACTTCGCTGCAGCGTCCAAGAGCGAAGCCCCGAAAGCGGCACCCTGCGCCGAAGGAGCGGGAGCTGCCGGACCTGGACCCGGGGGATGTGCTGGCCTACAAGGCGCCGGAGGGACAGCGGGTGCTGATCGTGCTGGACCGCATCGGCTGGCCCGGATTCTTTCATGATCAGGTCTTTTGCTGCGTGCTGCAAAGAAGCTTTGAGAAAAAGGAGCTCTCCGTCCTGGACCCGCTCCCGGAAAAGCTGGGGCTGATCAGCTCCTTCTACGCAAAGGAATTTCTTGCTCCTTCCGCCCTCCGGAAGATTGGGACTGTCCCGGTTCCCGAGGGGCTCTACGCCAAGCTCTACCCTGCCGGCTGGAACGGCTGGAGGCTGCTTTTGGAGGGATACAAAAAGGACTTTCAGAAGGATTTCACCCCAGCGGAGGCCCTGGATTTGAGGCAGCTCCTGGCCGGAGAGGCGCCGAAGGGGATGAGTCTGTACTGTAGGGTGAGCAAGGTCAGGTTTGGTAACGTGGGCGTGGGGCAGGTTTATATCAAGGACGAGGCCCCGGAAAAGAAGGACACCGCTCCGGTCAACGGCTTTGATACCGAGAAGATCGACCGGCTCCTCGCCCGGGTAGGCGTGGATGAGGACGATGCCTTCTACCGGGAGCTGGGTTCCGTGATCTACAGCCTCGGTCGGGACGCGGAGAATCCCAGGGAACTGCGCTATGCCTACGGGCTTTTGATGGAGCTTTCCCAGCACCCAAAGTCCTCCGTGCGGATGGCGGTGCTCCAGGCTTTGGGCGTCATGGGGGTGCTGCACAAAAAGGCGCCCCTCCTCGAATCGGAGGTCAAGGATCGCTTCTATGCCCAGTGGCAGCAGGGAGATCCGGTGGAACGGGCCATTTTGAAGGACGTGATGGAGGATCTGCGGCGGAGCCGGGGCTGGCAATTCGTTTTGCCGTAGGATGAGCTATGGAGAGAAAACAACTTGTAAATGGGGAGCCGATCCCCTATGACGCGCCTCTGCCAGAGCTGGAAGACATGCTGCGGGACAAGCAAATGCAGCGCTATTGTCTCGCCTGTGAGGCCCTGTCCTGGCGAGAAGACGAAGTATCCTTTCGTCTTCTCGCCAAGCAGCTGGATGTGTCGGACCGCTGGCGCCGCCTGTATGCTTTCCGGGTGATCTTCCGCAGCCCTTACGCCGCGGGCCTTGCGGCCCATGCGGTGCGGCAGCTTCTGTCCGACGAGCCTTCCTTTGTGTTGGCTGCGCTGGAGATCATTGAGGAACACAGGCTCCCCTGCCCGGAGCAAGCCATGAAAGCGGCGGTTGCGGAGCACTACGAGCTGCTTCACGATCAAGGGAAGCTGCTGTTTCGTCTGGAGGCCACCGGGGAGAACTATCGGTACCTGACGGGCTTGTTTCATCGGGAAGGGTCCTGCCTGCGGCAGGAAATCGTGGCGGATATTCTCCTGGACCACTACGAGGATTCCCGCCCCGCGGAGCTCTATGCGCTGCTGGCCGGTTCCCGCTATACCAGTCAGCGGGTGAAGGCCGCGCAGCTTGCCAAAAGGCGGGGGCTGGATCCCTCCGAGCTGCGGGAAGACCCGGACGGCCATGTGCGCAAAGCCTGCCGCTGATGTGGGGATCAAGCAAAAAAAGCCCCGCTTCCCTCTTCAAATGCGCCGATCCATGTGCTATAATAGCTTTATCAAAACATTTTGGAGGACTGACCCATGAAAGAAAAGCTGAAAAACGCCTGGCTGAAGGTGGGCAAGTTCCTGCTCTGGGCCCTGCTCGCCGCCCTCTGCTGCTTTGTGACCTACATGGTCTTTGTCCACCGCAAGCTGATCCTCGCCGCCATCAAGGGCGAAAAGCTGCCCGAACCCAAGGCCGGCGCCCGCTGCCCCTGCTTCCGCAAAAAGAAATAAGGAAAATGCAAAGCGTCCGTCCAAGGCTTTGGGCGGACGCTTTGCATTTTGGAGGTTTTTGGCCGCACTTGGCAGAACGGCCCTTCCGTGCTATAATGGGCCAAAACCGAGAGAAAACGAGGACGCCATGATGAAAGCTGCGCTGCGCCGGATGCTGCTCCTGCTGCTGCTTTTGCTGCTTCTCCCCCGCCCCGCCGCCCTGGCGGAAGCGGCGGAAGAACAGGAGAGCATCCTGGACGAGGACTACCTGAACGAATGGGCCGAGACCTATCTGCGGGAGAACGGGCTGGACAACAGCTGGCAGGACTTCTCCGTGGGCTTCTGCTACACCGCCACCGGGGACTGCTGGTACTATAACGCGGATGTATTCATGTACTCGGCCAGTCTCTACAAGGTGCCGGTGGCCATGCTGGCGGCGGAGAAGGTGGCCGCCGGGGAGCTGAGCCAGGAGGACACCAGCATGGGAGTCTCCCTCTCCTACCTGGAAGAGAGCGCCCTCATTTATTCCAACAACGACTCCGGCCACATGCTGGTGCACCTGATGGGCGGCACCGACTGGGGCAAGTGCAGCGACCAGCTGATCCGCTACACCGATCTGGATGAGGACTATTTTATCCCGGATTTTTACGGCAGCAGTTTTTACACCGCCCGCTTCATGACCCAGGTGATGCGCACGCTCTACGAAGGCGGTGAGGAGCGCTTCCCCCACGTGATCGAGTGTCTGCTTCAGGCCCAGCCCGACGGCTACCTGAATCTGAGCATGAAGGACCGCTGGCCCGTGGCCCAGAAATACGGCGCCTATGAGGAGGCCGGCGGCCCCAAAAACAACCACGTCTCCGCCATCATCTTTACCCCCAATCCCATCGTGGTGGTGGTGATGACCCGCAACGTCGGCATGTTCCAGGACCACATCGCCGCTTTCGGCGGCTTCCTGGCCGACTACGCGCTCACGCTGGACCAGGAGCTGGAGCGGCGGGAGGCTGCCGCCGCAACGCCGGAGCCGACGCCTGTCCCTACCTCGGAACCCACGCCTGAACCCACACCGGAGTCCAGTCCGGAGCCCACAACAGAGTCCACACCGGCTCCCTCCGCCGAGGCAAGCGAAGCGCCCGCTCCCCAGCCCGGTCCGGAGCCCGGGCAGACGGCTCCCTCTCCCCTGGCGCTCTACGCCGTCCCGACGCTGCTGGCGCTGGCGGTGCTATCTCTTGTGGTGCACGGCATCCGCCGTGCCCGCAGGAAGGTCCGCAGACGCCGCTGAAAAGCTCCGGTTGGCAAAGGCGGCAAAAGCTGCTATAATGTCGAAGCAAGTTTGATGACAGCGAGGACATACCCATGAACCACTCTTTTCAAAAGCTATTTTCCCTGCTGCTGTGCCTGGTGCTGCTGCTCTCCCTGGCCCCCCTGGTCCTGGCGGAGGACGGGAGCATTCTGGACGAGGCGGCCCTGGACCAGTGGATCCAGGACTATCTGACCCAGCAGGGCATCGGCGGCGGCAACCAGCTCTTCTCCGTGGGCTTCTGCTACACCGCCACCGGGGACTCCTGGTATTATAACGGCGACAGCTTCATGTACTCGGCCAGCATGTACAAGGTCCCGGTGGCCATGCTGCTGGCGGAAAAGGAGGCCTCCGGCCTCATCAACCAGGATACGGACCTGGGCGGCGGCACCCTGCGCTACCTGGAATCCACAGCCCTCACCTTCTCCAACAACGACAGCGGCCACGCCATGCTGAACTATCTGGGCGAGGACAACAGCGGCAAGGCCAGCAAGCTGTGCATGAAGTACGCCTCCCTGGACCAGGCCTACTACGACCAGGACTTCTTCGATTACAGCTACTACTCCGCCCGCTTCATCACCCAGGTGATGCAGACCCTTTGCGAGGGGGGCGAGGAGCGCTTCCCCCACGTGATCGAAAACCTGCTGATCGCCCAGCCGGACAGCTACCTGAACCTGAGCCTCATGGGCAAATACCGGGTGGCCCAGAAATACGGCGCCTTCCAGGAGCGAAACGGCAACTCCAACAACCACATCACCGCCATCGTCTACACGCCGAACCCCATCATTGTCACGGTGATGACCCGGAACGTGGACCAGTTCCAGCAGCGCATGGCGGACATCGGCGAATACCTTGCCAACTACGCCCTGGAGCTGGACGGCAAGCTTGCCGAACGGCAGCAGGCCCAGGCCCAGGCGGAAGCTCAGGCCGCAGCCCAGGCGGAGGCGGAGCAGGAAGTCCAGGCCCAGTCCTCCTCCCAGCTCTCCTTCACCGGCGGCGCTCAGATCGAGGGCGGAAGAGCGCGGCTCATGCCCGCCTTCTACCTCCTCTGGGCGGCCATCGCGGCCTTCGGCGTGCTGGTGCTGCTCCACGCGGCCAGGTACCGCAAGGCCGGGACCAAAGTGACGAGTGACAGGCGCGGCCCCGGGACCCGAGGCCGCCACTAAACGTAAAAACACCCATCCTTTCGGATGGGTGTTTTTTGTTGGAATGGAAGAATCAGCAGACGGGCACGATCCAGCCGAAGGGATCCTCGGCCTTGCCCCACTGGATGGCGGTGATGGTGTCATAGAGCTTCTGGGTCAGCTCGCCGATCTTGAAATCGCCGATCACGTGGACCTTGTCCTCAAAGGAGATCTCGCCGATGGGGGAGATGACGGCTGCGGTGCCGGTGCCCCAGGCCTCCTCCAGGGTGCCGCTGTCGGCAGCCTCGATGAGCTCGTCGATGGAGAGGTCCCGCTCCTCCACCTCGTAGCCCCAGTGCCGCAGGATCTGCAGCGCGGTGCGGCGGGTGACGCCGGGGAGCACGGTGCCCTTGTCCAGGGACGGGGTGATGATCTTGCCGTTGATCTTGAACATGACGTTCATGGCGCCCACTTCTTCGATGTACTTCTGCTCCACGCCGTCCAGCCACAGCACCTGGCTGAAGCCCTTCTTGCCCGCCTCATGGCTGGCATGGAGGGAGGCCGCGTAGTTGCCGCCGCACTTGGTGAAGCCGGTGCCGCCGCGGACCGCGCGGACTTCCCGGGCCTCCACCGCGATCTTTACGGGGTTCAGGCCCTCGGGATAATAGGCGCCCACCGGGCAGGTCAGGATGCAGAAGAGATAGGTCTTGGCCACATGCACGCCCAGCTGGGGGTCCAGAGCGATGGCGAAGGGGCGAATATACAGACTGGTGTTGGGCTCAGAGGGGACCCAGTCCTTATCCACTTCCACCAGCGTCTTCAGAGCCTGCAGGAAATCCTCCTCCGGGATGTGGGGGACGCAGAGCTTGACGCCGGAATTGTTGAAGCGGTTGATGTTGTCCATGGGACGGAAGAGCTGAATGTTGCCCTTCTCGGTGCGGTAGGCCTTCATGCCCTCGAAGATCTCCTGGGCATAGTGGAAGACCATGGCGGAGGGCTCCAGCTCAATGGGGCCGTAGGGCACGATGCGGGGATCATACCAGCCCTTGCCCTCGGTGTAGTTCATCATGAACATATGGTCGGAGAAATAGGTGCCGAAGGGAATGCCGTTCATGTCGGGCTTCTTGCGGGGATTCGTCGTACGGGTGATTGCAATATTCATAGAGCTTTACCTCCATTGTTTTTGTCGGGCCACGGTTGCTTGTATCAGCATTATACGTTTCTTCCCCAACAATTGCAAGCCCTATGGCCGGAAATTGTTCACAGCTCCCAATGTCTTCCAGTTCCGCAAAAAAGACAAAACAGATGAAACCTTTTCCCCTGCTCAAACGTTATACAGGTGAAGTGAACTGTCTCTCCGGCAATTGCTTGACACTGCAGCGGCGCTCTGCTATCATTTTCCATAGAAGCCGTTAGCATGCATTTTGACCTGACAAGAAATCATAAGGAGGGAACAAACATGAGAAAAGCTGCCCGCACCCTGGCCCTGCTTCTCTGTCTTTGCCTGACCGTGAGCCTGCTGGCAGGCTGCAGCCCTGCCCAGACGTCCGCCCCGGCCGCCGCGCCGGAACCCACGGCCGAACAGACGCCGGAGCCCACGCCCGAGCCCACGCCCGAGCCCGTGGATTACCTCGCACTTTACCGGGAGGCCGCGGAGGCTCTCACCGCTCAGGAGGCTTTGGTTGCCGAATATCGGATCACACAGGAGATCAGCCTGCCTGACTACGCCGCGGAGGAGCCCGGCGCGATCACCACCCTTTCCGAAACCACGACCCGCAGCGTCAGCCTCCAGGGTCTGCAGGGGGACTCCCTGCTGGCAAAGGTGGAAGATGTGCTCATCCTGGGTCAGCATCCCCGGATCGAGCAGAAGCTGCTCTATGCCGATGGCGTGGAATATGTGGAGCTGGACGGCTCTCGTTTCTGCTCCGAAACGGACCGGGACAGCTTCCTGGATGCGCTTCCTCCCCTGCTGCTTCTGGATGCCGCAGGCTGCGGCCCTGTCACCGGAGAGGAGACAGACAAGGGCAGCGCCCTGCGCTTTGAAGCGCCGGAGGGCGCCGAGGCCTGGGCCCTGCCGGAGGAGGCGGAGCTTCTGGAGGCAGAGGGAAGCGCTCTTCTCTCCGCCGATCACAGTCTCGCCGAGCAGAGCCTGCTGGTCCGTTACCGCTTTGGCGGGCTGGAGGTCCGGACCTCCTATGCGCTCAGCTGCAGCAGCCCGGAGGGGATGGACCTGGCCGCCGAAATGCCCGCCAACGCCAAGGGCTGGGAGACGCTGGACGACCCCGGCGCCCCTCTGGCCGTGAAGCGGGCCGGCGTGCTGCTTGCGGATGCAAAAGCGGCCAACGCCGAGTTCATCTTCAACTACTATTCCGAGGCCGCCGGCATCTCCGCCCGGTACTACCAGGAGGAAAGTCTGCTGGACCGGGGCGATACGGCATTGTACCACGGAAACACCAACATCTCCGGTGCGGATTACAACAGCTCCCAGACCTATGCCTATTCCTTTGAGGAGACTTTCGACAAGGGCAATCTGACCACCAGCTACAGCGACGGAACGGAGGAGCACTCCACCATGTCCTCCCGGGAGCTCTGCGACCTCTTCTCCTATGATCTGCTCCAGTATTTCCCCGTTCCCGCCTATCTGAAGGACGCCGAGAGCAAGGACGTGGGCGCCTATCGCCTCATCAGCTTTGCCGGGACCGACGACTATGGCGAGGCGGTGAAGAATGAGCTGTGCCTGGATCTTTTCCCCGGCCAGCCCACGATCCTGGACGACTATGCCAGCGCCTACCTGACCAAGAGTCTCACGGGCTTTCTGGCGGTGGAAAAGGTCTCCGGCATCCCCACCGCCCTGAACCTGGACTACGCCGGCATCCACACCATAGAGGACGCTCCCTATTCCCTGGTGATGCAGATGAACGTGGGGCTCAAGCTCTTTACCGAGGACGCCTGCCGCGACATTTTTGAGGGTCCGGCAGACGGCCCTGCGCCGGAGACGCGGCCCAGCCCCGTCTTCTATGAGGTCAGCGACGGGGAAGGCCACAGCATGTACCTCTTCGGCACCATCCACATCGGTGACGACCGCACCGCTTATCTGCCCCAGGTGATCTATGACGCCCTGGAAGACGCCGACGCTCTGGCCGTGGAGTTCGACGACAAGAGCTTTGAAGAGAGCATCGACGAGGACGACGAGCTGCGGCAGACGCTGATGCGCGCCTATTACTACACCGACGGTACCACCATCCAGAATCACCTGGACTCCGATGTGTACAAGGAAGCGCTGGACTACATCAAGGTCATCGGCAATTACACCGACAGCGCCGAAGCCATGAAGCCCTATCTCTGGGGAAACGGCATCGAGCTGTTCTATCTGTCTCAGGGGCGGAAGCTCAGCGGCGCCCGGGGTGTGGACGCCCGGCTCATGCGGCTGGCCCGGGAGAGCGGCAAGGAGATCCTGAATGTGGAATCCGGGGAGTTCCAGATCACCATGGTCACCGGCTATTCCGACCCGGTGCAGGAGCTGATGCTGGCGGAGACGACCTCTACCACCCGGCAGGAGTACCTGAACGCCAGCTATGAGCTGTACGAGGCCTGGTGCGAAGGGGACGAGCAGGCTTTGATCCAGCGGCTCGCCGCCATGGACGAGGAGGAACGGGCCGAGCTGGACGAGGACGAGCTTGCCATCTATGATGAGTACCACCAGAAGATGGAGGTGGAACGCAACGCCGCCATGGTGGAGGTAGCCAAGGGCTACCTGGCCGAGGGCAGAAAGGTGTTCTTCGCGGTGGGTCTGGCCCATCTGCTGGGCGAGGGCGGCCTGGTCCACGCCCTGCGGGACGCGGGCTTTACTGTGACGCTGATCGACACCCACTGAGCAAGGGCCGCTCCGATTCTCCCGGCAGTCCCCTGTGTTTCGATTTGAAAAAAAGCAAAAACCTCCGCAAACGCTGAAACCTTTTCCCCTGCTCAAACGTTATACAGACAGCACCGGGGCGGCGCGATTACTCCTTCTTTCCTTCTTCTCTCCCCTTTCGCGCCGCCCCTTCTCCCCCGCTTCTTGTCAGGAGGCGGCCTCCATGCTATAATCGGACTAAAGATCCGAAAGAAGGAGGCACTGCCATGGGTTTCTTTGATTTTCTGAAAGGGCCCGATATCCAAGCGGGGCTGGAACGCTTTCGCGCCACCTCCGGCGCCATCCTGCTGGATGTGCGGGAGGCGGACGAATACGCCGCAGGGCATATTCCGGGCAGCCTGAACCTGCCCCTCTCGGCCATCGACACCGCCGAGATCAGCATCCCCAGGAAGGACACGCCCCTCTTCGTCTACTGTCTGGCCGGCACCCGAAGCGCCCAGGCCATCGCCCGGCTGCGGCAGCTGGGCTATACCAGAGCGGAGAACATCGGCGGCATCCGGACTTACAAGGGCGAAACGGAAAAGCTGAAATAGAAGGGGCCCTCCCCCTCGACGCAAAAAACTCCGATCCGTGAGGATCGGAGTTTTTTTATTTTGGGAAGAAGTCTTACTTCTTGGCCAGGCCCTTCTGGCGGGCATACTCGGCAGCGCCCAGAGCGCCCATCAGCTGGGGGTCGGTCTTCAGGTTGATGACCTTCAGCTTCAGCACGTGCTCGATGGCCTCCTTCAGGCCGTCGTTCTTGGCGC
>JAFSMZ010000047.1:0-5942 GCA_017447685.1 Oscillospiraceae bacterium
CGTCCTTTCGCATGGCCTTCACGGTTTCCCGGGCGATGATCTTGCCCCCAATGGCAGCCTGGATGGGGACCTCAAAGAGCTGGCGGGGGATGTTCTCCTTCAGCTTTTCGCAGAGCTTGCGGGCGCGGGGATAGGCCTTCTCCCGGTGGGCGATGAAGGACAGGGCGTCCACCTGGTCGCCGTTCAAGAGCATGTCCACCTTTACCAGGTCGCTGAGCTTATACTCGGAGAACTCATAGTCCAGGGAGGCATAGCCCTTGGTGCGGGCCTTCAGGGTATCGAAGAAATCATAGATGATCTCGTTGAGGGGCATGTCGTAATGCAGCTCCACAAGGCGGGAGTCCAGGTACTGCATGTTCTTGTACTCGCCCCGGCGGTCCTGGCAGAGGGGCATGATATTGCCCACATAGTCGTTGGGGGTGATGATGGAGACCTTCACATAAGGCTCATAGGCCTCGGCGATGGAGGGGACCTCCGGATAATTGTGGGGGTTATCCACCATGACCACGGTGCCGTCGGTCTTCACGACCTTGTAGATGACAGAGGGCAGAGTGGTGACCAGCTCCAGGTCAAACTCCCGCTCCAGCCGCTCCTGGATGATCTCCATATGGAGCATGCCCAGAAAGCCGCAGCGGAAGCCGAAGCCCAGGGCCACGGAGCTCTCGGGCTCGTAGCTCAGGGAGGCGTCGTTGAGCTTGAGCTTTTCCAGGGCGTCCCGCAGGTCAGGGTACTTGGAGCCGTCCTCCGTATAGATGCCGCAGAAGACCATGGGCCGGGCGGGACGGTAGCCGGGCAGGGCCTGGGCCGTGGGCCGCTCCGCCTCGGTGACGGTATCGCCCACCTGGGTATCGGAGACGTTTTTGATGCTGGCGGTGAAATAGCCCACGTCGCCGGCGGCCAGTTCCTCGCAGGGATCCAGGCCGATGGGACGGAGATGGCCCACCTCCACCACCTTGTATCGGGCTCCGGTGGACATGAGAAGGATCTCGCTGTCCCGCCGGATGCGGCCGTCCATCAGGCGCAGAAAAACGATGACGCCCCGGTAGTTGTCATACTGGCTGTCAAAGATCAGGGCCTTCAGGGGCGCATCGGGATCGCCGGGAGGAGCCGGCACGTTCGCCACGATATCCTCCAGCACGGCGTCGATGTTGATGCCGGCCTTGGCGGAGATTTCCGGGGCGTCCTGGGCGGGGATGCCGATGATCTCCTCGATCTCATCCTTCACTCGCTGAGGCTCTGCCGCGGGCAGGTCGATCTTGTTCACCACGGGGAGGATCTCCAGATTGTTGTCCAGGGCCAGATAGGTGTTGGAAAGGGTCTGGGCTTCCACGCCCTGGCTGGCGTCCACCACCAGGACGGCGCCCTCGCAGGCAGCGAGAGAGCGGCTGACCTCATAGTTGAAGTCCACATGGCCCGGGGTGTCGATCAGGTTCAGGGTATAATTCTCCCCGTCCCCTGCCTTGTAGGTCAGGCCAACGGCGCGGGCCTTGATGGTGATGCCGCGTTCCTTTTCCAGGTCCATGTTGTCCAGGATCTGGTCTTCCATAATGCGCTGCTCCACGGCACCGCACTTTTCAATCAACCGGTCGGACAGGGTGGACTTGCCATGGTCGATATGGGCGATGATGGAAAAATTGCGGATCTTATCCTGTTCGATCATGTCTCTTCCCCCTCTGCAGACTGCAGCGCACTCTCCGCCCGATCCAGCCGGGCGCGCAGCTCGCATAAAAACTGTTTGGCATCCCGGAGGCTCACATCCCCCGGATGGGCGGAGCGGCCCAGCAGATAGTCCGCCGTGACGCCGTAATAATCACAGGCACGGCAAACGAAGCACAGGCCCGGCTCCCGCGCGCCGTTTTCATAATGACTCAGCAGGGCCTGGCTGATGCCCAGGTCCGCGGCGGCCTGCCGCTGGCTGATGTTGCGGCCCTTCCGCAGCGCGGAAAGGGTCTCGGGAAAACTGCGTTCCATAGTATTCCTCTTTTCCAATGATAACAGCGAGTATTATAACGGCAGAGCGGCGCTTTGTAAACAAGAAAATTCAGTGAAAAACTTGAAATATCCCCGGCTTAGTGGTAGATTTATGGTGTTAGATCAAAATACTTTTTGGAGGTATTCTGAAAATGTTTGAAAACCTGATCGAAGTTCTGAAAGCCAATCCCCGCAAGATCGTCTATACCGAAGGCCCCGACGCCCGCATCCTCTCCTCCGCGGCCCGTCTGAAGAAGGAAGGCTTCCTCACCCCCATCCTGGTGGGCAATGTGGAAGAGGTCAAGGCCGCTGCCGAAAAGGGCGGCTTCGACATCGAGGGCCTGGAGATCCTGGATCCCAAGACCTATGACAGGATGGAAGAGATGGTCCAGACCATGGTCGCTCTCCGCAAGGGCAAGATGAGCGAGGAAGACTGCCGCGCCGCCCTGCAGAAGGGCAACTACTTCGGCACCATGCTGGTGAAGATGGGCGTGGCCGACGCGCTGCTGGGCGGCGCCACCTACTCCACCGCCGATACCGTGCGTCCCGCGCTGCAGCTGGTGAAGACCCGGAAGGGTGCGAACCTGGTGTCCTCCTGCTTTATTCTGGTGAAGGAAGGCGCCCCGATGCTGTGCATGGGCGACTGCGCCATCAACATCGACTACCAGGATACCGTGGACAAGGAAGGAAACGTGATCCTGCCCGCCGCCGCGAAGCTGGCTGAGGTGGCCATCGAGACCGCCAAGACCGCCAAGGTCTTCGGCATGGATCCCAAGGTCGCCATGCTGAGCTTCTCCACCAAGGGCTCCGGCAAGGGCGCCAGCGTTGACCTGGTGCGCAACGCCACCGCCATCGCCAAGGAGAAGGCCCCCGAGCTGACGCTGGACGGCGAGATGCAGTTCGACGCCGCCGTGGCCCCCGAAGTTGGCCAGCTGAAGTTCCCCGGAAGCAAGGTCGCCGGCTATGCCAACACCTTCATCTTCCCCGAGATCCAGTCCGGCAACATCGGCTACAAGATCGCCCAGCGTCTGGGCGGCTACGCCGCTTTCGGCCCCATCCTGCAGGGTCTGAACGCCCCCATCAACGACCTGAGCCGCGGCTGCAACGCGGAAGAGGTCTACCAGATGTCCATCATCACCGCGGCTCTGGCCTGAGGCAGCAAGTATCCCCTTACAGAACACAGAAAAGGGCGGCCCAAAAGGCCGCCCTCAAGCTGTCGACAAAGTGTCGCCAGCTTAAGAGCAAAAATGGGAACTTCAGAAATAGTTCCCATTTTTGCGTAGATTGAACGTGAAGAGGGGCATACCCTCCCCTCTTCACAATCTCCCCATGCGCTTCGGCACATCGCCGTACGGGTGAAGGTTTGTCTGCTGTCTTGGTTCGGCCTTTGGGACGAGGTATTACTATGGAATTTGAACAGACGATGGCACTGGCGCTCTCCCTGGCCCGGGAAGCGTTTGACGCGGGAGACGTGCCGGTGGGCTGCGTCATCACCGATAAGGACGGGAACGTGATCGGCCGTGGCCGGAATCGTCGGGAGGAGAACGGAGACGCCACCGCCCACGCGGAGATCGAGGCCATCCGGGAAGCCTGCAAAGCGCTGGGCGACTGGCGGCTGGAGGACTGCGCCATCACGGTGACCCTGGAGCCCTGCCCCATGTGCGCCGGCGCCATCATCAACGCCCGGATCCCCACGGTTGTCTACGGGGCCAAGGAACCGGTGTTCGGCTCCTGCGGCAGTGTGATAGACCTGTTCTTTGAACGCTACGGGCACACGCCGCGGGTCTACGGCGGGGTGAAGGAACAGGATTGCGCAGGGCTGCTGAAACGTTTTTTTCGTGAGAAACGCTAAGCACAGAATCCCCTGATGGATCGCAGGACCGATCCACCAGGGGATTCTTTCCTTCTGGGTCCCCAGCGTCTTAATGCACTCGCGCACTTGGCTCTCCCCGCAGCGGGGAGAGCTGTCACGAAGTGACTGAGAGGGGCCGCTTGTTTTTGCTGAAGGAAGATCATCACAAATACCCGATCGCGCCGAAAAGAAAGAGGATACACAAAAACACGCACAATCCACAGATAACAGGCTCATTGGGAAAGGACAGTTTTTCCAGATAGGCACGGGACGGGTGTCTGGGCTGATAGAGCACCTTCTCTGTTCGTTTCAGGTTTCCCGGCGTGACATTGTCAAAAACGCGTTCGATGCTGTATTGCTTCCCTTCCACCCTGTAAATATACCGAGCCTTTGTCTGGCAGCGCACATAGAGTCCGCTGCGGCTATGGGAGTTGATTTTTGGACGATATTCTGTTTTGTCCAAATAGGCATTCGCCCGGATGAGCTTATCCCTTCGATACCGCAGAGAGACCTACAAGGCCCAAATCGCCTGGGCCAGCAGTAAAAGAGCAAGCGTCAGAAATACCCGGCTGAGGATCATTTCACCGCTCCCCTTTCTCGTGTTCTTCTGACTGCAGTAAATGCAAGGGCTGAAAGGAGCACCATAAAAAGCAACAGCGTGATGCGCTCATTCTGTTCAGCGTTCCCTCCAACAGAAAAAAGCAGCTCTCCCTGGGCATCAAGGACCCGATTCCCTTCCAGGGTGACCCGATTGGCTTTCTCCGGCAAAAGAGAATGTAATCTCTCGCGAAGTTCTCTGCCTCCTTCCCGATCCGGAAGCTGATAGTCTGTAATCAGCTCCGCTTCCCGAAACACGAACACATGCGCATTCTTGTCGATCACATGGAGAAATCCCTCATCCTCGTACAACTCCGGCTCGCCATTTCCCATGGTTGTGGTCACAATGGAGAATCGATATGTCCCTTCTCGCGAGCAGGCAGAAATAACGCCGCTCTGCCCATGGCTGAGATAAACAAGTTCCCCGGCCGCAACCGCCCTACTCACGGAGCTGCGGTATGCATAGTCTTCGGCGTCCTCCACGATTCTGACTGTTCCCAGCGGTACGGAGGGCGTGAGATCCCGCCAGTTCAGCATCCCCGCAACGAACAGGATCGCCGCAGCAAGCCAAACCATTCTCAGCACCGTCTTTGTCATTCTCTTCATTTCAACACTTCCTCGGATCCTATTTAATTATATAACGAATAAAAGGCCAAAAAGGTTTCATGAAAAGAAAAAAATCCTGAGCACATTTCCATGCTCAGGATGATTATTCTCAGATGATTTTGATGATGCCGTAGGTGACGGCGGTCATGATGGCGGCCGCGATGCAGACGCCGACGAAGATCACCGGGAAGGCCTTGCGGACTTTCAGGTTCAAAAGCGCCGCCACCAGGGCGCCGGTCCAGGCGCCGGTTCCGGGAAGCGGGATGGCCACCAGGATCAGCAGACCCCAGGTGCCGTATTTCTCCACCGCTTCGCCCTTACCCTCAGCCCTGCGCTCCAGCCGGGTGATGAAGCCGTCCAGCGCGGCCCAGTGCCCGCGCAGCCAGGCGAAGATGCGTTTGATATAGATGATGATAAAGGGCACGGGGAGCATGTTCCCCAGAATGGCGGCGGTCAAAGCGGTAAAGTAAGGAAGCCCCAGGGCGATCCCGTAGGGCAGGCCAAGCCGCAGCTCCACCACGGGTACCATGGAGATGAAAAAGGTCACGATGAACTTGCCTACCGTTGTTCCGGTGAGCCAGGCGATCATAGAAAACTCCTGTGCGAACAATATGTGTGTTTTATACCATAAGACTGAAAGACTTGTGGTATCATTTGTCATGTGTCTCGGCTGCCGCGTGAGCGGCGAGAAAAACGACTTCAAATCATATACAAACGGCAATCCGGCCGTTAGTATACCATAGTTTTCCACAGTCTGCAACGGCTGAGAAGGTTAAGTCGGTGTCAAGTTGTTGTAGGAAAAAGAACGAGGGGTCAAAATGGCCTAAGAGCATTGAAGAGCGCGGTAACCTTGTTCTGACGAGCAGGGAAAGATACAGCTCTGTCCGGATCAGCAAGACCGACGGTGTTGGGAAGA
>JAFSMZ010000076.1:0-11346 GCA_017447685.1 Oscillospiraceae bacterium
CTTCCCAACACCGTCGGTCTTGCTGATCCGGACAGAGCTGTATCTTTCCCTGCTCGTCAGAACAAGGTTACCGCGCTCTTCAATGCTCTTAGGCCATTTTGACCCCTCGTTCTTTTTCCTACAACAACTTGACACCGACACTCTTCACTATTCATTTGCCTGTCCCTCCACGGCGTGGTATACTGAACTAAAGATGGATACAGGGGGGGAACGAGTATGAGATTTCTGCATCTGGCGGACCTGCACCTGGGAAAAAGCCTCCACGGCGTCTCCCTGCTGGAGAGCGGGGACCAGGCAGACTGGGTACGGCGCTTTCTGGAATTGAGCGGGGAGCTTCGGCCCGATGCGGTGCTGATCGCCGGGGACGTCTACGACCGGAGCGCCCCTTCCGGGGACGCGGTGGAGCTGCTGTCGGAGCTGCTAACGGGGCTTGCCCAGCAGGGGATCCCGGTGCTGCTCACCGCTGGCAACCACGATTCCGGCCAGCGCCTGGGTTTTCTGAAGGGACTGCTGGAAAAGCAGGGCGTTCACATCGCGGGCACGCTGCCCAAGGGAGGGAAGCTCCCCTGCGTGACCCTGGAGGATGCGTGGGGACCGGTGCATTTCTGGCTGATGCCCTATGTGTTCCCGGCCCTGGCGGCCCAGGCGCTGGAGGATGAGAGCATCCGGGACTATGACACGGCGGTGCGGCGGCTGCTGCAGGCCCAGGAAATGGAGCTCTCGGAGCGCAACGTGCTCATCGCCCACCAGAACGTGACGGCGAACGGGCTGGAGGGAATGCGGGGCGGCTCGGAGACCATGGTGGGGGGCCTGGGAGAGGTGGACGTCTCCGCCTTCGATGGCCTTACTTATGTGGCCCTGGGCCACATCCACGCGGCCTACCCCGTGGGGCGGGAGAGCGTGCGCTATGCGGGCTCACCTCTCTGCTATCATTTCAACGAGATCAAGCAGCCGGCCAAGGGACCGGTGCTGGTGGAGCTGGGCGCGCCGGGAGAGGAGCCGCAGATCAGCCGCCTCTCTATCCCGGCGCTGCACCCCCTGCGGGAGGCAAGGGGCGGCTGGGAAGAGCTGCGGGAGACGGAGACCGCCCGGGAGAGCCGGGGAGAATTCCTGCGCATCGTGCTGACAGACAGCCGGGTGACCCCGGAGATCGGCGACTATTTCCGGGAACTGGCCCGGGCAAGGAACAGCCGGGTGCTGGAGCTTGTGAGCGAATACAATCCCTTTGGCGCCGAGAGCAGCACAGCCTCGGAGGCGGGGCGGGAGCAGAGCGTGGAAGAGCTTTTTGCTCAGTTCTATACCGAGCGCTGCGGCGGCGAGGAGCCGGCGGAGGAGGACCTGGCCCTGCTGCGCTTTGCCGGTGAGCGGCTGCGCCACCGGGAGAGCAGCGGCTTGAGCGAGCAGCAGGACATTGCCGCCCTGCTGGACTTTCTGACGGAACAGGAGGCGGAGCGATGAGACCGCTGGAACTGGAAATGACGGCCTTCGGCTCCTATGCCGGAAAGACCACGGTCCCCTTTTCGGCGCTGCACCGGGGACTTTACCTGGTGGCGGGAGATACCGGCGCCGGCAAGACCACCATTTTCGACGCGGTGGTCTTCGCCCTCTACGGCAGGGCCAGCGGCCGGGACCGGAGTCCCGCCATGCTCCACAGCGACTATGTGGAAAAGAGCACGGACACGGTGGTGAAGCTGCGCTTTGAGGAGGGCGGCAAGGAATATACGGTGCACCGCAGCATCCACTTTCCCCGCAAGCGGGGGAGCGAGGGCGGCTACGGGGACCAGCAGATCAGCGCCCTGCTGGAGGAGCCGGACCGGGAGCCCACCGAGGGCGCGGACAAGGTGACCAGAAGGATCGAGGAGCTGCTGGGCCTGAATGCGGAGCAGTTCCGGAAGATCGTGATGCTGGCCCAGGGAGAGTTCCGGGAATTCCTGAAGGCGGACAGCGACAAGAAAAACGAGATCCTGGGCAAGCTCTTCGATAACAGTGAGTACCTGCGTTACCAGAACCTGCTGAGCGGGGCCAGAGACGAGCTTGGCAGACGCCGCAGCGAACGGCAGGAGGAGCTGCGCAACCTCATGGGGAATGTGTTCCTGCCGCCGGAGGAGATGGAGCCTGGAAAGGCGGAGAGCTTTTTGCCCGGACATCCCGCTTTGCTGGAAAACCTGCGGCTGCTGACGGAGCGGGAGCAGGGGAAGATGGACGACCTCGCCGCCCTGCAGGAGAGTCTGCGGCAGCGGATCAGCGAACTGGACAGGCAAAAAGGCGCGGCTTTGGAGCTGAACGCCCGCTTTGCGGATCTGCAGCGGCTGGAACGGGAACGGGACAGCCTGGAGGGGCGCAGAGCAGAAATGGGCCTCCGACGGGAGCGCCTGGAACGGGCGGAGACGGCCTATCATAAGGTGCGTCCCTTCCTGGAGGCGCGGGACCGGGCGGACCGCGCCATGCGGCAGAGCGGGGAGGAGCTGCGGCTGCAGCGGCTGGAGACCGAACAGCGGGAAAAGGATCTGACCCTGGCCCGGGAGGCCGGACAGGCGGACGAGGAAAAACAGGCAAGGCTGCGGGAACTGGAACTCCTGCTGCAGCGGACGGAGGATCAGCTCCGGCAGCTGCGGGAGCTGGAGCAGACGAGAAAAGAGCTGGATCAGCTCCTGCAGGAGAAGCAACAGACCCAGACCCGGGAGGCGGAAGCTGCCCGGCGCTTTGCCGAGGCGGAGGCCAGACTGGAAAAGCTCCGGCAGCGGCTGGAAGAACTGGACGGGACAGAGGTGCTGGTGCTGCAGCGAAAGGGAGCCTGGGAGCAAAGCAGGCAGCGGGAAGAGGCGCTTTTGGCCCTGCAGCAGGACTGCGACAGGCTTCGGACGCAGACGCGGCAGCTGCGTATGGAGGAGGAAAAGCTTGCCCGCACGACAGAGGACGCCCTGAACGCCGAGCAGGAGCATCACCGGCTCTACCGCTCGTTTCTGGCTGGCCAGGCGGGGATCATGGCGTCCCAGCTTCGGCAGGAGATCGCGGAAAAGGGACAGGCTTGCTGCCCGGTCTGCGGCAGCCGCGTCTCTGTCGAACAGGAGGGGGCTTTTGCTCCCGGCGGAGAGCATATCCCCGACCAGGAGCGGGTGGATCGGGCCAGAGAGCGTCTGGAACAGGCGGAGAAGACCAGAGCGGAGCAGGATAAGCGCCGGGAAGCTCTGGCCGCCCGACTTCAGAGCGGGAAGGATGCGGCCCTTGCCGCGGCGCAGAAGCTGCTGCCGGACTGCGGCAGCTGGGAAGCGCTGCAGCAGGCGGGGCTGGAGGAGTTGCTCCGGGAGGAGAGCCGGCGGAAGGATGCGGCGGAAATGGCGCTCCGGGAGGCCGAGACGCTGGATCGGGAGCGGCAGAGCCTGCGGCAGAGCGGACCTGCCTGGGAACAGGAGAGAAAAACCGCCGCGGAGCAGCGGGAGGCCTTGCTCGCCCGGCTGCAGGAGCTGCGCACGGGAGAAGAGAGTCGAAAGACCCTGGTGCAGGAGCGGGAAGCGAGCTTGCATTATCACAGCGAGAAAGAAGCCAGCGAAGCAAAGCAGCAGATGCTGCGGGAGCGGGAAGGGCTTCGGACGGAACTGGAGAGGAGCCGGAAGCGGCAGGAAGAGACCAAAACCCTGCGGGACACGGCTCTGGGCAGCCTGCAGGAGAAGAAAAGACTGGCCATGGAACGGGAGCAGGAAGCAGCTACAGCGGAAAAGGCCCTGTCAGCGGCTCTGGCCGGGAGCGGATTCGATGGGCCGGAGGCAGTCCGAAGGGCCCTTTCCCCGGCGGGAGATGCTGACCCGGCCGCCTGGCTGCGGGAGGAGCAGAAAAGCATCAGCGACTGGGAAGCCGCGCTTTTGCACAAGGGCGAGGAACTCCGGCAGCAGCGGGAGAGCCTTGCGGGGAAAGAGCCAACCGATCTTGCACTGCTTGCCCGGCAGCTGCAGGAAGAGAACGAGGCCCTTTCCCGCTGCGGCGAGGAAAGAACAAAGCTGGAAACCCTGCTGCTGAACCACCGTCAGGTGCTGCAGCGGGCAGCGGATGCAAAGCAGGCTCTTGCCGGCAGTGACCGGAGCTGGAAGCGGCTGGAGCGGCTGGGGAGCCTTGCTGCCGGTATGAACAGCGAGGGCGGCAAGCTGAGCTTTGACCGCTACGCCATGGGGGCGGTGTTCCGGGAGATCCTGGAGATGGCCAACCGCCGCTTGGACACCATGAGCGGCGGACGCTATCAGCTGATCCACCGAAGCTCCGCCGACCGGCGCAACGCCAAGGCGGGGCTGGAGATCCAGGTACTGGACCTGAGCACGGGACAGCTCCGCGGTTCGGAGAGCCTTTCCGGCGGCGAGGGCTTCTTTACCTCCCTCTCCCTGGCCCTGGGTTTGGCAGACGTGGTGCAGAACCGGGCCGGCGGCAGAAGCCTGGACGCTCTCTTCATCGACGAGGGCTTCGGTTCCCTCAGCGGCGGGGTCCTGGACAAGGCCCTGGAGGTGCTTGGTCAGCTTTCGGAGGGCAAAAGGCTTGTGGGTATCATCTCCCACGTGGAGCAGCTGGAGGAGTGCATCCCGCAAAAGATCCGGGTGGAGAGCGGAGAGCAGGGAAGCCGCCTGCGCATCGAGGGCGCATGAAGCAATAGAATAGAAGTCGGCCCCATTGTTCCCTCCGCAGGATGGAACAATGGGGCTTTCTGTTTCGTCTTATTCCGGGGCAGCATGGGGCGGCTTTGCCGATTTACCCAAAAACATCGAAGTGAAACAGGTCGATTTTGCCAAAAAAAGGGGAAAAAACAGTTGCGAAAGAGGAGCGATTCCTTTATAATTTCGATTTAAGGGGAAAGTGAGCTATGCACAAATACGCTTTCGCAGTGCAGCGAAAGAAAGCGTGCGCGCCCCATCTCGAGAATGAAGCCGGAGTTGTCCGGCTTGGTAAGGGAGGAACAGTATGAACAACAGTTGGAAGCGTTTCCTTTCTCTGCTGCTGGCCATGGTCATGGTCCTGTCTCTGGGCGTGACCGGTTTTGCTGAGGAGGGCGACACCAAAGAGACCCCCGCGGACATCGCGGAGGGCTCCATCGCCTCCGCGGAAGAGGAAGACGGAGCGGATCCTGCCGAGGATCCCGCCGAGGATGCCCTTCCCGGGGACGGGGAACTGGAAATGGAAGAGATCAGCCCGGACAAAGTCCACATCCGGAAGCTTGGTCTGGAAGAGGAAGAGGACCTGGGCGAGATCGTCCCCATGGATGAGGAAGATCTGAACACTGTGGTCCGCGCCTCCATTTTCCTGGAAGAGCCCGCCACCCTGGCCGCCGGCTACAGCGCCAAGGGCGTGGGCACCAACAGCGCCGCCATCGGCTATCGCGACGCTCTGAAGGCCCGCCAGGCCGAGATGACCGCGCAGATCGAGAGCGTCATCGGCCACGAGCTGAACGTGCACTGGAATATGACCCTGGCCGTCAACGCCATTTCCGCGGACCTGAGTCTGGGCGAAATGGTGAAGGTCCGGGAGATCCCCGGTGTGCGGAGTGTGGAGCGGGAGAACCGTTACCTGCCCATGGACGAGGGCAGCATCTCTGAGCCTGAAACTGCCAATACCAGTGAGAACATGACAGGCGCCACCGCTGCCTGGGCCGCCGGCTACACCGGCGCCGGCAGCAAGATCGCCATCATCGATACCGGCATCGACACCAGCCACCAGTCCTTTGCGGAAGAGCCCTTCACCTGGTCGGTGGGACAGGCCGGCGCCAGTGGTGAGCTGATGACCAAGGCGCAGGTACAGGCCCTGGCCGGCCAGCTCAACAGCGGCACCGCGAACTACGTCAGTGCCAAGATCCCTTACGGCTATAACTACGTAGACGGCAACACCACCATCGACCACCTCAGCGACAGCGAGGGCAACCACGGCTCCCACGTGGCCGGCATTGCCGCGGCCAATCGCTACATCGGCAGCGCCCACCAGGACGCGGCTGCCACGGTGGGGGCGGTGGGCATGGCCCCCGACGCCCAGCTCTTTGTGATGAAGGTCTTCGGTGTCGGCGGCGGCGCTTATGATTCAGACTACATGGTCGCCATCGAGGACGCCATGGTCCTGGGCGCGGACGCCTGCAACCTGTCTCTCGGCTCGGGCGATCCGGGCTGGAGCTTTGACAACACCTATCAGGATTACATGAACGGCTGGGCCGACGGCACGCACAACGGCGACATGGTGCTGACCATTTCCGCCGGTAATTCCTATGCCGCCACATCCTTCACCAATACCAGAGCGCCCTATATCGAGGACGTGTATACCCACACCGGCGGCAGCCCCGGCTCCTTCGTCAACAGCCTCTGTGTGGCAGCGGCCCAGAACACTCTGACCACGGGCACCCCGATGCTCTTTAACGGCACTCAGGACGTCTTCTACTACGAGTCCACCGCCGATGAAGACAGCGGGACGACCTACACGAACCCGGAGCTCTCCACCATCGTGGGCTCCTACAACTACGTATACATCGACGCGGCTGGAACGCCGGAAGAGTTCAGCGCGGTGAATGGCGCTGTGAGTCTGTCCGGCAAGGTCGTGATCGTCAACCGCGGCGAGATCAACTTCTCCGAAAAGGGCAACAACGCCAAGAGCTACAATCCCAAGGCGGTCATTGTTGCCAACAACATGGATGGGACCATCCTGATGAATCTGGCGGATTACACCGGCACATTCCCCATGGTTTCCATCACGCTGAAGGACGCCAACCAGATCAAGGCCGGCGGCACTGCCCAGAGCGTGAACGGCATCAGCTATTACACCGGCAGCATGCAGGTCACCAACAACTACAAGGAAGTCGTGATCGACCGCTCTCAGGCCACCATCACCGACTTCAGCTCCTGGGGCGTTCCCGGTTCCCTGCTGATGAAGCCGGAAATCACCGCCCCCGGCGGCGACATCTATTCCGTTTACGGCACTGCCAAGAAGCCCAGCGGCGGCAGCGAGGGCGGTGCTGAGGCCTACGTGAGCTACAGCGGCACCTCCATGGCGGCGCCTCATATGGCCGGTCTGACCGCGGTGCTGGCCGAGCGCATCCGGGAAGAGAACCTGAAGGAGAAGAACCCTGGCCTTGGCAGCTACAGCATTCGCGCCATCACCCAGAGCCTGATGATGTCCACCGCCACGCCGATGGCGCCGGACGGGGAGTTCCTCTCCATCCTGCAGCAGGGCGCGGGCCTTGCGGAAGTGAGCAAGGCGGCCAGTTCCAACTCCGTTATCATGATGGATCCCGCCAACAGCGGTCTCACCGGCCTGACCGGCGCCGCTGCCGACGGCAAGGTGAAGGCGGAGCTGGGCGACGATCCCGCCCGCAAGGGAGATTACAGCTTCGGCTTTACGGTCTATAACCTCAGCGACGAGGACATTACCTTTGATGTGAACACTGAGGTGTTCACCCAGGCTGTTGCGGGCGAGTTCATGTCCAACCACACAGCCATCCTGGGCGTCAGCGCCACCAAGTGGTGGGCGCCCCTGGACGGAGGCAGCGTTCCCAATCTCCACGACGTGAACAAGGACGGCAGGACCGACGAACTGGACGCCACCGCCATCCTGGACTATGTGAGCGGAGAGAAGGAAGCGGAAGAGCTGGACCTGGCGGTGGCCGATCTGGATCAGGACGAGCGCATCTCCTCCCAGGACGCCTATCTGCTGCTGGGCTTTGCTGCCGAGCAGGGAAGCGATACCCAGGACGGTCTGGTTCCCGCCCACGGCAGCCGCTACTGCGCGGTACGCATCACCCTGCCCGCCGGAACGAAGGGCGATCTGGACGGCAGCTATCCCGGCGGTGCCTTCCTGGAGGGCTTCACCACCGTGAAGGCCGTGGGCACCACGAAGGATGGCGGCGTCTACACCGACGAGCACTCCATTCCCATCCTGGGCTTCTACGGCTCCTGGACCGACGCCAGTATGTTCGAGACCACCTCTTACATCGAGGGCCTTTACGGCAGCGAGCAGCTGCCTTACTCCGGCAACAGCGATACCAACTGCATGCGGCTGCAGATGAACGGAGCCACCGTGAAGTTCACCGGCAACCCCTATCAGGTGGAAGGCAGCCGTGTTACCGACTTCCCCAGCGAGCGGCTTGCCATCAATTCCAGCACCAATATCCAGAGCATTGCCTATAACCTGATCCGCTCCGCCGGCACCACCGGCTTTGCCGTGAGCAGACTGGAGAACGGAGAGATCACCGAAGTGCTGGGCTCTTCTGTGGTCGGCAATGAGGTCACCGGCCTCTGGTACTATGTGAACCAGGCCACCTGGCAGAATACCGGCACCAAGCTCTACACCATCAATAAGAATCCCGCAAGCTACGGCCTTGCCGAGGGCGATACCTTCCGGATCGGCTTCTATGCCATTCCCGAGTACAACGCCATGCTGGTGAACGACAGCTACAACACGGGCACCGCCGGCATGCTCGACCAGGCGGGCTTCAACAGCCTGCTGCTGAGCGGCGAGCTGGGTAAGGGCGCCTTTGTGGGCTATGACTTTACGGTGGACAACACCGACCCGCAGATCCTCAGTGCAAACCTGGACGGCACGACCATCACCGTGAGCGCCGCCGATAACCAGAACCTGGCCTATGTGGCCGTGCTGAGCCTGGACGGCGAGACCATCTATGCCGAGGACGTCCCCGCCATGCCCACCTGCGAGCTGAGCTTTGACGCCAGCGAAGCCATCGCCAACGCCCACGGGTATGTTGCGGTGTTTGCCGGCGACTACGCAGGCAACGAGAGCGCCATGGCCGTGAAGGTCAACGACAACACCTGGGAAGAGAAGACGGTCTATGTGCTGAGTGACACGCTGACTGCCGGTGAGGATTACCTGATCGTCAATACCAATACGACCGGTACCGGCTATGCGCTGGGTTACACCGCAGGGTCGTTCAGCAACACGGTCGCAACCAACAGGGTCAGCATCAAGAGCGGCACGAATGAAACCGGCAACAAGGCTTATATCGACAGCAAGGATGTTGCGGAGACCTCTGTTTGGAGTGCATCCGGCAGCACCTATCTTCGCAATGGCAGCAACTATCTGCGCCGGAGCGCCAATAACAGCACGACGCTGAATATCAGCGCAACGAATACTTACAACACGTGGCAGTACAGCAGCGGGCAGCTGAGATTCACCGATAAGGCGACCTACCTGCGTTATAACAACAACAGCTTCAGCCTTACCAATTCTGCCAGCAACATCTACCTGTTCCAGAAGACGGTGATCCGCACGGAAGTGGATCCCTACAGCATCTCCGGCGTCACTGTGACACCGGAAACGGCTTCGCTCTATAAGGGCGCAGCGATGGATCTCACCGCCAAGGTGTTCCCGCTGACCGCAACGGACCGCAGCGTCAGCTGGAGCAGCTCCGATCCCAACGTGGCCACGGTGGACGCCTCCGGCAAGGTCACCGGTGTCAACGGCTCGGCCTCCGGCATGAGCGCCGTGATCACCGCCACCGCCAACGGCGACAGCACCAAGAAGGCCGAATGCACCGTGACGGTATACTGCATCGAAAAGAACCTCAACGGCATCGTCTGGGATGAAGCGGGCGCCGTGTACTTCTCCGGCTTCAACTCCAGCAGCCTGCCCACCTGGAACAAGCTGCACAACAACGACCTGGGCGTTTATCTGATGAACGCCATGATGTTCAATTCCAGCACCCTGTACGCCAGCGTCTGCGATCCCAGCGGCGACAGCCCGCTGTACACCGTGAACCGCAGCAGCTATGCCCTGACCGAGTATGGCATGAACTACGTGCCGCCCTTCGGCATGGCGAGAGGCCTGACCGGCTTCAGCAGTCAGGGATACGACTTCTTCCTTTATGGCTTTGCCAATTACCTCGTCCTCGGCGGCCTCGCTCCGGAGGAGGACGGCTATTACGACGAAGAAACCGGGAACTTCATCGGAAACGGTGAGTACTACACCGGCATGCCCTACGCGACGCTGAATCTGAGCACGACCGGTGTGGGCGACGCCTATGTATGCGCAGTGGCTGCAAGAACGGTGAGCTCCGCAAGCGCCAGCTACTACTTCCTGGATGAGACCGGCAAGATCTGGCAGACCACCGTGAGCTATAACCAGGGCTTCAATTTCAGCACGCCCACCCTGGTCGTGGATACCGGTATCGGGACGAGCTTCCAGTATCAGTCCCTCTACTATGACGGAACCTATCTCTTCTGGTCCCATTACGCAGACAACGAGACGGATCTGATCATCATCGAGCCTAGCACCGGACGGATCTTCAATGCCGGCAACTTCGGCGAGGGCGTCTGGCCCGTGGGCGGCCTCTTCGTCAACGGTTCCGCCGCACCCGCGGCCGCGGGCGATGAGCCCATGGACGAGGCCTTCCGGCCGGTGCGCGTGGCCACCCGGGAGCAGCTGATGACCCCGGACGTGATGGAACGGCTCGCTGAGGCCTTCGGCTTTGAGGTCGAGACCCCGCTGCCCGAGACGGAAGAGACGCCTGAGGACGAGGGCAGCATCGAAGCGGGCGGCAGCATCGCCCCCGTGGAGCCTATCCTGGAGCCCGTCCCCGCTGAGGACGGCCAGAACAGCGCTTACACCGGAAGCCTCACGGCCTTCCGCGGCTATGTGGCTGCGGTGCCCACGGTGCGCGCCGCGGAGCCCCAGGGCACGGAGCAGAGCGTCACCATTGACATCGCCGAGAGCCAGGACAGCCACAACGGTATGATCGCCGTGGAATTCAATCCTGATCTGGTAAGCTTTGTCAACTGGACCGACGGCGGCAATTCCAGCAACCTCTCCGTCCACCCGGACGACAAGGGCGTGGTCACCATCGCCTACGCCAATAAGGACAAAAACGGAGACGACATTGAAGCGGGCGCACCCATCGTGACGCTGAACTTCAGCGTGGCGGATCTTGAGACGCTGCCCTGCAATGTGATCGCCAATACCACCACCGTGGAACGCAACGATCTGCTGGAACTCAACGAGTGGGCCGACGTGACCGTCCCCGGCGCTGAGGGCCACGATTGGGGCGAGCCCAGCTGGACCTGGGCGGCGGATTACTCCGACGCGGAAGCCACCTTCGTCTGCAAAAACGACGCCAGCCACACCGAGACCGTGGTTGCCGAGGTGAGCAGCGAGACCGTGGATGGCGTGACTACCTACACGGCAACCGTGTTCTTCCAGGGTCGGGCCTACACGGACACCAGGACCAGTGCTGCCCGCGTAGCCTCGAACATCACATCCTGCAGCACGAACTTTGAAGGAAAGCTGCAGCTGAACGTGTACATCGTGCTCAGCGAAGAAATCGCGGCGGATCCCGGCGCGTATGTGAGCGCGACCTTCAGCGGCGAAACGACAAAGCACAGC
>JAFSMZ010000077.1:0-34769 GCA_017447685.1 Oscillospiraceae bacterium
GCCTTTCGGCTCTAAAATCTTATTGAAGCTTTCTAGCTCTCAAAAGAATTTTTAACGACTTTCGTCGTTTAAAAGAACCCTTCTCTGGTGCTTATTTAGCATAAGCTTTTTCTTACATTGTTCAATTTTCAAGGTACATCTTGCTCCCGCCTCATCGGCGTCAGCCTGATTATAGTAGCACAGGCGTCCTGCTTTGTCAAGAAAAATTTTTCATTTTTCGAAGAATTTTTCAAGTTTTCAGATCCGTGCTACGCCGCAATTCTCGCGGGTGATTGATAATATAGCACCGTGTTATGCTGTTGTCAACAGTTTTTTCCGTCTTTTCAGAAAAAACTTTTGGCCTACAACATCTGGTATTTCCGCGGTTTTTCGACCCCAAGCCTCAGAAGTTTCCCAGCGTCCCGATGAAGGGCAGGGGCTCCTTTTTGCCCTGGATGGCGTTGGAGATGCCTTTGATGATACAGAACAGGCGGAAAAGGGACAGGACCCAGCCGATGCCGGTCAGGCCGCCGATCACGTCCGTGATGATGGAGAAGAGAAAAAGACGAAGTCCCTGCTTGGCATGGAATCCGGCAAACTTGTCCTCCGGGGTGAAGACCAGGGGCAGCAGGAACAAAGCGCTGAGATAGCTCAGCGCTGCAAGAGCCGTGTTGCCGCTCTTGTTCTGCGCCGGCTCCCAGGAGACGCTGCGGGTGGCTTCCCTCGCTCTGGCTTCCGCTTCTCTGGCTCTCGCCTCGGCCTCCCGCACTCTTGCCTCGGCCTCTCTGCGGCGCTGCTCTTCCTCCAGCTCCTTCTGAGCCTGGCGGCGGGCAAACTCCTCCTCCGCCCAGCGGCGGTTGTCCTCCTGCTTCTGCCGACGCTCATATTCCTGCTCGGCCCACTGGCGGTTCTTCTCCTGCTGGAGCCTCCGGTTGCGCTCCAAAATCTCGCCCAGATCGTCGTATTCCGGATTTCTGGCAGCCTTTTTTTCCGCTTTGGCAGCAGCCGCCGCTTTACCGGCGTTTTCATCGAAGCCGCAGGCCAGACAGGCCCCGATCCCATCGGGTATATATGCGCCGCACTTCTTGCAGTATGCCATTCTCGTCCCCTCCGTTTGCAGAGTATTTATTATTATATCCTGTGTCGAAGGGCTTTGCAAGAGGCAGAGGCGAAACTTGTCATTCAGGCACAGAAGCGGTGACTGCCGATCTGCACGATGAGAGGCCGGGACCAGATCCAGCGGCTGGTGGCGGTGGCGGGATTAAAATAGTAGATAGCGCCGTAGCTGGGATCATAGCCGTTCAGGGCCTCCTGTGCCGCGCGGTAGGCGCTTTCGGCCACAGGCTCGTTGAACTGGCCGTCATCCAGACAGGAGAAGGCGCCGGGCTGGTAGATGACGCCGGAGATGCTGTTGGGAAAGGAGGGATGCTCCACCCGGTTCAGCACCACCGCGCCCACCGCCACCTGGCCCACATAAGGCTCGCCTCTGGCCTCGGCGGAGATGAGCCTTGCCAGCAGATAGAGGTCCCCCGATTGGGAGCCGGAGCCGGAGCCGCTGCCTCCTCCCCCGCCGGGGCTGATGCCCAGGGCGGCCAGGGTCTGATCCCCCACCTGCCCGTCCGGACTGAGGCCGTTCTTCTGTTGAAACCAGCGGACCGCCGCTTCGGTGCGGCTGCCGTAGACGCCGTCCACCGCGCCGTCGTAATAGCCCCAGTTTTTGAGTCGGGTCTGGATCTGGCTCACCGTCTCTCCGCCGCTCCCCTTCTTATATAAATCGGCAGACGCGCTCTGGGCCAGGGCGATGATGAAAATATTGAGCGCAAAGATCACGGCCAGAGCCAGCATCAGGCGCTTTCGTTCCGCGGACATAAAGATCCCCCTCACAAACCGTTTTGCAGTAGTTTGTGAGGGGGGAGCTTCCATTATACGATTGCAGCTTATTTTGCCTTGCTGCGGATCTCTTCCAGCACTTTGGCGGTGAAGTCGGCCAGGCTCATGGCGCCCAGATCCTCGCCGGCGCGGGTGCGCACGGAGATGCAGCCGGCCTCGGCTTCCTTGGCGCCGATGATGAGCATGTAGGGCACCCGGTCCTCCTGCTGGGCCAGGCGGATCTTGTAGCCGATCTTCTCGTTGCTCTCGTCCAGCTGCACGCGGATGCCGGCGTCAGCCAGGGAATTGTAGATCTCCCGGGCGTAATCCAGGGTCTTCTCGCTGACGGGCAGGACCTTGACCTGCAGGGGCGCCAGCCACAGGGGGAAGCGGCCCTTGGTCTCTTCAATGAGGTAGGCCATGAAGCGGTCCAGAGAGCCCAGGATGGCCCGGTGGATGACCACGGGGCACTTCTCGCTGCCGTCGGAGTCGATATAGCGCAGGTCAAACTTGGCGGGCAGGCAGAAATCCAGCTGGCAGGTAGAGAGGGTGTACTCCGCGCCAACGGCGGGCTTCACGTTCACGTCCAGCTTGGGGCCGTAGAAGGCGGCCTCGCCGATCTCCTCGGTAAAGTGGATGTCCAGCTCGGTGAGCACCTGGCGCAGGGCGTTTTCGGCGGTCTCCCACATGGCGTCGTCGTCGTGGTACTTCTTCTTGTCGGCGGGGTCCCGGAGAGACAGGACGCAGCGGTAATCGGTGATGCCGAAGTCCTTGTAAGCGTCGAAGATCAGGTCGCAGACCTTGGCCACCTCGTCCTTGATCTGCTCGGGGGTGCAGAAGAGGTGGGCGTCGTTCTGGCAGAAGTGACGGGCACGTTCGATGCCCTTCAGGGTGCCGGAGGACTCGAAGCGGAAGTCATGGGCGATCTCGCCGATGCGCAGGGGCAGGTTCCGGTAGGACCGGGGACGGCTGGCGTAGATGCGCATGTGATGGGGGCAGTTCATGGGACGCAGCACATAGGCCTCGTTCTCCAGCTCCATGGCGGGGAACATGTTGTCCTTATAGTGTTCCCAGTGGCCGGAGGTCTTGTAGAGCTCCACGGAGCCCACGCAGGGAGTCATCACGTGCTGGTAGCCCAGGCGGCGTTCCTTCTGGACGATGTAGTTCTGCAGCTCCTCCCAGATGATGGCGCCGTTGGGCAGGAACATGGGCAGGCCCCGGCCCACCAGATCGTCGGTCATGAACAGCTGCATCTCCCGGCCGATCTTGCGGTGATCCCGCTCCCGGGCCTCCTGCTGCTGCTTCTCCCACTCGGCCAGCTCCTCGGCGTTGCGGAAGGCCACGCCGTTGATACGGGTGAGCATCTGGCGGGAGGAGTCGTTCTTCCAGTAAGCGCCGGACTGCTGGGTGACCTTGAAGGCCTTCAGCGCCTTGGTGTAGGTCAGGTGGGGTCCCAGGCACATATCGATATAGTCGCCCTGCTGGAAGAAGCTGAACTCGGTCTCGTTGGCCAGGTCGTCCATATGCTCCAGCTTGAACTTCTCGCCCCGCTCGGCCATGAGCTTCTTGGAGTCTTCCCGATTGAGAACGAAGGACTTGACCGGCAGATTCTGCTTGACGATCTTCTTCATTTCCTTCTCGATGGCTTCCAGGTCTTCCTGGCTCAGCTTGCGATCGCCCAGATCCACGTCATAGTAAAAGCCGTTCTGGGTAGCGGGGCCGTAGGCAAAGTCCGCCTCCGGGAAGAGGTGCTTGATGGCCTGAGCCATGATATGGGCCGCGGTGTGGCGGATGACGTGCAGTTCCTCCTCCTGGGGGCACTCGGCAACGGTTCCGTCCTTGTAAATGATCTTCATGGGTTTATCCTCCATACGTAAATACAAATAAAAATGCACTCCTGGCAGCAGTTTGCCGCCAAGGGTGCATAGAAATACACGGTTCCACCTTGGAATTTCACTCATTGCGATCTGCTAACGGGATCACCCGGGGCGGCATTGCCTCCGCCCGGCTCGGGAAGCGGTCAGCCTGCGTTCTCTCTCCGGGGCGGCTTCCAGCCAGTGCCGGCCCTCTCTGCACGGGAAATCACGCGCTGTTTTCCTTCAAAGCCTTTTTATGCGGGTATCATATCACCCGAATAGTCTTCTGTCAACCGGGTTTTTTCACCGTTTTGCCGCCATTCTCTGGAAGAGCTTCACGATCTCCACCACGGGGATCACGGCAAAGCCGATGGCCAGGGCTATACCGAACTGCTCCAGGCTCAGGCTGGTAAAGGAGAAGGCAGCCGCCAGGGCTGGGATCTCACACACGGCGGCCGTGAGCAGCAGGGACAGCGCGGCAGAGGCCAGCAGCAGCAGGTTCACGCCCTTCAGGCTGAAGAGGCTCTTGCGCTGGGAGCGCATGTTGAAGGAATGGAAGATCTCCGCCATGGAGAGGGTGATAAAGGCCATGGTGGTGCCTACGCCGCTGTTCACGAAGCGCCAGGCGTCGGTCTCAGCATGGCAGCCCACCAGATAGGCGCAGAGGGTCAGGGCAGACACCAGAACGCCCTGATAGAGGATGTCCCAGCCCATGCCGTCGGCAAAGATGCCGGCCTTGGCAGGACGGGGCGGGCGGCGCATGATGTCCGCCTCCCCCTTCTCCACGCCCAGGGACAGGGCGGGGAAGGTATCGGTGATCAGGTTCACCCACAGCAGGTGCACCGGCTTCAGGATGGTGAAGCCCAGGAGCGTGGCCGTGAAGATGGTGATGATCTCGCTCATGTTGGCGCCCAGGAGGAACTGAATGGCCTTGCGGATGTTGTCGTAGATCCGCCGGCCCTCCTCCACCGCGCCCACGATGGTGGCAAAGTTGTCGTCCGCCAGGACCATGTCGGCGGCGCTCTTGGTGACGTCGGTGCCGGTGATGCCCATGCCCACGCCGATATCCGCGCTCTTGATGCTGGGGGCGTCGTTGACGCCGTCGCCGGTCATGGCGGTGACGTAGCCGGCCTTCTGCCAGGCTTTGACGATGCGGGTCTTATGCTCGGGCTGCACCCGGGCGTAAACGCTGATGTTGCGGAATTCCTTTTCAAAGGTCTCGTCGTCCATGCGGCTGAGCTGGGAGCCGGTGATGGCCTTGGCGTCTCCGGAGAGGATGCCCAGTTCCCGGGCGATGGCGGCGGCGGTATCCACATGGTCGCCGGTGATCATGATGGGCCGGATGCCCGCAGCGCGGCAGCGCACGATGGCCTCCGCCACCTCGGGCCGGACCGGGTCGATCATGCCGCACAGGCCCATGAAGCAGAGTCCCTGCTCCAGAGCCTCGGGGGTGGAGACGATGGGCTTCACGTCCCAGCTGCGGCTGGCGCAGGCCAGCACACGGAGGGCCCGGTCGGCCATGGCCTTGTTCCGCTTCAGGATCAGCGCGCGGGCCTCATCGGTCATGGGGAGGGCCTGGCCGTTTCTCCAGTAGTGGGTGCAGAGGCTCAGCACCACATCCGGCGCGCCCTTGGTATACTGGACAAAATGGTCCCCGTCCACGTGAACGGTGCTCATGCACTTGCGCAGAGAGTCGAAGGGCGCCTCGGCGCAGCGGAGATACTTGCTTTTCAGCACGTTTTTGTCCCGTCCCAGCTTGTTGGCCCAGACCACCAGGGCGGCCTCGGTGGGCTCGCCGGTGACTTCGCCGTGCTCTCCCAGCTCCGCGTCGGAGCAGAGGGCCATGGCGGAGGCGGTGTCCGCCTCGTTGTCGCCGAAGAAATCCACAACGGTCATCTTGTTCTGAGTCAGGGTGCCGGTTTTGTCGCTGCAGATGATCTGGGCGCAGCCCAGGGTCTCCACAGCGGAGAGCTTGCGGATGATGGCGTTGCGCTTGGCCATATGGGTCACGCCCAGGCTCAGCACCACGGTGACCACCGCGGCCAGGCCCTCGGGGATGGCCGCCACGGCCAGAGACACCGCGATCATCAGGGAGTCCAGGGTGGTGCGCAGGCTCAGGCCGCCGGCGCGGAGCATCTGCACCGCGAAGATGGCCAGACAGATCCCCAGCACCAGCCAGGTCAGGATCTTGGAGAGCTGCCGGAGCTTGATCTGCAGGGGGGTGTCGCCGTCCTCGGCCTGGGCCAGGGCGTCGGCGATCTTGCCCATTTCGGTGTTCATGCCGGTGCCGGTGATGACGGCAACGCCCCGGCCGTATACCACGGAGCTGCCCATGTACACCATGTTCCGCCGGTCGCCCAGGGGAACGTCATGCTCCCCCGCCGCGATCTGCAGGGCGTCGGTGGTCTTTTCCGCGGGGACGGACTCGCCGGTGAGGGCGGCCTCCTCGATCTTCAGGGCGGCAGCCTGCAGCAGCCGTCCGTCGGCGGGCACGGCGTCGCCGGCCTCCAGCAGCACCACGTCGCCGGGTACCAGTTCTTCACTGGGCAGCACCGTGAGCATCCCGTCCCGCAGCACCTTGCAGGTGGCGGCGGACATCTGCTGCAGGGCCTCGATGGCCTTTTCCGCCTTGCTCTCCTGATACACGCCCAGGATGGCGTTCAGCAGCACCACGGAGAGGATGATGATCACATCGGTGTAGCCCTCACCTTCGATGTAGCCCAGCACGCCGCTGACGGCGGCGGCCGCCAGCAGGATCAGGATCATGGGATCGGCCAGCTGCTCCAGGAAGCGGGCAGCCAGGGACTTGCCCTTGGGCTCGCGGAGCTTGTTCTTGCCCTCCCGGCTCTGCCGCTGGGAGGCTTCCTCCCCGCTCAGGCCGGCTTCGGTGGTATTCAGCGCTTCCAATACGCGCTCTTTTTCTTCGCAATAGTGTTTCAATCCATACGCCTCTTTCCGAATCAGTGAGATCTATGACGGAGATTCCTCCAGATTGTTCCCGGAAAACGGGGCCCGCAAGCATGTTCTGCAGGCCCCGTCTGTTAATATAATATAAGGTATGCCTGCCTCACACGTTAAAGCGGAAGTTGGTCACGTCGCCGTCCTGCATGACGTAATCCTTGCCCTCCAGACGGAACAGTCCCTTCTCTCTGGCAGCGGCCATGCTGCCGCAGGCTTTCAGGTCCTCGAAGGCCACGATCTCGGCCCGGATGAAGCCCCGCTCGATATCCGTGTGGATCTTGCCGGCTGCCCGTGGGGCCTTGGTGCCCTTCACGATGGTCCAGGCGTGGACGTCGTCCTCGCCGGCGGTAAGGAAGGAGATGTAGCCCAGCAGGTCATAGCTGGTGCGGATCAGCCGATCCAGTCCCCGCTCGGTAAGGCCCATGTCCTCCATGAACATGGCCGCTTCCTCTTCGTCCAGCTCCGCGATGTCCTCCTCGAACTTGGCGGCCACCGGCAGCACCGCGGCGTCCCGCTCCTCAGCAAATGCCTTCAGTGCCCGGAAGTTGGCATCCTCAGCATAGCTGCTCATGCCGGTCTCGTCCAGGTTCGCCACATAGATCACGGGCTTCACGGAGAGCAGGCCCCCGTCCACCAGGATGTCCTTGTCCTCCTCGGTGAAGGCGAAGTCGCGGGCGGGCTTTTCCGCTTCCAGGTGGGCGATGAGCGCCTTGCACATCTCCACCTCGCGCTTATACTTCTTGTCGCCGCTCTTGGCGTTCTTTTTGGCCCGCTCCAGACGGCGTTCCACGATCTCGATATCCGCCAGGATCAGCTCCAGGTCAAAGCTCTCCGCGTCCCGCAAGGCGTCGGCCTTTTCCAGGAACACGCCGTCGTCGTTGAAGCAGCGGACCACCTCCACCAGGGCATCCACCTGCCGGATGGCCTGGAAGACCTCGTTGCCCTTGCCGCCGGAGGCCACCCCCGGCACGTCCACAAAGTCGATGGTGGCGGGGCTGTATTTCTTGGGATGCCAGTATTCCGCCAGCCAGTCCAGCCGCTCGTCGGGCACCTTGGCGGTGCCGATGTTGGGCTTGGCGGCGGCGTTGGTATAGCTGCCGGTCTCCGCCTTGGAGCCGGTCAGAGCGTTAAACAGCGTCGTCTTTCCCACGTTGGGGAGGCCCACGATGCCAAGTTTCATACAGCAAAACATCTCCTTTTTCCAAAAACATCGGATATTATATCACAGGGGATCGGATTGCTCAATAGGGTTTTCCGGCCCTTTGTCAGTTTTCTTCCCGCCGCTGGGCAAAGTACAATCCTTTTGGTTTGAGTTCCTCCGCCAGATCAAAAACGCTCTTTCCTCCAACCCGGATGGCAATGCAATCCCCCGGTGTCGAGGGGCTGAAAGTATCCCAGGCGGTGGTAAGCTCTTCCCGCTCCGGGATCCCCAGGCCCGGAAAAAAGTCCCGATAACGCTCCGGCTCTCTGGCAAAGAGCGTCACCAGATTGTATTCCCACTTCTGGATCTCTGCGGAGAAGCTGCGCACCCCAAAACCGAAGAAGCTCATTCCGTCCTGGATCAGCAGCTCGCCATGCTCATCCAACAAGGATAGCGCTGCATCCGGCGTAATACCGTCCCAGTAATACACGTCCCGGTGAAGCGGCGCGTCTCCTTCCCGGTTCTGCTTTTTCCATTCCTCCCGCAGCTTTTTCTCCTCATCTTCCGCAGCAGGCAACTCCAGGAAGAAAAACAGTTCCTCCTTCTGCCGCAGCAGGAAGGCGCGCATGGCCTGCTCAATGTGCTCGGCATGGAGATTTGCATAAAAGGACCTTTCCTTTTGTTCGAAGCCTTCTTCCAAAGCGTCCGGAGCAGGCACCCGGCAGCCGCGAACCATATGAAGCATCGTCTTTTCTCCTTTCTCTTCGCCAAAAACAAATCAGAATTCTTTTTCCCAGGTGGCAATGACGGCGTCGGTCACGGCGGCGCGGAAGGCGCGCTCCTCCAGCTTGCGCACGCCCTGGATGGTGCTGCCCGCCGGGGAACAGACCCGGTCCTTGAGGACGCCCGGGTGCTCGCCGCTGGCCAGCAGCATCCGGGCCGAGCCCGCCAGCATCTGGGCGGCATAGGCGATGGCCTGTTTCCGCGGCAGGCCGCAGGCAACCGCCCCGTCCGCCAGGGCCTCCACAAACATGGCGGCGAAGGCCGGGCCGCAGCCGGTGACGCCGGAAGCCGCCTCCATCAGATGCTCGTCCAGCTCCTCCACCAGGCCGGAGGCGGCCATCAGTCTGCAAAAGAAGTCCTTGTCCTCCTCCGTCACCGCCCCGGAGCCGCAGTATAGGGTCACGCCCGCGCCCACGCACACGGGGATATTGGGCATGATGCGGAGAATGGGCTTATCCTCCCCCAGGAGCCTCTGCAGCGTCTGGAGGTCCTTGCCCGCCATCATGGAGACGATGAGCTGCCGCTCATTGCGGTCCTTCAGCGTATCCCCGATCTGCCCCAGGAGCGTGTCCAGCATCTGGGGCTTCACCCCAAGGAACAGCACGTCCGAGCGCGCCGCGGCCTCCTGATTGTCTACTTGCCTGCCTCCCAGTTCCCCCGCCAGGCGCAGCGCCTTCTCCGGGCTGCGGTTTGCCAGCAGCAGTTCCTCCGCCAGGCCGCTTTTGGCGGCGGCTCTCGCCAGGGCGCCGCCCATGTTTCCGGTTCCGATGAATCCCACGATGGCCATAAGATCTCCTCCTTCTTGTTTCTTGCCTGCAGTATAGCATAAGTCTCCCCGCCGCTCAACCAAAAGGACGCTTTTTCTCCCGGCATTTTCTTTCTCCCGCGCTCATAGGCTGGAAGCAAAAGGAGGCCTGTTCATGATCGATATTCGTACATTCTTCCGCAAAAACCGCCGGCTGGTATCGGGGCTCGGCATGATCCTGGCGGTGCTGCTGATCTTCTGGAGCGTCAGCAGTCCCGCCATCGTCGGGGTCTCCGCCTCCCAGCGGAGCCTGCCGGTCTATTCCGTGGAGCGGGGCGACAAATGCGTTTCCCTCTCCTTCGACGCCGCCTGGGGCAACGAGGACACCCAGACTCTCATCGACATCCTCTCCGGCCACGGGGTCAAGGCCACCTTCTTCGTAGTGGGCGACTGGGCGGAGAAATACCCGGAGTCGGTGAAGGCCCTGGCGGAGGCGGGCAACGAGGTGATGAACCACTCCAGCGACCACGCCCACTTTTCCTCCCTCTCCACGGAGCAGATCCTGTCAGACCTTTCCGCCTGCAACGAAAAGGTCGCAGCCCTCACCGGCGTGGCTCCCAGTCTCTTCCGCTGCCCCTACGGGGAGTATGACGACCACGTGATCCAGGCAGTGGAGTCTCTGGGCATGACCGCCGTGCAGTGGGACGTGGACAGTCTGGACTGGAAGGGCATTTCCGCCTCCGAGATCACGGACCGGGTGCTGCAGAACGTCCGCTCCGGCAGCATCGTCCTCTTCCACAACGCCGCCATCCACACCCCGGAGGCCCTGCCCGGCATCATCGAGGCGCTGCAGAAGGAGGGCTATACCATTGTGCCCGTCTCCCAGCTTCTGCTGCAGGGCGATACCTATCAGGACAACACCGGAAGGCAGTGGGCCAGGTAACGAAAAAGCCATCCTGAGGTGATGCCTCAGGATGGCTCAAGCTGTCGGCAAAGTGTCGACAGCTTGAGAAGCAAAACTGGGAACTTCAGAAAAAGTTCCCAGTTTTGCATCGATTGGACGTGAAGAGGGGCATCCCCTCCCCTCTTCACAATCTCCCCATGCGCGTCCAAGCCTCTGCGCGCTGGTTTGCCTACAGTCTGAACCCTCCTGAGGCGATGCCTCAGGAGGGTTCAAGCTGTTCGTATATTTTACTGTCTGTTCGTATGGCTTACTGTCCCAGGATCTTGCGCAGACGCACCAGGTCAAGGATATCGATGGTCCCGTCCTTGTTCAGGTCCGCGGCCTCGGGATCGAAGCTGCCCTCGATGGGAAGCTCCACCAGCTTCTTGCGCAGGACCAGCAGATCCAGGGCGTTCACCTTGCCGTCCATATTAATGTCTCTGGACAGATCCTGCACCAGAAGATGGGCCTCTCCGTCGATGACCCAGACGTAGAAGGCCTCATCGTCGCTGAAGAAGTTTGCACCCGTCCCGTTTCCGGAAAGACCGGTGGTGATGGGTCTGGGGGACTCCGCGGTGGGCACGCTGTTGGAAGAGACGGACACGCCGATCCGGGCGTTCTCCAGCTTTCCGGTCACATGGATCAGGGCGCCGTTGGCCAGGTTCACGTTCTGCAGATCCTCTCCCTTCCGGTTGCCGGTCACCGCCGGATCGCCGGAGACGTTCAGGGTGGCGCTCTCGGAAATGTGGATGCCGCCGCCGTTGTTAACGCAGCGGTTGTTCTCGATGACGCCGCCGGAGAGGTTCAGTTTGGCGTTCTGAGCCAGGTAAACGCCGCCGCCCCACTGCTGGGTGGCATTGCCGCGGATGGCGCCGCCCTCCAGGTTCAGGACGCCTTCGTTATGGATGCCGCCGCCGGAGCCGGTGTTGTTGCCGCCGGTAACGAGGCCGGTTTTCCCGGCGCTGCTGTCGATGAGGGTCAGTGTACCCTTTACGGTGATGACATTGCCTTCTGCCGCTGCAGCGGACTCCGCCAGGCCGCGGTCCAGGGTGAAGCCGGCCAGGTCCAGGGTGATATTCTTGTCTGCGGGGATCATGAGAGCAGTGTTGCTGTTTTCCGCCACGGTGTCCTTGAACAGGGCAATGACAGCCCCGTTTCCTGCGGCGTTGATCTGGGCCTGCAGGACCATCCAGGGTCTGGACGTGTCCACCGTCACGCTTACCGTCGCCGCCGCTCTCGGCATGGAAAAGCTCGCGTCATAGCTGCCGCTGTTGGCGTTATAGCTCACCGGGATCTCTTTCGTAACTGTGGAGCCGTTCTCCTCGTACTCCAGGATCAGCGGATTCGGGGTGAAGTAGTGCTCCAGCCGCATCTGCACCGTGACCGTCTCTCCGGCCCGGGCGTAGATCGTGTCGTCACCCTCCTGCGTCTGGTGGTCGCCCGCCAGCAGCGTCAGCATCTGGATCCCGGTCTTGCCATTGGGATAGACCGCGCTGACTGTGTATTGGATGCTCACGGTCACGTCATTTTCCGGCATGGTAAAGGTCCAGGTGTTCCCATCGACCTGCTTCAGGTCATGGACGGAGACGGTCTCAAGCTTGTGATTCACATATTCGGCAAAGAGCTTGCCGCCGGCAAGGTCCGTCACCGTAAGAGTCACAGTCTCGCCCTCGGTTGCCCGTGTCTTGTCCGCGGTCACGCTGCCCGCGGGGATGCTGTCGTCCAGGATCACCCGATAGAAGGTGGGCGCGGTGGGACTGGTCGCCAGGACCACCCGGGTCAGGCGCTCATCGCTGCCGGGAAGCACGAACTCCGTTCCGTTTTCGTTCAACTCGGCGCCGGCAGGCTCCCGCACAAGGATGTAGGGATCCAGAAGGATGCCGCGGTCCGCCAGGATGGCGTGCCGTCCGCCCTCTCCGGTGATGCTTTCAATGCCGCACCCCACAGAAAGTGTCCCGTAAACGGAGATGCCGTAATCCTCGCCGGAAGCAAGCACCGTGCCGCCGGACACGGTCATATTCCCTTGAACACAGATGCCAGTCTCCCCATTGCGGGATGTCAGGCTGCCGCCGCTGACGGTCGCATCGCCGCTCACAGAAACAGCGGGGTCATCGCCCTGACCCTCAGCGGTGATCGTTCCGTCCCGCAGTTCCAGACCGCCGCATTCGAGAGCTTCATTTGCCGTGCTCGCGACGGAGAGCGTGCCTCCCAGGACCCTGACCACACCGGCGGAAGAAAGCAGGGCCGTGCTGGTTTCGCTGCGGGCCGTTATGCTGCCGCCCGCAGGGATGGTGACGTTTTGGGTAACAAGGATGCCATTCGCATAGGCCGTGTAGTAGGGACTGTCATCGTCGATCGCCGTAACGGTCAGGTTTCCCTTGACCGTCAGATTGCCCTGGTTCTCTTCCGAGCCATAGACTACGATCCCGTCTGCATCCATAGTCCGGATCGTGATGCTGCCGCTGAGGCTCAGATTGCCGAACTCCACGCAAATGGGATGGTATCCGTTCTCCGAAGCATCGATGGTCAGGGCCTGCTCCGCCACGATATTCAGATCCTGCCTCTCCGCATAAATGTAATAGACGCCCTGCACCGGAACGGGAAGGGTAGCGGTATTCAGCGTCAGGGTGAAGGTCTCCGGGTCGTAGGTCGCTCTGGGCGTACCCGAGTCTCCGAAGATATTGTCCTTGTTGGCTCCGTCCACCTGAATGCCGCAGACTTTGAGCGGGTATTCCTCCACATCGGGCACGAATTCGGCATAGACCGTCAGGTCATAGGGCGGCATGATAAGGTACCAGCTGCCGTCCTCATTCTCGTAGGCCTCATCGAAGCCCTCATCCCCGTCGCAGCGATACTTGAGAACCTTCAGTTTCATGCCTTCGTCGGGCTGCACCGTCAGGTTCACGGTCTCGCCCTGGCGGGCCCGGGTCTTGTCCGGGGTCACGGTGCCGCCCTGCATGTCGCTGTCGACCTTCACCTGGTAAATCGCCGTGGCAAGAGTCAGTTCCCCGTTGTCGTTCATCGTGCAGCGGAGGGTATCATCGTCGCTGAAAAAGGCCTCGGACAAAGGCAGATCCAGATTGAGGGCGAGGTAGATGGTGAGCTGCCTTCCCATGCCGCCGTTCGGACAGCGTACGCCGATCCGGGTGCCATTCTTCAGAAAACCGGTAACCGTGAGGGTCTTGTTTTCCAGGATGTACAGGTTGTTCGTTCCGCCCTCTCCCTTGTTGCCGTAGATGGCCGGATCGCCGGAGATCCGGAAGCTGCCGTCCTTAAAGTACACACCGCCGCCGTTTTGACCGGCCGTGTTTTCGGCGACCAGGCCGCCGGTCATGGTCAGGCTGCCGGCGGTCCAGATGCCGCCGCCGTTCAAGGGCACACTGTTGGAGTAGATGGAACCGTCGTTCATGGTCATGGTGCCGTAGTTGACAACGGCGCCGCCCCCATAGGTGGTGACCGTGTTGCGGTAGAACGCGCCGCCGTTGACGGTGAGAACAGAGCCTGCGGGATTGAAGATGGCGCCGGCCTCCCTGGCGCTGTTCTCGCAGAAGGAACCGCCCTCCACGGTGAGAGTGCCGTTGTTGACAATGGCGCCGCCGCTGCCTTCACTGCAGGCGCCCTTGATCCCGCCGTTCTCTCCGCTGTCCAGGATGGTGAGCGTACCGTTATTGGTGATGGCGTTGCCGTTTGCCTTGGCCTCGCTCAGATTCCGGTCCAGGACATGGCCGTTCAGATCGAGGCTCAGGCGCTTCCCCGCCGGGATCACCAGGGCTGTGTCGCCCTCTGCGGCTTTGAAGTCCTGCTCCAGCTTGATGAGGGCTCCGTCTGCCGCCTGGTCGATCGTGCTCTGCAGCGTGGACCAGCCCAGGAGCCACTTGGCACTCACCTTCACATCCATGCGGGGCATGGTGAAAGTAAAGGTGTTTCCGTCCCGCCGGCAGGCGATTTCTCTGTCGAACAAATCGGTGACATGGGGTTCCTGCAAGGCACAGCCCGGATCCGGAGCCGCCGTGATCGTCACGGTCTCCCCTGCCTTGGCCGAGGTCTTGTCCGCCGTGAGGGTGCCGCCCTGGCTCTGCTGCAGCTGCACCTCGTAATCCGCATCGGGATCCGGGATATAGACGGTCATTGGGATCGAGCGAAGTTCCGTGTAAACGACGTCATCCTCGCCCGCGATCTTGCCGAGCCATGCTCCGCGATATTGATACGCACCGGAATAGATGCCGGGCTGCGCCTGTTCCCAGGCTGCGGAGCTGATATGGCCATAGAGTGGAAAGCCCATCGGGATAGGATCTGATTCCACGAAATCGTGGGAACAAATGATCGTGATGTCAAATCCTCCGTCACTGTCGGCCGGAAGGACATCGATCGTATTGCCCTTCCCGTCAATCACTTCTCCGCCGTACAGATGGAGTTGGAATTTATCGGGCAGAAAGGTGCCGACGTCGTCACCCGTCTCCCACATCACCGGGCCGAAGGTCAGCTCCCTCATGGTTGCTATAAAGCTGAAGAGGCCTTTGCTCTCAACGAGGATCGGCTCAGCCTCCAAAGTAAAGTCGCCGTCCTCACCTACATTGGACGGCTCATTCGGGAGCGCTCCCGCCTCCGGGGACGCGTCCTCCACAGGCCGGATCTGGCCCTCGGCAGCTTCGATCGTCCCCACCGGCTCTGCATATGCCGTGAAGCCCAGGCTCAGGAACATGGCCAGGCACAGCAGCAGAGACAGCAGTCTCCTGGAGCGGATGATGTTTCTCATGGTGTTTCCTCCTCGGTGAAGAAGAATCACAGATTATTACACGTCACTGTATTGTATCATTCTGTTCTCCCTTTTGCACGCAATATTTCACGGTATTTTCATAAAGTATTTGTAGTAATCTCTCCTCCGTCTCGTCGTCTTTGGCGAAAGACATTGTGAATTCTGTCGTTAATTTCCTGCTCTGCCTGCCATTTTCTTGGAGATCCCTCTGAAAATCCCGGGCGGGGCAAAAAAAGCTTTGACAACGGCGTTTTACCGTGATAAAGTACGGAACATAAAATCGTGGAACGGAAGAAGTACCCGGCAGCAGTCCATCAGCGAGCCGCAACAGAGTGCGAGTGCGGCGGCAAGGCTTTCGGGGAAACGCGTCCGGGAGATGTCCCTCGGAAAGAAGAGTATGGGGGAACGCAGCGCCTGCGTTACGGGCAAGAGAGGTCGGAAGCTTTTTTCCGGCAACCAGTGTGGTACCGCGACTGACAGTCGTCTCTGGAGTTATCTCCGGGGGCGGCTTTTTCATTGCCAAACGACGGTTCCCACCGGAACGAAGATTGAGAGGAGGCAGAGCGCCATGATCATCCGACGACGACGGAGCGTTTCCGTCCGCAAAGCCGAAAGCCATGAAACAACAACTGAGAATCATGAAAAGGAGTTTATTCCTATGAAAAGCAAAAAGTACATCTCTCTGCTCGCTCTTATCCTCTGCGCCATGCTGCTCCTGTCCGCCTGCGGCGCCGAAAAGGCAGCCGGCACCCAGCTGGAGCTGGTGACCAGCCTGGACCAGGCCATTCTGGCCCTGGCCTCCGGCAAATGCGACGCCGTGGCCCTGGACGGCACCACCGCCAAGAACTATGTGGACCAGTCGGACGGTCTCTTCGCCATGTCCGGCATCAATTTCGATCTGACCATGTACGGCGACTTTGAAGGAAACGTGGCAGCCGTGAAGAAGGGCGAGACGGACCTGATCCAGGCCATCAACGCCTGCATCCAGACCGCCGTTGAGGAAAACTACTACAGCCTCTGGACCGCCATCGCCAAGCTCCAGTCCGGCACCGACGACGACGCAGCCCGGGAGCTTGTGGGCGATATGCCCATCTATTCCGACGCCCCCATCGACGGGACCTATCTTTACCTCCTGGATACCAGCGAGCTCAAAAAGCCCGAGCTGGACCTCTCCGATGCCCAGGGCGTTCTGGCCCAGGTCCTGGAGAAGGGGACCCTGGTGATTGCCACCTCTCCGGACTATCCCGCCAATGAGTTCATCACCGAGGACGGCGTGATCTACGGCTGCGAGATGATGCTGGCCAAGTACGTGGCTGACTGCCTGGGCGTGTCCCTGCAGATCGAGGCCATGGATTTTATGGCCACCCTGACCGCCCTGGACACCGGCAAGGTGGACGCCGCCTTCTCCGGCTACGGCTGGAAGGCCGACCGGGCGGAGAGCTATGAGCTGAGCATCGGCTACGTCGGTAACGATGACATCACCTTCCACACCCTGATCGTCCCCGCCGACAAGGCGGACCAGTACAAGAGCCTGCAGGACTTTGTGGGCAAGCACATCATCGCCCAGGCTTCCTCCCTGCAGCAGATGTATGTGGAGGATCAGATCCTTGCTCTGGATCCTGCGGGAAAGGCAGCCTGACATGGGTCCGGGGATTCTTGAAGTTTTATTCCAGTATTGGCCCATCTTCCTGAAGGGTCTCCTGGGCACCCTGAAATACGCCTTTATCGCTGTGTCTCTGGGCAGCATCCTGGGAGCCCTTGTGGCCATGCTCAGTCTCTCTCCCAACAAGGCGATCCACGCCGTGGCCTCGGTCTATGTGAACGTGCTGCGGGGAACGCCTCTGCTGGTGCAGATGTACATTGCCTACTTTTTCCTGCCGATGGTGCTCCCCGCGCTCAACCAGGTCTCCAAGGAGGTCTACGTTCTCCTGGCCCTGATCCTGAACTCCAGCGCCTATGTGTCCGAGATCGTACGCAGCGGCATCCAGTCCGTGGACAAGGGCCAGAAGGAAGCCGCCCTCAGTCTGGGCCTTTCTTCCTCCCAGTGCATGACCCGGATCATCCTGCCCCAGGCAGTGAAGAACATCCTCCCCGCCCTGGCAAACGAATACATCGCCATGATCAAAGAGACCTCCCTGGCGGGAACCTTCATGCTGTATGAGCTGATGTACACCCGCACGATCCTGGCCAACAAGTTCCTCAGCTGGCAGCCTCTCTTCATCATCGCGGGGATTTATCTCATCTGCACCCTGGGGCTCAGCTTCCTGGTGCGGCTCATGGAAAGGAGGCTGAAGGTCAGTGACTGAAAACGCCTCTGTTCTGATCGAGACTGTGGGACTGAAAAAGAACTTCGGCTCCCTGGAGGTGCTCAAGGGCATCGACGAGAAGATCTATCGGGGCCAGGTGGTCTCGGTGATCGGCCCCTCCGGCGGCGGGAAGTCCACCTTCCTGCGCTGCCTGAACCTGCTGGAAACCCCCAGCGCCGGGAAGGTCTTCCTGGACGGGGTGGAAATGGACCCCAAGTCCAAAGATCTCAGCCAGTACCGCAAACGCATCGGCATGGTGTTCCAGCAGTTCAACGTCTTCCCCCATCTCACCGTGCTGGACAACATCACCCTGGCCCCCTGCAAGGTCAACGGCATGTCCAAAGAGCAGGCGGAGAAGGAGGCCCTGGACCTGTTGGAGAAGGTGGGTCTGGCTGACAAGGCCGGAGAATATCCCCGGCGGCTCTCCGGCGGGCAGAAGCAGCGTCTTGCCATCGTGCGGGCCATGGCCATGCACCCGGAGGTGATGCTCTTTGACGAGCCCACCAGCGCCCTGGACCCGGAGATGGTCAAGGGGGTGCTGGAGGTGATCCAGAAGCTGGCGGAGAGCGGCATGACCTGCGTGATCGTGACCCACGAGATGGGCTTTGCCAGAAAGATCAGCGACCGGGTCCTCTTCATCGACGGAGGCGTGGTCTGCGAATCCGGCACGGCGGAAGAGCTCTTCGACCATCCCAAAAATCCCCGGACGCAGCAGTTCCTGTCCCAGGTATTATAATTGCTTGCGAAACAAGCGTTTCGCAAGGCCTAACGCAAGTGCTGTAAAGGAGGTCTCCCTGTGAGGACTTCACTTTCCTACGATCATTATTATGACTATGCCGAGCTGAAGGCGGCCCTGGAGGGCTTTGCCCGGCAATACCCCGGCCTCTGCAGCCTGGAGTCCAATTGCGTCACCGAAAAGGGCCGGGAGCAGTTCGTGATGACCCTCACCAACAAGAACACCGGCGATGCGCTCTCCAAGCCCGGCTGGTATCTGGACGGCAACATCCACGCCGGAGAAGTCACCGCCAGCATGGTGGCCCTGCATTTCATCGACAGCCTGCTCACCGGCTGCGCCGGGGACGAGCAGATCCGCCGGCTCCTGGACCGCTGCACGGTCTATGTGATCCCCCGGGTCAGTCCCGACGGGGCGGAGGTCTATCTCCACTCCCCCGCCCATCTGCGTTCTGCGGACCGGGCGGACCACCCCAAAGCCGGGGGGCTCTTCCCCGCGGACCTGGACGGAGACGGCGTCATACGCAGCATGCGCGTCCCCAGCCCCTACGGAGCCTGGAAGAAAGATCCGGGCGATCCCTCCCGCATGTGCCTGCGCAGCCCCTCGGACAGCGAAGGAGACTTCTATGATCTCTATACCGAGGGTCTGTGGGAAGCCGGCGATACGGACGAGGACAATCTTCAGCCCAAAAAGCCGGACTGGAGCCTGGACTTCAACCGCAACTTCCCCTTCGGCTGGTACCCCGCTCCCCGGCAGCCCGGCGCGGGGGACTATCCCCTCTCGAATCCCGAGTGCAAGGCCCTGGCGGACTTTGTGATCGCCCATCCCAACATCGGCGGCGCCTCCATCGGCCACACCAGCGGCGGCCTGCTGCTCTATCCCCCCGGAACCATGCCAAGCGCCAAGGCCGCGTCCCAGGATCTGAAGGTCCTGCGGGAAATCGCCGGGATGGGGCAGGAGGAGCTGGGCTACGTTCCCCTGAACATCTTCGATTCTTTCCTCTCCGACCAGGAAAACTTCGACTCCGGCGCCTTTGACGACTGGTGCTTCCAGTGCCGGGGCATCCCCGCCTATACCATGGAATACTGGAACCTGCCGGGAAAAGCCGGCAATCCCTACCCCTGGGGCAGCAAGGAGCCGGAGACCGCGGCGCAGCAGCTGGAGCGCTTTGAGGCCTGCCGGGCCTGGGTGCGGGAGCATGCGCCCCGGTACGAGCTGGGCTGGACGGCCTGGGAGCATCCCCAGCTGGGTCCTGTGGAGATCGGCGGCCTGCAGAGCAAATTCACCATCCAGAACCCGCCGGAGGAATACCTGGCAGCGGAATGTGAAAAGGCCACCCGCTTCCACCTGCGTTTTCTGCAGACCCTTCCCCGGCTGACGGTGGATGCTCTCTCCGCCAAAGCCCTGGGCGGCGGTATCTATGAGATCAAGGCCACCGTGGGCAACCTGGGCTATCTGCCCACCAATCTCACGGAGCTGGGCCGCTCCCTGAATCTGAACGACCCGGTAAAAGTCCGGATCGAGGGCGCCGCGCTTCTCAGCGGCAAGCCGGAGGAGGAACTGGGCGATCTGGAGGGCTACTCCGGCACCCGCCTCTCCTTCCACGGAAACCCCGCCACCATGGCGAGAGCCAAGGCCCGCAGGAGCGTCCGCTGGCTGGTCCGGGGAAAGCCGGGAGATCCCATCGCCGTGAAAGCCAGCCAGTCCAAGGCCGGCACGGCGGAGCAGCAAATCCTTCTCCCCTTCGAATCATAATCAAAACACCTCCCTGCGAGCTCTTCGCAGGGAGGTGTTTTTTGTTGACGCGCTGTCAGAACTGTGGTATATTCTTTCTGACAGCGTGTCAAAAAGCTATTGAAAGAGAGAGGATGATGCAGATGCCGAAAGGATCCGCCGAGCTGACAAGGGCCCGGAAGGAGGAGATCGTCGCCGCCTGCCGGAAGCTCTATGAGACCAGGAGCTTCAAGGAGATCACCCTGAAGGACATCGGGCAGGAGACCTCCTTTACCCGCACGTCCATCTACAATTATTTTGAGACCAAGGAAGAGATCTTCCTGGCCCTCTTCCAGCGGGAATACGAGCTCTTTGTCCGGGATCTGGACGCGCTCTGCGCCCGGGAAGAGAGCCTCTCCCGGGACGAGCTGGCCGACGCCCTGGCCCGGGCGCTCTCCAACCGCCCGATGATGCTGAAGCTTTTGAGCATGAACCTCTATGACATGGAGGCCAATTCCCGCATGGAGCGTCTGGTGGAGTTCAAGACCGCCTACGGCGCCTCGGTTGCGGCGCTGGACCGCTGCCTGCAGAAGTTCGTCCCCGGCCTGGACGAAAAGAGCCGGCAGACCTTCCTCTATTCCATGCTCCCCTTCATCTACGGGCTCTACCCCTACACCGTGGTGACGGAAAAGCAGCGCAGTGCCATGGAGGAGGCCGGCATCCGCTACGTCTACATGAGCACCTATGACATGGCCTATACCTTTCTTCGGACTTTACTGGGAGGACTCACATGATCACCGTAAACATCTACTACCGGGGCGAACACGGCGCCGCCCGTGCCTTTGCCCAGGAAATGACCCGCACCGGCGTGGTTGACGCCATCCGCGCCGAGGAGGGAAACCTCCGCTATGCCTACTTTTTCCCCATGGAGGATCCTGAAACCGTGCTGCTCATCGACCAGTGGCGGGATCAGGCCGCCATCGACGCCCATCACGCTTCCCCCATGATGGCCCAGATCGCCGCCCTGCGGGAGAAGTACGACCTGCACATGACGGTGGAGCGCTTCGTCTCCGACGAGGCGCTGCCGGAACAGGATCTGCAATTCATCAAACGATAGGGAGAGAGAAATGAGCAAGAAGATCACACAGACCGCCGGGCGGACACAGCTGGAAGATTTTGCCCCCCGCTTCGCCCATCTCAACGACGACGTGCTGTTCGGGGAGGTCTGGAACGAGGAAGCCCTGGACCTGAAGACCAAGTGCATCATCACCGTGGTGTCGCTGATGGCCTCCGGCATCACCGATTCCTCCCTGGGCTACCATCTGCAGAACGCCAAAAACAACGGCGTCACCAAAGAGGAGATCGCCGCCGTCATCACCCACGCCACCATGTATGTGGGTTGGCCCAAGGGCTGGGCCGTGTTCCGCCAGGCCAAGGAGATCTGGAACGAGGAGCCCCCTGTCCGCAGCGAAAAGGACGCCTACCAGAACAGCATCTTCTTCCCCATCGGCCAGGAGAACCCCTACGGGCAGTTTTTCGTGGGGCAGAGCTATCTGGCGCCCGTCTCAACCCGGCAGGTCCCCGTTTTCAACGTGACCTTTGAGCCCGGCTGCCGCAACAACTGGCACATCCACCGCGCGGCCTCCGGCGGCGGCCAGCTGCTCATCTGCGTGGGCGGCCGTGGCTGGTATCAGGAGTGGGGCAAAGAGCCCGTGGAGATGACCCCGGGCACCGTGGTGAACATCCCCGCAAACGCAAAGCACTGGCACGGCGCCGCGGCGGACAGCTGGTTCTCCCACCTGGCCATCGAGGTGGCCGGGGAGAGCACCTCCAACGAGTGGCTGGAGCCGGTATCTGAGGAAGATTACAACAAGCTGTAAGGGAAAGGAACAAACAACCATGCCGAAAACCGTCGTCGTCTATTTCTCCGCCAGCGGCAGCACCGCGAAGCTGGCCAGGACTCTCGCCTCTGCCGCGGGAGCAGAGCTCTACGAGATCCGCCCCGCCATCCCCTATGAGCGCAGGGACCTGAACTGGATGGACAAAAAGTCCCGCAGCACCCTGGAGATGCAGGACCCCGACTGCCGCCCCGTCCTGGCCGACGCCGCCGCACCGGTGGCGGAGGCAGAGGTCCTTTTCCTGGGCTTTCCCATCTGGTGGTACCGGGAGCCCAGCATCATCGACAGCTTCCTGGACGCCTATGACCTCAGCGGCAAGACCGTGGTCCCCTTCTTCACCTCCGGCGGCAGCCAGCTGGGCGAGGGCCAGGGCCGCATCGAAAGGCTGGCCCGGGGCGCCAGAGTCCTGACCGGCAGGCGCTTCTCCGCCAGAGCCGGGGAGAGCGAGCTGCGCTCCTGGATCGGCAGCCTGGACCTGTAAAGCCGGGATCACGACAACAACGGAAAAGCACCCCCTTCGCGGCGGACCGCGAAGGGGGTGCTTTTTGGGTTCGATCGTATCACATCAGGCTGCGGTAGAGGGCGGCGATCTCCTCCACACTGGTGTCCCGGGGATTGCCGGGGCGGCAGGCGTCGGCAAAGGCGCTCTCGGCGAGGAACTGCACGTCCTCGTCCTTCAGGATCTCCTTCAGGTCGGCGGGGATGCCCACATCGGCGCCCAGCTTCTTGACGGCGGCGATGGTGGCCTTGGCGGCCTCTTCATCGCTCATGGAGTCGATATAGGGGACCTCCATGGCCTTGCCGATGGCGCGGTAGCGCTGGCCGGAGACGGGAGCGTTGTACTCCAGGCCCAGGGGCAGCAGGATGGCGCAGGCTACGCCGTGGGGCGTGTCATACAGGGCGCTCAGGCCGTGAGCCATGGAGTGGACGATGCCGAGGCCCACGTTACTAAAGCCCATGCCCGCGATATACTGGCCCAGCGCCATGCCGTTGCGGCCCGCCTCGTCGTTCTCGACGGCGGCGCGCAGGTTCTTCGCAATCAGACGGATGGCCTCGAGATGGAACATATCGGAGATCTCGCAGTGGCCCTTGGTGATATAGCCCTCAATGGCGTGGGTCAGAGCGTCCATACCGGTGGCGGCGGTGAGGGGTTTGGGCATGGTGTACATCATCTCGGGATCCACCACGGCCACCTCGGGGATGTCGTTCACGTCCACGCAGACGAATTTGCGCTTCTTCTCCACGTCGGTGATGACATAGTTGATGGTGACCTCGGCGGCGGTGCCGGCGGTGGTAGGCACGGCAATGGTGAATACCGCGTGCTTCTTGGTGGGGGCCACGCCCTCCAGAGAGCGGACGTCGGCAAACTCGGGGTTGTTGATGATGATGCCGATGGCCTTGGAAGTATCCATGACAGAGCCGCCGCCTACAGCGATGATGCAGTCAGCGTTGAAGTCCTGGAAGGCCTTTACGCCGTTCTGCACGTTCTCGATGGAGGGGTTGGGCTTGATGTCGGTAAAGAAAGTGTAGGTGACGCCGATCTCATCCAGCACGTCGGTGATCTTTTTGATCTCGCCGGATTTGACCACGTGGCGGCCGGAGGCGATGAAGGCGCGCTTGAAGCCGCGGCGCTGCAGCTCGCCGCCGATCTCCTTGACGGCGCCGGCGCCGTGGTAGGACACAGGATTGAGTACGATGCGATTTGCCATAGAGGGATACTTCCTTTCGTTAAAAAATTGACAGTGTTATTATAGCGTATCGCGCTATCAATTGCAAGTATCAAGTTCCATATTTTATATCACATTTTCCTCCCGGCTCCCCTTTTCGCAAAAAAGGATTGCCTCGCCGGCCGCTTTGGGTTATGATTTGGAAAAACACGCTTATGAGGAGGCTTCCCTTCATGAAGATCTGCATTTACGGGGCGTCCGGACAGGAACTGCCCCGGCCCTATTTCGACGCGGCGCGGGAGCTCGGCAGGCTGCTGGCCGGGGAGGGGCACAGCCTCATCTTCGGCGGCGGCGCCCACGGGCTGATGGGTGCCTGTGCAGAGGGGGCCTCCGAGCTGGGCGGGGAGATCATCGGCATTGCGCCCCGCTTTTTTGACGAGCCGGGCATCCTCTATCCCCACTGCAGCCGCTTTGTCTATACCGAAACCATGGCACAGCGCAAGACCGCCATGTTTGAGGAGAGCGAGGCTTTCATCGCCCTGCCCGGCGGCATCGGCACCTTTGAGGAGTTTTTTGAGACCTTGACCCTGAAGCAGCTGGGCCGGCACCGCAAGCCCATGGCCCTGCTGAACACCCTGGGCTACTACGAGCCGCTCACCGCCCTGCTGGAGCGGGCCGCGAAGGACGGATTTCTGTCCCGGCGCTGCTTCCGGCTCTACGGTCTCTGCCGTACGCCCCGTCAGGCCCTTGACCACGTCCTCAGCGAGCAAGCCCCGGCGGGCGGCCTGGACCGCCTGGAGGATTATACCCGCTGAGGCGTCTCAAACAGCAAAAAGTGTTCTGGTTCGATCTTGACTCTCTTCAAAAGGGGGAGAGTTCAGAGGGGATCTCCCTTCTGATTTTTCGCCTCGGAAGGCGAAAAACAATTTCTGATCCGTTTTTGTCGGGGCTTTGCCTCGGCAAAAACACCCTAAGCCGAGCATGGCGACGCGCGGGAAGCGTGCGACGATCCAAGCTCTGCTGCGAGGCCTCGCGCCGACCAAAGCGGGCCAACAGTCCGCTGCGATAAGCGCGAGTGCCCCTCTAACTGTTCAGTCCCCCGAGGGGGGGACTGAACAGTTGCGAAAAAGTTCCCCTCTGCCCTTGCAATCATCTGCCGGATTTGATAGAATGATAGGCGAGAAAAAAGATAGAGTGGGAATTTATGAAGACGCAGGGATGGAAAATACCATATTCAAGGCCGGAGATCCCGGCTGAGCTGAAACAGGCGGGCTGCGGGCCGCTTCTTTCTGCTGTATTGGCGCTGCGCGGCATCCGCACTTTGAAGGATGCCCGGGAGCTGCTGGACGGCGGGCTTACCTGTCTGCATGATCCCATGCAGATGCAGGGCATGGCCCAGGCGGTCCGGCGTCTCCGCCGCGCCATCGAGCGGAAGGAGGCGGTCGCCGTTTATGGCGACTATGACGTGGACGGCATCACCTCCACCTGTCTGGTCGCCGACTATCTGCGCAGCAAGGGTCTCCATTGTGTCGGCTACATCCCAGACCGCAACGAGGAGGGCTACGGTCTCAACTGTGCCGCGCTGGACAGTCTCCGGGATGAGGGGGTCACGCTGCTCATCACCGTGGACTGCGGCATTACCGCCGTGGAGGAGGCCGAGCACACCAAGGCCATCGGCATGGACATGATCGTCACCGATCACCACGAGTGCAAGCCGGACGCGCTTCCGGACGCCGTGGCCGTGATCGACTGCAAGCAGCCCGGCAACACCTACCCCAACCCGGATCTGGCCGGTGTGGGCGTTGCCATGAAGCTGGTTTGCGCCTGCGAGGGGGACGATGAGGCCATGCTCAGCCGCTATGCGGATCTGGTTGCCGTGGGCACCGTGGCGGATGTGATGCCCCTGGTGGGGGAAAACCGCTATCTGGTGCGCCGGGGTCTGGAGATGCTTGCCCGCTCTCCCCGTCCCGGCTTTGCCGCCATGCTGAAGGAGACCGGCGTGGATCCCGCCCGGATCACTGCCTCCAGCATCGGCTTCAGTCTGGCCCCCCGCCTCAACGCCGCGGGCCGTCTCGGTCAGGCCACCAAGGCCGCGGATCTGCTGATGGCTACCGATCCCGCCGAAGCCGCCGGCCTTGCCGCCGAGCTCTGCGAGCTGAACCGACAGCGCCAGAACATCGAGACCGAGATCTGGAGCGACGCTCTCTCCAAGCTGGAGGGCAAGCACCCCACCGGCCCCATCGTCCTGGCCAGCGACCGGTGGCATCAGGGCGTCATCGGCATTGCCGCATCCCGGCTCGCCGAGCAGTTTTCCCTCCCCGCCATCATGGTCTGCCTCAGCGGGGACCATGGGAAGGGCTCCTGCCGCAGCTACGGCGGCTTTAATCTGTTTGAAGCACTTTCTGCCTGCTCCCAGCATCTGCTGGGCTTTGGCGGTCACGCGCTGGCCGCCGGCATGACCATTCGCAGCGACAAGCTGCCGGAATTCCGCAAGGCGCTGGACGCCTATTATCGTGCCAACCGTCCCCAGGCTCAGCCGGAGGTCACCTGCGATCTGCTGATCCGGGATGCCTCCCTGCTCACGCTGGAAAACGTCCGGGAGCTGGACCGGCTGGAGCCCTACGGCAACGCCAATCCCAAACCGGTATTCTGTCTCAGCGACGTGCCGCTCCTGGCCGCCGATCAGGTGGGCGGCGGCCGCCACCTGAAGCTGCAGGTGGAGCTGGGGGGCACGCGGATGGACGGCATCTTCTTTTCCCACAGCGCCCAGGCCCTGGGCATCGCCGCGGGAGACCGGGTAGACCTGGCCTTCACCCCGCAGATCAACGAATTCCGGGGACACAGCTCCGTGCAGCTGGTGGTCAGCGCCATTCGACGGCATGAGCCGGAGGAGCTCTGCCGCCGCATTCTGGACCGGGATGAGACCGCGGCCTACGCCGCCGCTCCCTTCTCCCCTACGCGCGCGGACTTTGTCCGCGTCTGGCGAGGCGCCGACGGTGCCCTGACCCTGCCTGACACGGCGGAGGGGATCTTGTCCCTCTGCCCGCCGGAGATGGAACCGGAGCGTTTCTGCCTCTGCCTGATCACCCTGCTGGAAACCGGTCTGCTCCAAAGCGGAGACGGCCGGATTTACGGCGCCTGTCTCGCCTCCATTGAGGGCAAGGCGGATCTGAACGCCACCCGGGTCATGCAAAATCTCCTGCGGGAGTCCGCCGACCTGGTCAACTGAAATCTTTCTTTTTTTGGAGCGCAGCATGAACGAATCGCCCGAAAAAGTGCATACTCCTCTGGATCCGGACAAGCTTTACGCCGATCTGGAGCAGAAGATCCGCGACGCAGGTCATCCCATGGACCTGGGTCGGATCCGTGCCGCCTATGACATGGCAAAGCGCGCGCATGAGGGCCAGCTGCGCAAGGACGGCTCCCCCTACGTGACCCACTGCGTAGCCGCGGCGGACATCTCCGTGGACCTGGGTCTGGATGAAGATTCCATCTGTGCCGCTCTGCTGCACGACATCATTGAGGATACCGCCCTCACCCACGCGGACATTGCCCATTCCTTCGGCGCCGCCGTGGCGGATATCGTGGAGGGCGTCACCAAGCTCACCCGGGTGCAGTACACCAGCAAGGAAGACGAGCAGATGGAGAACCTGCGCAAGATGCTCATGGCCATGGCCAAGGACATCCGCGTGATCCTCATCAAAATCGCCGACCGTCTCCACAACATGCGCACCATGGACTATCAGACGCCGGACAAGCAGCGCACCAAGTCTCTGGAGACCATGGAGATCTACGCCCCCATCGCGCACAGGCTGGGCATGCAGCAGGCCAAGTGGGAACTGGAGGATCTGGCTCTGCGCTATCTGGATCCCACCGGCTACAAGGAGATCACCGACTATCTGGACTCCCGCATGGCCGACCTGGAAGGCTTCATGTCCACAGTGGACGAAAAGATCCAGACCCGGCTGGAGAGCGAGGGGATCCAGGCCTCCATTTTCTCCCGCATCAAGCATGTCTACAGCATCTATCGCAAGATGTATGCTCAGAAGCTGGACATCAACGGCATCTTCGACCTCTGCGCCTTCCGGGTCATCGTGGACTCTCTGCCGGACTGCTACAATGTCCTTGGCGTGATCCACGATATGTTCAAGCCCGTGCCGGGTCGTTTCAAGGACTATATCTCCACCCCCAAGCCCAACATGTACCAAAGTCTGCACACCACCGTCATCGGTTCCGAAGGCATCCCCTTCGAGGTGCAGATACGCACCTGGGAGATGCACCACACTGCCGAGTACGGCATCGCCGCCCACTGGAAATACAAGATGGACGGCGGCGGCAACGCCGTGCGGGAGGGCGACGAGGAAAAATTCGCCTGGGTCCGTCACCTGCTGGAGGATCAGCAGGAGTCCGACGCCCAGGACTTCTTCCATGATCTGAAGATCGATATGTTCGCCGACGAGGTCTTCGTCTTCTCCCCCAAAGGAGACGTGATCAATCTGCCCGCCGGCGCCACTCCCATCGACTTTGCCTATAACATTCACTCCGACGTGGGCAACCACATGGTGGGCGCCAAGGTCAACGGCCGCATCGTGACCTTTGACTACGTCCTCCAGAACGGCGACATCGTGGAGATCCGCACCTCCAAATCCGCTCCCGGCCCCAGCCGGGACTGGCTCAACATCGTCAAGAGCGGCTCCGCCCGTACCAAGATCAAGCAGTGGTACAAGAAGGAACGGCGGGAGGAGAACATCCTCCGCGGCATGGAGATGCTGGAGGACGAGCTGCGGCACAACGACCTGGATCTGGACGACATGCAGGATGAGGCCATCCTGGCTCCGGTGCTCAAACGTCTCAGCTATGCCACCGCCGACGACATGTATGCCGCCATCGGCTACGGCGGCGTCACCGCCGCGAGAGTGGCCAACCGCATGCGGGACGAACAGAAGGCCCTGATGGCGGAGAAGAAGTCCGTACTGGACAAGGTCTCCGCCGCCGCAGAACGCCGGGAGGAGCGCGCCCGCAAGGAGGGCAAGGCCGTCCATGGCATTCTGGTGGAGGGACTGGACAACTGCCTGGTCAAATTCTCCCGCTGCTGCACCCCCGTGCCCGGGGACGAGATCATCGGCTTCATCACCCGGGGCCAGGGCGTTTCCATCCACCGGAAGGACTGCCAGAACTACCGGCGCCGCAAGGCGGACGCCGACAGCGAGGGCCGCTGGATCAAGGTGGCCTGGGCCAGCCACATCACCGACAGCTATGTCACCACCATCACCATCGCCGCCAAGGATCGCTCCGGCCTTGTCATGGACATCGCCACCGTCCTCAACAGCCTCAACGCCAAGGTGCGAAACCTCTCCGCCCGGGATAACTCCGGTCTGGCCCTGGTGGTCATCACCCTGGAGGTGCAGAACGCCGCTGAGCTGCGGCAGACGATGAACAAGCTTGCCACGGTCCCCAGCGTCACCGAGGTCTCCCGCAACGGCAGCCGGGGCTGAGTGATCAGATTTCCGTGTTCCGGTTCCGGTTTTCAGATTTCATCTCTTATCGTACTCCCTTCTCTGTTCACTTTTCACTGTTCACTTTTCCGGAGGATTTATGCGCGCAGTCGTTACAAGAGTCAATTCCGCCTCGGTGGAGATCGAAGGCGCCGTCGCCGGCTCCATCGGCCGGGGCATGCTGGTGCTGCTGGGCGTCCACGAGGAGGACACCGAAGCCCAGGCCCGCAAGATCGCCGACAAGATCTGCGGTCTGCGCATCTTTGAGGACGCGGAGGGCCGCATCAATGTAAACCCGGTGAACGCCGGCGCGGCGGAGCTGCTGATCATCAGCCAGTTCACCCTTTTTGCCGACTGCCGGTCCCGCCGCCCGGGCTTTTCCCACGCCGCCCGGCCGGAGACCGCCATTCCCCTCTACGAGCTGGTCATCGCCGAATGCCGCGCCCGGGGCTTCCGGGTGGAGACCGGCGTCTTCGGCGCGAAAATGCTGGTCCGCTCGGAGAACGAGGGGCCCTTCACCATTCTGCTGGATACAAAGGAGCTGTAAAACCCATGTTGATCAAGACCCTGCCCGTGGGCCAGCTGGAAACCAACTGCTATGTGGTCACCGACGAAGCCAGCCTGGACTGCGCCGTCATCGATCCCGGCGATGAGAGCAACCTCATCCTGGACTATCTGGAGGAGCATCACCTGCAATGCAGGGCGATTTTCCTGACCCACGGCCACTATGACCATGTTGGCGCGGTGGACGCCGTTTCCGAGGAGACCGGCGCCACCGTGTACCTCAACCGGCTGGACGACCGGGACCAGCGCCATGATCCCCACTTCCCCTTCCATCTTCCCCCCAACGGGGAGTATTACGGCGACGGGGACAGCATCGAGATCGGCGCGCTCCGCTTTGAAGTCATCGGCACGCCCGGCCACACCCCCGGCGGGGTGAGCCTGCGCTGCGGCGAGGCTCTCTTCACCGGCGACACTCTCTTCCGCGGCAGCTGCGGCAGAACGGATCTTGTGGGCGGTGACATGGAGGAAGAACTGCGCTCCCTTCGCAAGCTCTGCTCCCTGGAAGGAGATTATGAGGTCTACCCCGGCCATATGGATTCCAGCACCCTGGCGAGGGAGCGTCTTTTCAACTACTACTGCCGGGCAGCTCTCTCGAAATAGTACCCGCTTCGCTGCACATCGGAAAAAAGGAATACCCCCCCAGTCATCCGGCGGACTGTGACACGCCGGATGACAGTTCCCGCCTTGCGGTGCCCGAAAAATGCGTCGGGCTAACGCTGATCCTCGCATTTTTCGACCGCTGCGGAAATCCCGGGCTCCCTTTTTCCGCCACCGGCGGCGGGAGCCCGCAATTCCCCTCAGGCAGGGGAGCCTATAAGGAAAGGAAATGCTATGGAACCTTGTCTTGTGATCCTGGCCGCCGGCATGGGCAGCCGCTTCGGCGGTCTCAAACAGATCACCGCGGTGGACGACCGCGGCCACGCCATCATCGATTTTTCCCTCTATGACGCCTACCGGGCGGGCTTCCGCAAGGTGGTGTTCATCATCAAGCACGAGATCGAAGAGGACTTCAAGGCCGCCGTGGGACGCCGGATGGAGCAGTACTTCGACGTGCGCTACGTCTTCCAGCAGGTGGACATGCTGCCGGAGGGCTACGCCGTTCCCCCCGAGCGGAAGAAGCCCTGGGGCACGGCCCACGCGGTGCTCTGCGCCGCCGAGGCCATCGACGGTCCCTTTGCCGTCATCAACGCCGATGATTTCTACGGTCGTGGCGCCTTTGAGACCATCTACGCCTTCCTTGCCAAGCACCGGCCGGAGAATGAACACGCCATGGTGGCCTATCTGCTGCGCAACACCGTCACCGAGCACGGCACCGTGGCCCGGGGCATCTGCCAGGTGGAGGACGGCCTGCTCACCGACGTGGTGGAGCGCACCAAAATCTCCAAGCGGGGCGAGGACGCCGCCTATACCGAGGACGGCGAGACCTGGATCCCCCTCTCCGGCGAAAGCCGGGTCTCCATGAACTTCTGGGGCTTCGGGCTGGACATGCTGCGGCAGCTGCGGGACCGCTTCCCCGCCTGGCTGGATGAGAACCTGCCCAAAAATCCGGAAAAGGCGGAGTACTTCCTGCCCTTCGTGACCAACGCCCTTATCCACGAGGGCCAGGGCAGGGTGCAGGTGCTCCCCTGCCACGAGAGCTGGCACGGCATCACCTACAAGGAGGACATGCCGGACGTACTGCAATATATCGCCCGCCTGCGTCAGGAGGGCGTTTATCCCGAAACACTTTTGGACTGATTACAGGAGGAAAGGAACATGAACGTACTCGTCACCGGCGGTGCCGGCTATATCGGAAGCCATACCTGCGTGGAACTGCTGGAGCAGGATATCGGCGTGGTTGTCATCGACAACCTGGTGAACTCCAGCGCCAAGGCCATCGAACGGGTGGAGCAGATCACCGGCAAACACGTGGACTTCTACCAGGAGGACGTGCGCAACCGCGCCGCTCTGGACCGGATCTTTGAAAAGCACAAAATCGACTGCGCCATTCACTTCGCCGGGCTCAAGGCCGTGGGCGAATCCGTTGTCATGCCTCTGGAGTATTACGACAACAACCTTTTCTCCACCATCACCCTCTGTGAGGCCATGCGGGATCACGGCGTGCATGACATCGTCTTCTCCTCCTCCGCCACCGTCTATTCCGGAGACAACGAGGTGCCCCTGAAGGAGACCAGCCGCACCGGTAACTGCACCAACCCCTACGGCTGGACCAAGTACATGTCCGAGCAGATCCTGCGGGACACCGCCAAGGCCGTGGACGACTTCTCTGTCTCCCTGCTGCGCTACATCAACCCCATCGGCGCCCACCGCAGCGGCCTCATCGGCGAGGATCCCCGGGGCATCCCCAACAACCTGATGCCCTTCATCTCCCAGGTGGCAGTGGGCCGGCGGGACCATCTGAATATCTTCGGTAATGACTACAACACCCCCGACGGCACCGGCGTGCGGGACTACATCCATGTGGTGGACCTGGCCAGAGGTCACGTGGCCGCCATCGACTACATGCGCAGCCACAGAGGGGAGAACGTCTTCAACCTGGGCACAGGCACCGGCTACAGCGTGCTGGACATGGTCAAGACCTTCGAGCGGGTCAACGGCGTCAAGATCCCCTATGAGATCGCACCCCGCCGCCCCGGCGACTTGGCCACCGTCTACTCCAGCCCGGACAAGAGCGCTCAGCTTCTGGGCTGGAAGGCCCAGTACACGCTGGAGGACATGTGCCGGGACACCTGGGCCTGGCAGAGCAAGAATCCCCTGGGCTATGGGACGAGTGAAGCGTGAAGCGTGAAAAAAGCCTTTCTGTGCCGGGTGCACAGAAAGGCTTTTTCCTATGATCCTCTTACTCTTCGATGAACAGGACGCCCAGGGTCTTGGGGCCGCAGTGGGTGGCGACGGTGCAGCCCGCCATGGTGTGGTGGACCTCCCGGCAGCCGGAGAGTTCTTTGGCAAGCGCGCACATCCGCTCCACCACCTCCGGCTCGATCTCGCCGGATTCGGTGAGGAAGATGTGGCCGGGCCGGACCTTTTTGCCCTCCAGCCGCTCCCGGATATACTGCTCGTAGACCTTCTCGATGTTGCCCCGGTATTTCTTGTAGACGCCGAGCTTGCCGTCCTTCATTTCCAGGGCCGGCTTCAGCTTCAGGAGATTGGCGCCCAGGGCCGTCACGCCGGTGCAGCGTCCGCCCTTCCACATGAACTCCAGCGTGTCCAGCACGAAGCTGGTGGAGACCTTCTGCCGCAGGCTCTCCAGACGCTCGGCGATCTCCTTTGCTCCCATGCCCCGGTCCCGGCACTCGGCTCCCTCGATGGCAAGCAGGCCCACACCGGTGGAGAGCATGCGGCTGTCCACCACATAGACGCCTTCCAGCTCCGCCGCGGCGAGACGGGCGGCGTTAAAGGTGTTGGAGAGCTCCGCGCTGATGTCCAGATGGACGATCTCGCAGCCCTGCTCCACCAGCGGCCCGAAGAATTCCAGAAACTCCTGCACGCCGGGGGCGGAGGTCTTGGGCAGCAGGCCGTCCTTGTGATAGCGCTCGTACATGTCCAGCGGCGTAAAGCTGCTGCCGTCGTCCACGAAATGATCCTCTCCCAGGGTAATCATCAGGGGGATGATGCGAATATCGTAACGTTCCTTCAGCTCCCGGGAAAGATCCACGGTGCTGTCGGCCGTAATGATGACAGGTTTTTTCATGTTTTCCACTCCTTGCGCCAGAGTACACCCCGGCGATGATACAATTGGATTATAGCAAAGCGGCTCTGCCTTGTCTATCATACACTTTTCGGGAACTGTCCAAAAATTGTGCATTTGCACTTGCATTTTGCGTGATCCTGTTCCATAATGGATTGTAGATTTTTGTGGGAAGGAGATCCCTGTTATGAAAAGAATGACACGCGTCGCTCTGATCACCAGCGGCGGGGATTGCCAGGGTCTGAATGCGGCCATCCGCGGCGTCGGCAAAGCCCTTTTCGAGCGCATCCCCAACGTGGAGATCTATGGCATGTACGACGGGTATCGCGGTCTCATCGAGTGCGATTACAAGTACATGGAACCCAAGGACTTCTCCGGCATCCTCACCCAGGGCGGAACCATCCTTGGCACCTCCCGTCAGCGCTACGTCCCCGGCAAGGACATCGTGGACGAAGACGGCAACAGCCTGCTTCCGGACATGATGAGCACCTACAATCGTCTGAACCTGGATTGTCTCGTCATCATGGGCGGCAATGGCACCCAGAAGAGCGCCAAGCTCATTGCCGACTACGGCATGAACGTGGTCACCCTTCCCAAGACCATCGACAACGATATCTACGGCACAGACACTACCTTCGGTTTCCAGAGCGCGGTGAACATCGCCACCAACGTCATGGACTATCTGCACACCACCGCCTGCTCCCACGGCCGGGTCTTTGTGGTGGAGCTCATGGGCCGGGACGCCGGCTGGCTCACCCTCAGCGCCGGTATCTCCTCCGGTGCCGACGTGATCCTCATCCCCGAGATCCCCTATGACATCGAAAAGGTAGCCGAACTCATCCGCAAGCGGAAGAAAACCGGCCACGGCTTCTCGATCATCGCCTGCGCCGAGGGCGCCGTCTCCAAGTACGACAAGGTCCTCAGCGAGGAGGAGGCCCGCAAGAAAAAGGAGAACAGCCCCTACCCCACCGTCTCCTACGCCATCGCCTCCGAGATCGAGCGCATCACCGGCCAGGACACCCGGGTCACCGTGCCCGGTCACTATCAGCGCGGCGGTCCCCCCTGCCCCTATGACCGGCTGCTGGCCACCCAATTCGGCACAGCCGCGGCGGATCTCATCGTGAAGAAGCAGTATGGCCGCATGGTGGCCATCCAGGGCGGGCAGATCACCTCCATTCCCCTGGACGAGGCTGCCAGCAAGACCAAGTTCCTGCCGGTGGACCACCCCATCATCCAGGTGGCAAGAGACATCGGCATCTGCATGGGCGACTGATCGATACCGAAACTCAAAAACTCCGCAGAAGCGCAGCAGATGCGTCTCTGCGGAGTTTTTCTTTGTCGACAGAATGAAGCCGCTCTCTTGCCTCTCCCCGCGACGGGGAGAGGTGTCGCGAAGCGACGGAGAGGGGCCGCTGGACCTGTTTGTTCCCCTCTCAGGCGCTGTCGCGCCAGCTCTCCCCTGCCTCACGGCGGGGCGAGCCAGGAAACGCGCTTTCATGTGCAGGCACAGATTCTGCGCGTCTCACCACAATGTAGGTTTGTCAATGATGTGTTACACATCAGGAAAAGAAGAAAGGACCTGTTTAGGCGAGCGCCAGCCGAGGGGACGCATAGGGAAGTCGTTATATTTGTATTGCCAGAGAGCAAGCTGTTTTTGGAAGTCCTCGAAGGA
>JAFSMZ010000078.1:0-29023 GCA_017447685.1 Oscillospiraceae bacterium
CCTTCGAGGACTTCCAAAAACAGCTTGCTCTCTGGCAATACAAATATAACGACTTCCCTATGCGTCCCCTCGGCTGGCGCTCGCCTAAACAGGTCCTTTCTTCTTTTCCTGATGTGTAACACATCATTGACAAACCTACACAGTTCAGAAAAGAAGCTTTGGAAACAAAAAAAGCAAATCTTGCAGCAAAAAAGTACAATCAGGAATCACACGTTCTGATTGAATTACAAGTTGGAATCGATTTGGCCCAACACAGAATAGCATCCGACAAAAAAGGTTCGAAAAAAGAAGCAATCACAGGAAAACACAAACCTCATGGCACGGATCATCAGAGTAACATAATCGAAGGGAATAAAACGATTTCAAATAGTTATCAACATTTTCAACAGGCTTTTCAACAGTCGATTTTTGTTGACACACAAAGGATTTTGCGGAAAATAGGAAAAAAATGCCGAACCCGGAAATGGGGGTGGGTTACAAAAAAAATACAAGAATCGGTTTACATAAAGCCATTTTCAATAATAGCTCAGGAGCTGAAGCGCGCCGGAGTCCCGATAAGAAAAGACACCGTCCCGTGCGAAAATCAGATGGTCTATCAGGTCGATCCCGACGGTACGAAGCGACTGGAAAAGCTGACCGGTGACCAGGTCGTCCTCCCGGGAGTTGCTGGCAGGGCCATCCGGATGGTTGTGGGCCAGGATCAGGCTGCAGGCACGCTGCTTGAGGGCAATCTCCAGAACACGGCGAACGTCGATACTGACGGCGTTGACCACCCCTCTGGCCAGCTCCTCGCAGCGGATGACCCGCCTCTGACTGTCCAAACACAGGAGAAGAGCCTTTTCATCCCGTTCATAGAGGAAATGCGGCATGAGATAATCCCTGGCATCGGCTGTGGACGTGAGATAGCGAAGCTCCGCCGCCCGATCCACCGCGCTCTTTTTCACGATCTGCGGTACCATACGCAGCAGCACCGCGGCAGAAAGGCCGATCCCATCCACCTGGAGGAGCTCCTGTTCGCTGGCGTCGAAGACTTCCTGGAGCGAGCCAAAGTGATCCAGGAGAGCATGGGCGATAGGATTGGTATCCCGGCGGGGAATCGCATACTGCAGCAGCAGCTCCAGAGAACGGATGGCGTCAAAACCGTCCAGGCCGTTCTGGCGAAAGCTCTCCCGCAGGCGCTCCCGATGTCCGTCGTGAATGTTCAAGAGAGCCCCCCTCCTTCTTGCATCTGATTTTACAGGTCCATGGTGGCGTAGGCGTTCAGATCGCTGCCGGCCCGTACGCCTGCCAGGTACTCATAGTAACCCTGTGCTCCGATCATGGCGCCGTTGTCGCCGCAGAGCTTCAGCGGCGGCACATAGAGAGAAAAGCCGGTTTCCTCCGCCGCCTTCTGGAAATCGGCACGGATGCGGGAGTTGGCGGCAACGCCGCCGGCTACGACAACCTTATCATAGCCCAGTTCTTTTGCCGCCATCACCGTACGGGGAACAAGACTGTCGCTGACGGCCTTGGTGAAGGAAGCGGCCAGACCGGCCCGGTCGATCTCCTCCCCTTTTTGCTGGGCGTTATGAACCAGGTTGATCACCGCGGTCTTCAGGCCCGAAAAGCTCATATCATAGGGATTGCCCGCCACATGGGCCAGGGGAAAAGCATAGCGCTGATCATCCCCGCCCTGGGAAAGCTGGTCGATGGGCTTGCCGCCGGGATAAGGCAGACCCAGGACCCGAGCGGTCTTGTCGAAGCACTCCCCTGCCGCATCGTCCCGGGTGGCGCCCAGGATCTTCATATCCGTATAGCCGCGCACATCCACAAGGATGGTGTTGCCGCCGGAAATGGCAAGGCAGAGGAAGGGCGGTTCCAGCTCGGGATAGGCAAGGTAATTGGCGGCGATATGGCCCCGGATGTGATGCACCGGGATCAGCGGTACGCCCAGAGAAAGGGCTGTGGCCTTGGCGAAGTTCACCCCCACCAGCACCGCTCCTATGAGTCCCGGGGCATAGGAGACGGCCACCGCGTCAATGTCTTTGCGGGTGATGCCGGCAGCCTCAATGGCCCGCTGGGCCAGGAGGGAAATGGATTCCACATGGCAGCGGGAGGCGATCTCCGGCACCACGCCGCCATAGACCGCGTGGAGCTGAGCCTGGGAAAAAATCTGATCGGTCAGAATATGGCGTCCATCCTCGACGACGGCCACAGCGGTCTCGTCGCAGGTGGACTCAAAGGCAAGAATTTTCATTGCCCGCACCTCATTTCAAGTATTTCGTCATCAACAGAGCGTTCTCAACCGGAAGCTCATAATAATTCTTGCGAAGCCCTACGGGAGCGAAGCCATGCTTGCGGTAAAGCGCGATGGCAGGCTTGTTGTGCTCCCGGACCTCCAGGGTCACGAAGCTGAGTTCGCGGATCCGGGAGCGCTCCAGGAGTTCCGTGATCAGAAGATCGGCGATCCCCTGGCGGCGGAAGGCCGGGTCCACGGCCACGTTGGAGATATAGCCCTCATCCAGGACCGTCATCATACCCACATAGCCCAGGACCTTGCCCTCCTGCTCGGCGGCCAGAAACTCATGGCAATCGTCCGGCAGCTGACTCATCAGCTGGTCCCAGGTCCAGGGAATCGAGAAGCACTGCTGCTCCAGTTCCTCGATCTGCGGCAGGTGATGGGGCTGCGCATCCAGGATTTGAACGGCCATCAGTGCGCCTCCCCCCAGCTGTGTCCGCTGTTGACCTCTACCGTGAGAGGCACGGAGAGGCTGGCAGCGTTCTCCATCTCCTCTTTGAGGATCCGGCTGACAAGGGCAGTCTCATTCTCGGGACACTCCACGATAAGCTCGTCGTGGACCTGCAGCAGGAGCTTTGCCTCCAGCCCTCCCTGACGCAGGCGCTGCTCCACATGGACCATGGCAAACTTCATGATATCCGCTGCGGTGCCTTGAATGGGCATGTTGAGGGCTACCCGCTCTCCGAAGGAGCGGAGGTTAAAGTTGCTGCTCTTGAGCTCCGGCAGCTCGCGGCGGCGGCCGTAGAGCGTGGAAACATAGCCTTTTTCCTTTGCTTCCTCCACCACGCGCTTCATATAATCCCGCACGCCGTGGTACTTCTCCAGATAGGCCTCCATATAGGCCTTGGCCTCGTTGGGAAAAACGCCGATATCCTGGCTGAGGGAGAAGGCGGAGATGCCGTACACGATGCCGAAGTTCACCGCCTTGGCACGGCTGCGCAGCGTTGCGCTGACCTGATCCAGCGGGACGTTGAAGACCTTGGAGGCGGTGACGGCGTGGAAGTCCTCCCCGCTCAAAAAAGCGTCCCGCATGGCCTCGTCCCCGGAGATGTGGGCCAGGAGGCGCAGCTCGATCTGGCTGTAGTCCGCGTCCACGAGAACTTTTCCGGGGCCCGCCACAAACATGTTGCGGATCTGACCGCCCAGCTTCTTGCGAATGGGGATATTCTGCAGATTGGGCTCCCGGGAGGAGAGGCGGCCTGTATCGGTGACAGTCATCTGGAAGCTGGTGTGGATGCGTCCGTCAGCATCGATGACCTTCAAAAGCCCGTCGGCATAGGTGGATTTGAGCTTGGTGAGCTCCCGGTACTCCAGGATCTCTCCCACGATGGGATGCTTGCCCCGGAGCTTGTCCAGCACGTCCGCGTTGGTGCTCCAGCCGGTCTTGGTCTTTTTGCCGGAGGGGAGCATCAGCTCCTCGAAGAGCACAGTCCCCAGCTGCTTGGGAGACTGGATGTTGAATTCATGTCCGGCATGAGCCCAGATGCTCTCCTGAAGAGCGGCGATGCCCGCATTGAGACTGTCACCAAAATCGGAGAGAGCCTTGCGGTCCACCAAAAAGCCGCTCTCTTCCATCCGGGCAAGAACCGCGCAGAGGGGCAGCTCGGCTTGTAGATAGAGGTCCGTCATACCCATCTCCCGGAGCTTTGCCCCCATGGGGGCGTGGAGGAGCCAGAGAGCCTCCGCGCCGTGCTTTTCGTAGCCCAGATAGCGCAGAGAGAGCTTTTCCACAGCATAGCTGCCGGCTGTTGCCTCCAACAGATAGCCAGCCAGGGCAGTATCGAAGACGAAACCCTCCAGCGAGAGCTTTTCTTTCAGGAGAAGCCCCATCAAGTCCTTCAGATCATGGGCGATCTTGGGGACCGCCGGGGAGAAAAGAGCGCGAAGGAGCTGATTGAAGCCCTCGCCGCAGGCAGTCCACTGCGCAGACCATACGCTTTTGCCGTCGCAGAGCTCCAGGTGGTCCAGCCCGTCCAGGGGAAAGACCGCAAGGGTCCCAAGCTCGGGGAGCTTCTCCGCAAGGGAAAGGGCGCCGGCCTCGTCCAGTTCCAGACTGGGCAGACAATCGCTCTCCTGTGCGGCAGCGATCTCTTCTGTGGGCGCAAGGCCCCAGCGTTCGATAAATTTCAAAAAGCCCAGGCGCTGCATCATGGGATAGAGCTGGGGCGTATAGTCCCTCTCCCAGCGATTTTCCGCCGGGTCAAAGGCCAGCGGCACCTCTCGCAGGATGGTAGCCAGCCAGAAGGAAAGCCTGGCGCTCTCCTCCCCTTCCCGGAGCTTTTTCAGGACGCCTGGCTTCACATCCAGCGCGTCCAGGTCCTGATAGATCCCGTCCAGGCTGCCGTAACGGTGGAGGAGATCCAGGGCAGTCTTCTCACCGATACCGGGAACGCCGGGAATGTTATCGGAGCTGTCACCCATGAGGGCCTTCAGATCCACCATTTTAGGAGGATCGAAGCCATATTCTTCCCGAAACACCTGAGGTGTATAGAGGATGGTCTCAGTCTGGCCCATGCGGGTCTTCACATTGCAGACGCTGGTGGTTTCGCTCACCAGCTGGAGAGAGTCCTTATCACCGGTGACGATAACGCAGTTCCAGCCCTTTTCCTCGCAGATCCGGGCTGCGGTGCCAAGGATATCGTCGGCCTCGTAGCCCTCCAGTTCGTAGCGACGGATGCCCATAGCGTCCAGCAATTCTTTCAGCAACGGCATCTGCACCGCCAGATCCTCCGGCATGCCGGAGCGCTTGGCCTTATAGCCGTCAAAGGCGCGGTGCCGGAAGGTGGGCGCCTTCAGGTCAAAGCTGACGCAGACCGCCTCGGGCTTCTGCTCCTCCAGCAGACGCTGGAGGATGGCAAGGAAGCCGTAGAGGGCGTTGGTGGGGGTGCCGTCCGGCGCGGTCAGGGGCCGGACGCCGAAAAAGGCCCGGTTCACGATGCTGTTGCCGTCCAATATCATCAGTTTCATGGTCTGACCTCAATTCTCGCCCCGCAGGCGAATGATCTCGTCCCTGAGCTGGGCGGCGATCTCGTATTCCAGCATCTGGGCGGCCTTGCGCATCTTGCTCTCCAGCTCCTGGATCAGTTCCTTCCGCTCCCGCTCGGTCATCTTCACGCCCTTCGCCTTGGCGCCGCTCTCCGGCGCGGCGGAGATCTCAATGAGATCCCGGACGCTCTTGATGATGGTCTTGGGCACGATGCCGTTGGCTTTGTTATAGGCGATCTGCTTGGCGCGGCGGCGCTCCGTCTCGTCGATGCAGGCGCGCATGGAGGGCGTGATCGTATCGGCGTACATGATGACATAGCTGTCCGCGTTGCGGGCGGCGCGGCCCACCGTTTGAATCAGGCTGGTCTCACTGCGAAGGAAGCCCTCCTTATCCGCGTCCAGGATGGCCACAAGACCTACCTCGGGGATGTCCAGACCTTCCCGCAGGAGGTTGATGCCCACCAGCACGTCAAATTCCCCGAGACGCAGATCCCGGATGATCTCCATACGCTCGATGGTGCCGATGTCGTGGTGCATGTAGCGGCAGCGGATGCCGGCGTTGAGCAGATAGGAGGAGAGGTCCTCCGCCATCTTCTTGGTGAGAGTCGTGACCAGGGTGCGCTGACCCAGGTCGATCTTCTCGTTGATGGCGCCGATGAGATCGTCGATCTGGCCCTCAATGGGGCGAACAAAGATCTCCGGGTCCAGAAGACCGGTGGGTCGGATGATCTGCTCCACCACCTGGCCGGCCCGCTCCTTCTCATAGTCTCCGGGGGTGGCGGAGACATAGATACGCTGATGGATCCGCTGGGTGAACTCATCGAACTTCAAGGGACGGTTATCAAAGGCAGAAGGAAGACGGAAGCCGAAGTCCACCAGGGATTCCTTTCTCGCCCGGTCCCCCCGGTACATGGCGCGGACCTGAGGCAGAGTCACATGGCTTTCATCCACAAAGAGCAGAAAATCCTTGGGGAAATAGTCCAGCAGGGTCATGGGCGGGCTGCCGGGTTCCCGATTGGAAATGACCCGGGAGTAGTTCTCGATGCCGGAGCAATAACCCAGTTCCTGCATCATCTCGATATCGTAATCCGTGCGCTGGCGGATGCGCTGGGCCTCCAGCAGCTTGTTGTTCGCCTCGAACCAGGCGACCCGAGCGTCACACTCGGCGCGGATCCGGTCGATGGCGGCGGCCATCTTCTCTTTTGTAGTGACATAGTGGCTGGCGGGATAGATGGCCACATGGTTCAGCACCCGGGTGGGAGCCCCGGTGACCACGTTGATCTCGCTGATTCGGTCCACCTCATCCCCGAAAAACTCCACCCGGATGGCCCGGTCGTTTGCATAGGCCGGGAATATCTCCACCGTATCGCCCCGCACGCGGAACTTGTTGCGCTCGAAGGCGATATCGTTTCGCTCATAGCGGATCTCGATGAGCTTGCGCAGCAGCTCGTCAAAATTCCGGGTCTGGCCCGGGCGGAGGGAGATGACCATGTTGGCATAGTCGATGGGATCGCCCAGACCGTAGATGCAGGAGACGGAGGCCACCACGATCACATCCCGCCGCTCAAAGAGGCTGGAGGTGGCGCTGTGGCGGAGGCGCTCGATCTCATCGTTGATGGAGGCGTCCTTTTCGATATAGGTATCCGTATGGGGAATATAGGCCTCGGGCTGGTAATAGTCGTAATAGGAGACGAAGTATTCCACGGCGTTTTCCGGGAAAAACTCCTTGAACTCGCTGCAGAGCTGGGCGGCCAGAGTCTTGTTGTGGGCCAGGACCAGAGTGGGCCGATTGAGCCGGGCTATGACATTTGCCATGGTGAAGGTCTTGCCTGAGCCGGTAACGCCCAGCAGCACCTGCTCATCTAGGCCGTTTTCCAGGCCCATGACCAGATCGTCGATGGCCTCCGGCTGGTCCCCGGTAGGCTTATAAGTTGAAACAAGTTTAAAAGCGTCCATAGCGATCCCCGCACATTATATTTCAGTATATTGTACCACGTACGATCCGGAAACACAAGATAAACTGCCGGGATTCTCCCGATTGCCTGTGGAAAAGCGTGAACGCTTTTGTTATAATAGGCGTAAGAGGTGACGGAGCATGACAAAGAAGGACCGGATCGGGTCGGTCACGATCAACAGCGCCTGCGGAGAGATCCGCGGGAACGAGCGGGAAAGCTGCCTGGAGTTTCTGGGCGTACCCTATGCCCGCGCACAGCGCTTTGCCTACTGCGAGTCTGTGGATAACTGGGAAGGAACTCTGGACGCCACAGACTTTGGTCCCGGCTGTCCCCAGAACCGGGCCTGGCACGAGCATCTGGAGCATCCCACCCGGCGCTTTTACAAGAAGGAATTCCGCGAAGGGGCCGAATACCGATACAGCGAGGACTGCCTGAACCTGAACATCTTCACCCCCAAAGGGGCAAAAAACTGCCCCGTGACGCTTTTTTTCCACGGGGGCGGCTTTGATTCCGGGCTGAATGCGGAATCGCCCTTTGACGGGGCCGGGCTTGCTTGCCGGGGGATCATCACGGTGTTTGCCAACTACCGGGTAGGTCCCCTGGGCTATCTCTGCCACGAGGAGGTCCGAAAGCGGTACGGTCGGGACGGCAATTTCGGGCTGGATGACCAGCTCACGGCGGTACGTTGGGTGAAAAAGCACATTGGAGACTTCGGGGGCGACGGGGATAACATCACCCTGCTGGGGCAGAGCGCCGGGGCGATCTCCATCCAGTATCTCTGCCTGAACCGGGCGAATGCCGGACTTTTCCGGCGGGCAGCCATGATGTCCGGCGCGGGCCTGTTCCCCAAATTCGCCCTGCCGAAGAGGGCGGAAGACACCCATGCCTACTGGCTGGACTACATGGAGGAGGCCGGCTGCGGGAGTCTGGAAGAATTGAGAAGGGTCTCACTGGACACGCTGTTTGACGCCACGGAGCGGATGCACCAGAAGCGGAAAGACAACATCTACAACACCATGCCGGTGATCGACGGGCTGCTGATCCCGGAGCCTGTGGACAGGCTGATCCACCATCCCCTGCCGGTGGACACGCTGATAGGCTTTACCAACAACGATATGTACGCTCCGGTGATGGCCTTCATCGGCAAGCGCTATGCCAGAGCCAACGGCGCTTATGTGTATTACTTTGACCTGGATTCTCCCGGAGACGACAACCGGGCTTTCCATTCCTGCGACCTGCGCTACATCTTCGAGACGCTGGAAGACAGCTGGCGGCCCTATGGCAGACGTGACCGGGAGGCATCAGGAGAACTTGCGCAGTATCTGGCAAACTTTGCGAGAACGGGAGACCCCAACGGCGGCGGACTGCCGCTCTGGCAAAAAACCGAAAAGGGCCGGGGACGGGTCCTGCATATCACACCGCTGCGCACCGCCATGGGCCATGTGCACTACGGCAAGCTCATCGGTAACATGCTGCAAAAAGGAGATCCCAAGGATGAAATTTGATCATCGCTTTCGTCTTGCGGAATGCAGCCCCACCATGCGTCGCTATGAAGCGAACGGAGTCAGCATGCAGCTGGATTTTTGCGAAAACCTGCTGCGGGTGGCTCTGATCCGCGAGGGAACGCCGCTCCTTCCCACCTGGAGCGTCTGGCCCCTGGAGGGCGACTGCCCCCCGGAAGGGCGGGACAAGCTCTCCACCGAGGGGCTGAAGTCGGTCTCTCCTGCTGTCCGGGAAGAGGAGGACGCGCTTTTCTTCTCCCTTGGCGGCGTGGATTTCACGGTAGAAAAGAAGAACTTCCGGATCCAGGCGAGGACGCAGAAGGGCCTGCTCTACGCGGACCGGTCCGGTCTTGCCTATAACTTTGACGGAGAGCTGGGGGAGGGCTCCGCACACTACACCCTCCGCCACGAGGGAGAGCGGATCTTCGGCCTGGGCGACAAGGGCGGCCGTGTGAACAAGAGCGGACGGAGCTTTACGCTGGAGGCCGTGGATTCCATGGGCTTTCACGCCGAGACCAGCGACCCGCTCTACAAGCAGATCCCCTTCTACATCTGCGAAAACGAAGCCGGTTCTTACGGACTGTATTACGATACCTATTCCAACGGAAGAGTCAATTTCGGCCAGGAGCATGACAATTACTTTGAGTCCTTCAACTCCATCCGTTTCGAAGAGGAAAACCTGGTCTGCTATCTCTTTCTGGGAAGCACTAAGGAGATCCTCCGCTCTTTCATCGGCCTGTGCGGCGGTGTGGGAAGGGTTCCGGATTGGGCCTTTCACTACTGCGGCAGTACCATGGAGTATACAGACGCACCCGACAGCGACAGAAGGCTCCGGGACTTTGTGGAAAAGTGCGAGAGCGAAGGGCTGCCGGCAGGCGGCTTTTACCTCTCCAGCGGCTATACCCAAATCGGGCAGCAGCGCTGTGTGTTCCACTGGAACCGAGACAAGATCCCCTCGCCGGAAGGGCTGACCGCGTATTTTCGCGAGCACGGCATGGAGCTGATCCCCAATGTGAAGCCTGCCTTTCTGACCGAGCATCCTCTATACCGCCAGATCGCGGAGAAGGGCTGGTTCCTCCACTATGCCGACGGGAGTCCCGCCTGCTTCCCCTTCTGGGGCGGCATGGCAAGCTACCTGGACTTTACAAATCCCGGCGCCTACGATTTCTGGAAGTACTGCGTGCGCAGGGAGCTGGTAGAAAGGGGTTATCACAGCATCTGGAACGACAACAACGAGTACGACGTGCTGGATAAGGAGGTCCTGGCCTGCGGATTCGGACATGAGATCCCCGCAAGGAGGATTCGGCCCTTATTCAGTTATCTGATGGCAAGGGCCAGCCGGGAGGCATGCACGGAGACCCTGGGGCAGGCATTTCTGCCCTTCAACATCTCCCGCTGCGGCATCGCCGGCACCCAGCGGGTGGCCAGCACATGGACCGGGGACAATTTGACGGATTTCCGGGACCTGCGCTTTAACCATTACCAGGCCATGACCATGGCCCTCACCGGCTTCAGCTTTTTCGGGCCCGATATCGGCGGCTTTGCCGGACCCAGGCCCGAGGAGGAGCTCTTCCTGCGCTGGCTGCAGTACGGGGTGTTTCTCCCCCGTTTTGTGCTCCACTCCTGGAAACCGGGGGAGGAGAGCACCATGCCCTGGCTCTATCCGGAGAAGATGGAGGCCGTAAGACGGCTCTTTCGCCTGCGGGAGCGGATGCTGCCCTATATTTGGCGGGAATATGAGAAAGGCAGAAAGGAAAACCTGCCCCTGATCCGCCCCGTTTTTCTGCAGGATCCGGGCTATGACTGTGAAAGCGACTGCTTCTTCTTGGGGGAAGCACTGCTGATCTGCCCGGTGTTTGACAAAGGAGCCGAAAGCGTAACCGTGCTTCTGCCAAAAAACAGAGCTTTCTGGCAGCTGCGGGGCGAAGGAAAACCGATCCCCGCCGGCACACGAGTGACGATCCCCTGCTCCCCCGAGGACAAGCCAGTTTGGTTCTGTCCCGCCAGAAAAAGATAATGAGAACCACCGGGTTCACTTCCCGGTGGTTCCTTTTATCATATGTCAATCAACTTGTTTTCATAGGATTCTTTCAGCTTTTGCTCCTTCAGGATCTGCAGCTCCTGCACCTTATGACGGGTCAGGGGATAGGACAGGAAGAGGAGCAGGGCCATCAGGCCGAAGAGCACAGCGGGGATCAGGGTCGCCAGATCGTACATTCTTCGCAGATTCTCCAGGGTCTGGACGGCTCCCTTTTCCACCTTGTAATGCATGCCCAAAAGCGCGCCGTTTACGCAGACGGCGGAGAGGACCTGACCCAGCTTGCGGAAGAAGTTGAAGACAGAATAGGCGGTGCCGTCGTCCCGGCTGCCGGTTTTGACCTCGATATCGTCAATAGCGTCGGTAACCATGGCCCAGAGCTGCATGACCAGCGTGGTAAGGCCGCAGCCGCTGACAAAGCAGAGGGCCAGGAAGATCCACATGAGCAGCTCCGGTTCCATACCCCGCAGGAAGAAGAGGATCAGGTTTGCTGCCGCCGCAGCCGCCACACCCACGGCGCAGACCTCTTTCTTGCCGATCTTCCGCGCCATGCCGGGCAGAAGGAACATCATGACCAGCATGGGAGAATAGGTGCAGGCCTGGGAAGCCAGGTTCATCCAGTTGGCATGGAAATAGTCGTCAAAAAGATAGGTATAAAAGCTCTGGGTGAACATTTGCCCTGAGAGCAGCAGCATGGAGATGAGGCTCACCGAGACAAAGGCGCGGTTATGAAACAAAAGCTTCATGGCCTTGAGAGCGGCTCCCTTTTCCACAGGCTGGGGACGGGTCTTCACCCGCTCCCGATTCAGGCGAAAGGCGACGAGCAGCATGACGAAGGAGACAAGGGCCATGATCACCACGCCCCGGATCACCGGCGCATACTGGAGGTCGGTGATGGCCTTGCCGTTTTCACCGAAGACCACAGCGCCGTTTGCGTCAAGCCTCTTGGCGTAGGCAAAGCTCGCGATGAGCAGCACCGGGATGGAACCGACGGCCGCGCCGATGGAGCGCCAGACCGAGAGCTTGCTGCGCTCGGAGACATCGGTGGTGACCACCGAGGCCAGGGAGCCATATGGGATCTGCAGGACCGTATAGGCCATGCCGAAAAAGACGTAGGTGACAGTGGCATAAACGCAGGTGGCGAGGGTATGCCCCTCCTCCCCCATGCCGGGGAATTTCAGGAACATGAGCACCGCCGAAAGGGCCAGCGGCAGCGCCGCGTACAGGACCCAGGAGCGGTAGCGGCCAAAGCGGGAGGGCTTCATCGTATCGCAGATCCGACCCATGATGGGGTCGTTGATCCCGTCCCAGATCCGGGCGCCGATGAACATGAGCATGATGAAAAGCGGGCTCAGATGGAAGATGTCGGTGTAAAACTTCTGCAGCAGGGTTGTGACCAGGCTGAACACCAGGCAGCCGGCCGCATCGATCATGGCATAGCCCACATAATCTTTGGTTTTCAGGCCGCTGGTGCGCGCAATGTAGGAAGAATCGCTCATGACAAAAACCTCCTCTATGCTGTTCTGGAACTATCATACCGCAAAAGCGGAAGATCTGCCAGGGGTTTTTCAACCGGCAGGGTCAGTCCATCCTGTCCTCGTCCGTGATGGGGCGGATCACCCGGCAGGGCACTCCCGCCGCAAACACCCCGGAAGGGATGTCCCGCGTCACCACGCTGCCGGCCCCGATCACGCTGCCGGCGCCGATGGTCACGCCTCCGCAGACGGTCACATTGCCGGCGATCCAGCAATTGTCCCCGATGGTGATGGGTCTGGCGTATTCCCGATCCGTCAAAGTGCCGTCTGCTTTCCGATAGAGGTTGCGGTCCTGCCAGCGGAACGGATGCACCGGCGTCAGCAGGGAGACGTTGGGGCCCATAAAAACACTGGAGCCGATCTTCACCGGCGCACAGTCCAGACAGGTGAAGTTAAAGTTTGCATAGGAGTACGCGCCGAAAGAAGTAAAGCAGCCATAGTCAAACTGCACCGGTCCCTGCAAATAGACATTCTCTCCGCAATCGGGCAGAAGATCCCGCAAGATCGCCCTGCGCTCCACTTGCTGCGTTTCCTCCGTGTCGTTATAGCGCTTGCTGAGCACATGGGCCCTCTGCCGAAGCGCCGCCAGCTCCGGATCACTGGGGTCGTACAGGAGACCCGCCAGCATCTTCTCTTTTTCCGTCATGATCCTTTCCTCCCGGAATTGCGGCCCTCGACTGTACCAAACAAGCCACCCCATGGGGGTGGCTTGTTTGGTACGGCCGACGGGATTCGAACCCACGACCTCCAGAGTCGGAGTCTGGCACTCTATCCAGCTGAGCTACGGCCGCATATTCTTTTTGCTCCAACTTTACAAAGTCAGAAACATCTGATATAATGACCTTGCTTTCGAGCAGGGGGTATTATACCAAATGAAACCCTAAATGTAAAGCCTTGTTTTGATTTTTTTCCGGGAGGGTCCGAGATGAAGAAGATTCCACTTGGCAAAACCGGTTTGAACGTGACGAAAACCGCCATGGGCTGCCTGCCTGTGCAGCGCTGCGACGTAGGCTATGCCGTGAAGCTGCTGCGCGCGGCCTATGAGGGCGGGATCAATTACTTTGATACCGCCAACGCCTATACCGACAGTGAAAAGAAGATCGGCCTGGCCCTCTCCGACGTGCGGGACAAGATCGTGATCTCCACCAAGAGCCAGGCGCGGGACAGGGACGGGGTGCTCCGGCACATTGAACAGAGCCTGCGCAGCATGAAGACCGATCACATCGACCTGTTCCAGTTCCACCAGGTGCCGGAGGTCCCGGACCCCAAGGACCCAAACGGCGCCTACGCCGGCGCGCTGGAGGCCAAGCGCAGGGGCTGGATCGACCATATCGGCGTGACCTCCCACAAAATCGATGTGGCGGAAGCCTGCATTGCCTCAGGGTATTTCGAGACTCTGCAGTTCCCCTTCAGCTACATTTCCTCCGAACGGGATCTGGCCCTGGCGGAAAAGTGCAAAGAGGCCGGCATGGGCTACATCGCCATGAAGGGACTGGCCGGCGGGATGCTCTCCAACGTGCGGGCCTGCCACGCTTTCATGAAGCAGTATGACAACGTGGTGCCCATCTGGGGCATCCAGAAGACGGAGGAGCTGGAGCAGTGGCTCACCGTGGCGGAGGAAGACCCGGACATGGACGAGGAGCTGGCTGCGTTCATCCGGAAGGAACGCCAGGAGCTCTCGGGAAGCTTCTGCCGCAGCTGCGGCTACTGTATGCCCTGTCCCGTGGGGATCGAGATCCGCAACTGCGCCCGGATGAACATGCTGCTGCGCCGCAGCCCCTGGCAGCAGTACATGACCCCGGAATGGCAGGCCAAGATGAACAAGATCGAGGACTGCCTGGAGTGTCACAGCTGCTCCGGCAAATGCCCCTACCAGCTGGACACCCCCAATCTGCTCAAATACATGCTGAAGGATTACAGAGAATTCTATGAGACACACAAAGACCTTCTCTAACCGTTTTCTGCGCGCGGCGGCGCTGCTGCTGTGCCTTGCCATGATGCTGCCCCTGGCCGCCTGCGGCGAAAACCGCAGCATGAACAAGCAGCTTTTCGCCATGGACACAGTGATGACTCTGACGGCCTACGGCGATAAGGCCGAAAAGGGCCTGGAGGCCGCGGCCAGCGTGATCCTTGCCATGGACGTGATGCTGGACCCGGAGCTGAGCACCAGTACGGTTTACGCCATCAACCACGCCAGAGGCCAGAGCACCGTGGTCTCCGCCCAGGTGGCCAAGATGCTCACCTGCGCCCGTTCTGTGTACGATCAGAGTGGCGGAGCCCTGGACCTGAGTCTCTATCCTCTGATCAAGCGCTGGGGCTTCGTGGACCAGAAATACTACAAGCCCACCGAGTCTGAGATTGCCGAGGATCTGAGCAGACTTTGCTTTGACAAAATCTCCCTCACCAGTTTCCCCGCTTCCGGTTCCTATTCGCTGACCATTCCGGAATACGGCGAGCTGAGCTTCGGAGCCGTAGCCAAAGGCTGCGCATCGGAAAACGCCATCGACGCCATGCGTCAGGCCGGTGTGAAGAGCGCCATCATCTCTCTGGGCGGCAATGTCCAGACCCTGGGCGTGAAGCCCAACGGCAGTCTCTGGAAGGTTGCGATCCAGGATCCGGAGAATCCGGACGGCTATGTGGGCGTTGTCACCGTGGGCGAGACCGCGGTTGTCACCAGCGGCCCTTATCAGCGGAATTTTTCCATCAAGAACACTGTGTATCACCACATTCTCAACCCTGCCACCGGCCACCCCAGCGGCAGCGCACTCCGCTCCGTCACCATCATCTGTGAGGACGGCACCATGGCCGACTGCCTCTCCACCGCCATGTTTGTGTTGGGCGAGGCAAAGGCCCTGAACTACTGGAGGCAGTACGGCGGCTTTGAGATGATCCTCATCACTACGGACGACCGCATCGTGTGCACCAAGGGTCTGCTGGAAGACTTCACCCTTTCCATCGATGCGGAGCAGTACCGGGTGGTCTATTCGGAGTAATATGGCAAATCTGCAAACGGATATCCGTTCCCTGAAGGGCATAGGAGAGAAAAAGGCGCTGGCTTTCCAAAAGCTGGGCGTCTTTACTCTCTATGACCTTCTTTGCTGTTTCCCCCGCCGTTACGAAGACAGAAGCGTCTATAAACCCATTGCGCTGACCGTACAAGGCGAGACGGTGTGCATCCGCGCGCTGGTGGCGGACACGCCCCGACTTACCCGGATCCGCCGCGGGCTGGACCTGGTGAAATTCCGGGCCGTAGACGAGAGCGGCATGGTGGACATCACCTATTTTAACCAGTCCTACCGAAAGGACGGCATCCACAAGGGCGAAAGCTACGTTTTCTACGGTAAGATCGATGTCAGCGGCGCTCGGCGCAGCATGACCAACCCTGTCTGCGAGCGGGAGGACACTGAGGGCGGCGTCACCGGAAGGATCGTTCCCGTCTACCGGATGAACGCCGCGCTGAACCAGAGAACGATCCTGCAGGCGGTGCGCCAGGCCCTGGAGAGCTGCCGGGAGGAGCTGCCTGAGCTGCTGCCGGAGGAGATCCGCCGGACAGAGGAGCTATGCACCGCGCGCTACGCCTTTGAGAACATCCACTTCCCCGCCGATTTTCAGGCTCTGGACATCGCCCGGAGGCGCTTGGTGTTCGAGGAGCTCTTCGTTCTGGCCTGCGCGCTCGGCAAGATGCGGGAGACCCGGGTCAAAGAGCAGGGCTGCCGTCTGGAACCGGTGGACATTGAGGAATTCTATGCCGCGCTCCCCTTCCGGCCCACCGACGCTCAGCGCAGGGCCGTGGAGGAAGCGCTGGCGGATCTTGATTCCGGCAGCGTGATGAACCGTCTTGTCCAGGGTGACGTGGGCAGCGGCAAAACCATGGTGGCCGCGGCCCTGGTCTGGGCCGCCTGGAAAAACGGCCTGTGCAGCGCCTTCATGGCGCCGACGGAGATCCTGGCTCAGCAGCACCTGACCACAATGGAGCGCTTCCTCTCCTCCTTCGGCATCCGGATGGGCAAGCTCACCGGCTCCTCCACCGCCAAAGAAAAACGGGAGATCAAGGCAAAACTGCAGAGCGGCAAGCTGGATCTCATCATCGGCACCCACGCGCTCTTCAGCCAGGATGTGGAGTACAAAAACCTCGGTCTTGTCATCACGGACGAACAGCACCGCTTCGGCGTGAACCAGCGCTCTGCCATGATCGGAAAGGGCACACGCCCCCACGTTCTGGTCATGTCCGCAACGCCCATTCCCCGGACCCTGGCCCTGATCCTCTACGGCGATCTGGACGTTTCCATCATCGACGAGCTGCCCCCCGGGCGGCAGAAGGTGGATACCTTCGCCGTGGATGAGAGCTACCGGGCAAGGCTCAACGGCTTTATCCGCAAGCTTGCCGCGGAAGGCCGCCAGATCTTCGTGGTATGCCCCATGGTGGAGGAGAACGAGGATCTCCCCCTGGAGCTGAAGTCCGCGGAGGAGCACGCCAAAGAGCTGCAGGAGGCCTTCCCGGAGCTGAAGGTCGCCTGCGTGTACGGGAAGATGAAGCCGAAAGACAAGGACAGCGTGATGACCGCGTTTGTCAACGGCGAAACCGACATTATGGTCTCCACCACTGTGATCGAAGTGGGCGTGGACGTGCCCAATGCCTGCCTGATGGTGGTGGAAAACGCGGAGCGCTTCGGGCTCAGCCAGCTGCACCAGCTGCGGGGCCGAGTCGGCCGCGGCAGTCACAAGAGCTGGTGCATCCTGGTCTCCAACGCAGAGGGCAATGAAGTCAGGGCGCGGCTGGACATCCTGTGCAAGACCAATGACGGATTCAAGGTGGCCGAAGAGGACCTGCGGCTGCGCGGTCCCGGCGACTTCTTCGGTTCGAGGCAAAGCGGACTGCCGGAGATGCACGTGGCGGACCTGGGAGGCGACGCCCAGGTGCTGCAGCGGGCCCAGCAGGCGGCGCTGCGTCTGTTGGCCGCGGATCCCGCGCTGCAGGAGCATCCTGCCCTGCGGGAGCGGGTCAACCGTCTCTTCCATGACAGCGCCGACAGCTTCAACTGAACCAAAAAGGCACTCACAGCGGCTCATGCCGCTGTGAGTGCCTTTTTGCATACGTTTTCTTCTATCGCTTTATTTCTCGGTCTTCATCAGGCTGCGGACCACGCCCGCAATGGCCATGACGGCGCCGTCAATGCCGGTGATGGCGCTGTTGATGCAGAGATCATAATTGTCGATATCGCCCCAGGATTGGTCGGTATAGTATTTATAATAGCTGGAACGGTCCTTGTCCACCTGCTTGATCAAACGTCTGGCCTGGTCCTCCGTCAGGCCCTGGCGCTGCATCATGGTGCGGACGCGAAATTCAACAGGTGCCATGATGAAAACGCGCAGCATATCCTTCCGACTGCGCAGCACATAGTCCGCGCAGCGGCCCACAAAGATGCTGTCCCCCTCTTCGGCAAGACTGCGGATGGCGTCAAACTGAGCGGCGGCGATCTGGGTGCTGAGACGGAAGCCCTCCCCCATGCCCATATAATGAGGCGCGCTGGAGATATAGGGAGAGATCCGCTTTTCGTCATAGGATGCGAGGACGGCCTTGTTGAAGCTGGAATCCTCCGCAGCACGATCCACGATTTCCTTATCCAGGCAGCGGAAGCCAAGCTCTTTGCCCAGGGCGCTTGCGATCAAGTGCCCGTTGCTGCCATGCTCACGCCCGATGGTGATAATCATACCGATCCCTCCTTTTATTATATTTTACCATCTTCCGCCGAAAATGCAAGCACCCCGACAGAAAATCGGGGTGCAGGATCTTCAGGTTTTTGTTTCAGTTTCTCTGCTTTTTTCGCGCGTCGCCCTTGTGCATCAGCGGCGAAATGCGTTTGTAAAGCAGGAAGGTCAAGGCGGAGACCAGGATCCCCTTCAAGAGGTTAAAGGGCACCACGGCATAGAGGACCAGGGTGTAAACGCTGGTGATATGGCTGTTCACAGCCGTTCCCATTCCGACGATCTTTTCCAGCTCCATGTGGAAGAGCTGAGCAAACTTGGGGATGAGATAAAGGGCGTTGAAGGCGCTGCCGAAGACGGTCATCACCAGGGTGCCCACGATCATGCCTATGAGGGCGCTTTTGCGGCTGGGCTTTGCGTGATAGAGAATGCTGGCCGGGAGCACGAAGGTGCAGCCCACGGCGAAATTGGCAAAGTCGCCCACAAAGGCGGTGCTGGTGCCCTTGAAGATCAGTTTCAGGAAGACCTTGATAAACTCCGAGACCACACCGGCCACCGGTCCCAGGTAGAAGGTGCAGATCATGACGGGCAGCTCACTGAGATCCAGCTTGTAAAAGCCGGGGGCAAAGAACAGCGGGATCTCCAGCAGCATCAGGACCGCCGCCATAGTGGAGAAAATGGCGGTATAGGCGATGTAATGGGTGTCGGAAAACTTCTTGCGATTTTTGACCAGCAGGCGCTCAAAGAGCCAGGCCAGCAGAAACAGCCCGGCGAACACGGCGGCGCACACCAGCAGAAAGCCCACGTTTTCCTTTGCGGATTGCAGCAGTTTTTCCATGTTTTTTTCCTCCTCACAAAAGAAAAAGCCCGAAGTCTCCACGACTTCAGGCGCAGCAAAAGAGAGGACAGGAATATCGGATTTTCCCGTCTTCTTCCATCCAGACTATACTGTCGGTTCCGGAGTCGCACCGGATCGGCCCGAAGGCTCGCGGACTATACCGCCGGTCGGGAATCACACCCTGCCCTGAAGACGGAGAAAGTATAGCACATCATGTTCCCTTTGACAAGTCTTTCTTTCTTCGCTACAATAGGGAGCGACCCATGAAAGCGAGCGAGGAAAGGAGGGGCTGCCGTGCGCGACCGGGAAATCACCTGCTGCTTTACGGGGCACCGTCCCTCCAAGCTTCCCTGGGGCTATCGTGAGGACGACCTCAGGTGCCTGGATCTGAAAATGGATATCGTGCAGGCGCTGGTAGGCCTGTATCAACGAGGATACCGGCATTTTCTCTGCGGCATGGCGGAGGGCTGCGATCTCTATTTTGCGGAAAGTCTGCTGCTTCTGCGCCAGGTCCATGCGGACGTGACCCTGGGCGCCGCCATTCCCTTCCGGGGCCAGGCCGACCGATGGAGCGCGGAGCAGCGGGAGCGCTATCACCGGATTTTGGACGGCTGCGACAGCGTATTCCTGCAGCAGGAGCAGTATGCGCCCGGCTGCATGATGGCGCGAAACCGCTACATGGTGAACCACTCTTCCCTGCTGCTGGCCTGCTATAACGGCGAGGCCGGCGGTACACGCAACACCATCCTGTATGCCAAAGAACAGGGGCTGGAGATCCACACGATCCCCATCGAATAAAAACCAGCAATTCTTCAGGGCACCCTCCGCAAGGAAGGCGCCCTGTTTTTTGCTGCTATGTTGGAGATCGTCTGCTTTATAATGACGTGCTGTGGTGATTGCAGGGAGCAAGGTCCAGGGAATCTACGATCTCATAGGTGTTTACAAGGACACGCGAAAACTCGATCCTGCTGATCCTGGCCGCAAAGGGAGAAAAGACATTGGCCATTTGATCACGCAGGATGTGCAAGTCCAGCTGAGGGCCGAAGAGCAAGGTCGTATGCGGATACCAGCGGTCTCCTTTCGTCCAGAGATCCAGAGCGTCCCCATACGATTCCGCGATGCATTGATGCAGGCGAGCAAGCGGCTCCGACTTTGCCGGTACCGCAACGATAATGGAAGTTTCCTCCAGAACTTCGATCTTCTCATACACAATGTCAAAGGCCGAAGCGTCCTCCAGCGCGCTCTTGCAGAAGCGGACAAAACGGGGCTCATCCTCTCCATGATACGTGGCCAGGGTAATATGCCCGTAGAGTGTCTTCCCTTCCGAAACGGCAGGGAAAGCTGCTTTTCGGATCTCGATGAGTTTATCCGTCGACTTTTTATCCAGCTTTGCGATGACACACAGCATGTTTCTCACCTCCGCACACCACGCTTCGCTGCGAGGCTGTCAGCATCTGCCAACAAGATCAGTCCCAGCAACCGCGCAAAACATCTCATTGTAATCCGCCCTTCAGACGGCTGCCGGTTTTTCAGAGAGAAGCATCTCCCGTAGGGCGGCCAGATCTGGGGCGACAGCGTCTGCCCCGGCTTTTTCCAGTTCCCCCTCTGCAGCGTAGCCATAGCACACGCCAATGCATGGGATGCCGCAGCGTTTGGCTCCGGCCACATCATATTTGGTGTCCCCGATGAGCACGCACTCATCCTCCGGCGCTTGCAGCCGCTCCATGGCGCGGCGGAGCACCTGCCACTTGGCGTTGCCCTCCCCTTGCTGGTCAGCGCCGCAGATACAATCGAAGAAGTCGTACAAATCCTCCCGGCGGAGCAGCTCCTCCGCAAGCACCTGTGGCTTGGAGGTGGTCACGGCAAGCTGAAACCCGGCGGCTTTCAAATCCCGGAGCAGATCCTTCATGCCGGGAAAAGCGCGGCTTTCATAGAGGCCGATGGGCACATAGCGCTCCCGAAAGTCACGGACGGCCTGCTCCGCGTCCTCTCTGGTCAAGCCGAACTTCTCCACAAACATGTCGTCCAGGGGCGGGCCGGCAAAACAGCGCAGGGATTCCAGGGGCGCGTCCAGCCCCCGCTTGCGCAGCGCATACTGCACGCAGCGGGTAATGCCCTCCACGGTGTCGTAGAGAGTGCCGTCAAAATCGAAAAACAAATACCGATACAAAAGAATCGCTCCTTTTTCACCGCAGGGATAAAAGCCGCCAGCCTTTCATACACTGTTCAGAAAGGGGTGCATGCCATGGAATCCTATTTTCTGGGCGCCAATACAAAGGCGGGCTTTTCCTCCCTCTACGGAGACTTCCCGCCGGAGGGCGCCTATCTGCACATTCTCAAGGGCGGACCGGGCACCGGCAAATCCAGCCTGATGAAGGCCATTGCCAAGGCCGCCAAGGCGCGGGGGCTGGCCGTGGAGCAGGTCCTCTGCTCCGGGGACCCGGACTCTATGGACGGGATCTACATTCCCGCTCTCGGTCAAGCCTGGGCGGACGGGACCGCTCCCCATGTGTTGGAGCCAAGGCTCTTGGGCGTCACCGGGGATTATCTGGATCTCTCGGCGTATCTGCTTCTCCCCTTCTCCCAGGCAGAGAAGCAGGAACTGCTGTCCCTGCAGGCGCAAAACAGAGAATGCTATCGGCTGGCCTATAAATCGCTGGCACACTGCGCAGCCAAGGGCGGCAGCCGGACAGAACAAGTGGACGATGGAGAAGTCCGGAAGCTGCTGGAAGCGCTGCCGGAAAAGGTCGAGAGGCGGACTGCACGACGCTGCTTTCTCAGCGCAATCAGCTGCAAGGGAAGGCTGTGGCTGGACGCGCAGCTGTCGGACTGCGTCACGCTGCCGGCGACTCCCGCGTTTATTTCCCGGGCGGCGGAGCTTGCGCAGGAGCGTGGCTATCAGGCCTTTCTCTGCCTTTCGCCCCTGGATCCGGCGCTCCCGGAAGCGCTGGTCCTGCCGGAGGAGAAGCTGGTTCTGAAAGCTGTTTTTATGCCATCAGAGGAGGCCTCAGAGGCAATGGGAGAAGCTCTCTCCCGGCTCGATGAGGCGAAACGCCTTCATGACCGGATGGAGCTTGTTTACCGGCCCCACATGGACTTTCGCTCCCTTGGCGAATACATGGAGGAACTGATCCGAAAGCTGTTCCTTTGAGAAAAACAGCGGGGCTGACAGCCTCGCTGTTTTGTATCTCCATTTCAATCAGCAGCAACAGACATGCCAGCCGCAGAGAGGTCCCAGGCAGAACTGGGAAACACAGAGAGCCATGCACAGGCGGTCCATGTGGAGGCCGCTCTGATACTCGGTGGTATAGCTGCGGTAAAAGTCGCCGCCGGTCTCCAACTGGCGGAGAAGCTCCTGATATTCCTCGCATTCCGGGTCCAGACGGACGGCGGTCCTGGCGTCCTCCAGAGCCGCGATCTTATTGCCCTGATACATTTTGGCCACGCCGCTGAGATAATACCAGCGTCCGTCCCGCTCGGATACAGGGACGCCGCTCAGCGCGGTCAGGGCCTCGGGGTACATCCGGTTCCGAATGTAATTGCGGGCCGCGGTATACTCGCTGCGCTCGGTCCGCCGGGTCTCCTGCTGATACCAAGTATAGGGATTAAAGCCGCCCGCTCCGTTGAAGCCGGTCCAGCCATAGGGCCCGTAGGCCTGCTGGGCAGCGCCGCCGTCCCAGGTCTGCTGCTGGGCGGTACCGTTCTTGATGGCGTCATAAGCCGCGTTCACATCGTGCATCTTTTCCGCGGCGCTGGCGTCCCCCGGGTTCAGATCCGGATGATATTTTTTTGTGAGGTCCCGATAGGCTTTCTTGATCTCCTCATCGCTGGCGTCGGGAGATACGCCCAGGACCTGATACGGATCCTTCACCATGCTTATTCCTTCTTTTCCCCGTACTTCCGTTCAAACTGCGACCAAAAGCCTATACAGAGGATATTCTTGAGGATGGAAACGTCCTGCACCAAAGGCAGTATATCAAAGGCGCGGAGGCAGTCCCCCATCAGCATCTGCAGCATGGCGCGAAAACGCTCCCGGTTATCCGAGAGGCCGTACCAGCGCCGAAAGGGGTTATACCGTCCGCGGGCAGCGTCCCCGTCCAGGTCCATGCAGGCGTCCATGACATAGACCGCTCTGCCAAGGGCCTCGCCCATGCGGCGAAGCGTATCCGCCCAGCGATCCTCCCGCCAGACGAAAAGCTCCCCCAGGAGCCTTCCAAAGCAGGCGGAGGCCGCGTCCGGATCTTCCCGGCGGTCCTTTTCCAGGGTTCCCAGTTCCCGCAGGCTCTCCTGCATCACGGCGCACTGACGAGGATAGCGTTCGCAGACGTCCTCATAGGCCTTCTGCAGGGCTTTTGCTTCCCCAAGGGCCAGGAGGCTTCCGTCGTCCTCCCAATTATCCAGGCACTTGAGATAGGCCAGAGCAAGGTTCAGATCGGCGGCATATGCCGTGATCCCGCTCTGCTGCCAGGGGCGGGAACGGAAGGGATGGACCAGACAGGGCTCGTCTCCCCCGTGCTCCTCCGGCTCATACAGAGACTGGAGCAGCAGGATGAGAAAACTCATGTCATAATTCAGCGTGAGCCGCGCCTGGATGCCGTGCCGGTCCTGGAGGCTGCGGCACAGTCCGCAATAGCAGGCCTTGTACCGGGCGAGCTCCTCCGGCGTCAGATGGGAGGTGTCCGCGGCTAAATAGCCAAACATCTCAGGTCTTCCTTACAAAGGAGCTGCCGCACTTGCGGCAGACGATCTTGATCTGGCCCTTGCCACGGGGGACCCGCAGGGTGGTGCGGCAGGAGGGGCAGCTGAAGAAGCGGTAGTCCTTCCGCTGGAGCCAGCGCTCCTTCAGGAGGCGGAAGGAAGCCACAACACGGCTGCGCTTTTCCCAATAGCGGGCGTTCTCCATCTGTCTCTTATAGAGGTTGCGGGAGAACATGCGAAAATAGCTGTAGCCCAAAAGGACAATAGTAAGAGAATAGAATATGCTTCTGAGGCCCGAGGGGAGAAACAAAGAGAGCAGCATCAGGATCAGGATGAGCACAAGCAGGAAGCGATTGAAGGCATCGTTCCCGTTTCTGCCCGCCATAAATTGAAGCAATCTCTGTTTCATGTTTTCACCTGCTCATTACGAATTTCTGAATCAACATTTTACCATAACAGCGCGGTAATACATCAAGAATCTGTTAACAAGAGCCGGTGCTTTTCCTGCTTTTCAGGCTCAAAAGGACGATCTGTTCGCAAAGCTGGGCATAGCTCATGCCGGCCAGGGCGGCAGCTTTCGGGATCAGGCTGTTGGGTGTCATGCCCGGGAGTGTGTTGACCTCCAGGCACCAGGGCTTGCCCTCGCTGTCCAGAATGAAATCCGTGCGGGAATATACAGAGAGACCAAGGGCCTCATGGATACGAAGCGCCAGGGAGCTGACCAGGGCTTTCTCCTCCTCCGTGATGGGTGCCGGGCAGATCTCCCGGGCGCCCTCCTCCCCGCTCTGATACTTGGAGATATAATCAAAATCATGTCCCTCGGGCGGAACGATCTCAATGGGGCTGAGGGCCGCTCCGTTGAAAACGGGGACCGTAAGCTCCCGGCCGCGGATCTTCTTTTCCACCACGACCCGGTCTCCGTAAGCAAGGACCTGCTCCAGGGCAACGCGAAGCTCCTCCCGGGTCTCGGGCAGGACAACGCCGATGGAGGATCCGCCGCCCACGGTTTTCACCGCGCAGGGGCAGGGCAGATCCTGGACAAGCGCGGGGATGTCTTCCCTGCTGTATTTCACTTCGCGCCAGGGGGCGGTGGGGACGCCCACGCTCTCCATGATGCGCTTGGCAACGGCCTTGTCCATGGCCATGGCGCTGCCCAGGGGGCCGGAGCCGGTATAGGGAACGCCCAGCAGATCCAGGGTCGCCTGGATCTTTCCGTCCTCTCCATCCGCGCCGTGAAGGCCGAGAAACACGCAGTCCGCCAGCTTGCAGAGCTCCAGGATCCCGGGGCCAATGCGGCTGGGACTCTGATCCCTGCGGGAGGCGCGGACCTGCTCCAGATCCGGCGCGCTCTTTTCAATGGAAACATTGCCGCAATGTCCGTCCGGCGCGTCAAACAGCGCCTCCAACGGTCCCTCCACGTCCTCCAGGCCCATATAGAGATCGGCGAAAACAGCCTGATGGCCAAGGCTCCGCAGCGCTCTGCAGACAGATGTGGCGCTGACCAGAGAGACATGCCGCTCGGTGCTGATGCCGCCTCCCAAAACAACGATTTTCAAAACAGAACCCTTCTTTCTGCATTTTCATACTTCGATAGCATATCACCCCGGCGCCGCTTGCACAAGTGTTTTTTCTGCGGGCAGACTGCAGGGGAAAAGGAAATGAAAAAACTTCTTGACATTCTTCCGATTTGTGGTATTATACCCCTTGCTGATGCGGGCATAGCTCATCCGGTAGAGCGCCACCTTGCCAAGGTGGAGGTAGCGAGTTCGAGCCTCGTTGCCCGCTCCATTCAAAACCTGTTGCGTTTGCAATGGGTTTTTTTCATACGCGGGTATGGTGGAATTGGCAGACACGCTGGATTTAGGTTCCAGTGGGCAACCGTGCAGGTTCAAGTCCTGTTACCCGCACCAAGAAATGCGGCCGCCAAAAGGCGGCCGCATTTCTTGGTGTGGGTAACAGATGACTGGGTTCTGCCCGCGCGCAGCGCGGCGGCAGCGACGGAAGCCGCATTTGCGGCTTCCTAGTCCCTTTAGGGAGTTCAAGTTCTGTTTTCCGGTTCGCCCAGCCGCCTTTTTGGCGTCGGGATTTTGCTGCAGGTAAGGGCTTACCAGGTTCTGCCCGCGCACAGCGCGCGAATCTGACCTGTATTCAGGACTGCGGAACAAGCGGAAAGAATCAGCGTCCAATATGTAGGCAGGAAATAGCCTGACAATATCGCATGATCGGCGTGCCAAAGATCCCGGCACAGAGGGAGGAAGAGAGAATGAATACCAGAAAGACGGTCCTTACGGTCCTCGTTATTCTGCTGCTTGTATTCTACATTGTCTCTATGGCATATATCCAATCGTTACACAGGCAGATAGAGGATATCAATTCTTATAGACGGTCACTCAGAAATCGAAGCAGCTATTACAAGTCAAATACGTACGCCGGCCCCAGCCCGAAACCGTCCGCATATCCTTCGCAACGCTCTGCCGCCAGCCCTGGATCCACAAGACGGGAGATCGATACCGGGCCAAGCACAGACGGCTTTTACCATGCGGAAGACTTCTACGATTGGTACAAAGATGATTTTATCGACTATGAGGACGCGGAAGAATATTACTACGAACATGGCGGAAACTAAACAAGTCCCCATCGTATCCTCTTCCTCATGGAAAAAGCGGGGCGCAGATGCGCCCCGCCCGCGGTCTGGCCGTCCCGAAAGCGGGAAAAATCGGTGTTCCGCTTGACATTTTTCCGGTTTGGATGTATCTCTATAGAGTCACTATAAAGATGACACCCAAAGTCTCTTTCTCTCCGAAAAGCTGTCCGCCCTTAGTATGCGCGGCGAGCCGGAGCTTACACAGGAAGCTTTTCCCTTCTGATTAAGGAGTTTTTTCGTGGATAAACTTGAACTGCTCAAACAATTTCTCTCTTCCGGTCATCTGCCCTTTGCGGCTATTTCCGCGGGCGGCTTGGTCATCATCGTGTTTCTGGTGATGCTGCTGGCAAAGCCGCTGGGAAAGATCGTGAAGCTGCTGCTGCACGCGGTGCTTGGCTTCGCGCTGCTCTTCGTGCTGAATACCTATGTGCCGCTGGAATTTCTGCATCTGGAGCCAAACCTGGCCAACTGCATCGTAGCTGGCGTGGGCGGGGTGCCAGGCGTGATTTTGCTGCTGCTGTTTCAATATTTCATTGCCAAATAAGCATAGAAAGCCCGGGAGGATCCACTTCATGAAAAGTGACCCTCCCGGGTCTTTTTACAGCAAGCCCATAGAGACAAGAAGAGCAGGAAGTTCGGACAGCGATTTGATTTCCGCCTCCGGTACGATGTCCGCTCTCCCGGGGCGACCCTGGGGATTGAGCCAGCAGGTGTGCATGCCGCTGCGGAGACCGCCCAGGATATCGGAGGTGAGACTGTCCCCCACCATGAGGGCGCGGGAAGCGTCATAGTCCGGAATCCGGGCGATACAGCGCCGGAAGTATTCCTCCGAGGGCTTGTCAGCCCCCATGAGTTCGGAGATGAAGATGTCCTCGAAATACTGGCCGATGGCGGAGCTTGCGATCCTTGCTTCCTGCACCGCGGCGCAGCCGTTGGAGGCCAGGAAGAGCCGGGCCTTGCCCTGAAGCTCCCGCAGCAGTTCTTCCGCCCCGGGGATGAAACGGTGTCCGTCCGCAAGCAGTTCCTCATAGCGGCGCCCAAGTTCCTCCGCCGAGGCGGGGATGCCCTGCTCTTCAAAGAGAAGCTGGAAGCGGCGCACCAGCACCTGCTCCCGGGTCAGGATGCCCCGCTCCAGCAGTTCCCACTGGCTGCGGTTGATGTCGCTGTAGCGCGCCAGGATCGCAGGCTGCGGGTCCAGACCAGCCTCCCGGAATGTGCGGGACAAGGCACGCTGCTCCGCCCAGTGAAAGTCCAGGATCGTATCGTCCAGATCCAGAAAGATCAGGGTCTTTTTCATAGCTGCTTCAGGGCCTCCGCGACCCGTTCAAAGTGCATGCCCCGGGAGGCCTTGACCAGAACCCGGTCCCCTTTCCGGATCAGCTCCGGCAGTGCGCGAAGGAGTTCTTCCCGGTCGGAGAACCAGCGTACGCAGTCACCCGCGCCGGCGGCAAGCTCCCTGGACAGAGGTCCCGCGCAGAGGAGAAGATCCACACCCTTCTCCGCGGCGTAGGCGCCGATCTCCCGGTGCATCTCACGCTCCTCCGGTCCCAGCTCGAGCATATCGCCAAAGACGCAGACGTGCCGGCCCGGCAGCTGCAGCAGGGAATCGATGCCGCATTTCATGGAATCGGGATTGGCATTGTAGCTGTCGTCGATGAGGGTGACCTTCCCGGTCTCGGTTACGGCAGAGCGGCTCCCCACCGTCTCATAGGAGGCAATTCCACGGATGATCTCGCTCTCGGATAGGCCAAGGGCCAGGCCCACCGCGGCACCCTCCAGAGCGGCATATACCATGTGTTTGCCAAAGGAGGGGATCTGCACGTCCATGCGCCCACCCGGATAGAGGATGGAACAGGCAAGATGCCCAAGCTCGTCCGCACGGATGTCCACCGCCCGAAGATCGTAGTTTTCTCCCAGGCCGAAGGTCAGCTTTTTCTGGGGACACTGCAGCGCACAGAGCAGGTCGTCATCCCCGTTCACGATGACGACGCCGTTATCGTCCATGCCCTCCATCATCTCGGTCTTGGCACGGAAGACGCCCTTGCGGTCATGGAGAAACTCCAGGTGGGCGTGGCCGATGACGGTGAAGACCGCCACCGTGGGACGGACAATGTTCGTCAGCGCCCGCATCTCCCCGAAGCCGGAGATGCCCATCTCCACCACCGCCGCCTGATGCTCGGGCTCGATGCGGGAGACGGTCATGGGAACGCCGATCTGATTGTTGAGATTGCCCTCGGTTTTCAGCACCCGGAAACGCTGCTGCAAAACAGACGCGATCATCTCCTTGGCGGAGGTCTTGCCCACGCTGCCGGTGATGCCGATGATGGGGATATCCAGATCCCGACGATAGTCCGCCGCGATCTTCTCCAGCGCCGCCTGCACATCTTCCACCAGAAGGATGGGCCGCGTCTCCCCCTCCGGGATCCGCTGGGCCAGGCAGCAGGCCGCGCCCTTTGCAAAGGCAGCGGCGATATAATCATGGCCGTCCACCTTTTCGCCCTGATAGGCCACAAAGAGATCACCGGGCCGGACCAGGCGGCTGTCGATGACCACCCGGCCAAGCTCCGTATTGCCGTCAAAAGCGCCGCAGAGCCGTCCGCCGGAGGCTTTTTCGGCGCGCAATAAAGTCATATTTTTCATATGTGATCCTCCATATGCAGAGTATAGCATATGCGATGACAGCATGCAAAAGAATTCCTGTCTGTGTCGGTGTCAAGTTGTTGTAGGAAAAAGAACGAGGGGTCAAAATGGCCTAAGAGCATTGAAGAGCGCGGTAACCTTGTTCTGACGAGCAGGGAAAGATACAGCTCTGTCCGGATCAGCAAGACCGACGGTGTTGGGAAG
>JAFSMZ010000079.1:0-5365 GCA_017447685.1 Oscillospiraceae bacterium
AATTCTTCCCGCTTGGTCTTCCTCTTTCGCTGGCTATACTCTACATCTGTGAAACTCGTTTGTCCTTTCATGGCCTCGCCCCCCTGGTTCCATTTTACCAGATCTTTGAGGCATAGTCATCTTTTAATCATCGTTTACCTAGTTTTTAGAAAAGAAGCGACGTTGTGCTCATTGCACGTTCAATCCAGAAAAAAAGTGAGGATCATTTGCAATTCATTGCAAATGATCCTCACTTTTTTGTCTCGGGAAGAATGGTTCGCTGCACAAATGATTTCCCCTGAAAACGAAACACCAGATACGAAAAACTCATTTCTTCGACCAGAGTTTTGCGGTCCGGGGCAGGCCGAAGCCGGGGACGAAGCGGTCCCAGCCGGTGAAGGTCAGCAGCAGGGCGGAGCCCACGATGAGAAAGCTGAGATAGTTCTTGCCGATGATGTCCATGGGCGAGAAGTAGCGGATGGGATAGACCGCCGTGGCGATACCGGCAAAGAACACCGGGAAGCAGTGCCAGGGGATCAGCTGGGAGCCGTAGATGCCCATGGAGGAGGTGAAGGCCGCCAGACGCAGCCGCAGCCGGTAGGCGTCCTCCTCGCTCTCCGTCTCCACGTTTTTCTCCACGATGTCCCGGACGATGGGGCTCATGGTGGCCACCTGGGCGGCCTCGTCCGCCAGAGCCATGTTGCCCATCAGACAGAGGACGCCGCACCAGCCCATGAGACCGTGGACCGTCCGGGAGATGTGCACCACCAGGCGGGACAGGGGCTCAAAAGCGTTCATGGCGTTCATGATGCCGCCAAAGGCCGACACCCACATCATCATGACGATGACCCATTCTCCCGCGCCGGAGAAGCCGCCGTAGAGCAGGTCGTTGAGCCAGATGTGGAGGTTGGCGGTGCCGGCGATGTAGCCCAGGACCAAAGAGGAGAGCATCCCGACGCCCAGACAGATCAGGGTGTGCAGGCCCAGAAAGCTCAGCACGATGACCAGCAGCATGGGGACGACCATGTAATAGGGCACGCCGGTCTTCACCTGGTCCAGCAGCAGCACCGCCGAGGGCCGCCGCTCCGTCAGGGCCTCGTAGGCCTCCGCGGGGATGCTGTCCAGCGCGGCGCCCACGTCCCCCTGCACATTGGGCAGGTCCGCCGCCGCGAAATAGAAGACCGCCAGGGCAACGGCGAGGCAGCCGAAGCACCAGGCCATCTGATGCTTGATGCGGTCGATGATCTTCACGTCCTGCATGCCGCAGGAAAGCACCGTTACGTCCGAGATCATGCCGATATTGTCGCCGAAGCAGGAGCCGCCGGCGATGGCGCAGAGGGTCAGCAGCACGTCGCCCCCCACCAGGTGGTTGAGCCAGAGGAAGATGGGCGCGCAGGCGGCGAAGGTACCCCAGCTGGAGCCGGTAGCGATGGAGAGCACACAGGTGACAAGCAGGGAGATGACCGCCACCGTCCGCGCCGTGATGCCCAGCCGCAGGGCGATCAGGATCAGGGAGGCGCCCACGCCGGTGGCCATGAAGCACTCCGCCACGCCGTAGGCAAACATGAGGATAAAGAAGATCAGGGCGATCTTCCGGGTGGCGGCCAGGCCGTGCTCAAAGGCCTTTTCAAAGTCCTTTTCCCGATACAGGATCATGTAGACAGCCAGGGCCGCAAAGGTGGCCAGGGGGCCTGCAATGAGCAGGTCCAGCTTGAAAAAGATCACCAGCGTCGCAAAGACCAGCAGGGGGATAAACTTGACCGCTGCGATCAGATGGGGGTGCCTGGGAGGCTTCTCCGCTTCCCCGGCGGGGCTGTTTTCCCGTTTCTTCTCTTCCACAGACTCATCCTCTTCATCCGTATTTTTGCGAGGGATCCTATATCATACTTTACTCCATCCCACAGATAAAATCAAGTCAGGGGCATGGCTTTTCCCCCGCTGCGGCGAGCTGCCGCGCGAGCCAGAGGAAGGCCTTGGCCGTGCGCTGCTCGCTCTGCTGAAAGTGATTGCCGGGGCTCCACTCCAGAGTGGCGCAGTGATCCTTTTGCAGCAGCGCATACTGCTCCCGGATGCAGGCTCCCACCGAGGCCATCACAGGGTTTTTGGCCCGTTCCTCCCGGTCCCCCAGGCTGAGATAAACTGTGGGCGCCAGGATGGGATTTGCCCTGACATAGTCGAGCCAGCCGGGAAACCACACCGAGGGGGAGGCCGCGGCGAGTCCGGTAAAGAGCGCAGTCTGCGTCCCCGCCCAGAGGGCGAAAAGACCCGCCAGGGAATAACCGCCCAGGCAGAGGGCGCGTTCCTTCTCCGGGGCGCAGACCTCCCGCAGCTCGGGCAGCAGCCGTTCCGTCAGAAAGGCCAGGGTCTCCCTTGCCCCACCGCCGAAGGGCGTCTTGCCGAAGACCGGCGGCGCCTCCCAGGGGCTCAGTTCTTTGTTCCAGTCAAGGATGGAGAAGGCCGCCAGGGCAAAGGGCAGCGGAGCGCTCTCCATGAGCGTCAGCTGCCGATCCAAAAGCCCTTCGTCATGCTCATCCACCGGCTGGAGAAAGAGGATGCTGGGATCCGCCTGCCGGAAGAGCGTCACACTCCGCCCCTCCAGGTCAAATACTTCCTTTTGCATGGGTATTCTCCTTTTCAAAAAAAGAGAGCGGATCAAAACCCGCTCTCTTTTTTCTGCAGAACAGGCTTCCGATATTCCTGTCCCCAGTGTAGCACAGATGGCCGCCCGCCGCAATCCGCAAGCCGCTCACAGCATCAGCATCCAGCCCAGCGCCATCATGAGTCCTCCCACAAGCAAGCAGCCCAGAGTGAACCAATGGCCCAGATACTGATGCATCCAGGCGGCCACGATGTTGAAAAGCCCCGTCCCTGCCGTAAGGCAGCCGATCCCAAGGAGGATCATCCAGCCGTTCGCAGGCTGCCCCGTGGGGAGCAGGGGGAGCAGCAGGAGCAGCGGCAGCAGAAAGACAAAGATGCCCAGGATCACCAGAAGTACATAGAGCCTGGGATGCGCCGCCCGGAAGCCCACATCGGAGTTGGGCGTTGCCCAGAAGGCCGCCCGCTCCCTGGGAAACCGCCAGTAGAACACCGGACGGACCGGTCCCTTCTCCGCCTTCTCGGAAAGGGCGCTCTTTTCCTCACCCTCTCCGGGCAGCTTCGGAGGATCCATCTCCGTCAGAAGGGCAAGCTTCAAAAGCTCATATGCGGGTACGAGAAGCCGATAGCCCTGACCGTCCTTCCAGACCTCCAGCGCGCAGCAAAAGCGCAGGCCGATCTGCCCCGCATTGCCGCACAGGACCCCGTATTGCCGATACTTCCGGCTTTCCGGGCGGTCCTTGCGCAGCCAGGTGGAGCCGTCCACAGGAACGCCCCATTCCAGGGTGCGCAGCTTCGCCCCCGCCAGGGGAAGCACCAGGATCCTGGTCCCATCATAGAGGCACAACTCCCCATCCTGCCGAAAGCACACCACTGCCAGGTTTCGTGCAGGCGCGCTGATCTCCGCTCCATCCTTTCCCGGCTTTCCGGAGAGAGCCAGGATCTCCAGGCTCTCGGTGTCCTCGGGGATTTCCAGGGCCTGGTGCAGCGCATCCTCCGCCCGCTCCAGGGTTCGGCATGTCTCCTGGAACGCCGCGTCCTTCCTCATGCGCCATATCTTGAGGCGCTGGATGAGTTCCAAGGTTCCGGCAATCAGCAATGCGGCCCCGCCCACCCAGAAAACGCCGGGAGCATTGGCATATCCCGCGCGCAAAGACGTTCTTGCCTTCAGGATCGCAATCACCAAAAGCCAGACCAGCGGCCAGGAAAACAGCCGCAGCAAATTCAGCCCTTTGGGGAGTCTGGCGCGATCCATAAACCGTTCCAGTTCATCTTCCGCTTCATCTCGCTGCTTCCGAAGTTCCTCCGGCGCCTCCGACAGGATCAGGGGGAGCTCCCCCGCCCGGGACGCATCGCTTCCGAGATCGGAAAAAAGATAAACGAAATCATGATTCACGGCATCCGGCCTCCTTTCTTCCTCAAGTATAACGTTTGAAGGGGCAAAAAAGTTTCAGCTCTTCCCAGTTTTTCATGTTTTTTTCCAGTCTCGGTTTTCCAGGCCCCAGTCGCAGAGCTTGTCCAGCACCGAGACCAGAGACTGGCCCCGGGGCGTGAGGGTATACTCCACCTTGGGCGGCACCTCCGGGTACATCTTCCGGCGGATCAGCCCGTCCTTCTCCAGCTCCTTCAGATTCTGGCTCAGGGTCTTGTCCGCCACCTTGCCCAGATAGCGCTGCATCTCGTTGAAGCGCACCGGCTCATATTCCATGAGGCAATAGAGGATGACGGGCTTGTACTTGCCCGCGATGAGGGACAGGGTGTAGCTGTAGCCCGTGTCGCTGAAGCGGGCCTCTGAGATCTTTTTATCGCTCATAACTTACCTGCAGGCAAGTACCTAACTTGTTTGTTGGTACTTGTTTCCTTTTCCGGGTCATGGTATCATACTTTCTGCAAAAATACAAGACGGAGGTTTCTCTCATGATAGATTTCGGTGTGCAGCCTTTTCTGTTTCCCATGCCGGTGTACATGATCGGCACCTACAACGAGGACGACACGGTGGACGCCATGGCCATGGCCTGGGGCGGCATCTGCGCGGAGAACATGGTGGCTCTGAACCTGGAGGAGGACCACAAGACTGTGGCAAATCTCCGGGCCCGGGGAGCCTTCACTCTGTCCGTGCCCGGGCGGGACACCCTGGCGGAGTCGGACTTCATGGGCATCGCCAGCGCCAACAAGTTTGCCGACAAGTTTGAACGCACCGGCCTGCACGCGGTGAAGAGCGGCCGGGTGGACGCCCCCATCATCACCGAGTATCCTCTGACCCTGGAGTGCAAGGTGCTGGAGATGCAGCAGCAGCCCTACGGTCTGCGGGTCTTGGGCGAGATCGTGAACGTGCTGGCGGACGAAAAGGTGCTGGACGAGAAGGGCAAGATCGACTGCGGCAAGCTCAACACCTTCCTCTTTGACCAGATGCGGCACGATTACTACGCCGTAGGCGAGGTCTGCGGCAAGGCCTGGTTCTCCGGCGCGCCCTTTGTGAAAAAGTAAGAGACAGACGCGGCAGTATACGATCCGGAGCGGATCCGGGAAAGGATCCGCTCCGGATCTTTTGTGTCCCGCGTAGCTTGGAGAGGAAAAGGGCAATGGAGGAAAGCACATTTGAAAGTCCTGTTTATCGGACAGTTTCTGCGATAGGATATACACGTAAGCAACGTTGATTGACAAAGTGAAGGTTATAATTGAAGGGTAAAAATGAGGATTTAAGGTGACGATCACTATGGCAGCAAAGATGGTATAAAATAGATTCGGTCATGTTCTGCGGAAAGCAGGTTGTATATGAGTCGAATCACAT
>JAFSMZ010000080.1:0-3145 GCA_017447685.1 Oscillospiraceae bacterium
AGAGCGGCCGCGGTGGGCTCGTTGATGATGCGCTTGACGTCAAGGCCCGCGATCTTGCCAGCGTCCTTGGTGGCCCGACGCTGGGCGTCGGTGAAGTAGGCGGGAACGGTGATGACCGCCTCGGTGACGGTCTCGCCCAGGTAAGCTTCGGCGTCAGCCTTCAGCTTCTGCAGCACCATGGCGGAGATCTCCTGGGGGGTGTAGTTCTTGCCGTCGATGCTGACTTTGTAGTTGGAGCCCATCTCGCGCTTGATGGAGGAGATGGTGCGTTCCGGGTTGGTGATGGCCTGGCGCTTGGCAACCTGGCCCACCATACGCTCGCCGGTTTTGGTGAAGGCCACTACGGACGGGGTGGTGCGGGCGCCTTCGGCGTTTGCGATAACGGCAGCCTCGCCGCCTTCCATCACGGCGACGCAGCTATTGGTCGTTCCAAGGTCGATACCGATAATCTTACTCATTTTTTTGTCCTCCTATATATAAGTGATGTGTATACTTTTTGGGATCGCCGAGCACTGCTCGGCGCTGCAGAACTAATTTGCCACCTTTACCATGGCGAAGCGGATCACCTTGTCGCCTACGGTAAAGCCCTCCTGGAAGACCTCCACGATGGTGTTCTCTCCCAGGCTTTCGTCGTCCACATGCATGACGGCGTTGTGCTTGTTGGGATCAAAGGTCTGGCCCAGGCTCTCGATCTTCTTCACGCCCAGCTTTTCCAGGGTGGCGTTGAACTGGGTCATGATCATCTCCACGCCCTTGCGGTAGGCCTCATCCTCGGTGCCCTGCTTCAGGGCCCGTTCCAGGTTGTCATACACCGGCAGGAACTGCTGCACGGTGTTGGCCCTGATCTCGCCGTAGAGATTGTCCTTTTCCTTCTGGCTGCGCCGGCGGAAGTTGTCATACTCGGCGCAGATGCGCAGGTACTTGTCGTTGAGGGCGGCCTTTTCCTTCTCCAGGGCTTCCTTCTCCGCCTCCAGAGCGGCCCGCTCGTCTTCCTTCTTCTTGCCGAAGCGCTTTTCCTTCTTGTCTTCCTTTTTTTCGTTTTTGTTCTCCGCCGGTTCCCCGGCCTGGGGCTCCTCCCGCACTTGGTCGGGCTGGCTCTCGGTCTGGGCTGCGGCGTCCATCTTATCCTTTTCTTCGTTCATGTCCGTCATCTATCTCCTTGATGATGAGTTTGTTGTGCATGCCCTCGGGGGGCGCCTCGCCTCCGCCCAGGCGGCGGCTCAGGCCCGCTGCCAGGAAGCTGAGCTTGGCGGCCACGGCGGAATAGTCCATCCGGGTAGGGCCTACCACGCCGATGAGGCCCCGGGTGTTGTCCCCGGCGTCGTAGCTGGCAATGACCACGCTGGAATCCTTCAGCTCCTCGGCCACGTTTTCCGGTCCGATGAGGACCCGCACCTCGTCGCTGCCGCCCAGGCTCTCCGCCGCGGGGAGGATGTAGCCTCCGCCGGAGAGGTAGCTCATGAGCCTGTGTGCCTTGTCCGGGTCCCGGAACTCCGGCTGGTTCAACAGCCGGTTCTCGCCGGAGAGGAAGGCGGTGGGGGTGTTGACCTCGCTGAGGACCTCCATCACGAAGGAAGAGATCACCGCCGTGAGGCCCAGGGAATCGTCTGCCGCCCGCTCGGTGGCGTGGATCAGGGTCGGCGTGATCTGCTGATCCTCCACGCCGGTAAAGCTGGCGTTGAAGAGGGTGGAAAGGCGCTTGATCATGTCCTGGTCCACGGACACCGGCAGATGCACCAGCTTGCTCTTTACGCTGTTGTTGGACAGCATCAGCACGATGATGAAGTTGTTGGCGTCCACATAGATCAGGTCGAAGCGCTTTACCGTAACGGAGCTCTGGGCCGTCAGGGCCAGGGCGGGATAATCCGTCAGCTGGGAGGCCAGCTTGCTCACGTCCCGGATGGTGTTGTCCAGCTCCTGGAGCTTCTGGTTCAGGCGGCGGTTCATCTCCTCCGTCTCCTCCAGGCTCATCTTCTGCTTCTCCATGAGCTCGTTGACGTACATGCGGTAGCCCATGGGAGTGGGCACCCGGCCCGCAGAGGTGTGGGGCTGCTCCAGATAGCCCATGGCGACCAGCTCCGCCAGCTCGTTGCGGATGGTGGCCGAGGAGCAGTTCAGCCCGCCGCTCTGGGCGATGGCCTTGCTGCCTACCGGCTCTGCCGTGCGGATGTATTCATCCACCACCGCCGCCAGTATTTTCTTTTTCCTCTCACTGATTGCCATGTTAGCACTCTCCGCTTCGGACTGTTGGCACTCTCGCTTTCCGAGTGCTAATATACCACCCCGCCCCCTCCTTGTCAAGGGGATTCGAGACCTCTACCGGCAGAATTCACAGATTGGACACGGAAAAATTGGTACAAAAATTTGTTCCTCCCGCATTTACAAATTCCAAAAAAAGGATTATCATAAAAAATAGCCGGAACAGGAAAGCTGGGGGGATCCGCTGCCGCAAGCTCCGAATTACCCAAGGAGGAAAGGAGAATCGAACATGCTGGAAAAGAGCTTTCTGGAGGTCTATGATAAGTTCAAGCTGCAGTTCTACCGCAAGGTGTTCGAGCATGTGCGGGAGCGGGACGGCTCTCTCTCCGCCATGGAGGGCTTCTCTCTGGAGGTCATCCAGATCCTTGGCGAGCCCACGGTCAGCGAGTTTGCGGATTTCCTGAACATCTCCCAGTCCAACGCCACCTACAAGGTCAACAACCTGATCAAAAAAGGCTATCTGGAGCGGGCCAACTCCCAGGTGGACCGGCGGGAGTATCATCTGATCCTCTCGGAGAAGTACTATTCCTATCTGCGCATGTTCACCAATTACGAGCAGAAGGTGGTGGAGCGCATGAAGGAGCGCTTCTCTCCCGAGGATGCCCAGAAGCTGGACGAGATGTTCCAGATCATTTCCAACGAGCTGATGCCGGAGTGCGACGAGAAATAGTTTTTAGTTTCTGGTTTTTAGTTTTTAGGAGACGGGGGACGCGGCAGCGTCCTCCGTCTTTTGCCTTCTCCTTGAGTAAACGCTGATCAAATCGCCTGCGGCGCCTCCCGGACAATTTGTGCTCTGATTTCGTCACTTTTTCTTGCAATACACAAAGTATTCCTGCGAAAAAGTGCCTTCATCAGAACTCAAATTCTCTCGGGATTCGCTCTTGCC
>JAFSMZ010000081.1:0-4858 GCA_017447685.1 Oscillospiraceae bacterium
GGCTTCGCCGCCCTTGACAAACACCGCAGAAAATGCAATTGGGTAATTAAGGCGGCTTCGCCGAGCTGTCTCTTCGAGCTCCTTAAAGTGTTACCCTTGTCTTTGGACAAAGTGTTACCTATGTGGTCTTGACAGAGGGCGGCGGCCCCTACGGGTATGGAGGCGCCTTCCATGACGGAAAAACTCTATTATATCGACAGCCATCTGCGGGAATTTGAGGCGATGGTCCTCTCCTGCGAGGAGACGAAGAAAGGCTGGGCCCTGACCCTGGACCGGACCGCCTTTTTCCCAGAGGGGGGCGGCCAGCCGGCCGATACCGGCTTCATCGGAGAGGCCAAGGTGCTGGACGTGCACGAGAAGGAGGGGCAGATCCTCCACTACGCCGACCGTTCCCTGCCGGTGGGGGTGCGTGTCTCCTGCCGGATCGACTGGGAGCAGCGCTGGCGGCGGATGCAGAACCACTCCGGCGAGCATATCGTCTCGGGTCTGGTATACCGGGAGTTCGGCTTTGACAACGTGGGCTTTCATATGGGCCCTGACTGCATGACCATGGACTATTCCGGCGAACTGAGCTGGGAGCAGCTCAGGGAGATCGAGCGCCTGGCCAACGAGGCCGTGCGGGCGGACCTGTCCCTGAAGATCTGGTTTCCGGAAGAACAGGAGCTGGCGGAGCTTCTCTACCGCAGCAAGCTGGATCTGAAGGAAAACGTGCGCATCGTGGAGATCCCCGGGGTGGACCGCTGCGCCTGCTGCGCGCCCCATGTGGACCGGACCGGGGAGGTGGGCCTGGTGAAGCTCCTCACCGCCGAGCGGCACCGGGGCGGCGTGCGCGTCACCGCCGTCTGCGGCATGGACGCCTGGGAGCGCGTGACGCAGTATCAGGAGAGCGTCACGGCCATCTCGGGCCTGCTCAGCGTGCCCCGAGACAAAACCGTTTCCGGCGTGGAGCGGGCCCTGGAGAATCTGGAAAAGCAGAAGGAGCGCATCGCGGCGCTGAGCCTGGAGCTTGCCCGCCGTCTCGCGGAGAGCCAGCCGGCCGCGGAGGGGAACCTGGCGCTTTTTGACAGCATCCTGGACGAGGTGGCCCAGCGGGAGCTTGTGAACCTGCTGATGGAAAAGGCGGCGGTGGCCGCGGTCTTCTCCGGCAGCGAGGGGGAGGGCTGGCGCTATGTCATCGGCAGCCGCTCCGTGGACCTGCGCAAAAACGCAAAGGCCCTCAACGCCGGCATCCTGGGCCGGGGCGGCGGCAGTCCCGCCATGATCCAGGGCCGCGCCGCGGCGGACCGGGAGAGCATCCTTGCCTTCTTCCAAAGCTGGCAGCCGGAGTCATGAGGAAAAGAAAACCGCCGGAACGAGGCCTCGTTCCGGCGGTTTTCCGCGCCTTGATTTTCCCTGTACGGGGCCTCCAAAATCTCGGGACGCTTTTTGTGCACTATCCACATTTTTTAGACAACGAGAAAAGAATTGTATAACTAAAAAGCCCGGATTTGCTGGCTTTTTTGAACTTTTTGCAAAATAAAAATTTGACAAGATTCTGGCACTTCGATATAATAATCAACGTGATAGTGGGCACAGAGGGCTTTCTGCGCCCAAAAAACAGGAAAGAAATTTGGAGGGTTATCTGTGAGAGATCTCAAACATCTGATCTACTTTGAGAATCTGCTTCAGGAAGCCAACAACGACCTTGTCAAGCAGGCAAAAGCCGAAGGCAAGCGCGCAGTCGGCTACACCTGCTACTTCATGCCTGAAGTTCTTCTCGACCTGCCCGGCTGCTTCTCCGTTCGCCTGAGAGCGCCGCGCTGCACTTCCCCCGACATTGCCACCTATTACCTGTCCGGCCGCGTCTGCCACTACGCCCGCTCCCTGATGGAGCGCGCGCTGGAAGGCGGATACAACTTCCTGGACGCCCAGATGGCCACCGAGACCTGCACCGCCACCTGCCGTTTCCAGGAGCATCTGCAGCAGAAGCATCTCGACACCGTCGAGGATATGCGCATCATCGACAACGACGACTTCTTCTGCGAGTTTACCGACATCCCCTTCAAAAACAACGAGATCAGCTATCAGCACTACGAGACCCAGCTGCGCGCCCACGTTCTGGAGCCCCTGCACGAGCACTTCGGCATCGACATCTCCGACGAAGCGCTGGTCAAGACCATCGAGCAGCACAACGAGGTCTGCCGCCTCATCAACGAGATCGGCGACTACCGCAAGCTGGATAACCCCACCATCACCGGCTATGAGTTCCATGTGATCCAGCTGGTGAGCCTGGTCTGCCCCAAGGAACTGATCCTGCCCTACCTGCGGGAGACTGCCGAGGAGATGAAGACCCGCGAGCCCGACGACAAGAAGAACTTCCGCTGCAAGGTGGTTCTGGCCGGCTCCGAGAACGACGACCCCGACTTCACCAAGCTCATCGAGAGCTGCGGCGCCCTGGTGGTCTGCGACCGCTTCTGCTACGGCGCGGTGGAGAGCCGCGTGCCCATCGTGCTGGAGGAGGGCAAGAGCCCGCTGCGCTGCATCGCCGAGCACTATCTGAAGACCTCCAACTGCCCGCGCTTCATGCCCCAGGATGAGATGCGCGCCCGCAAGAAGAGAATCGCTGACCTGGCCAAGGAGTACCATGCCGACGGCGTGATCCTGGCCTCCAACAAGTTCTGCGAGTACTGGAGCTACGAGCGCGTGATCGACACCTTCATCCTGAAGCGTGACTTCGGCCTGCCCGTCTGCTCCATCGAGAAGGAGTACATCAACTCCGCTTCCGGCCAGCTGCGTACCCGCTTCCAGGCCTTTGTGGAGAGTGTGGAGATCAAGCACATCCAGGAGGGAAAGTAAGATGGCTAAGAATATCAAAAAAGCGCTGAAGGATTTCTGGTACGGCAAGCCCCACACCGCCGAAGAGGGCGGCCGCCGTCTGGGCGAGCTGTACGAGGATAAGACCGGCCTTCTCAAGCACAGAGAGTGGAGAGGCGTCAAGGACACGTTCTACTACATGTACATGGTCTGGGGCTACAACTACGTCCACATGATCACCGATATCCTCAAGTACTCCAACAACCCCATCGACTTCGTCAAGGGTACCTGGCGCTATCGCTGGATGGGCCAGACCTACCTGCCCGTCATCCACTGGTTCGAGCGCGGCCTGCAGGGCATGCGCGGCGAAGCCCTGGCGGCTTCCGCCTGGCACTACCGCGCCATGGTCAGCGCCTCCATTCAGCAGATCTGCAACTTCTTCAACGCCGATACCCGTCTCCACGGCGGCAAGGAGAACCAGGCCTACAAGACCAGCATCTACGCCAATGAGACCACCTGCGGCACCATGTTCTATCCCTGGATGGACGCCGGCTACCGCTACATCCCCGTGGAGATGATCCCCTACTTCGTCACCTGCCACGTAAACAGCCACACGGTGCTGAACTACATCGACGCGGTGCAGTCCATCGGCCTGCCCGGCGACCCCTGCCCCATGTGCCAGGCGGAGGCCGGCATCTTCGTGCAGGACGACGTGCCCGATTCCGCTCCCTTCATGATCACCTGCAACGAGGCCTGCGACGCTTCCGTCTCCACCTCCACCCTGCAGGACTGGTTCTTCAACAAGCCCCTCTTTGCTCTGCCCGTTCCCATGCAGTTCGACGATCCCCTGGTCAAGAAGTATGCCATGAAGGAGATCGAGGAGTGCTGGAAGTTCATCGAAAAGCAGACCGGCGTGCCCTTCAGCTGGGATTCCATGGTCAAGCGTCTGGAGAAGCAGAACAAGCTCCAGCGCGACGAGTGGGAGAAGTGGGAAGTGGCCGGCAAGACCGATTACTACCCCGTCAACGGCGTTGCCCAGGCTCTGTTCCGCATTTTCTCCACCCAGTACGGCATCCAGGGCGACTTCTGGGAGGAGGCCAGCGAGAAAGTCAAGAAGATCATGTACAAGTGCGTGGAGAAGAAGATCAATCCCTTCCCCAAGACCCGCCACCGCGTGATCGCCTGGTCCTGCGCCCCGCTGTACTTCTCCAACTGGTGCACCTGGGCCTACAACTGCTGGGGCCTGAACTGCATCATCAACATGGACTCCCTGATGTTCGATATGGAGATCCGCACCGACTCCTACGAGAACATGCTGGAAGATATGGCCACCTACCACATGTGGGCGCCCATGCGCCGCATGGCCGTCGGCGGCATGCACCACATCTTCGAGCTGTGGGAGTACATGGAGAAGTTCAACTGCGACATGGTCGCCATGTACGACCAGCTGCAGTGCAAGGGCATGCAGGGCGTGCACGGCCTCTTCGAGGACGAGTTCCGCAAGAGAAACGTCAAGGCCTTCTGGATGCCGCACGCGCTGCCTGACTGCCGCACCGTCTCCCGTGCCGAGATCCGCCGTCAGATCAACGACTACATGTCCACCGTCATGCACGAGGAGCCGCTGGATCCCTCTCTGCTGGACTTCGACGATTCCATGACCTGGTAATAGGAGGATAGGACAATGTGCAAAATCGGTAAATTCTTTCTGAAGTTCCTGGGCATCTTCATTGCGGCGAACGCCCTGCTCTTCGTCGTCTTCTTCTTCGACCTGGACGGCAAGCTCATGTTCAACGTGGTGGAGCCCTTCCTGAAGAAGCACTACGACAATATGCCGCGTCGTGACCGGCTGCAGGAAGCCTACGATATGGACAAGTTCCCCAAGTACTAATTCAAGTAAGATAAATCTAAAGGAGACATCATCAATATGAAGTATTTCGGCGGTTGTGACGTAGGATCCACCTACACCAAGGCAGTCATTCTGGACGAGAACGGCAAGATGGTAGCGGATACCACCATCAAGAGCAAGATCAATTCCGAGCAGAGCGCCATCGCGGCGATGGACGAA
>JAFSMZ010000082.1:0-9366 GCA_017447685.1 Oscillospiraceae bacterium
CCGCTTTGCTATGCGTATTTTTGTACAAAACCGGCGCTTTTGACCGTGTTTTCTCTCTCAGAAAGCCTCCAAAACGCGCCGTAAGCCGTTGAATGATCTCGGCTGGTATATTTATATTACCTTCTCTTTTTCATTCAACGAGCACAGAAAACAACAAGGAGGCACAGCCATGAGAGGATATTTTACGGCAAGCGGGTATTACGGACTGGTGGACGGGCGCTACTGCCTCTTCGCCTCCGAGGCCGACTACTTCGAGACGCTGGCAGACGACGCGGCCTGAAAATGCGAAATTCGGAGTTCGGAATGCGGAATTGAGGCCTTGGCCCATTCCGGATCTCGAACTCCGAATTTCTATTCTCCCATCAGGATCTCCACGTTCTCGGTGCTGTATTCGATCTGCTCGGAAAAGCGGCGCAGATGCCCGGCGGTGTCCTTCTCCTGCGCGTCCCACAGCGCCACAAAATCGGTGCTGAGCGCCGCGTAGTCCGCGATGCTCTCCCAGTCCCGCTCCTCCGCCTTTTCGATCTGCCGGTAGAGCAGGTATTCATAGATCCGCTGGTAGTCCTCGTCCCGGCCCGCTTGCGGCAGGGGCGAAGCTTCCAGCGCTTTCAGCTCTTCGGCCCAGGCTTCGTCGATGGGCTCCGTCTTCCCGAAGAGCCGGAGGATCTCCCACCGCCGCTCTTCGTCGATCCGCGGGCGGTAGCGCAGGGTCTCCCGGGGCACGCATAGTCCCACATAGTGCACCAGGCCTGGAAGGTCCAGGATCTCCCCGGTCTCCCCGCACACGAAGCGCAGCGCCTTCTCCCCCAGCAGCAGGTCCGTCACCTCCTCGCAGCTCAGCCCCAGGCCCCAGAGCTCGTCCGCGTCCAGCTCCTCAAAAAACCGTGGATGCAGGGCGCAGATATCGCAGAGCGCTCCCTCGCCCAGGCGCCTGATGAGCCGGCAGAGCCCGTCGGCCTCCAGGAAGGGGCAGCGCTCCTCCCCGTCCAGGCGGAAGTGCCAGCCCTCCTCATCGGCAAAGAGGGCTCGGCGCAGCTCGTCCCCCAGCTCCCCGGGGAGCTTGCGGTAGAGCGCCGCGCTCTGCTCGTCCACGTCGATCTCCCAGCCCCGGCAGCAGCTGTGGCGGCAGCGCTCGGCCCGGCAGCGAAAGGCCGGATAAAAGCTCGGGTACCAGACGCTCATGGCCGCCTCCCCAGCTGCCAGAAGGCCACCGCACTGGCCGCCGCCACGTTCAGGGAATCCACCCCGTGGCTCATGGGGATGCGCACGGTATAGTCGCAGTCGGCAATGGTGCCGTCTCCCAGGCCGTCCCCCTCGGTGCCCAGGACGATGGCCAGCTTCTCCTCCGCCATGAGCGCCGGATCGTCGATGGAGACGGAATCCTCCCGCAGGGCCATGGCGGCGGAGCGAAAGCCCAGCTCCCGGAGCCGGGTCATCCCCGGCTCGGGCCACTGGCTCACGTCCTCCCCCAGGTAGGCCCAGGGCACCTGGAACACCGTCCCCATGCTGACCCGCACGGAGCGGCGGTACAGGGGATCGCAGCAGGCCGGGGTCAGCAGCACCGCGTCCATGCCCAGGGCCGCCGCGGAGCGGAAGATGGCCCCAAGGTTCGTGGGGTTCATGATGTTTTCCAGCACGGCGATGCGCCTTGCCTCGCGGCAGATGTCCTCCGGCTTCGGCAGGGGTCTCCTCCGCATGGCGCAGAGCACTCCCCGGGTCAGGGGAAAGCCGGTGAGCTCCGTCAGCACCGGCAGGGGCGCGGTGTAGAGGGGGATGTCCCCGCAGCGCTCCACCACCTCCTTGGCCTGGCCGTCGATGTGCCGGCGCTCCATCAGCAGGGACACGGGCTCGCAGCCCCCGTCCAGGGCCCGCAGGATCACGTTGGGGCTTTCGGCTATGAAGAGCCCGTTTTCCGGGTCCGCCCGGTTCACCAGCTGGTTTTCCGTAAGCCGGGCGTACACGTCCAGCTCCGGCGCGGCAAAATCTGTGATCTCAATGACATTCGGCATGGCGATCGTTCCTTTTTTCTTGCTTCCCCCTTGGGGGAAGTGCCCCTGAGGGGCGATAGAGGGCCGACCCGCATTCAGTCGGCTCGCCCCATTATAGCCGCTCCCCGCGCCGCTTGCAAGCGCCATCTTGCCTTCCCTCCCGACTTCCCGTCCCTGCCTTCTCCTTGAGGAGAAGGTGGCATCCGCCGATCTCCCGCGAGGCGGATGACGGATGAGGTGTTGACCCTTGCCGCCCTCGTCCTCCCGCACAAAGGCGGCAGGATCTCCACCCCATCCGTCACGACGCTTCCGTGAGACGCGCTCCGGCTTCCCCTCCGGGGGAGCCGGAGCACCCCATATTTCGCGAAAACCGGCTCTGTTTTGCTGGACAAGGCCGTGCTTTCATGCTATTCTTATAGTGGAATGGTCTATACACTTATTCGCCGGATGTATAAAAACGACTGATGATAAAGGAGGATGCCCCATGAGAAGCAGCAAACGATTTTTGAGCCTGCTGATGGCGCTGTTCATGCTCCTCAGCCTGTTCCCGGCCTCCGCCCTGGCGGAGGAACCGGAGGGCGGAGAAGGCAGCATCCAGCCGGCAGAGGACGGAGGCGTCATCGCCCCTGTCACGGATGAGGATCCCGAAGCGCCCGTCCCCGGCGAGGCCGCGGACCCGGACGCCCTGCCGCCCCCGGGAGACGGGCTGCAGTCCGTCGACTTTGGTCTGTCGGGCGGTACGCTGTGGAACCTGTACGAGGACGGCACGCTGGAGATCAAAAACAGCGTTCTGCACAACCCCATGGCGGATTATGAGAATCCCGGCGACGCTCCCTGGTATCAGTACCGGGATCAGATCTATACGGTCCGTGTGGGCTCCCAGGTCAGCCGCATCGGCAACTACGCCTTCTACGGTCTGACCAAGGCCTCGAACTTCCTGATCTCCAGCGATGTGAAGGAGATCGGCGACCACGCCTTTGAGGGCTGCGTCCGCCTGGGCGACCAGCCGGGCTGCTACGGTAACGTGATCGGCGTCCTGCCCGGCTCGGTGGAAAAGATCGGCGCCTACGCCTTCAAAGACTGCACCGGCATCACTTCGGTCTATCCGCTCTTCAACTCCACCAGCAATCTGAAATCGGTGGACGTGGGCGCCTTCTCCGGCTGCACCGGTCTGACCCAGGCAGTCTTCCCCGGCGAGGTCAAGAGCATCCCGGCCCACTGCTTTGAATACTGCACCAGGCTGCACAGCTTTGTCACCACCGGCGGCATGACCGGCATCGGCTCCAACGCCTTCGAGGGCTGCACCGGGCTCCAATACGCGGCTCTGGGCTCCGGGGTCCAGTACGTCTGGGGCGGCGCTTTCTCCGGATGTACCAGTCTGGCCGAGGTCAACCTTCCCACTTCTCTCATCATAGTCGGCGCGGACGCCTTTTCCGGCTGCGGCCTTTTGACCACGGTGTACTTCGACGGGAAGCTGTCCGACTGGCCGCGGGTAGAGGAGTACATCAGTTCCATCGGAAACGATGCGCTGCTGTACGCCGAGCTGGTGCTGATGGAGGACGATCCCGACCATATGTGCGGGGACGATCTGCAGTGGTGCGTCTACGGCGACACCATGTTCATCGCCGGCAGCGGCGCCATGGACTACTACAGCTCCGGCAGCGCCACGCCCTGGGCTTCCTACCGGAGCCAGATCAAGACGGTGAAGATCTGCACCGGGGTCACCACCCTGGGCAGCAGCGCCTTCTCCGGCTGCGGCAGTCTGAAGACCCTCTATCTGCCCGCCACGATCACCGTGATCCAGCCTTTTGCCTCCTACGGCTGCTCCAGTCTGGCGGACGTGTATTACCACGGGACCAAGACCGCCTTCCTGGCCATCGACATCGAATCCAACAACATGGCCATCGAGAACGCCGCGAAGCATTATCTGGCCCTGGACACCGGCATCTGCGGCATCGGCGTGGTTTGGACCTACGACGGCACAAGCCTGACGATCACAGGCAACGGCAGTATGTACGACTGGGACGACACGGCGAGCGTGCCCTGGCGCGCCTATGTCGATGAGATCCCCCGGGTGCAGATCGGCATCGGCGTCACGAAGGTCGGCAAAAACGCCTTCAACGGCTGCGCCGCCCTGACCGAGGTGAGCCTGTATAATTCGCTGAGGGTCATCGGCGAGAACGCCTTCCGGGGCTGCACCAAGCTGGAGAACATCGACCTGCCGGACAGCGTCAACAGCATCGGCGCCGCCGCCTTCCGGGGCTGCGCCAAGCTCAGCGGCATCGAGTTCCCCGCCAGCACGACCGCGATCCCGGACGAGTGCTGCTACGGCTGCACCAGCCTGCACGCGCCGGGTATCCATGATTCGATCAGCTCCATCGGCGTCTCGGCCTTTGAGGGCTGCACCACCATGGGTCTGGTGAGCGGTTCCGTCGTCCTCACCATCGGCGACCGGGCCTTCTACGGCTGCGCCGGCGTGACCGACGCCTATTTCGATGCCTGCACCGCAGTGGGCGAAGAAGCCTTCTGCCGCTGCGTCCTGCTGAACCGCGTGGTCATGCCCGCCCTGGAGACCGTCGGCGAAAGCGCCTTCCGGAACTGCACCGCGCTGCAGTCCGTGACCCTGCCCGCCGCCGTCACCGTCGGGCCCTACGCCTTCCACAGCTGCAATCACCTGAGTTCGATCTCCATCCCGGCCGCGGAGAGCATTGGGGACTTCGCCTTTGTGAGCTGCGGCGCGCTGCACGAGATCAGCCTGCCGACTACCCTGCGGAGCATCGGCTACAATGCTTTCAGCGGTGCCGGGCTCAACGGCAACCTGACGATTCCCAACGGGATGGAGACCATCGACACATATGCCTTTGCCAACACCTCCATCACCGCGGTCACCATCCCCACCAGCGTGACGTCCATTGAGAAGGGTGCCTTCAGGAACTGCACCTCTCTGGCGGACGTGTACTACGGGGGCGCGGAGGCCATGTGGAAAAAAATCAGCATCAACTGGACCGATAACGACCCGCTCCGGAACGCCGCGCTGCACCTGGCCCCCAACAACGGCGAGATCAACGAGAACATCTCCTGGTCCCTGAGCAGCGACGGGGTGCTGACCATCTCCGGCACCGGCAGCATGGGCGAGCCCTTTGCCTCGGCCGAGGATCAGCCCTGGTACAGCTCCGCCGCCTCCATCCACACCGTCCGGGTGCTGTCCGGCGTGACCACCGTCGCAAAATACTGCTTCCAGGGCCTGAACAAAGCCACTACCGTGGAGCTGGCGGATTCCATCACCGCCATCTATGACTACGCCTTCCGTGACTGCTGGTCGGTGAACGAGCTGGAGCTTCCCGACCATTTGAACAGAATCGGCTACGCAGCCTTCTTCAACTGCTCCGGCCTCCGCGAGCTGGTGCTGCCGGACAGCGTGACCTTCATCAACGTGTATGCCTTCGCATACTGCTCGAAGCTGCGGACGGTCCATTACTCCGCGGGGATGACGACGGTCCCCGCCAGAGTCTTCCAGAACTGCGCAGCCCTGGAGGAGATCGACATCCCCGAGGGCGTGATCCTGATCGGCCTCAGCGCCTTCCAGGACTGCAGCAGCCTGGCTGTCGTGCGCCTGCCTCACAGCCTTGTCCCTGAAGGCAACCAATACAATCCCAACACCATCGGCAAGGACGCCTTCAACGGCTGCACCGCCCTAACCGACGTGTACTACAACGGCAACATGGCCGAGTGGAAGACCCTCACCATCCACGAGACCGGCAACGACCCCCTGCACGCCGCGCTGCTCCACATGCTGCCGGAGACCGGCAGCTTCGGCGGGGGCCTCACCTGGTCCTATACCACCGACGGCATTCTGACCGTCAGCGGCAGCGGCCCCATGCCGGAATTCGAAGCGGCAGAGGACCAGCCCTGGTTCGACTATCAGCAGATGATCACCGGCGTCCGGGTGCTGGACGGCGTCACCACCGTGGGCAGCTCCGCCTTCTTCGGCCTGGAGCGGGTCCGGACCGCGGAGCTGGCCGACAGCATCACCTGCATCGGCGCGTCTGCCTTTAAGAACTGCACCGGGCTGGAGACTCTGAACTTCCCGGCCGGCCTGCAGATCATTCAGGTCCGGGCTTTCGAGAGCGTGGGGCTCCCGGGCCAGGATCTGGTGCTGCCGGAGGGCCTGATCGCCGTATACGACTACGCCTTCACCCAGGCGGGCATGGACAGCGTGCAGTTCCCGAACAGCGTCCGCATCCTGGGCCAGAGCGTCTTCCGCGACTGCCCCCACCTGATGGGCCTGACCTTCCCGGCCTCCGTCAGCGCCGTTCCCAAGTACTTCTGCTCGAACTGCCCGGAGTTTTCGATGGTCTCCTTCCCCGAGGGCGTGACCACCATCGGCGAGTACGCCTTCTGGAAATGCGCCGCCCTGGATTGGGTGCAGTTCCCCGCCACCCTGCAGACCATTGAGAACTACGCCTTCTATCAGGTCGGCACCGTGGACATGATAGAATATGCCGCCACCGAGGAGGAATGGGAGCTGGTCAACATCGGGTCCAACAACTCGGCCATCGACCCGCCCACCAAGTTCCTGGTGGCCCGGGGCCTGCTCTACGGGGACATCTACTGGTGGGTGAATTCCCAGGGCGGGCTGCATGTCCGCGGCCCCGGCCGTATGCCGGATTTCGCCTCCCAGGGGACGCCTCCCTGGTATGCGTACCGCGACAGCATCAACGGGATCTGGGTCGAAGGCAAGCTGAACGACCCGGCCGGCGGTATCACCTATATCAGCGACTATGCCTTCGCGGGACTGGTGCATGTGGACTACGTGTCGATCAACAACTGCTGCGCCGGTATCGGCGACCATGCCTTCGAGGGTCTTTCCGCTCTGCCCTATCTCTACCTGCCCGAGCAGCTGGAGAGCATCGGCGACTACGCCTTCCGGGGCTGCTCCGGTATGAACTATCTGGAGTTCACGGACGCTCTTGCGGACATCGGAGCGCACGCCTTTGAGGGCTGCAGCAGCCTCCCCGATCTCATTCTGCCCGCCTCCCTGAGCTTCGGCGGCATCGGGAATTTCGCCTTTGCCAACTGCACGGGTCTCACCAGCGTCATCCTTCAGGGCGGTGACAGCATCCCCGAGGGCGCCTTCTACTACTGCAGCGGCCTGCGCAGCCTCACCATCCCCGTCAGCGTGACGGCCGTTGGCTACGCGGCCTTCTCCTCCTGCGATGCTCTTTCCGACGTGTGGTATGACGGCATTTTGCCCCAGTGGAACGCCATTCAGATCGCCGGTCAAAACGACCCGCTGCTGAATGCCGATCTCCACTGCGCGCCCAGCTACGGCATGCTGGAAAACGGCATGCAGTGGAGCTTTGCCGACGGTGTGCTCACCGTCTCCGGCGAGGGGCCCATGCCCGACTTTGAGCGCAACTGGGATGCCCCCTGGTACAGCTTCAAGGAATACGTCACCGGCGTGGAGATCCTGGAGGGCGTCACCTCCGTGGGCGACAACGCCTTCGTGGCCTTCACCAACATCACCGAGCTGACCCTGCCCGATGGGCTGACGGAGATCGGGTATCAGGCCTTCCGCGGCTGCACCGCTCTGGCCAGCGTGAACCTGCCCGCAAGCCTGGCCACGGTGGATACCGGCGCCTTCTACGGCTGCACGGCCCTGGCCGACGTATACTTCCGCGGCACACCGCTCCAGTGGGCGGACATGTCGGTTGCCGACTATAACCAGCCCCTGCTCGCCGCCGCGCTGCATTACACTCTGGAGGGCATCCCCATCGACGAGGCCCACTTCCCCGACGCCATCTTCCGCGCCTGGGTGTCTCAGAACACCATTGACATGGACGGCAACGGCTGGCTCACGGACGCAGAGCGCGAGGCCGTAAAACAGATCGAGGTGATCAGCAAGGACATCGCTTCGCTCAAGGGGATCGAGTACTTCTATGAGCTGGAGTACCTGGATGCGGAAAGCAATCCGCTGACCGAACTGGATCTCAGCGAAAACACGGTATTGAAGACCGTTTCCCTTTGCTACAACCAGCTGGAAAGCGTGGATGTTACGGGGCTGGAGCTGCTGAGCAACCTGGACGTCAGCTATAACCAGCTGACGGCGCTGAATCTGCAGACCAACACGGCGCTGCAATCGCTGGATTGCAGCGGCAACGGGCTGACGGCTCTGGACGTGAGCGCCTGTACGGAGCTGACCAGTTTGAGCTGTTCTGAAAACAGCATCCAGGTGCTGGACGTCTCCGCTCTGACCGGGCTGAAAGGCTTGTACTGCAATGACAATGCGCTCAGCACCCTGGATCTGCATGCCAATCCCCTCCTGGAGGAGCTGGACTGCTCCAGCAATCATCTGACAAGCATCGACCTGCGCGCCAATACCCTTCTGAGGGGACTCTGGACCATAGGCAACGGCATGACCGCCCTGGACGTGAGCATGCTGCCCGAACTGCGGGTGCTGGAGTGCTATGACATGCCGCTGGAGACCTTGACCCTGGGCAAGCTCCCGAACCTGTGGCGTCTGGCCTGCTATGAGATGCCCGCGGGCTTCCTGCTGGACTTCACCGGCTGTCCCATTCTGGTAGACGCCTTCCGCTACGGCAGCCGCAGGGTCATTGTCATCGACGAGGAGCTGTCCTTTGCGGAGTATAAGGGCGCGCCCCTGGGCGGCGTCCTGGAACTGGATGTGGATTCCCTGGTGCTGGGCGACCTGAACGGGGACGGCACCATCAGCGCCCTGGATCTGATGCAGCTGCGCAAGGCTCTGGTGGGTCTCCCCGAGGAGGATCTCATCCCCGCCGCCGCGGATCTGAACCGGGACGGCGCCACGGACATCCTGGACCTGGTCCGTCTCCGCAAGCTCCTGGCGGAGTAACGCCGTCCTTCCGAGCCCCGCGTTTTCTGATTCTCCTGCGACCCATGGGGGAAAGCTTCCGCTTTCCCCCATTTCCTTTTCCTGCGTACCCCTGGCTCCCTCCGGGATATTTCCCGTCTCCCCCGTAGGGGCGCCCTACGCCCTTGCTTCCCCCTCCGGGGGAAGTGGTATCGGGCTGCCTGCAGCCCGGTACCGAAAGGGGTGTCATGGCTTCGCGCATGCCGCATCAAAACACCCCGAGGGTTAGGGCGTGCAAGTTAGGGATGCGACAGCCGCAAACAGGATCTTTTCGTACCAGGCATCGTTGCCTGTGCTCGGAATACATATCCAGTATTCCTGCGCCAGGCGCCTCGCCTGACACATAAATCTCTCTGTTTGCGGTGCTGCGCAGTTTTGCGCGAGGCATTTTTCGTCCAGACGATATAGAAAAATCCGGGAATACTTGCTGTATTCCCGGATTTTTCTGTGATGGATGGGCGGAAAAGGGCCGCGCAAAACCTGCCG
>JAFSMZ010000083.1:0-41087 GCA_017447685.1 Oscillospiraceae bacterium
GAGGGCCATCCCGAATGGGATGGCCCTCTTTTGGCACGCTGTAAGGGATTCGAACCCCTGACCTTCTGGTCCGTAGCCAGACGCTCTATCCAGCTGAGCTAACAGCGCATTTTTTGTGCCTAAGTATAGTAGCACACCCTTTTCGAAAATGCAAGTCTTTTTTTCACTCTTTTTCTCAATCACATTTTCCCGTTCTTCGCCGCTTCGCACAGGAAAACGCCGAATATTTTCCCGGGTTTTTGTTGAAATTTTCCAAAAGATTGCGTATAATATGAAACGCTGATTACATGACGGCTTCGGTCCCGCTCCGCGGTTCCGGGCCGGAAGGGAGAAAACATGAAGGGGATCTGCGTCCATAACGAGATCGGCCAGCTGCGCAAGGTGCTGCTGCACCGCCCGGGTCGGGAGCTTTTGAGCCTCACGCCGGACCGGCTGGAAGAACTGCTGTTCGACGATATTCCTTTTCTCCGGGTGGCCCAGGCCGAGCACGACGCCTTTGCCGAGACCCTGCGCAGCCAGGGCGTGGAAGTGGTATACCTGGAGGACCTGATGACGGAGGTGCTGCGGCTCTATCCAAAGCTCCTGGAGTCTTTCCTGCGCCAGTGGCTCAGCGAGGGGGAGATCCGCACCCAGCGCTGGCAGAACAAGCTCATCGACTATCTCTGCACCCACTATACAGGCAAGGATCTGGTGCTGAAAACCATGGAGGGTATCCCCCTCTCGGAGATGGGCAATGTGAAGGCCTATTCCCTGCAGGATATGACCGCCCCGCCGGACGATCTGATCGTGGACCCCATGCCAAACCTGTATTTCACCCGGGATCCCTTCGCCTCCGTGGGCGAGGGCGTGTTCCTCAACCGGATGCGCCACCCCACCCGCCGGCGGGAGACCCTCTATGCCGATTACCTCTTCCGCTATCATCCGGACTTTGCAGGGCTGGTCCCCCGCTACTACGACCGGGACCTCCACGGCAGTCTGGAGGGCGGCGACGTGCTGGTGCTGACCAAAGACACCCTGGCCATCGGCATCTCCCAGCGCAGCAGCCCGGACGGCATCGAATCCGCCGCCAGGAGCCTCTTCCGGGACCCGGGCTGCAGCTTCCGGCGGGTGCTGGCCTTCGACATTCCCAACTGCCGGGCCTTCATGCACCTGGACACGGTCTTCACCCAGATCGACCGGGACAAGTTCACCATCCACCCGGCCATTCTCGGCCCCCTCACGGTCTACGAACTGACGCCGGGCCCGGCGGACAGGGGCGGCCTCTGCATCAAACGCATCGACTCCGAGCTCTCTTCCATTCTGGCCGAGACTCTGGGTGTGGACAAGGTGGAGCTCATCCCCTGCGGCGGCGGAGATATGATCGCGGCGGCCCGGGAGCAGTGGAACGACGGTTCCAACACGCTCTGCATCGCCCCGGGCAAGATCGTGGTCTATGAGCGCAACGACATCACCAACGCCATTTTGCGGGACAAGGGCATCGAAGTGCTGGAGATTCCCTCGGCGGAGCTCTCCCGCGGCCGCGGCGGCCCGAGGTGCATGTCCATGCCGCTGATCCGAGACGAGCTCTGAACCGTAGGGGCGGCTATCAGCCGCCCGAACCCCCGTATTCGACAACGGGCGGCTGATAGCCGCCCCTACAATATTGATTTAGGAGGATACCTATCATGGGCGTCAATATCAGAGGACGGAGCTTCCTCACCCTTCTGGACTACACCCCCCACGAGATCAACTACCTCATCGACCTGGGCGCGGAATTCAAGCGCCTCAAGGCCGCCGGCGTGGAGCACAAGTGGCTCACCGGCAAGCAGGTAGTCCTGCTCTTCGAGAAAACCTCCACCCGCACCCGCTGCTCCTTCGAGGTTGGCGCACGGGACCTGGGCATGGGCGTGACCTTCCTGGATCCCGGCTCCAGCCAGATGGGCAAGAAGGAGTCCCTGGCCGACACCGCCAAGGTCCTGGGCCGCATGTATGACGGCATCGAGTACCGGGGCTTCCAGCAGTCCGTGGTGGAGGACCTGGCCAAATATTCCGGCGTGCCCGTGTGGAACGGCCTCACCGACGACTTCCATCCCACCCAGATGCTGGCGGACATGCTCACCATCCGGGAGGAGTTCGGCCACGACCTCCGGGGCCGGAAGCTCACCTTCTTCGGCGACGCCCGCAACAATGTGGCAAACTCCCTCATGGTGGTCTGCGCAAAGCTGGGCATGCACTACTGTGCCTGCGGCCCTAAGGAGCTGATGCCTAAGGACGAGCTGATCGCCAAATGTCAGGCCGTGGCGGAGGAGACCGGCGCCGTGCTGGAGTTCACCGACGATCCCGCCCAGGGCGCCAGGGACTGCGACGTGCTCTACACCGATATCTGGGTCTCCATGGGCGAGCCCGCGGAGCTCTGGGAGAAACGTATCAAGCTCCTGCTGCCCTATCAGATCAACAAGGAGCTCATCGCCAAGGCCAAGCCCACCGCCATCTTCATGCACTGCCTGCCCGCCTTCCACGACCGCAACACCGTTGTGGGCGAGGAGATCTACCAGAAATACGGTCTGGAGGCCATGGAAGTCACCGACGACGTGTTCCTGGGCAAGCAGGCCCGCCAGTTTGACGAGGCCGAAAACCGGATGCACACCATCAAGGCCGTCATGTACGCCACGCTGAAATAAGCATGGCGGAGCGGATCGTGATCGCCCTGGGCGGCAACGCCCTGGGCAAGACGCCCACGGAACAGCTCTCCCTGGTGCGTGAGACCGCCCGGCCCCTGGTGGATCTGGTGGAGAAGGGTTATGAGCTGGTCATCGGGCACGGCAACGGGCCCCAGGTGGGCATGATCAACCTGGCCATGGAGTACTCCGCCCAGAAGGGCGGCAGCACCCCCTTCATGCCCTTTGCGGAATGCGGGGCCATGACCCAGGGCTATATCGGCTACCATCTGCAGCAGGCCCTTCAGCGGGAGCTGAACCGGCGGGGGATCAAAAAGAACGCGGTCACTCTGGTGACCCAGGTGGTGGTGGATGAGAATGACCCGGGCTTTCTGCACCCCACCAAGCCCGTGGGCTGCTTCTACACCCGGGACCAGGCCGAAAAGATGGCCGCCAACAAGGGTCTCACCTTCATGGAGGACGCCGGGCGGGGTTACCGCCGGGTGGTGCCCTCCCCCATTCCGAAGAGAATCGTTGAGATCGAAGTGGTGGAACAGCTTGTCCGATCCGGGGCTGTCGTCATCACAGTGGGTGGCGGCGGTATTCCCGTGGTAGAGCGGGGGCACGGGCTGCAGGGCGTGGAGGCGGTCATCGACAAGGACCGGGCCTCTTCCCTTCTGGCAAGGGAGCTGCGGGCCGACCGGCTCATCATCCTCACCGCGGTGGACCAGGTCTGCGTGAACTTCGGCACCCCTGAGCAGCGGGCTCTGGATGAGATGAGCCTTGCCGACTGCACGCGCTATATCGCCGAGGGGCAGTTCGCTCCGGGCAGCATGCTGCCCAAGGTGGAGGCTTGCATGGATTTTGTGGCAAACACCCACGGGGGTCGGGCGCTGATCACCTCCCTCTCCCGGGCTTCTGCCGCCCTGGAGGGCAAAACCGGCACGGTCATACACAAATAAGAAGCAAAACCGCGTTCTTTCGGGATCCTTTCCGGAAAGAGCGCGGTTTTCTTCTTTCGTTTTTCACTTTTCACTCTTCACTTTTCACCTTGTTTATGCTATATTATTATAGTTCGACTAGATAACTGTGGAGGATTTCCCATGAATTTTGACCAGAAGATCGCCCAGGCTGTTCGGCAGGCCGTGAAGGACGCCTTTGACCTGGACGCGGAGGAGAATGTTCTCACCATCGACACCCCCAAGGATCCCAAGCTGGGCGACTATGCCAGCAGCGCGGCCATGAAGCTGGCCCGGGCCCTGCACCAGGCGCCCCTGGCCATCGCCGAGGCCTTGGCCCCCAGGCTGCAGGAACTGCTGCCCGAGGCGGAGAGCGTCACCGTGGCGAAGCCCGGCTTTTTGAACTTCCGCATGAAGAAGGACGCCTTCACCGCCGTCATCAACCAGGTGCTCTCTGCCGGAGATGACTACGGTAAAAACCTGTCCGGAAAAGGCAGGAAGGCCCTGGTGGAGTGGGTCTCCGCCAATCCCACCGGCGACCTGCACTGCGGCCACGCCCGCAACGCCGCCTGGGGCGACGCCATCTGCCGCCTGATGGAGGCCAGCGGCTGGGAGGTACTGCGGGAGTTCTATGTGAACGACGCCGGCAACCAGATCGTCATGCTGGGCAAGAGTCTGGAGGCCCGGTACTTCGAGTACTATGGCCGGAACGATTTTGAACTGCCCGAAAACGGCTACCACGCCGAGGACGTGAAGCAGATCGCCGCCCAGATCGCCGAGACCGAGGGCGACAAGTGGCTCACCGCCGACCCCAGGGAGCGGCTGGAGCATTTCATGGCCGTGGGCAAGGCCCTGGAGCTGGAGAAGATCGACCGGGACCTGAAACTCTACCGGGTCACGATGCAGTCCTGGATGCACGAGACCTCCTTCTATGAAAACGACATGGCCCCCATCCGCGCTGTGCTGGACCGCATGGCGGAGCTGGGTCTGACCTACGAGCAGGACGGAGCCCTCTGGTTCCGCTCCTCCCAGTACGGGGACGAAAAGGACCGTGTCCTGCGCAAGAGCGACGGCACCCTGGCCTACCTGACCCCGGATATCGCCAACCACGTCCACAAGGTGGAACGGGGCTATCCCTATCTGGTGGACCTGTGGGGCGCAGACCATCACTCCTATGTGATCCGCATGCAGGCGGCTCTCACCGCCCTGGGCTACCCCAAGGGCACTCTGAACGTGGACCTGATCCAGATGGTCCGCATGGTGGAGGACGGCAAGGAAGTGAAGATGTCCAAGCGCACCGGCAACGCCATCACCATCCGGGAGCTCTGCGAGGATATCGGCGTGGACGCCGCCCGCTGGTTCTTCGCCTCCAAGGACGTGAGCACCCACATGGACCTGGATCTGAAGCTGGCCCGCTCCCAGGACAACAACAATCCGGTCTACTACGCCCAGTACGCTCACTCCCGCATGTGCTCCATCCTCTCCAATCCCAAGATGCCCGCCTTCCATCCGGAAGAGAGCTACGGTCGGCTCACCGACGAGAAGGAGCTGCAGCTGCTGAAGCTGATCGGGGAGTTCCCCGGTTTCGTGGGCGAGTGCGCGGCCCTGCGCAAGCCCAACAAGCTGGCGGACTGGATCCTGGCCTTCGTCAAGGTCTTCCACAGCTACTACAACAGCACCAAGGTCTATAATCCGGAGGATCCGGAGCTGACCAATCACCGGCTGGGTCTCATTCAGGCCACCCGCATCACCCTGAAAAACGCCCTGGCCCTGCTGGCCGTCTCCGCCCCGGAGAGTATGTGAATTCGAAAAAGCCTCCCCTGTCGGGGAGGCTTTTTGAATTTCGGTTTTGAGTTTTCAGTTTTCAGTTTTGAGAAAAGGCAGTGAGATTTTCCTCACTGCCTTTTTGTTCTGAGCTCTCGTATCGCCAGCACGATGCTGATGCCGGCGGCGATGGCCAGGGCGCTCTCCGCGGTACGCACACCGAAGAGTCTGGCGTTTTCGATGTCCCGGTGGACGGCATAGCTCATGGTGTAGAAGAGGCTGCCGCCGGGCACCAGGGGGATGATGGCCGGGATCACGAAGAGGGTGGCCGGGGTCTTCAGGGCCTTGGCCATCATTTCGCTGTAGGTCAGGGCGAAGGCCGCGGCTGCCAGAGAGGGCAGGAACACGTCCCCGATCAGCGCGTCCACCATCATATACACGCCCCAGCCCAGCAGGGCGCCCAGGGAGGCGGCGAAGAGATAGCGCTTGCGCATGCCGAAAATCAGGGCAAAGCCCAGGGCGCCCACGAATGCGCTGAGCAGCTGGGAAACAATTTCGATCATATCGCCGCCCCCTTAAAAGATTTTTTCCACGACGGCCAGCGCCACCATGAAGCCCCCGGCCAGGGACGCCGCCCAGATGAGGCTTTCCGCAAGGCGCATGGTGCCGGAGATGGTGTTGCCCACCAGCATGTTGCGCAGGGCGTTGGTCATGGCAAGGCCCGGGATCATCAGCATGATATCGCCGATCATGATCTTGTCCATATGCAGCTCCGGGATCAGATTCGCCACAATGCCGATGGCAAGGCCTGTCAGCAGTGAGACCAGCAGGTTGGAGGCCACGGTGTTGAGCTTGGTCCTGCCCAGCTCATACTGCAGCAGGCAGATGCCCGCACCGAAGACGGCCGCCGCCAATCCGTCCCAAAGGCTGCCGCCGAAAAACACCGCAAAGCCGCCGCCTCCCAGGATACTGCCCAGGAGCACCGTCAAAAAAGGCTTGTGGCCCGTTGCCACGCGGTCCAGCCTCCCCCGCAGCGCCTCCAGCTCCAGGGGCTCCCGACAGCACTCCCGGCTCAGGGCATTGAGCTTTTCCAGCCGGTAAAAGTCCGTGCCGCCGGTGGAGCTGATGCGCCGGGTCTCGGTGACGGGGATGGTCACCGGGAAATTCAGGGTGATGGAGATGAGGGAGGGGATCACAAAGACGTCCACCCGGTTTGCGCCGTAGGCCTTGCCCATCCGTTCCAGGGTGTCCTCCACCCGGCTGATCTCGGCGCCGCAGTCCAGCAGCAGCTCGCCCATCTCCAGCATACAATCCAGCAGCAGGTGCTGGTCATAGATCGATGATTTATCCATCTCTCTGTCCTCTTATCCAGTGAATCGGTTGAGAACCCTGTTCACGCATCACTGATATTGCGGCTTGGGGAGCTTCTGCCCCAGCAGCACCTTGCCGAAGTAGACGCAGTTGCGTCCGCTCTCCCGGGAAATGGTGATGTTGGCGTCCTCCCGCCCGGGGTTTGCGGAGAGGAGATAGATCGTCCCCCCATACCCGGGGCAGAACTGCTTGCAGAACACGTCCCCGTCCACAAAGAAGATGCCCGGCTCGAATTCCTTCAGCGGAGCGCCCCGCTTCACATAGACACGCTGGCCGTTTTGGATATAGGGCTCCATACTGTCGCCCTGGATCTCAATGCAGAAATCCGCATCCGCGGGAGCGTCGGCAGGCAAGGGGATCTCCTCGTACTCCTCCCCCTCGATGGGGGAAGCGTAGCCCGCAGCAGCCGGGACCAGATAATGGCGGATATAGGTGATCCTGGGCTGGGCGTCCTCCGCCTGATAATCCGCAAGACCGGTAAGATAGCGGCCGTAGCGGCAGAGCTCCTTTTGTCCGGAATCGTTCAGCGCGTCATAGATGGCGTCGATGTCCCGGGGCGGGGGCGGGAGCCGGATCTCTTCCTCATCCAGGCACAAAAGCCAGCTTTCTGACACGTTCAGGGCCTTGGCAATAGCTGTAAGCGTCTCCCGCTTCAGGTTGACAACCCGCCCGCTCTCGTACTTGTGCACGGCGGAGAATTTTACGCCGATCTTCTCGGCCAGCTCTGTCTGGGTCAATCCCGCAGCAAGCCTTGCCTGCTTGATCCTTTCGCCGGTGTTCATCTTCATCTCCCCTTGTCCTTTCGTGGATGCGCCGGTCCGATCGCTTCCATCTTTCTTGTCTTTATCATACCACAGCATTTCCAAAAGGCAAGAAGAATTTTCTTGACAAGACAATTTTTCTGTGATATATTTTGATTGTCTTAAAAAGACAATCCGTAGAAAAGGGGTCTGCCCCTCTTTTCTTCGTTCCGTTCTTATCTTTTTAAGACAATTCAAAGAAAAGGTCCCGGGCGGACCGGAAAGGAAGGATCATGCAACAAAGAATAGAACGTCTGCGTCGGGAGGCGGCGCCATGCCTATGAGCATTCAGGCCAGCGCCGCCCTCCCCTGCGTCTTCTCCCGCTTCAGCCGCCGTCTTGGCCGGGCGATCCCCTTGCGTCCCGCGGTGGACTGTGACGGCGTTTGCGCCGGCTGCCCCTGGAGCCGGGCGGAAAAGCAGCGCCGCAGGCGAGAGGGACGTTGGCGTCGGGGAGAGGACGGGCTGCTTCGCCTGCATTTTAGGCCCATACAGAAAGACGTTGAGATCGAGGAGGAGAGAGCATGACGAAGAAACAGGAGCCGGGCTCCGTCAAGGTCCGCCGCCGCTACCGCCTGGAGGACGGGACCGCGGTGCCAGGCGTCACCACCGTGACGGGGCTGCTTTCCAAGCCCTCCCTGGTGCGCTGGGCCAACAAGCTGGGCCTGGAGGGGATCGACGCTTCCCGCGTCACGGAGCAGAGCGCCCGCATCGGCACCCTGGCCCACGCCATGATCCGCGCCTCCCTGCTGGGGGAACCCTTCGACGCGGAAAACGCCGATCCTGCGGAGCTCAGCCAGGCGGAGGAGGCCTTTCGCTGCTTTCTCCGCTGGCGGGAGGGGCACAGCCTGCGCCCGGTGCACTGCGAGCGCTCCTTTGTGTCTGAGGCTCTGCGCTACGGCGGCACGCCGGACTGCTACTGCATCCTGGACGGGGCGCCGGTGCTGCTGGACTTCAAAACCGGCAAGCGCATCTATGACGAGTACTTCGTCCAGCTGGCCGCCTATGCCCGCCTTCTCCGGGAGCAGGGCTACCCGGTCCGGGAACTGCGGGTGCTGCGCCTGGGAAGGACGGAGGAAGACTGCGAAGAGCGCAGCGTCACCGAGCAGGAGAAATGGTTCTATCTCTTTGAGAACCTGCTGAACATTTATTATCTGCGAAAGGATCTTGCCTGGAGATCCTGAGCGCTGCGGAAAGGAGAGCATGATGCCGCAATACATCGACCGCTGCCAGCTTCTCAACAAGCTGGCCGTCATCCGTTTTTATCGCAAGCACAGCAGCCCCGCCCGCCCCTTCACGGTGGAGGACTGCCTGCACATCGTCCGCCAGTTCCCGGCGGTGCCGGTGTGGATCCCGGTGGATGAGCGCCTTCCCCAGCCGGAGACGGAGGTCCTCTGCGCCTTTGACAGCGGAGAGGTCTGCTCCCTCTGGCAGGACTGGTCCCTCTCCCGGGACGAGGACCCCTTTCTCTACGGGGATCTGGCAGACTTCAGCGCTGTCAAGCGGGCCACCCACTGGATGCCGCTGCCGCCCTCTCCCCGGAAAGGAGGCGCGGTATGCCCCACAACTATGTGAGCCCCCATGCGCTCTGCCCCTTTTACTGCGAGGAGCAGCCCCGGGTCATCTTCTGCGAGGGTCCCCTCCCCCGCAGCAGCCTGCGCCTGGCCTTTCGGGGCAGCGCCGGTCCCCACAAGGAGGCCTATTGCCGCGGCAAGTGGCAGAGCTGCCCCATCGCCCGCATGCTCTGGGAACAGGCGGACGCCGGCCCCATGATCTGAGAAAATCCAACGATTTTGAAAGGAGAACACAATGGCAGAATCCGTACGAATCGATCCCCAGGAGGAGGAAAAGAAGCGCAGGGAGGAGGCGGGCTTTTCTGAGCCCGCCCCGGTCTATCGGGACGAGGCGCGGCAGAAGCAGAGCTCCCTCTATGAGCAGATCGCCGCCCAGGGCCCCTTCCGGTATGATCCGAGCGCCGACCCGCTCTACGGCCTCACCCGGGACCGCTATGTCCAGCAGGGCCGCATGGCCATGAAAGACAGCATGGGCCAGGCCGCCGCTCTCACCGGAGGCTACGGCTCCAGCTACGGCCAGGCCGTGGGACAGCAGCAGTATGACGCCTCCCTCCAGGGCTTGGCGGAGCTGATCCCGGAACTGTACCAGACCGCTTACGAGCGCTATCAGGACCAGGGAGAGGCCCTGCAGAAGCAGTATGAGCTGCTGGGTCGGCAGGCAGACCGGGACTATGACCGCTACCGGGACGAGCTGGGCGACTGGCAGCAGGAACGCGCCTGGCAGCAGGACCGGGAAGACGCCGCCTATGACCGGGCAGCCGACGCCTATTCCAGGCTCTACGCCCTCATCGCCGCCACCGGCTATGTGCCCACGGAGGAGGAGCTCAGCGGCGCGGGCATGAGCCAGGAGGCGGCGGAGGCCTTGCGCTATGAGTACCTCCGCCAGACCGACCAGCTTCCCCCTGCCTCCGGTGGGGACAGCGGAGGCTACTATACTCACAGCAGCGCCAAAAAGCTCAAACTCAGCGATGTGGAGAAGGCCATGGACGGCGTCAAGCATTCCAACCGGCAAAAGGAGCTCTTTGAAAGCTACCGGGAAGCCATCGAAAACGGCAAGGCGAGCTTCACCCTCCAGGAGCTCAACCAGCTCTTCCGGGACCACCACTGGCACAGCTGAATCAGAAAAACGGGGATGTGAGCATCACATCCCCGTTCAGTTTTGAGTTTTGAGCTTTCCGAATTCTTCGCCTCTCCTCAAAACTGAGAGCTCAAAACTTATCTTCCTTTCCGCCCTCGGCCTTCTTCTGCAGCAGGGCGATCCCCTTTTTGAGCCACTGCGGAATGGGCGCGCCCAGCTCCCCGGCATTTTCCACAATGCTGCCCAATTCTGTGAAGATGTACCACACGCAGACCAGCAGCGTCATATAATTGCCGTACTCCCAGTCCCGGAGCAGATCCGCTGCGGCGCTGTTTAAAATCACCTGTACCGCGATGTCGCAGAGTGCCGCCACCAACAGGGCCACGATCTCCCCCAGCTTGTGCCTCAGGCCCTCCCTTGCCGCGGCGCTGGACCACTCGCCCTTTGCGCCGGCGGCCCAGGACCCGGTGATCCAGTCCAGGGTCATACAGGCAATCAGGACGATCACCGCCCAGCCCAGCCAGCCCCAGAGGGCGGTGAAAAAGGCCAGGACCGCGGTGAGAAAGGCCTTGATCTCTCTCGCTTTTTCTTCGGAAGTCATGCTCATTCCTCCTGTGTTATGTTAACTTGATCAGCGCAGCCCAGGTCAGAGGGCCGATGACGCCGTCCGTCTCTAGCCCGCGGCTGCGTTGGAACTTGCCCACGGCGCTCTGCGTCTTGTCGCCGAATTCCCCGTCGCAGCCCATCCATCCGCATTTAAAACCGCGCTTCTCCAGGAGGATCTGCGCGGCCCGCACGGCCTCGCCCACGTCTCCCACCATCAGCACCGGCAGCTCCACCATGCAGCAGCCTTCCCCTCCAGGGGAAGGTGACGCGTCAGCGTCGGATGAGGTGTCTTCGTCCGGGATGATCACCACGCCGGGCGGCTCCTCGATGCCGTCTGCCATGCTGGCGTAGTCCGGCAGGCCGTAGCCCCGGATATACCGGCTGTTGATCTTGCGGGCGGTGTACCGCACAGCGTTCCCGCAGTTTCCCTCGATGATGCTGATGACGCCGCCGTCCACGCCGGTCACCAGGCCCACGTGGTCGCTGGCGCCCACGTTGTCTCCAACGCCGGAGTCCTCCCAGTCGTAGAAGATCACGTCGCCGGGCTGCGGGCGGTATGCGTCGTCCTCCATCCAGCGGCCATGCTGCTTGTACAGGTTGATCATCGGGATGCAGCCGCACTCCGGGAAGACGGTTTTCGTCAGGCCCAAGACCTGGGCGCAGGCGCTTACGAAAGCGGCGCACCAGGGGTCGCTGTAGGTCATGCGATAGCCGCGGGGCAGCGGATCGATCGAATTGTAGACGTCAATGATTTCCCGATGGCTGCCGTCCGCTTCTTTGCGTCCCGCCCAGGATTTGGCCCGGTCAACGATCTGTGTGCGCAGTTGGGATTCCGTCATTATCGTCTTTCTCCTTTCCGAGCAGCTCTCGGATTTTGTAGCGGAGCAGATACCACATCTGCTCCAGGGATGTCACTTTCCGGTAGGGCATAGCAGCTCCTCCGTTGAGGGCATAAAGTGGTCGTTTCATTATTCAGCCGCAGCCTCTTCGACAGGCACAAGGATGATGTTGCCGTCTTCGTCCTTCTCCACGGTGTGGGTAACAGCGCCACCAGCGGAAGCGAGGATCACCCAGCCGTCAATCTTGCCAGGAGAGAGGGAAGTTGCGGCACGTCCACCGTCATAGCGGCAGTAACGGAGCTGTCCTTCCTTGATGATGTCATAGAGGACGGTCTGCCCCTTTGCGGTGGACATACCGGGCTTCCACACGACCACGCCAGCGGATTCCAGGACTTCCAGACGGCGCTCAAAGTCAGCGAGGACGGCAGGAATGTCGATTTCCTTGCGGTCATCAGCGTTCTCGGCGGCAAGGTTCAGCAGCTCGATCTCCTGCTCCTTGGTGATATCGCCAAGGCAGAAGTGCCGCTCAATGGTCTGCTCCATCGCGGAGAGCTTGAAGTTGCGGGCAGCGATCAGGGATTTGAGAAAGTCGAACATACTCATGGATGTTTCCTCCTTAGTTCATGGCGGCAGCAAGAGCCGCGATTTTCTTGTCGATGTAGAGCTTGGTGTCTGCGCGGTATTCCACGGTACTGTCACCGCAGTCAGACCAGATGTTGTTTGTGCCGAGCAGCGTGGTCACTTCGGTGGGCGTGAGTTGATAGGTGACAGGAGTTGCAAGGGGGTAAACAAGTTTTTGCCCCGATACTGCGGTCTTGAAAACGGCTGCGTCTGTGTATGCCGAATCTTGGACAATCATCGCCGCATCGGTGTTGCCGAGAAAGTTACAGCCGATAACCACCGACTTATCTGCCATTCTGACATAATTAGCGGTGGAAACCGCATAAATAGAACACGCACCATCAAATCCAAGCGAGGTTCCGCTATAACGCGCACCGTTAATTTTTACCCCAAAGCGCAAATGGTTTGGATAGTAAACCCACGAAAGCGCTCCCATATCCACCATCGCCACATCCACCGTCAGCACGCCCGTGGTCACGTCCAGCGTCCCGCCGTAGACCGTGCCAGCAGCGGACGGGAAGGAGATGTCGTAGGTTGCGCCTTGATAGGGTTCGTAGGCGGTAGCGGTGGAGCCGAGTTCAAGCTGGAAGTCAGTAGAACTTACATCAGACGTATTCGTGATATTTGTTGCCATCAAACCGTTAAGAGCTATCTCGTTGATCCCTTCTGGGACGGTGAATGTCATCTGACCTCCTGTGACAAGATAACTATCAAACACGCCATCAGCAAAGAATTGTACATTTGATAAAGTCCATGCGTTGGTCGGATCATCAACGAGCGATATTGTGTATGTCTCACCGCCAACAACAGGAATTTTCCCGGAGGAGCTGAGATATCTTGAACTTGCATTTTCATGGGAGTAGAATACGCCGTTCGCCCAGGCTGCATGAACCATCCCGGAAGGAAGCAGATTCTTCCCCGTCCTCGTCACAGTCGCACCCGTCCGGCCGCTGATGGGACGAATGTTGCTCGGGGACGGATCGCCGGAGCCAGACTGTACAGGCTCAATTGCTACAGTCAGGTTTTTGACCGGGATGCTGTCAGCGCCATCGGGGAAGGACGCAATGGAGCCGGATGCGGTGTCGATGATGACGGGCGCTTTATCGTTGATAGCGCTCTTTAAGTCATCAACGTCCCCGGCCAGAACATCGAACTCGGCCTGGCTCACTTGGCCGGTATCGCCCTTGTCGCCTTTGTCGCCTTTGTCGCCCTTCTGGCCTTGGGGGCCGGTCGCACCGGTTTCACCTTTGATGCTGCCAACGGGGTCCATCATGGTGAGGGTAGATCCAGGAACGCTGATGCAATACAGATAAGTCGTGTGCCCGGAGCCGTTCGGTTCAGAAGCGATAACGAAGTCGCCGGAAGTCGGGCTGCCTTTCCCTTCCAGGCTGCTTGTGGGAACGTACCATTCCAGCCCCTGGCTGTCGGCAGCCTGAACGAGAGCGGTGGAATAATAAAAGAGTGCGCCGCGCTCGCCGGTATCGCCCTGGATGCCCTGCGGTCCCTGCTGGCCCTGCGGCCCCTGCGGGCCGGTCTCGCCTTTGATGCTTCCGATAAGGTTGACGCCTGCCCAGTTGTTGGTTATGCCGTGGATGTACCACACGTTCCAGTCGGACGCGACAATAATGTCGCCCACAGCCGGGGGAACATCTGCCCGGCCTTCAAGGAGGTTGACTCTGACCGTCGCCTGTCCGAGAATGGCTCTGGAGTCAACCCGCCAGATGCTGTTGCCGTTTTGTCCGTCCTCGCCGTCGAACTCGCCGGCGTCTGCGTCGTCCCGGACGCTCTGCGCGAGTTCCTCCGCGTTCTCTGCCGCCTCCAGGACCTGCTGCACCAGGCTCTGTGTGGCCGGTGTCGGCTCGATCTCGGACGGCTCTGCCCCCGGCAGGATCCGCCCGGCGTCCGCCCAGATGGTGGGCGTCACCCGCTGCCCCTGCTCCCCGGTGCCGTAGACACCGATCTTCAGGTGGCCCAGTGCTCGCTCCAGCACCTCGTGCGGCACCGCGCAGCTCTCCTGCCCCACCAGCGCCACGTCGATGATCTGCCCGCTGCCCTGGAAGATCGCCACTTTCCCCAGGCCGTCCCAGTCCTCGGAAAAGCGGAAGCTGCACTCCAGGCCCACGCTTCCGCTGGTGATCGGCTCCGTGGCCTGGGCCGCTGCGTCCCTCTCCCGCACGATTACATGGATCATTTCAATCCTCCTTCCTCTTTGCCTCCCCTGCTTAAGGGGAGGTGGCATCCGCCGATCCCCCGCGAGGTGGATGGCGGAGGGGTCTCCCTCTTACTCGCTTGCCACGATCGTGCTGCCGATGCGGATCACCCATCCAGTCGGCAGCTCGATACAGTTGTCGTGCTCCGGCGCCTTCCCGAAGCCTACGCCCATTCCGCCGGGCCGGAACTTCATGGCCCAGTGCTGGGTCGCCAGGGCCACTGTCACGCTGGCTGTCTTCCCCAGCGCGTCCGTCACGGTCAGCCGCACCTGATAGCTGCTGTCCGCGGAGACGGTGCCGATCACCATGGCGGTATCGTTCTGCAGGGTGACCTCCGTCCCGAAGGCCGCGTCCTCCGTCCTCTTGTGCGCCACGGTCAGCGTCATGCTGTTCTGCCCGCTGAGGGAGGAGTAAAGCCCCTTCCCTTTGGCGCTGTAGGATTGGCCGTCGTCCGCCGGGTCTCCCATGCTGTCGCAGCGGAACACCGTCACCTCCGTGAGGCGCGGCTCCGCGTAGGGCTGCACGGTGATCTGCAGGGTCTCGCTGGCCTCCTGGCCCCGGCTGTCCGTCACCGTGCAAAGGATCTCGGCGTTTCCTGTCAGTACCTCCGTCCGGTATGGCGCTGCGCTCACGGTCACGCCATTGCAGCGGATCCGGAAGCCTGCCACGCTGGCTCCGTTTTTGCAGCTGATCTTCGAACTGTCGAAACTCACTTCCGCCTTGCTGATGCCCTGGACGTATACGGTGATCCCGGCTGCAGGCGTCCCGGTGTTGTATACCGCCGCGGCCGCCCAGCCCGCCGCAAGCGTCGGCGGCAGGCTCCCCTGGGCAAAGCGAACGGTGATCGTCGCCGTGGTGCTCCCCACGCTGTTCCCGTTAAAAAAGGTCTCGCAGATGAAGACCGCCTGGGCGCTGCCGGCGTTTGGCAGCAGCGCCGCGTAGGTCGTGAGATCCGGCGTCCAGACAAAGCTGGTGGCCGTGCTGCGGCTCAGCAGCGTCTCCGTCCGCCCCGCGCAGCTCACCCGCAGGTCGTGGACCGCGCCTTCCGTGTAGACGGACAGGCTCACCGGGATCTGGCTCCCGAAGGTCCCGTCGCTGGCCGTAATGGTGCTGGCCGTACCGTAGACGCCGTCCACCGTCACGGTGATGGTCCCCGGCGCCATGCGGTGGTAGGCGTCCACCCTCGGCCAGATCCAGAGATAATAGTCCCGGTCCGGCATCAGCTCGATGTTGACGCTGCCGGTGAGGGAATCCCCCGCATGCACCGTCAGGATGCCTTTATCGTCTCCCCACTCGCTCTCGTAGCCGGTGGATTCCGACGTCACCAGGAAGCGGTAGCCGAAGTCGTAAGGGGTGTACTCCCCTTCGTAGATGTTATATTGTGTGGAGGCAAAGCTCACGCTGGTCGCTCCGGTGGACGGTGTATGGAACTTGAAGCGCCCCACCAGCGGCGCGTAGTCATAGCCCAGGCTCCCGGGCATGTCGTATCTTGCTCCCACGCGATACCAGCTGGCGTCGGTTGTCAAAGTCGTGCTCATCTCATCCGCCTCCCATGTACTTCAGTCCAAAGCCCCCAACTGCGCTCATCCTCCAGCCACCCATGCGGATCTCCTGCTCCACCACCTGGCTTACGGTATGCAGCATGCCGTCGGAGGAGTCGAACCAACCCACCTTCCGGCCGTTGACCCAGAACTGCCAGCCGGTGGAGGTGTAGAGGCCCAGGGTCTGACCCGGGGACAGCTCGTAGTATACCCAGCCTCCGTCCGTCAGCTCCTGCCCCGTAAATTGCAGCTGCTGGCTGATGGCAATGCCCAGCACCGTCTGGTGAGTATCCGGGTCTTCCAGAAAGCCCCGGCGGATCTGCCCGCTGATTTCCAGCTCATAGGCGGCAAGAGCATCCCCCATCTCGCCAAGCTCCGCCCTGGCGGCCCGGATCTGCTCCAGAAGGCCGTAGCTCTCCACGATCTGACGGGCGGTGGCGTCGATGAGCAGCAGGATCTCCTGCCTGTATTCACCGAATTCGCTTCTGGCCAGATACTGCTGGCGCATCTCATGGCCCAGATCCCCGATGCTGCTCAACAGGGCCTTGTCCCGCTCCCGGCTCTCCTCCGCGCTTTTCACGATCAGGGCACGGAGCCTTGCCTCCCGCTGCAGCACATCGGAAGGCGGGCTTTCCCCCGCGGGGAGAGCCGCCGCGCCGCCCGCTCTCCCCGCCTGTTTCAAAATACCGGAAGCATGGGCGGAGGCGGTCTCCTCGGTCTCGCTCTCGCTGCTCCGGGCCGCGCGCACCAGATAATCCCGCAGGGCGGCGATCTGCTGCAGCGCATCCCCGGACAGGACCGGCGGCAGCTCTCTCACGGCAGATCACTCCCTCTCCGCAGGGTCCTTGTGATCGAGAAGAGGCGCAGCTCCCCTTCGCCCTCCAGCCGCAGACGCAGATGGTCGCAGCGGCGGGGCCGTACCGGCAGCAGCACGGTCTCCAGTCCCCGTCCCTCGATCTCTCCGGCGGGGAGCCAGTCCTCGCCGCTGTCGTAGTTCAGCCAGACCCGCATGCTTCCGCCCCGGGCCAGCTGCAGCTTGAAGTCAAAGCGGGAGAGGTATTTTCGATCCGCCGTCTCATAGCTCTGCACCCCGGTCTCGGCCAGCCAGGGGAAACGCGTTTCTCTCTCCCCTGCCGCTCCCTGCAGATCCCAGAGCGCTCCGGTCTCCCCGTCGATGCAGTACAGGCTGTCGCCGCAGCGGGCAAAGCAGAGCGCGTGGAGTCCGTCCTCCCGATACCAGAGCCCCTTTCCCAGGTCATAGACGTACAGGCTCCAGGCCCCCGCGGCATTGCGCATGGAGATGTAGTATTTCTCCCCGATGCTGCCGGCGGCGGCCTCGTAACAGCTCTCCTCCCCCAGCGCTCCGCTCACACTCTGGGGAAAGCCTCCCTGCCAGGCGCAGACGTCGGTCCGGCTCTTGTACAGCAGGGTCTCCCCCACCACGCAGAGGCTTCTGTGACTGCCCCGCTGCACGCCCCGGCACACGGTCTCCTCCAGCCGGTGGGCGCCGCTGGCGCTGACGGTGACCCGGTGGATCCGGTTCTCCTTGAAAAAGCAGGGCGTACCCAGATAGTTCACCGCCCCGGTCCAGGGACCGTCGGAACCCACGCTTGCCGTCCAGGAATCCGTGCTCAGGCCCAGGTACTGGCGGAAGTTTTTGAAGTCTCCCAGGGCGCTGCAGTAGATCTCGTTCAGGTTCTGCTCCCCGTCGCTGCCGTAAAAGCAGCCCCAGAGCCGGTTCTGACACTCGCAGACATAGTCCATGGGCGGAAGTCTTCGCTCCAGCTTCAGCTGCCTTTCCTCGTCGGTATAAGCCTCCCGCAGCAGGCCCGTGACCACCACATAGTCGTCGCTGTTCTCGTCCCCGCCAAGCGCGTAAAGGATCTTCTCCCCGTTGAGTTCCTCCTTCTGGCTGCCGGAGATCGTCACGCCGTCGTACTGTTTGAATAGCCGCGGGATCTCCCCCCGGCTGGTAAAGCCGATCCGCGTGTACACGGTCTCGATCTCCACCCAGAGGAGGCTCACCTGGCTCCACTGGCGATAGACCGTCCCGCCATCTGCGGTGTCGATCCAGATTTCCCCGTTCTCCGGGGCTGCGGGCTCCCGGGTTCCGGTGCTTCCCACGTTGTAGGGCTTGCCGTCCACATCGCAGGGGGTATAGGTCACGGCGCCCAGGGTGGTGTAGCTCGCCTCCATGCTGCCGAAATCCGCAGGGTCCGCGGTATTGTAATAGACCTTGTCCGGGAAGATGAGCACATTGGCTCCCATGCTGACCAGCTGCTTTTCCCCGGAGGAAAGCCCCGTCAGCGCGGTGGCAAGCCCGTTTACATAGAGCGTCCCACCCGCCACCCAGCAGGGCGCGTCTTTTTCCAGCAGGCCGCCCGGATCCTCCAGATTCGCCACAAGGCCCCGGGGCCTTCTGCTGGAGAGCATCGGGTACGCATCCCCGCACAGGTTTTCGGTGTTGAAAAAAGCCCCGTCGGGAATGCGCAGCCGGTGCTCATAGCCGCGAAAGCGGTCCGTGGTGACGCGTCGGCTTCTCAGGGGCTTCAGTTTCGGATAGTACATGGCGCCGCCTCCTCAGCAATAGCGCTTTTCTCTCGTTTTGGGCCGGTGCTCCCGGTTGTAGGCGTTCCGGAAGCGGGCAAACACCGCCTCGAACAGGTCGTTCGCCGCGTTGAAGCTCTCCAGCTCCTGTTCAAAAAGCGCCATCTGGGCGCAGAGCCAGTGGACATACATCTCGTCATAGGGCGTCTCCACACAGAGCCTGCGGTCCGGCGGCTCCGGGGCGGCCGCCTGGGCCGCCTCGGTCTCCGGCTCATAGCGCTGGAGGATCTCCTCCCGGATGCGCGCTTCCAGGCGCGCAAGCCAGCGGAGCTTCTCCTCCGTGGGATAGCTGTTGGGCCTCAGCCGGTCCGCCTCCCGGATCGCATCCATTGCGGTCATTTTTGATTCTCCTCCCATACAGGTTCCTCTATCAAGCCTTCCCCCCTCAGGGGGAAGGGGGACCGCTTGCGGTGGATAAGGTCCCCGCGAAGCGGATCACATTTCACTCTCTCACACCGGGGAGCGCTTCCGCGCTCCCCGTCCTCCCCGTTCTCAGCTTCTGCTCTCGTGGGCCGCCTGGTACTGCAGGCTCTCTGCGGTGGCCTGATCCGCGTGCTCCAGCACCTCCACCACGCAGGCGGGCACCTTCACGGTCTCGCCCCGCTTGATGAGCCAGGTGCGGTGGTTCACCCGTACGAACACGTCGTTCTGCAGTTCCTTGGTCAGCGGCAGGCGGATGCTGATGAGCTCCTCCTGATCGGGAGCCTGCTCTTTGTTCTTGCTCTCTGCCATGGTATTTCTCCTTCCTGATCGTTCGATCCCGCAGGGGGAGAGCCAGCGCTCTCCCCCTTTTTGTCATTGCGAGCCAGTGACCGATGTCAGCGGTGTGGCAATCCGTCTTCTGTCGCTCAGTTGGCCCCCGCGGTGGCGGAGTAGCGGCGGCACATGTGCTCCACGCGGATCAGGTAGCTGGGCAGCAGGATCTCCGCGGTCTTCAGGGCCTTCCAGCCCACGCTGGAGCGCTGGTCCAGGGGATCGGCGGTGCCGGCGGAGCCCTTCTGCTTCACGATGGTCTGCAGGCCGCCGCCCTCCACCTCGGTGGTGCCGTAGGCGCCGTCGCCGAAGAAGAGAGAGGCGAACACCGCGTAATAGGCGGGGTTTGCGCCGCTCTGGGCGGGGCAGGTGCTGTCGCGCCAGATCTTGGCCTCGGTGCTCTGCACGAAGCGCACGCCCCCGATCTTGCCGATCTCCCCCTCATAGAGGTTGGTGGTGTCGGCATACTTGTGGGGATCGCGCCAGTCGGGATCCCGCATCAGGTCGTAGGCGGTGTAGGGATGGATGATGCCGATGTAGTCGCCGTCGATGGTGGGGGCGTTCTGGGCACGGAGCTCGGCCACCACCTGCTCCACCAGGTTCACGGTGAGCACACAGGTATTGTCCAGGCCGGCGCGGGAGGTCACAGCGGTCTCGGCGCCGGTGGAGGCGTTGATCTTGGGGGCGTACATCACGTTGGTGCCGCCCACCATCACGTTGCGGGTGACGGTGTCCAGGGTGACGCCGGCCTGACGGCCCAGGAGCTTGGTGGCCTCCAGGATCGTATTGTCCACGGCGGTCAGCTCCAGCACGTCGGACTGGACGATGAAGTCGCCGTACTGGCTGACGGTGGCGGTGATGGTCTTCACGTCCAGCTGGTTGCCGCTGGGGGTCACGCCCTCGGTGAGGGGCGTGGTGGCCTTGGCCAGGGGGCTGAAGGAGCGGAACTCGATGGTCTTGCCGCCGTTTTTGGGGATGGGGCGCTTCTGGCCGAACTGGTCGTGCACCAGGTTTGCCTGGGCATAGTCCAGCAGGCGCAGGTCGTAATAGGTCTTCATCTCCGGGGACAGGTCGTTCCCGGTGCTGTTCAGCAGCGTGGTCTGGGTGGCAAACAGCTGGATGAAATCAGGGATCTTGTTCATGTGCTTATCTCCTCTCCATACGCTTTTGTCGGGCGAGCCTTGCGCTCACCCGCATTCTTCTGGAGGAATTTCGGCTTCGCGCTGCCGGTGGCAGATCAAGCGAAGCCGGAATTTCCGCAGCGGTCGGAAACTGCAAGGATCAGCGTAAGCCCGCAGCAGTTTCCGGGCACCGCAAGGCGGGAAGTGGCCGAAGGCCGATAGGGGTTCCTTAAAACCGGATCTTCTCTCCCCGTGCCACGCGGCGGTCGATCTCGTCTCGCTCGGCCCTGGTCAGGCGTCTCACGTCCCGCTTGCTCAGCACCGGGCTCTGTCCGCCCATGGCCCCCTCTGCTGGGCGGAGCTGCCCGGCGATGACGCTGTCCGCCATGCGCTCCTCGGCCCGTCTCGCGGAATAGGCCATGGCCGCAGGCAGGATCTCCTGCTGGTGCAGCACCTCAAAGGCGGTCTGCAGGGGCACGCCGCTGCGCAGAAGGCTGCGGAAGCGGGGATCTCTGGCCTCCTGCTGCAGGTCGAAGCTGGGGTAGCGGGACTTTGTCACTTCCGCCTGCTGCAGCCAGTCGGAAAGCTGGCGTCTGGCCCGCTCCTGCCGCAGGGTCTCGGTCCGCTCCGGGCCGCCGCTCCCCGACTTTCCATCGGATGCCGGGGCATTCTCCTCCTGGATAGCCCGGCGCAGCGCCTCGGGGTCCGAAGCGTCCACGCCGTAGCGCTGGCCCAGCAGCTCCAGGGCAGGGCCCAGTTCCCTGTATTTCTGCACGATGCCGGCGCTGCCCTTCAGCCGCTTCTGAATGGTTTCCTGTACCCGCTTATCATAGAGATCCTTGTATTCGCCTTTGATCAGGGACTCGAATCGGGCTGCCCGGTCGGCTGCCGCGTCTCTGTGCTCCCCGGCGTCGGGAGTGCCGCCCTCCTGCCCCGCGGGGAAAGAAGAGCGGTCTGCGCCCGTCTGCGGCCGGGCGAGAACCGCCGTTTCCTGCCCGCCTGTCCCCGCTGCCCCGTCCTCCGCAAAAAGCTGAAGATCAAACAGCGGGCTCAGAGAAAAACTGCTCATGCGATCGTCCTTTCTGCCTGTAAGTAGGCGACACTGAATGAAGGAAGAAAGAATCGTGAATCGTTATGGTGTCCGCTTCGCGGACAAATTGGAATCCATCACACCGCAGGTGTGATACCGTAATTCTTCACTCTTCACTTTTATATATCCGGGGTATGCTTCGCTCAGGAGCTTCAGTCCCGTCTCGGCCGCCCAGAAGAGGAGCCGCGCCTCGTCAAAGGCCTCCTCCCGGGGCTTTGCCGTCACCAGCACCCTTCCGCTTCGGATCAGGATGTGGGCCTTCTTCTGCAGGCGCCCGGCCTCCTCCATGCTCTTCACGCACTGGGCCGCCGTCATGGCCAGGACGCTGGCCCCGGCGCAGACCGGGTCCTTCCCCAGCGCCGCAAAGCCCGCGTGTCCCCGGAGCTCCATGCTGAGAACGCCCTGCTCCCGGTTCTGTTCAAAGCGGACCTGGATCATGCTGTCGATCCCCCATTTCGCATCATCTGGGTCTTCCCGCCTCCGCCGTCCGGAGCCTTGCCTGCAGCACCCCCGGCGTCTCTCCGCCCCGAAGCTTTCCCTCCGGGGCCGGTGCCTGGGTCGTCGCCTCCGCCAGCTCCCGGGCGTTGGCCTGGATGGCCTTTAGCACAAAGTCCTTGCCCTCAAAGTCCATCATGTCCAGACAGGTCAGGGCTGCCCGGGCGTTCTGAGGCGCGAAGAAGCCCGCGCCGTAGAGCTGCAGGGCCAGCTCGTTCTGGGCCATGCGGCTGTAGGGGCTCTGCTTTTCCGCCTCCACCCGGATATCGAAGAGGGGCAGCCGGTAGGCGTCCGGCTCCTCTCCGCTCTGCAGGCGCAGCGAACGGTTGGAGTAGCGGATGTAATCCTCCCTGCCCTGGTTGCCCAGGATGCGGAAGCAGCGGGGCACGTCGTAAAACTGGCGGATCAGCTCGATGCAGAGCAAAATCAGCTTCCGGAAGGCCCGGTAGGAGCCCATGTTGCAGTCCCTGGTGAGCTTGGAGCCCGCCTCCTGCATGGCTGCGATGGCGCTGGCCGCGGTAGCGCCGCCGGTGGTGCCGCCGGTGGACACGTCCCGGTTGCCGGTGGTCTCCTTCAGTTCCTGAATCTTGTCCCGCAGGATGGTGACGTAGATGTCCTTCAGGGGATTGGGCTGGATGGGCAGGATGCTGTCCGTGCCCAGGTTTCCGTCCACATGGACAAAGTCCCGGGCAGCGTCGGCAAACTCCTCCTCGTTCACCGCCCCGTCGGCGCGGATGAAGTGCCGGGGCCGGGCGTTGAAGAGCATGTTCTGCAAAATGGCCTGGTCGCCCCGGTCGATGTATTCCTGGGCCTTTTTGCCGATATCCAGGAAGCCGAAGCCCGCGGGCGAGCCCTTGCAGCGCAGCAGCGGGTCCAGCACAAAGGGATAGAGCCCGTGGTCGTACCAGCCCCTCTCGGCATAGGCGGGCTCATTCTCGCTGGCAAAGAGGGGCTCGTGGATCCCGGCCACGAATTTGCACAGGTGCAGCACGGTCCGCCCGCCCACCCGCTTTTTGTAGTACCAGTCCACCACGGCGCTCTTGCCGGAGGTGTCCACCGCATCGTCATAGAGATAGCGGTTCAGATCCAGGCCCGGGGCCTGCAGCCGCTCCTTCAGCCGGGGATATTCCCCCTCCAGCAGGTCGTTATCCCGCAGCGTCACATAAAAGAGGTTCCGGCTGTCCTGGATGTCGGTGACGCCGCTTTCCCAAAAGAGGTCGATGAGATCCGCCGCGCAGATGCGGATGTCGCCCAGGCCGCCCAGGCGCGCCGGGTCCCAGAACACGCCGAAGACCCCCGTACCGCTTTCCAGCTTGTCGTCCATGGCCCGGGAGTAGACCTCCTCAAAGTCGCAGGCGTCCAGCACCACCGGCAGGATGCCCGAGAGGATCCTGGCCTCCTCCCGGTCCCCCTCCTCCCGGGGCAGGATGCTGGCGTGAGGGAAGCTGTCCATGGCGTCGGCGTGCTTGTTGGCGATGGCGTTTAAGAGCCAGGCCGAGGCGGGCTCCACCTCGCACTGCCCCCGGCGCATGCACTCCCACTGGCGCAGCCGGTACCACTGCTGGTTTTCCACCAGGCGCTTTTCCAGGTTGGCCTTGCCCGCCCGGTAGCGCAGCAGGGTCTGGTAGGCCTCCTCCACCTGCTTTTCCCCGATGGGCGGGGAGTCCTCCTTCCCGGCGGCTTCGGGAAGCCTTTCCTTATCCTTTTCCATTGTTTTCTCCTTCCTTCTCCTCGTCCGTCACCCGCTCCAGCCTGGGCCGGGAGACGGGAGGCGGGAGCTTCGCCTCCTCGATGTCCAGAAACAGGTGCAGCGGCCCCGGGTTGGATTTGTCTGGCCGGACCGTGCTTCTGGGCTGGATGGGCCGGGACATGAGGAAGTAGCGGGTCTCGTCGGCCACGTGATCCTCCCCCGCGGTGTCCAGATCCTCCGGCCGGTTGGGATCGGTGCGCAGGGCGGGAACGGTACGGAGGAAGGCCTTGCAGGTGTTGAACACATACATGCCGGGAAAGCCGTTTTCATCGAAGGAAAGCCGGTAGTGCAGCTGCATCCAGCCGGGGATGCGCTGGTGATCCCCCTTCTCGAACCAGACGCCGCAGCGCCCCGCGGTCTCCGCGATGGAGACGCCGGTCTCCGCGTTCCAAATGGCCGGGTCCGCCACGCCGCCGATGCGCCGTCCCTTCAGCCAGGGGTGCTCCCGCTCCGCCCGGGCGATCTCCCGGAAGACCTTTTCCGGCACCCACTTGACTCCCTGGTTGGGGGTCTCGGTGCAGCCGTACATCTCCAGGATGCGGTAGACCACCCCGTCCGGGTCCACCGCCCACCAGCCCAGGGAGAAGGGCCGGTTGTAGCCCCAGTCGAAGCTGCGGTAAAGCTTCCAGGCCTCCGGGATGGGAAAGGGCTCGATCACATGGCACCAGCGCCGTTGCTGCCGGAGGGTCTCCCGGGGCAGGTCCACCCCGGCGGCGTTGGCCGCGCGCATGTCCGGCTCCATACGGAAGTCCTCGAAGAACTGGCCCTCGTAGCTGTCCCAGTCCCCGTAGAGCAGGGCCTTGCGCTCCCGCTCGGGGAGGCTGGCAAGCCTTGCCAGATACCGGGGATCGTTTTGGAGCAGGATGCGGTTGTCGAAGACGGTGCTGGGGACGAAGGCCCGGCTCAGCCGCTGCTTCTCGCTGTGCCCGTCCGGGTACACCACCACCGCCTCCTCCCAAAGGGTCTCCAGGGGCTCCCCCGCGGTGATGAAGCGCTCCTTTACCCAGGCGTGGCCCAGGCCGCCGGGGTTTGCGGTGCTGCGCATGTAGACCCGGGTGCCCGGCCCGTTGGGCCGGTTGCGGCTTTTCAGGTAGATGTACTCCTCAAAGCTGAACTGGGTCAGCTCGTCGAAGGCGATGAAGTCGAAGGCCTTGCCCTGGTAGTTGAACTTGTCCCGCTCGTGCTGCAGGGAACCGAAGACCACCTTGGCGCCGCTGGGGAAGGTCCAGGTGTGCCTCTGCTCGTTGTACCGGGCGCCGGGGAAGGCCGCCGGGTAATAGCGGCGGCTCTTTTCGATGAGCTCCGTGAGCTGGGGATAGGTCTTGCGCAGGATCAGCCCCTTGTAATAGGGAATGTCCACCTGCCGCGTGGCCTCGATGACCAGAGCGTCGCTCTTGCCGCCGCCGGCGGCACCGCCATAGAGCACCTCGTCCTCGCCCCGCTGCATAAAGACCGCCTGTCTCTCCTGCGGCCGCCAGATCACTTCGCTCATCTCTTCCCTCTCTTCCCACTTCCGGCTCTGTCTTTTTGAGACAATCCTTGTGCAAAAAAGAAGCGCCCTCCCCGGCCGGCTCAGCTGGTCACTCCATCCTCCACGTCCCGGATCTCCGGCAGGATCAGCACCCCGGCCGGAGCCTCTTCCTCCTCCGTTTTCCGGATCTCGCTGCGCATTTTTTCGATGCGCGCCTGCTGCTCCTCCAGGTCCAGGGCGTCCTTGCGAAGGCCCAGCAGCTCCCGCAGGTCCTTCAGGGTCCTGGCCAGGCTTGCCAGGGCCGGGGTGTTTTCCGGCTCCAGCTGGTCCAGGGCAAGCCGCAGCTTCTCCAGCAGGTCGTCCGCGGTGTTCAGCAGCAGCGCCCGTCGGTTTTCCCGCAGCTCCAGGAGCTGTCCGCCCGTGGACGCCGCGGCCCGCTCCTCCTCCCGTCTCAGACTGAGGAGCCGCTGCTGCCAGTGTCCCTCCGCCGCCCGCTTTTTCACCGTGCTGAGGCTGAGGCCGTGTTTTTCCGCCAGGGCCCGGTAGCTCATGCCGGTGGCCAGGAAATCCTCTTCGACCCGCTCCCAGTCCGTTTTGGGTCCGGTCCCCTTTCTCATGCGTTCCATCTTCTCCCCTCCCGTCCGAAATCATTATCCCACGGCTGTTAATCCCCCGCGACACGCTCTTGACAGCGGGCTTTCTTTGATTTAGACTTTCAGGGAAAACAGCAGGAAAGGAGCCATTTTCATGAAACTTCACCCCCACAGCACCGCCCGGGACATGACCGAGGGCTCCATCCTGCGGCAGATGATCCTCTTCGCCCTGCCGCTGATGCTGGGCAATGTGTTTCAGATGCTCTACAACACGGTGGACTCCGTCATCGTCGGCAACTTCGTCAGCAAGCAGGCCCTGGCGGCCATCGGCTCCACCACCGTGATCGTCAATATGATGGTCTTTTTCTTCAACGGCTTCTCCATCGGCGCGGGCGTTGTCATCGGCCAGTACTTCGGCGCCCGGGACATGGACAAGCTCCACCGCGCCATCGAGACCACCATGGCCGCCACTTTTGTGCTGAGCCTGCTCTTCTCCCTGCTGGGCGTAGCCCTGGTGCGGCCCCTGCTGCACTTCATGAGCACGCCGGAGGACGTGATGCCGGAGGCCACGGTCTATCTTCGCATCTACCTGGGCGGGATCTCGGGCCTTCTCATTTACAACATGGGCAGCGGCATCCTCCGCGCCGTGGGAGACTCCACCAGGCCGCTGTATTTTCTCATCCTCACCAGCCTTCTCAACATCGCGCTGGACCTGTTCTTCGTCCTGGTGCTGAAGATGGGCGTGGCCGGCGCCGCCGTGGCCACCATCCTGTCCCAGTTCGTCTCCGGCGCGCTGATCCTGGTCCTGCTCACCCGCACAAAGGACATCTACCGTCTCGTCTGGCGGGAGCTGAAGATCGAGCTCTTCCTGCTGAAAAAGATCTTTGCCGTGGGCCTGCCCATGGCCATCCAGCAGGTGCTCACCGCCTTCTCCAACATCTTCGTCCAGGGCTATGTCAACGTCTTCGGGTCGGACGTGATGGCCGGCTGGAGCAGCTACAACAAGCTGGACCAGTTCATCATGCTGCCCATGCAGAGCATGGCCATGGCCTCCACCACCTTCGTAAGCCAGAACATCGGCGCCGGGAAGGAGCGCCGGGCGGACCAGGGCACCGGCGTTGCGCTGCTGCTCAGCACCTCGGTCACGCTGGTCATCGCCGTGGCCCTCTTCGTCTTCGCGTCCCCCGCCGTCCGCCTCTTCTCGCCGGACAGCGATGTGATCCGCTACGGTGTGCTCTTCATCCGCAGCAACGTCTTCTTCCTGCTCTTCAACTGCGTCAACCACGTGCTGGCCGGCGCTCTCCGGGGTCGGGGCGATTCCGCCGGTCCCATGATCATCATGCTCTCCTGCTTCGTGGGCGTGCGGCAGGTCTATCTCTACCTCGTCACCCACCTGGTGGCGAACACCCCGCTTCTGGTTGGCCTGGGCTATCCCGTGGGCTGGACGCTCTGCTGCATCGTGGAGCTGAGCTACTACTTCCTTCGCCGCCGCCAACGCCGGACCCTCCCTGCGGTCTGAGCGGGCTCTCCCCTTTCTGCTCTTTCCTCGCCCCTCAAGCCCTCTCCTTGGGGAGAAGGTGCCGTAGCGCCGGGCATTGCTCGGCGGCGCCCTGGTACGGATGAGGTGTCCCCGCTCTTGCTTCCCCCTCTTGGGGAAGTGGCCGTCAGGCCGATAGGGGTGCCCCCGCTCCAAGCCTTCTCCTTGAAGAGAAGGTGTCACGGCGCGTCTCCCGTAAGCGCCGGGACAGATGAGGTGTTATCCCCGCCCCCATTTCCCTCATCTCCTGAAAATGTTGTGCTGATCCAGTTTTTTCTTGACAAGCCCCCTCCGCTGTGCTACTATGTTCGAGCGGCATGCAGAAGTACCCAAGAGGCCGAAGGGGCTCCCCTGCTAAGGGAGTAGGGTGTCTAAAAACGCCGCGAGGGTTCAAATCCCTCCTTCTGCGCCATAAAAGTACTCTGATTTTAATAGAATCAGGGTACTTTTCTTTTTGCCAAAAACTCCAGTAAAATCAAGCTTTTCAGCGTTTTAAGGCCGATCTCGGATGCTCCCGGGACCGGCCTTTTTTGCGTTTATGGGGTTTTTTCTGCTTTTGGGTTCGTTGGATTGTTCCCTGAGTTCGTTGGATTTATGGGTAAGTTCGTTGGAATACTGAGAGGTTCGTTGGTTTTTAGGGCAAATCGTTGGAATATTGGGTAGTTCGTTGGATTTGCAACCATGGGCAATAAAATGTACCCCAGAAGCCGGACAGTTTGAATCGTGAGAATACCGGTCTGTGGATTGGGATTGCGCGGATTCGTTGAAGAGGTCTCAGTGAACTTATTTTTGTCAAGATTGTATATAAATAATGCCCGATCCTGGCTGAGCGTCGCGCTTGAAGCCTTGATTTTTATGTTGTTTTCGCAGTTTTTTCCGATTCGTCTTGTGCAGGTTGACGGGAAAAATCGGACCGAAATTTGACAAATATCCACCATGGTGGTATAACGCCTCCCAACATCAGGGTGAAAGGAGGCTTTTTTATAAGTAACAACAATACCATGATGCAGTATTTTGAATGGTACCTGCCGAATGACGGCTTTTGGTGGAAGCGCTGCTCTGCAAAAGCGGAAAGGCTTGCCGCCCTTGGTATCACTGAAGTATGGCTACCGCCGGCCTATAAAGGCACCTCTCAGGAGGATGTCGGCTACGGCGTTTATGATATGTATGATCTCGGAGAGTTCGACCAAAAGGGAACGATCCGAACCAAATACGGCACAAAAGATGAATACACCGCGGCGATCCAGGCCTTTCATGAGGTAGGCATCCAGGTGTTCGGAGATATTGTGCTCAACCACCGCATGGGCGGTGACGAATTGGAAGAGGTCAGCGCTGTCGGCGACGACCCGGAAGATCGGCTGACACAGCTCGACGGGGCGCACAAAGTGTACGTGTGGTCGAAGTTCACCTTCCCCGGCCGGCATGGAAAGTATAGCGCATTTACCTGGGATCATCGTCACTTTAACGGTACGGACTGGGACGAAAGCAGCCAGCGCGCCGACCGCATCTACCGCTTTGCTGGTAAACACTGGGCCAGAGAGACAGACCCCGAGAAGGGCAACTTCGACTATCTGATGGGTATGAATGTCGACATGTCAAACCCCGCCGTCCGGCGCGAGACAGAGAAGTGGCTGCGGTGGTATCTCAAAGAAACCGGAATCGACGGGCTGCGACTTGACGCGGTCAAACATATCAGCTTTTCCTTTTACAGTGAGTTGCTGAAGCGTTTGCGTGCGGAAGGCTATCCGAGTCTTCCCGCGGTCGGAGAATACTGGAGCGGAGATCTGGGACGGCTGCTGCTCTATCTCGATGCGGTGGACAATGAGATGTCCCTGTTTGACGTAGCCCTGCATTACAATTTCTTCCATGCCTCTGAGCAGGGAAGCAATTATGACATGAGCCGTATCTTTGAAAACACGCTGGTGGCTGAACGGCCTGCAAACGCGGTCACTTTTGTCGATAACCACGATACCCAGTACGGCCAAAGCCTTGAGTCTTTCGTTTCCGACTGGTTCAAGCCCCTTGCCTACGCACTTGTGCTGTTGCGGCCGGATGGTCTTCCCTGCGTGTTCTATTCCGACTATTACGGCAATTCCGCGAAAAACCGGCCGCTTGTTCCGGATCTCGGAAAAATGATCAAGATTCGCCGGTTCTATGCTTACGGTGAGCAGGAGGATTATTTTGACGATCCGCACTGCATAGGATGGACGCGTTGCGGCGATGATGAACATCCCGATTCCGGGCTTGCAGTTTTGATGTCGAATGCGGAGGAAAGCACAAAGCGTATGTGGATCGGCGAACGCTTCGCAGGTGTGAACTTTTACGATGCGCTGGGCAAATGCCCTGAGCCTGTGACAGTCGGCGAGGACGGCTGGGGCGTGTTTCGCGCGAAGAGCGGCAGCGTTTCAATTTGGGTACGTGCCGGCGCCTTCGAAGATCTGGTAGTAAACGAATAGCGCGGGATAGCATTACAAGAATGCGAGCTAACGCAGGAACCTTTGGTCGGTTATGGGATCTGATGAACCGAGAGAACGGACTCAGGGCGGTTAGAAATCTTGGCGCAAAAAGCGAAGCCGAGATTTTTGCTTTACGTGCATATTATCTTTCCGACGCCATTGTCTACACCGCGAACGGCGCGAGCGAGCTGTTCTACTGGAATAAAAAAGAAGCCTATACCCTACTACAGGTGGCCGGGCACCAATTGCCCGGAGGCCTGCCTCGGGATGGCTTCGTAAGTAGTATATGCGATACTGGGTCCAACATCAAGACGAAGCATTCGGGTCAAACTGGCACGGATGATTCTGTTGCTTTCTCAGCCTGCAGATGGTGAAGAATGTGGTTGCCGATTCGCTCCTCCAGTTTATGGTACTGCCGAATTTCTTCATCTGTGAATCCGGCAAAACACACCGTGTCTACATCCTGATCCAACTGCTGCAGTTCTTTTGTAAGTTCCGGTGCATAGAAAGAGAAGCGTTCTTTGCCTCCAAGCGGTGACTCACGTCTCACCAGACCATCCGCCAGGAGTCGGGCCATTGCCACAATCACAGCAGGTTTTCCCATGCCAGTCAGCAGACACAGACTTTCAACGCTGCAGGGTTCTTTCATCTTTTCCATGAAGTATAGAAGCTTTATTCTGGCCTCATCCATTCCGTGTTTTCGAGCCAGCGTTTCCAGATAGCGTCCAAGCAGCCGTGCTTCAAGAATCGCACTGCGCATCGGGATGGCCGCGCCGCATTCACCGGAAAGGGCCGACAAGTCTATGCCCGCATTTAGCTTTCGGGTTCCCGGCGTGAACGGCAGCGCCAGACTATCGTGACTGACGGCAAGCAGGTAGCCGTAAATCACCGGCAGCCGCTCCTGATAGGAGGGTGCGTCAAAGGTCTTTCTGAAAAACTCGTTATAATAACCGATGACGCTTTTCTTCATTTTGATTGTGCTGCTTAGATTCAAACTTTGGTCTACCAACGAGCCTTTGGTGTACTGGTAGTAATAAACGGGTGCTTTCAGGATCGCTACGGACTTGACATGGAGTAGGTACTCCAGATTGAAAATCATATCCTCGCTATAGCTGATGTTTTCGTCCATGCGTATGCTGTATTGTTCAATGATGTCTCTTCGGTATAACTTGTTCCACAGGACACCATAGTAAAGGTCCGCTGGAGAGAGCATCATCGCATTGGCATACTGTTGGAGAGTAAGGGCTCCTCCCATTTCGATAGAGCCCTTTTCCGACACGTTTCCATCAACGACCCGGTAAAAATCACCTACCACGAGCTCCGCCGATTGTGCTTCCATCTCCCGCACCATCATCTTTGTTGCGTCCATTGGCAACCAGTCATCCACATCCGCGAACTGCACATACGTCCCATTCGCCTCGGCAAGGGCCCGGTTTCGTGCGGAGGACACGCCCCCGTTTTCCTGGCGGATCGCCTTAACTCTGTGATCCGCAGCGGCAATCGCCTGTATGATTTCCCAGGAGCGATCCCGGCTGCCGTCATCTACCAAGATTAGCTCCAACTCAGGGTAGTCCTGGTTGAGAATGCTGCCCGCGCAGCGCTCAATGCTTTTCTCTCCGTTGTAAACGGGAACGATGACACTGACCTTTTCCATTCTTTATTCCTTCCTAAACAACACGTATTTTTCCAATGGGAACAACACCGCTACCTGTACAAGCCCTGCGGCTGTGGCGGCAATGGTTCTGGCCAGCCTCGCAAAGGCAGTTGCTGTCAATCTGGCAGTGATCCATCCTTGCAGCCAAGTGGAGAAGAGGATCAGCGCTGTCAAAATCAACAGATAGGCGATGAGACCGCTACGGCTTCCCTTGCCGCGGAATGTGGTCTTCATATTCATGAAATAGCCGTAAATATTGGCAATAAAATTTGACAGGAAAAATGGGAGCACGTATCCCCAGGTTACAACACCGTCAACCACATAGGGGGAAGGCCCGTTAAAAAGCGTGTCCGGTTGAAATACCGGTCGTATAACCGGGGGCAGTTTGGCCGTAACGCCGTCAAAAATCAGCGGAAGCAAATTGGCAAGAGCAAGCTGCAGCAGCGTGATACTAAAGGATACCAGGTTAAACTTTACAAACTGCCAAATGGTATTGTCACCGAAACGGGTATCGATCTTTTTTAGTAAAGACATGCCAGAACAAACCTTCATTCATTTTGTGCTGTTTGCTTTTCTACAGGCAATTATAGCAACCACGGGCTGCAGCCTAAATAGATCAGATTAATGCCGGCTGTGATCACACTGCAGCCGACCAGCACACCGATCACGCCCAGTCCCAGCATGGGGTTGAGAATAACGATCAAGCCAAAAATGGTCAGAAGGATACCGAGAATCAGCGCGATCCACCAATTAGAGCCGATTATTTCTCCGAAGCCAAATCCTTCAGATTCTCTCTTGATGTTCAGCAAATGGAAGGCATGAACAATACGAATGATACCAAGGGCCAGAATCCACCAGCCTGTCAGCAGAATTACAACCACACCAATGGACATTTGCAGCACCGGCGAGAACATAAGCATAAGACCAAAAATCAGGGACACAACGGCGCTCACGAGTACCCAAGCGCTCTGCCGCACAATATCGCGGATATCGAACCAGGTAACGATACGCCCAATACCGTCACCGACCATTACAATTCCCAGCACAAACGGGATTACAGTTGATGTTTCCACAGGTGTGAAGAAACAATACACACCCGCTATCATCATCAGCACGCCGAGGATTACAGATACAGCTTTTCTTGTCATCATGATGAACATCTCCCTTTCTGAAAGCAAACTCCCCACCGTGATTGGTGGGGAGCTGTCAAGGGATTATCCTTCGATCGCGATGTATTTCTTCTCAGGCAGCTGCGGTTTTGTTTCCTTCTTCGGGATCTGCAGTGACAGAATACCATGTTCCAGTTTGGCCTTGATATCCTCTTCTGTGACATCTTCGCCAACATAGAAACTGCGGCTCATGCTGCCGGCGTAGCGCTCCTGGCGGATGAGCTTTCCGGTCTTCTTGTCCTTCTCATCCTTATCAAGGCCCTTTGCCGCCGTGATGTTCAGGTACCCGTTCTCCAGGCTGAGCTGAACTTCATCCTTGTGGAAGCCAGGAAGCTCAATATCGACTTCATAGCTGTCATCGTGCTCCCGCACATCCGTCTTCATCAGGTTCTTGGCATTGTGACCATAAAGCGGCTTCTCCATTCGGGCAAACTCCCGGTCCATGTCATCGAACCAACGATCCATCAGATCCTCACCAAAAATACTAGGCATGTACAACATAAGTCAAACCTCCTTTTATTTTCGGTCCTGGATGCTGTTCAGGGCTGTTGCTATGGTATATGCCGCAAGGGGGAGATGAGGAAACCCGGAACCTTAGTTCCGGATCTCTTTCCCTCTTGCGATTATGTTATACCACCAGTTTTAGCACTCGTCAAGAGAGAGTGCTAATTCTTCTGTGAAGAATCTGTTAACATTCATATATAGAGCATTCTACGGGTTTTTTGGTGGGAGGAGTTGGATTTGAAAGGTCATCATTGCAGGTTCAAGGGACTTCAACGACCACAAATTGCTCAAGTGGTACAGTGATTCTATTATCATTTTTCTGGCGACAGTTTTTAGGGTGGTCTCCATTTTCGAACCCCCATGCAGCTGGACTTATAATAATCGGCCCGCAATATGTTTAAGACTTGCAAAATGCACCCGGCTCCCCAAATGCACCCGACTCTCCAAAAAATGCACCCCGCTTTTTCAGAAATGCACCCTGAAAAACCAAAAATGCACCCGAGCTTTTTCCTTGGGTGCATTTTTCTATCAAAATATGAGTACTAAGCCAAAAAAGAAGATCACCCATCCGGGTGGTCTTCTTTTATCCGTGCAGGAGGGATTTGAATCATGTCCGCACATGCCGGCGGCATGTGCACGAACCAGCGGCCCAGGCAGGCCTCTCTTGCCGCTTTGCGGCAATTCAGCTTCCGCGCCATCAAGCATCTGGATTTCGTTACGGTGCTGTTCCTATGCAAGCCCCGGAAAGCGAGGCCCTGCCGCTTGCGCGGCACGGATCCTACCTGTCCATTTCTTTGCGGATCTCCTGCGCCAGGATCTCCGGCTCTTTTCCCAAGCGTTCACAATGATGGGAATCCGGAATGATCAAAACCTTGCTCCAGGGATACAGACGCTTTGCGAGAGGCTCTCCTTCGATCCGGTTTACTTCCTTCTCCCCCCACTCAAAGCTCAGGCTGCCGCACACGGCCGGATCCACGGGCACCCCGCATCCCTTTTGGCAGGTTCTCAGGATTCGCACCACATTCTCGGCACGCAGGCGCCCCAGCTGTTTTGCCATGCTCATTCCCAATTCCTCCCCGTAAACGGGAGACAGGGTCTTGGCAAGAAACGCCGGGTCCCTGGCGGCTTTTTTTCGTGCGGCAAGATAGCCGAAGATCGAGAGCAGTCCCTTCATCCCTTTGCTTTTTCCCAGGGGGATCCCGTCAAGGTATACTGTTTTATAATACAGCTCTCCCAGGCTCAAAAGCGGCATCGCAGTCGTGCCGCCCATGGACGCGGCATACAGCAGCTCTACTTCCCCGATCCCCCGGTCCTGCAAAAACCGCTTCAATTCCTGAGCATCCTTCCGGGGCGTGAAAGCGGACGCATCCTCACCATGTCCCGCCTGATCCCCAGCGACGAAATAATAGTTACCCGGAAGCTTTTTTCCAAAGTGTTCCACCATCTGCTCTCCGTTGAGCAGCATGGGATGGATCAGCAAAACAACGGGATCTTTGGGATCGCCATAGGTGTGGATCTTCATCGTATGCACCTCATGCCCTTAATCTTTTGATTTGATTTTTCCATCCACATCCCGAATGGGATACAGCCACATGCCTACCAGGGAACAGATATCTGAAATCACGAATGGAACAGACATCAGGAGGATCAACATGCTTTCCTCACAGCCGTTCCTCACAGCCGATTTGCAAGTTCCCGGATCTCTTCAGCGATCTTCCCGTGTTCGAAATCGTGGACGTAGTGGCCGCAGTCCAGCTGAACAAGCCTGCCGTCCACCGAAGCCTCCGCATAATCCTGATGCGCCTTCCGCCATTTTTCCGCCCATGGAAGACCGGGATCTCTTTTCGAGAGGAAATGGACACAGGGCTGCGCAGGCAGCGGCGCGCGGCTGATCGCTTCGCAGGCCTTCGGGATATCCCGGCACTCGCTGACGATATCGTAATTGCAGTTGTTTCGTACGCACAGTTCCCGGATGACGCGTTTTTCTTGCACCGTGAGCTGCGGCAGGCATTGGGGCTTACCGAGTCGCGACAGTCCGGTAAGATTGAGCAGTTTGCCGCGAATAACGCGCCGCAGGTTCAGCTCTTCCGATCTCAACTCACGGGCAAAATTGGCCGGGGTTGTGTCCAGTCCTACGATCGCCTCCACTTCCTGCGGGTAACGCTGCGCCCAGAGCATGGCCTCCAGGCCGGAGATGGAGTGCGCGCAGAGGATATAGGGCCCTTCGATCCCGCGCGCGGCCAGCGCACTCCGGTACAGCTCCACGTTCCCCGCGAAGCTGCGCACCTCCCTGACAATATCGCTGAAGCCGTATCCGAACTTCTCCAGCACGACGATCCGGAATTCATTCTCCAACAGGGAGTACAGGGCTTTGAAATCCAGCACGGGCGAAGTGGTGCCCAGGCCCGCAAGAAACACCAGCGTGTGCTTTCCCCGGCCTTTTACCAGTACGTTCATGTCATGTCCGTCCAGGCGGACGAACCGGCCGATGGGCTTTTGGAGAAGAGACCGGTTTTTTATCCGGATGCAGGTGTTCCCTACCGCAGAGGCGGCAAAGGCCGCTGCCGGAGCGAGCAGGAACCCGAGCACGGCCTTTCCGGCTGTTTTGCGTTTCTGGTCCATCGTGACCTTCCCTTCTTCGAAACGGGCAGGACAGTTCTGCCCTGCCGTTTCGGTTTTCGATTTGATAATGATCAGAGTGCCTGCAGGATGCTCCGAAAGACATCAACACCGGGTACGAGCGTGCTGAGGTCGATGTTTTCATCCACGCCGTGGATGGTCCCCATCTGCTGCTTGCTGATCAGGAAGGGATTGAGGCCCAGACACTGCTTGCAGTAACGGGAATAGGCGCTGGAATCCGAGGCCGTGTTGGAGATGTAGGGCACTACGTCGTCGACCTGCGGATAAGCCTGCATCACGGCTTTTTTCAGGATCTGGAACGCCTCGCCGCGGTAGTCCGCCACATGGCCTCCGCGATCACGGGGACGGCATTCGACCTCCACATCGTACCTGGCGGCGATCTTGCGGAGGATATCCAGGCATTCCCGGGGCGTCTGATGCGGCGCGACGCGCAGGTTGCCGACGACCCATGCCTCGGTGGGGATCACATTCCCCGCGGGAGAGCCGCTCGCCATCGTGAAAACGATGGTGGTCTTGATCAGCGCTCCCGCCGATGGCGAGGCGGCCGGAAGAACCTTTTTCAACAGCGGTGTGAACAGCCTGGGATGCTTCGCCACAAACCCGAATTTGCGCATGTAGGGGCCGAAGCAGCGCAGCATCTGGGCGGTGGTGTCGGAGATAACGGGCGGAAAGGGATCGTGCCTGTCGATCTCGGCCATCATTCTGGCCAGACGGGTCAGCGGTGTGTTCTTGCCGGGCATGGCGGCGTGTCCGCCCGCGGAGCGGGCAATGAACTTGACTCCCAGCCCGATCTTTTCGCCCACCGCCACCGCGGCAAACGTGCCGTCCGCGACTCCGATGGGATCGTAGAGGATGAAGCCGCCCTCGTCGAAGGTCATATCCAGTTCGATGCCGCGCTCATGCAGGGCGGCGGAGATGGCGTCCGCGCCCAGGCCGGAGCTTTCCTCATTCCGGGTTGAAACGAAATACAGGTCCCGGTCGGGAACAAAACCCTCCGCGGCCAGCTCGTCCGCGGCCTGGAGCACGCCCCAGAGGCCGCACTTTGTGTCCAGAGAACCCCTTGCCCATAGCTTCCCGTCCGCGATCTCGGCGCCGAAGGGCGCGTGGGACCACCGGGCCGGATCGGAGGGGACAACGTCGTGATGGTACATGAACAGGGCGGGCTTTTTCCCGGACTCCCTGCCTTTCCATTTCAGCAGCATCGAGCCGTCGAAGTCCTCGTGTTCGCAGAGCGGGATGATGTGGGGAAAGACCTCGCCCAGCAGCGCCTGAAGGCGGTAAAAGCGCTCCAGCTCCCGGGAATCCGGGGGAACGGTGGTCGTATCCGCCCGGAGCAGCCGGGAAAAGTTGTCGATATAGGTCTGGAGTCTGGCGTCCGTAACGCTCTGCTCCATATCATTCACCTTCCGTTCCCGCAGGAGCCTCTGCGCTCTTCGCGGGCTCGTCCTTGGGCGCGGCCAGGATCAGGCCGGCACAGCAGATGATGACCAGCCAGCCCATGATGAAGATGATGCCTTTGATGGCCGAATCGGGCTGCACGCTGAGCGAGCCGTCGTAATGCGTAAACTCAAGGATCCAGCCGAGCATGAGCCCGACGAGGGAAGCGCCGCACTTGACGGCCAGACCGTTCACGTTGCTGACCATGCTGTCCACACGGCGGCCTTCCGCTTCTTCCACCTCGTCTGCGATATGGGCCCGGTTGAGAGAGAGGGCCACGTTGATGAGCGAGGTGGAGACGCCGCAGGCGAGCATCACAGCAAGACCGCCGATCAGGGTCTTCGGCATGATAACGAATACCGCTTCCGCAGCGATCAGGATCAGGGCCGAAAGGATCAGGGACTTCCGGATGCCGAGCCTGCGGATGATCCTGCTGACAAAGGGCAGGAAGATCAGGCTGGAAAACACATACACAGCGGACAGCAGCGTGAGCATACCCGGTTTTCCGAGGACATATGTGACATAGTACAGGCCGTAGCCCACGGTGGCGGAAATGATGACATTGCGCAGGAAGTCCAGGATCACGTTGCGCCGGAACTTGCCATTCTGAAACAGGATCTTGATCGCCTGGAGGATGGGAGTCTTCTCGACGTTCTGCGGGCGGACTCTTTCCTTGGTGGTGAAGTAGTGGTACAGTGACAGGGCGATGACCACGGCCGCAACGATCACCGCGCCGATGAAAAAGCCTTTATCGGGATTCGCGACGTTGCCGGCGGCGTCCACGCCGCCCACAAGACGGACCAGCGGCCACATGACCACAGATCCCATCGCAACGCCAATGGCAGTACCGATGAAGTGGTATTTGCTGACGGTGAGGCGGTCTTCCTCTTCGGGAGAGACCAGGATCATCATCGCATAGAACGGGAGCCTGTGGAAGGTAGTAAAGACAGAAAGCAGCAGATACAGCGCAAAAACGAAGATCGTGCTTACGGTGGGATTCTGGAAAATATGCGAGAATAACAGGACCAGAACGATGCCCAGCGGGATGGACGCAAACAGATACTGCCGCGTGCGCTCACCCTTGCGGTTGGGGTGGTTGTCGGCATAGGATGCGATCATCGGGTCATTGACCGCATCCCAGACGGTGACGATACTCATGAGCGTGGCGATGATGCCGGGGCGGCAGCCCAGGACATTGGTGCAGAAGAACAGCATGAACGTACTCTGGTAGTAAGTCCTGAGGTTATCGGCAAGACTGATGGCCGAGAAGCCAAGCCGTTCCTTCAGACTGAGGGTCGTTTTTTTGACTTTCTCTTTCATGACGTTTTCCTCCTCTTATAGTATTTAGAACGATGCCAGGATATCCGGGGTGAGCTCTTTTGCCAGGATCGAAACCAGTTCTGCTGTATGATCGAAATCCTCATAGGACGTGATGCACGACATGGCATGGGTGTAGCGGACGGGTACGCCGGCAACCACCACCGGGACGCCGCCGTTGGAAAGATTGATGACAGCGCCGTCGTTTCCGCCGCCCTCCCGCACGGAGGCCTGGGCCGGGATGCCGTGCTTTTCTGCGGTCGCCAGCACCCAGCGCTGGAATCGGGGAGAGCAGATGACGGAAACGTCCATGTACCGGAACATGGGGCCCCGTTTCAGCGCGGTCTGGATGGCATAGGCTTCCGTAAAGGTGTCGTCCGCCGGACATCCCTCATAGCAGATCGCGATATCCGGCTTTACCCTGCTGACGGCGGCTCTGATGCCTCTGTCGCCGATTTCCTCCTGGGAGGAGATCAGGCCGACCACGTCAAAGGGAAGATCCAGCCCGTCCAGCCTGCGCAGCGTCGAGATCAGGGCAGCGACGCCGATGCGGCAGTCAAAGGCCTTGCCGAAGAACAGCCCGTGCCGCTCATCAAAATGACAGGCAGTCGCGGGAACGACCGGTTCGCCGATCCCGATCCGGAAATCTTCCACCGCCTCTTCCGCGCTCCTCGCTCCGACGTCGATATAGAAATCATGTAGATCCAGCGAAAGCTTTGGATCCCCGCCCGAAAAGTGAGGCGGTCTGAGCCCGATGACGCCGCGGATATAGCTGCCGTCTGCTGTCCGCACCAGCACCTCGGAGGCGGCCAGTCCCCGGGGATCCATGCGGCCCAGCTCCACAAAACGCAGGGTCCCGTTGGGCTTGATCGAGTGGATCATAAAGCCGACTTCGTCCCCGTGGGCCTCCAGCATCAGCACAGGCTTCTCGCCGCTGTGGTTCCTCCTGTACAGATAAAGGTTGCGGAGCTTGTCCTCCTCAAAGCTGCAGATTCCTTCCAGGGCATTTCTGACGATCTTCAGGACCTCATCCTCAAAGCCGGAGGCCCCCGGCGCATCCGAAAGGGCTTTGATGAGACTGACGTTCTCTGTCGAAACTTTCATCGTCCACCTCCGTTTTTCCTACGCAGCATGCGTAAAGTGATCCACCATTATTTTACTTTTTCGATTTAATGAACGCAAGAAAAAGGCTGCGTCATGGCATATACGAATAATGGTTGGCGGTATCGAAAAAAGCGATAGCAAAAGAATACGCAAAAAAGATTTCCCATAGCAGACGACATCGTGTATAATCATGCTGTACGGTTCACCGGGCACAGAAACGGAGGGAAAAAGATGACCATTGATCAGTTGAAGGGTGTCGTCGCGATAGACGAGGAGGGCTCCGTCTCACGGGCCGCTAAAAGGCTTTACATCTCGCAATCAACCCTGTCAAACGCTGTGGCCAGCCTGGAGCGAGAGGTGGGCTTCCTGGTTTTTGAGCGGAACAATCGCGGCATGGCTGTCACGCCCCAGGGACGCGAACTGCTCTCCTATGCCAGAAGCATCGTGAATTTCACGGAGGACATCCTGTCCATTTCCGACAGCGGCAAGAAAAAGTGCCGTTTCCGCCTTGTCTCCAACCGTGAGGAGCATCTGAACAAGGTGTTCGCGGCCTTCTGCTTTGCGCACAAAGACGATGTGAGTATCGATATCTCCTTCGCCTCCGCTTCCGTCGAGCACACCATTGAGATGATCTACCGGGATCTGGCAGATTACGGGATCATCTGCATTGACAAGCCAAAGCTGAAGCAAATCGAGGATCTCTGCAAAAGCCGCGGCGTGGTCCTCAGTCCGCTGACGGAAATAACGCTGGAACTGATCTGCGCCGCGGACCATCCGCTGATGCGGGAAACGGATCTGCTGCGCGCGCTGCCGGCCTATCCCTGTATCGCGCCGCCGGACTATGCCAATCATCTGTTTATCGAGGAGGTAGACCGGAGGACCGGTTACCGGCTGAAGGGCGAGTACCGCAGGATCGTTGTCGCGGATCGTGAAACGCGACTGGATCTGCTGTCACAGGGCGTTGGGTACATGCTGGGCATTCTGGACAGAAGCGCCGCGGAAAAATGGAAGCTTGTATCCAGGAAGCTGGATGTGCGCTACGGCATCTATTCGCTGGTCAGCAGAGATAAGCTCAACGACCCGCTTATCCGGGAATTTGAAAGGCTTCTCCGGGACGAGTAACGCGGCCTGCCGCTCGAAAGGCACCGTGTTCCCGGAAAAATGCACCCAAGTTTTTTCCTTGGGTGCATTTTTCTGTCATATTATGGGCACTGCGCCAAAAAAGAAGATCACCCATCCGGGTGATCTCAAACTGTCGACAAAGCCTAAGGGCTTTGCCGACAGGAGAGGCTTCAGCCTGCTGCGCGCACTCGCTTGCGGGAGACGCTCGCACACTTGCAGGCTGCAAAGTGTGTTTTCCGAGGTACACGCCCCCGGAAAACACGGATTGAA
>JAFSMZ010000018.1:0-14820 GCA_017447685.1 Oscillospiraceae bacterium
ATCCGTGTTTTCCGGGGGCGTGTACCTCGGAAAACACACTTTGCAGCCTGCAAGTGTGCGAGCGTCTCCCGCAAGCGAGTGCGCGCAGCAGGCTGAAGCCTCTCCTGTCGGCAAAGCCCTTAGGCTTTGTCGACAGTCTGAGCGCCCCGGCGAAAGCCGGGGCGCTTCTGTGTTTTAATCGAGTTCGGAATGGGCTTTGCCGCGGGCGGTCAGTTCATCGGCGGCGTGACGTCCATGCGCCAGTTTTCCTCCCGGAAGATGCTGTCATGGACAGCGATCCAGGGCGCCGGCAAAAAAGTCTTGCCGTTATTGACCAGCACGTCCCAGTCTTCGGAGGTGGAGATGAAGAGCTCCGGCGCGTTTTTGGGCTCCTCCGTCAAAGGCTTGCCGGTGAAGGGATTCACCGGATCCCGGATCAGGTCCCGGGCGGCCAGCACCGGCACGTCCGCATTGGTCATCAGCCGCATGTCCGTGACCAGGGGGCCGGAAGCGTCGAAATCCTTTACCATCAGCAGCGGGTTTACCCACATGGCGTCCAGCGCCCCGTCATAGAAGCAGAGCTCCGGCAGCAGATTGTCCAGGAAGCGGCCGTGGTCTGCCACCAAAATGATGCGGGTGTTGTCATAGACCCCGTTTTCCCGCAGCGCGTCGAACCACTGTCCCAGGGTCAGCAGGCTTGCCATGTTGATCTGGTAATGGGTGATCTGCGTGTCTGTATCCAGGGAGATGGACCGGCCGTCATCGCTGAAGCGAAGCGGGTTTGCCGCGTCGTATTCCCGGTTGTCCACCGTTTCGGCGGGCACATAGTCCGGCTCCTGCAGAAGCATGGGCTCGTGGGTCGCATCGTTTGCCATCACGAGGAAAGTGTTGCCCGCGCCCTCTTCGTAGGAGGTGATCCGGGGCAGGGTCTGCAGGATGGAATAGGCGTCCATGAACGACCCGTTGACGCCCACAGCCTGAGACAGCCCTTCACGGGTCTGGCCGGAGGGTACGGCATTGGCATTGGACTCGCTGTAGGTCCCATTGTCGTAGAGCATGGGCTGGGCGACCAGGGGAATGGTCTTCACCAGACTGTAGCAGAAGAAATTGCGGTTGAGCTGCCGGGTGGTCTTTTCCTCTGCCGCCTCCAGCCCCTCCCGATAACGGCCCTTGGTGATATAGGTCCGGATCTCCGGACGATCGTCATAGATGGAGAAGTCCGGGATCCACTGATAGCCGGCATAGGGCGGGTCGCATACCGTGACCCCAAAGCCCGCATCATAGAACAGGGAGGGCATCACCTTCAGGGCCTCGTCATGCTTGTCCTTCAGCAGCTCCTCGCTGCGCCGGTTCATCTCCAGCGGGGTGTACTCATAGCCGCCGAACAGCGCCGGAGCGCCCAGGTTGGTGTAATAGCCGAAGGAGATCGTGTTGGGATAGTACACAAAGCCGGAGAACAGCTCCTGCAGCTCGGGCTTTTCATGGAACAGGAAGGGCACATAGCCGCTGACAGCCCGGTCCAGCATGAGGACGACCACATTTTTCCCGTCTTTGCTCAGGCGGATGTTGGGATCGTCCCGCAGGCGGGAGAGTTTCTCTCCCTGCTCCTCTGCGCTGGGCGACATCACGCTCTGCCGGATCTGCGTTACCTGCTTCTGCGTCTGGATCATGTTCCAGGAACCCATGCACAGGATGGCGATCCCGGCGACAAGCAGCGTAAACTGCGCCAGCTCCCGTTTCTTTTTCCAGAGCAAAAACAGCAGCGCCGCGGCAAGCAGCAGCGCCAGCAGATTCAGCAGGATCTCCTTCCCGGAGAAGGCAGGGATCTTTTCGTACTGCAGCACGGAGGAGAGGATCCCCAGGTCCCGGCCGAAGCCCATGTAGTCCACCAGGGCGCAGCCGGAACCCAGCCACACGCCAAGTTCCATAAGCCGCTTTCCCCAGGGGCCGGAGAGGGCATAGAAGACCCCCATCCAGACGAGGAAGGTCCCCGCGGCCAGCAGCACCGAGGCCAGCACATAGTTCAGCGGGGAGCGGAAGGTATAGATGTTGATGAACTCCGCCGGGGAGGAACGGATCACCGCCGAGGGGATCAGCACGCCCAGCAGAACGGTGAGAAGCAGACCGCCCAGGCGGAAGATCCGCCGGTCGGTGCGGGTGATCTCCGGCGCTGGAAGGGCCCTGCCCCGGCGACGCTGCAGCAGCGTCAGCACCAGGGGCAGCTGCAGCAGAAGCAGCATCACGATCACATAGATCTGATGCCGGAACGTGTCCATGGGCCGGATCCAGAGCACCAGTACCAGCAGCGCGGCGCTCACGGCGGAGAACAGGCCGCAGAGCACCAGACGGGGCTGCTTCAGCCGGTAGAAGACGTTTTTGACCAGGGAGAAAACGTTGTTCAGCGTCCAGTAGAACACCAGGCCGGCGGGGGAGTCGTAGAGGAAGAACAGGAAGATCAGCGCCATACCGTAGAGCTGCACCTTGCTTTTCAGCGACATGCCCCGGGTATAGATGGCGCCGGAGACAAAGTTGACGGCGGTCATCAGGATGGGCAGCAGGTTCACGCCGAAGAGCAGTCCGTCCGGCGCGCCCAGGTCCCGGATGGGGCCGAAGGAGACACCCTGCAGCAGCTGCAGCCCAGAGAGGAAGCGGTAGGCCGCGATGAAGAAGGGGATCTCCAGCAGCAGGGACAGGGAGCCCTTCAGGGCGTAGGCGGGCTTGTAATGGTTCTGCCGGTAAAAGGTCTGCAGCATCATGAAGCGCTCTTCCCCGGAGAAGGTCTTCTTGATGTGCCTGACCCAGGGCTGCAGCCGCTGCTCCAGCTCCCGCTCCTCGGCCTGCATGGCGTCAGCCTGGCGGTAGAGGGGCAGCACCAGGAAATTCATCCCCAGGCTCAGGACGATGATGCATAGGCCCTCGTTGCCCAGGATCCGGAAGCTCAGGGAATAGAGCACGTCGAACAGCAGCTCCAGAGGACCGATCAGAACTTGATATAGCGCGGAGAAAAAGGACATCGTACGCTCCTTTCCTGCGGCGGAACGGGTTCCGGGCAGGGATTTTCGTGCAGGCTCTTCTCGCTGCGGCAGCGCCTCCCTGGGAGGCGCTGCTGCTGCTTATCCGATAGAAAGGATCACATCTTTCCGCGTGAGCCATCTTTTCAGATAATCGTATTAGTCTGCCAGATCCAGGGTGCCGGATACGCTCTCCGCACGCACCTGGTTCAAATCGATATAAAAGCCGGACCAGACCTTGGATTCCATGTTGATATTGGCCCAGCCGGAGAAGAAGGCATTGGAGTAGCCGCTGTGGCGGCTGAAATCCGTGCCGTAGGCGCTGTAGGGCAGGGCGTGGCAGTCAAACACCGCGGTCTTGGTGGCGGTGGCCTCCTTCAGCGGGGCGCCGTCATAGCCGAAGTCGTTGGTGTGGCTGTAGTGGTAGTTCTTGGTGTCCACGTCCAGGGTGTTGTAATACACGTCAAAGCTGAAGCTGAAGTCCACGCGGTAATCTCCGCCGCCAATCACCTGGTCCAGGTACTCGTCCCGCAGCACCACGCAGTAGGTCTGGCAGACCTGGGCGATGACGCCGGAGCTGGTGATGGAATAGAGGGGGATCTCCCGCAGCTGGAAAAAGGTCTCCCAGTTGGAGAGCGTGATCTCCACCCGGTGGAAGGGGCGGGTGTCCGGCGTGGGCGGGGGCGTGGCAGGGACCTCCTCCCCCTCCGGCGTCAGCAGGGCCACCTCCGGCGTGGGGAGCGCCGGCAGCTCCTCCGGCGTTTCCGTGGGGGCAGGCTCCCCGGCCTTTTGCCCGCAGGCGCAGAGCGACAGACACAGGCACAGGGCCAGGATCATGCAAATCAGGCGTTTCATGGCAATCTTTCCGTTTCCTCGGTTATCGAAGCATTATGTGATATTATAGTCCCGGAGGCTTTTCCCGTCAACTGTGGAAAATGTTGCGCCAGCCCCGGAGATTCACCGGCTCAAAGCGGCGCTTCAGCTCCCGGACCAGGTGATTGTGGTCGGCGCTTTCGATGACCACGTCATACTTCCCGGGGATGGAGCCGAAGGTCACGGTCTCCCCGGGCTGCAGGCGCTGCTGCAGCTTTTGCAGCATGGCGCGCCGGGAGACGGCGGCGTCATAGATCTTCAGGGTGGAATAGCCCGCAAAGGGCGAGGGGGCCAGCACCGCCCGGTAGTCCCCGCTCCAGCTCTCCGCCAGGAAGGCGCGCCGTTTTTCCTCCAGCAGCTCCGGCTTTTCCAGGATCAGCAGATAGAGCAGGTCCCGGTCCAGGTCTGCGGGGGAGTGGACGTAGTTGCGGTAGGGGGAGCGGCGCTTCTGCTCAAAAAGCTGCTGCATGGCGAGATTTGCCAGCTCCTCATAGCGGATCACCAGCAAATTCTCCTCCACGCTGTTGGAGAAGAAGGGCAGGCCTTCCCGGTGGGCCCAGTCCACCAGGCGCCGGGCTTTTTCGGCGCTCATGGGCAGGGTCTCCAGATACTCCATGGTCTTCATGTCGTAGAGGGCGGCGCCGTCCATGGTGATCACCGGCAGCCGCAGTTCCACCCCGGCCAGCAGCTCCCGCACGGTGGCCTGGGTCTCGGAGGTGGCCACGGTGAACATGGCCCCGTCCTCCAGCAGGCGGTTCAGCTCCACCTTGGAATAGGGCGTGAGCTTCCGGTCCGGCCCCAGGATGGTGTCCCCGATGGAGGAGACGAAAAGGGTGTCCGTTTTCCGCAGCCGGGGCAGATGCACCCGGTTCACGATCTCCGCCACCGCCACGCCGATGGCGGTGTCCAGGGTGCGGTTGAAGGCGTAGACATAGGGGCTCACGTCCTCGGCGTGCTTGATGCAGATGACCAGGAACACCACCGCGGAGAAATAGGCCGTCTCGCTGACCTTCAGCAGCACCGTGAAATACAGCACCACCCCGGTGAAGAGGCCCACCAGGCTGAAGTGCAGCCAGGGCTCCTCGTGGCCGTGGGTATTCAGCCACTGCTCAAAGAGCAGCAGGGCCAGGCCCCAGAAGGCGCCCACCAGGGTGCCGATGATGCGCTTGCGGGCCACGGTGCGCATGGTTTTGGTATAGGGCTGGATGCACTGCAGCACCGCAAGCCCGGCATACAGGGGTTCCCCCTGCCGTCCCCGCAGCACATAGACCAGCAGGCACAGCCACACCGCGATCATGGTGCGCAGGATCCGCTGGCCGGGGACGGGGAGCTTTTTCAGTCGATCCATGGCGGCCTCCGGAAAATTCATGGAGATATTATAAACGCTGCCGGGGCAAAGCGCAAGCTTCCCTTTTGCCCCCGGCTGTGGTAGGATGAGAAAAAAGGAGGCGAGGGAACATGAAGATCCTGGTCACAGGCTTTGAGCCCTTCGGAGGCGAGGGCATCAATCCCTCCTGGGAGGCGGTGCGGCAGCTGCAGGCGCCGGAGGGGACAGAACTCATCAGGCTGCGGCTGCCGGTGGTATTCCGGGAGGCGGGCGAGTGGCTGGTCCGGGCCATGGAGCAGGAGAAGCCGGATCTCACCCTCTGCATCGGCCAGGCGGCGGGGCGGGCCGCCATCACCCCGGAGCGGCTGGGCGTGAACCTGATGGACGCCTCCATCCCGGATAACGCGGGCTTTCAGCCTCAGGAGGAGCCGGTGATCCCCGGCGCGCCAGCGGCTTATTTTGCCCGGCTGCCGGTGAAGGAGCTGGCTCAGGCCATCCGGGAAGCGGGCGTTCCGGCCCAGGTCTCCAACAGCGCGGGGCTCTTTGTGTGCAACGCCCTGCTCTGCCGGCTGCTGCACGAGATCGAGACGCACTATCCGCAGATGTGGGGCGGCTTTGTCCACGTCCCCTGTCTGCCGGAGCAGGCGGAGCGGCTGGGGAAGGGGGCGGCGCTTCCCTCCCTGACGCTTCCGGAGATCGTCCGGGGCCTGCAGGCCGCGCTGGCTTTTTGCTCCCGGCTTGAACCGGACGTCCCATAAAACCAGACAAGCTTTGCGGCCTGACGCATTTGGCGTCAGGCCGCTTTTTCATGTGGCTTTGCGCGGAGCCGGGAACCGAAGATTTTTACAGCGGGATCTCCACCTGTTCGGCAAGGGCTTTCAGGCACTTGTCGATCTGATGAGAGATCTCACTGCACATCGTCTCGTTCAGGGCCTTGACTTCTTCGCTGTTCTCGTCTTCCATCAGCTTGGTATAGCTGGAATAGACCTTGTTGCGGATTCGCCTCATCCGTCCCGCCGCGATGGCGTTGTCGTCCACGGGGACGAGCCTCGGCAGAAGGTGGATCCCCAGACGATCCTGCGCTTTGCGGTTTTCGCCGTCTCCGTCCGCGCGCTCTCTGTTCTGCAGGAGCTTGACCGGGTTCGGGATGCTGATCTCTGTCCGCTCCAGCTTCGGAAGCGGTTTTGACAGGGCGGCGCGCCGCACGAAGAGGGGAAGATTGGCGTCCATCAGCGTCTGGTCGATGGCCTTTTTCCCCATGATGTGACCGACCGCCAGCAGCAGGATAGAGGCGATGAATCCCGTCGCAAGGCCCACGGGACCTTCGGCGATCAGCGCTACCCCGCTGCCGCCGCACAGCAGGGCCACAAGCACGGAGACGATCGCCTCCACCAGCACCGCAGCGCCGCGCAGCGCGTCGCCGGCGAAGATGTCTTCGGCCTTTAATTGCTCCAATACATGAAAATCACTGGCTGCGATGGCAGAGGTGATTTTCAGCGAATGATCCGGAACGTGGTAACGGCGGCAGATCGGGGATGTGATCTTCTCCAGATCCGCGGATACCAGATAAAGCCAGTCCTCCACGATTTTGTACAGCAGATCCTTTGCCTTTTCGGAATAGAGGAAGGTCCGCACTTTGTCCTGCAGGGCCGGGGCAAGGTCCGAGATCTTCTCGATCGTGCCGGCCCGCCAGTCGAGCAGAACGGGCTTAACGGCCTGCTCCATCATGGGGTCCAGCAGTTGATCCAGCGCGCTCCGGTACAGATCCTTCAGGTGCCCGGACACAATGGATTCGATCGTGTCCGCCCGAATCAGCTCGTCGACCTCCGCGCGGAACCGGGACAGCTCCTCGTCCACTCTTCCGCACCAGGCCAGACCGCGGGCGACGCTGAATTCCGGTTCGCTGTCATTATAGATGACGGCCTCCGGGAACACCTCGGTGCACCAGCCGCGGACAGCCTCCATCTTCGATACGCCGCCGGTCAGGAACAGGAGCTCCGGCATCTCGTCTCCGATGCTCTGGCGGACGGTCTGAAGCCCCTGGCGAAAGGCCTCATGAAACGAACGTCCGCCGAGGGCGGCGCAGGGTCTGTCCGTCAGCCGGTTGGACATGTCCTCGTCCATAAACAGATTCAGGAGGAGCGGCTCGTCGTAGTGCACCAGCAGGGAATCGACAAAAGCCTCCGGATCCCGTTTCTCCGGGGCGGTGGAATAGTACCGCTCCTTCAGTTTTCTCGCGTGCAGCTCGCAATCCACCCGCCAGGAGGGACTTTCGGCAAAAACCCGGCGCAGAGCCGCTGCGTTGGGGGAAGCGGCAATACAGCGCTCCAGAAGAAGCTCGTCCATGATGCCGCCGCCGAGATAGACCTCGCCGCCGGTGCTGATCTCCGACTCTTTGCCTTTGTGGATATAGGCAAAATCCGTGGTCGAGGATCCGATGTCGATCACCAGCACCGATTTGGTGCGATAATCCACATAATCGCTCAGGGAATTGGACTGAACGGACCCGACCATCACCGCGCGGGATTCGGATACGATGTGCGGAGCCGGGCAGCCCAGCGTCTCAAAGATCGTCCGGTAGCGCTCCCGCGCCGCGGCGTCCCAGCCGGCGGGACAGCCGATGTAGAAGCGGTTCTCGGTTTCGCCGCCGACCAGCTTCCTGCCTGCGCGAAGAGACTCCAGCGCCCGCGCCGAAAAGTCGCGGATCAGGCCGCTGCAGTCCGCGCCCGCATTCAAAAAACGGCTTTTGAAGCGCACCGCGCTGCGCAGCGCCGCAGAGGCGGCTTTTGCCGCGTTTTCTCCGATGCGGACCTCGCCGTTTTTCATCAGAGCCCACGCGGTAATGAAAACCTTGTTGCCTTCGACCTCCATGATCTCCGGCATTTTCATTCTGTCTTCGCTTACACGGGCGATGGCGCTTTCCCCATCGCCCAGATCAAAACCCCAGTAATACATTTTTCCACCACATTAACCCTTTTCGGGACGCGCCGCACGCCCGATCATGAGCAGATCCCCGCGATACAGAAGCGCCGGGCGAAGGGTGGCCGTGCTCTGTTTCGACGGCAGGATCTCAAAATACTCCTCGGTGTCGCTTTCAAACTCCAACAGCTCGATGCCTTTTTCGCGCAGATAAGGACGCAGCTTTTTCAGCCTTTGCAGGGCGAAGTCTCCGTTGTTGGTGTAAAGCGCCTCCAGAAGCTCGGTCACAAGGGCAAGCTCGTCCGGGCTGAGGGGGCTCGAAATCGTTTCGGCGGGATCCGGGGATGCGTTTTCTCCGGGCAGTGCGGCAAGGTCTTCGAGCTTTCGGTCCATGGTCTCGGAAATGCGCGTGAGGGTATGCCACAGCCCGTCCGGATCCAGCGTGCTCACCGCCTGTCCTTCGCCTGCTTTGACCCAGAGAAGCCCGGAGAGGAAGGCGCAGAGGACAGCCGCAGCCAGGCATACATAGGCGACGACGGGCTGCGTTTTGACCGTGAGGACCACGGGTCCGCATAACAAGGCCGCCAGGACAAGAAGATAGGGCGCGCCGACGCGGCGGCGGGCAGGCCCTTTTTCCAGCACCGCTTCGGAAGCCTTCAGAAAGCCCAGACTGTCCCGCAGCACCGCGGTCATGGCGTCGGCCTCCCCCTGAAGGCGGCGCCGGCCCACACAGGAGGCGTTGTAGCGGAGCAGCAGGGCGCTGAGCTCGTCATCCAGGGTCTGTATGCTCAGATCCCGGCTCCTGTCAACGCTTTGATTGGCTTTCAATGTGTTTTGAACACGCTCTTCGTCTGCAGACAGCAGACTTTGCATCGAGGTTTCGTTGGCTTCCATGCTGGTTCCCCTCTTTCCGTTCGGGGCACAGGCGGTCCCTTGTCCCACAGTTGAATGCATGCCGATTCGCCGTGTGTTTATCTGCATTATAATCGAAAACCGGGCGTATAGCAAGAGCGCGATCCATAACAAAAAGCTCCCGCAGGCTTTTGCCTGCGGGAGCGTCTCGTTTTGTTGTGCCCGGGCCGCTCAGTTGCCCTTCTTGAGCTTGGAGCGGACGATGGTAAAGGCGGGAATCACCAGACCCAGGATGCCGGCGTAGCCGATGTAGCCGGTGACCTTCTGCGTCAGAACGCCCATGCCCAGGGAGGCGCCGAAGGCGGCGATGCCCAGCAGGATCGCGGTGATGACGGCGCGGCGGAGCTGGATGTTCTTGATGAAGGAGAAGAGCTTGCTGAAGCGGACGCAGCCGGCGTTTGCGATGCCGGCGGCGCTGGTCAGCACGGCGAGGGTCATGAGGATCGCAAAGACCCAGACCAGCCAGGGCATGCCCAGACCCATGATCACTGCCATGATGGGGTTGGAGTTCTTGCCCAGATTGATGATGTCGGGGTTCACGGGGATGTAGCCGAAGAGGGTGACGGCAATGGCGATCATCAGGATGACGGTGATGATGTAGCCGGTGATGACGGCCTTCTTGGTCTCTGCACGGCTCTCCAGCAGGTCGGAGACGGACATGACGTTAAAGGCAATGGTGGACTGGAAGCAGCCGTAGAGGATGGCCTTCCAGATGGCGTTGAGCAGGGTGTTGTTCTGCTCGATGGGAGGCGCCTTGAAGGCGGCGGCATAGTCGGGCTTGCCGGAGGCGGAGCTCAGCACGAAGATCAGCAGCACGATGATGACGATGGCGTACATCATGTACTTGGAGGAGCGGGCCACCAGCTTGGAGCCGTAGAGGCACAGCAGTGCCGCCACGAGGATGGTGGGGATGGCGGAGGCCCAGAAGCTCATATGGAACATGTTGCCCAGGATGGTGGCCTCTCCGCGGATGGCCAGGCCGCCGGCGCCGATGACCGTGCCCACAAAGAGGATGTCGTAGAAAATGACCATGATCTTGCCGAAGGTGTCCTCACCGAAGGCTGCCTGAACAAAGGAGCGGTAGTTGGTGGTGCCCTTGCTGCGGGCAAACTCCACCATGTAGAACATCACGCTGCCGGTGAGCAGCATGGCCAGCAGGGGCATCAGCAGGCCGATCACGCCGTACTTCTCATAATACTGGGCGGAGAAAACGCCGGTGGCAAAGCCGGGGCCGAAGTGACCGCCCAGCCACACGGAGGCTACACCGATGAAGGACGCGGCAAAAATACTTTTTTTCTTCATGTTTTTCCCTCTCTTTTTGTAGTTTACTTGTGGTCGAAGGAGGTCCTGCCGATCACGGTGTCCTTCAGATCGCCCGCCATCTGCAGGTGCAGGGGGTGAGTCAGATAGGGCTTGAGGAATTCCTCCCCGTCCAGCTCGATGACCGCCATGATGTCGGCGTTGGAATCCCGCTGGATGCAGCTGCGGAAAACCCGGGGCTCATGCAGGAAGGGCAGGGCTTCGTCAAGCTCCTGATAGGTTTTGCGCACGCGCTGCTCCACGGCGTCCACATCCGAGCCGGGCGCAAGCTTCAACAGAACATAATGGGTCAAAAGGCAGCTCCCCTTTCTGATCGTTTTTGCCGCGGTTCCCCGTTTTGCGGGGCGCGGCGGTTTCCTTTTTCAATATACTACTTCAGAAAAGCGATGGCAAGTGATTTTTAATAAACTATGAACAGGCCGCCGGGCAAAAAGAAGCCCCCCCAGCGCCCGTGTCCTTGGGACGATGGAAGGGTTTTCTCAGTCGAAATAGCGCCGGTAGAGGAGCCCCACCATGGGGTCCAGCTCCTTTCGGACGTCGATATTGTGCTCGGCAATGTATTTGCGGATGTGCTCCCGATGCGCGCGGAAGCCCTCGGACTGATGCAGCCCATGCCGGATATGCAGCCGGGCCAGGTTTTCGATCTGCTCATTCAGATCCTGGATCACAAGTTCCCGCTCCATAAACGCCCCCCCTTTTCCCGTATTTTCATCCTTTTCCATTCTTTTTTTACTTTACCATGGAAAAAGCCTGTGGAACAAGATGGGATTATCCCCAAAATCTGTAACCATAAATTGTCAAATCTGTCGGTGTTTCAAGAAATAATAGCAAATTTGTGAACTTTTTCCCGCGACAGAGTGGAATATCGGGAATCGGGACGGGAGACTGCGCCTGCGGCGCGCTGCTGCCCGCCCTGAAAAAGACGAGATCCTTTCCTGTGCACGGCGCTGATCTCCGGCCCGGGATTCGGCTGCGTCCATAAGCTGGGCAAGACCGTCGACTGCCAAAAGGCCCTGGAGGAGTGGTGAGCCCGTTTCCCCCGCCGGGAAGAGAAGAGGGAATATGAAAAGGGGAAGAGCTGTGGGTTCCGCTTCGCCGATGACGGAAATCCGTCCGCGCAGCGAACTCCACAGCTCTTCCTTGTTCTTTCTTCACTTTTCACTGTTCACTATGATCGGGAGCTCCGCCAGGTCCCGGACCAGGAAGCTCTCCCGGCCGGTGGCGGCTCCCGGACTGTTGGGATCCAGCAGCAGGATGCTGCCGATGCCGGCCCGCTCCGCCGCCTCAATGTCCAGGCTCCGGTCCCCCACGTAGAAGCAGGTCTCTCTCGCCAGGCCGTATTTTTCCATCAGGTACAGGATGGCGTCGGGCTCCGGCTTCCGGGGAAAGCCGGAGAGCGCGGTGACGATCTCGGTGAAGTAGTCCGCCAGCCCGTTCTGCCGCAGGATGGCCTCGCAGGAGGCGCCCCGGTGGGTGTAAACATAGTTCCGGTGCCCGGCCCGGCGCAGGGCCTCCAGGCAGTCCTTCGCGTGGGGCATGGGGCGGATGGCCCCGATGCGGCTGTCGTTGCGCAGGGCAAAGTCCGCCTTCATGGCGTCTTCGTCCAGGCCCCGCTCCCGGGCGACGCGCTCCAGCAGAGCGCCCACGGAGGTGGCGATGACCTCCCGGTGGATCTCCTCCGCCCCCAGCTCCGCGCCGAAGGCCGCCAGGGTCTCCCCGGCGGCGGGCACGATGGCGGGGTAGGAGTCCACCAGGGTCCCGTCCATGTCCCAGATAAAAGCAAGCTGCTTCATGCTCCGCCCTCCAGCTTCTTGAAAAGCCGGGCGCTCCAGAAGTCCATGTCCAGCTCCTCCAGATAAAAATGCAAAATCGCCCGCCAGTTTTTGGTGGCGGTGCTCACCATCATATAGTCCGCCTCATCCCGGACCGCCTCCTCCGCAAAGCGAAAGAGGGCCGCGCCACAGCCCCGGCTCCGGTGCTCGGGCCGGACGTAGAGCTCCTCCACCTCAAAGCAGGCCGTTCCCGCTTTCATGACGGAGCTGTCCTTTTCCGTCTGCTCCACATGGCCGAAGAGATAGCCCAGGAGCCCTCCCTCTCCCTCCAGGAGAAAGATCCGGTTCCCTTCGATGTCCGCCGCGGTGTTCTTCCGATAGCCGTGGCAGCTCTGCTCCGCCTCCCAGTCGGCGGAGAGGGCGATGAGCGCCGCCAGCACCTCCGGCGTCAGCTCCGCCTCCCGAATCCGCGTTTCCATGGCGATCCCTCCCTTTCACATGGGAAGTGTAGCACAAATTTGCCGTTCCGGGAAGTCCGCACTTGACGGAAGAAAGCGGAGTGCGTAAAATATTCTCAACCAAACATTGAAAGGGGCTTTTTGCATGAAGATCTATCCTGTCACCGATCCCTCCTTCCGCCTTTACGGCGAGCCCATCACCCACGGCTACAACGTGAGCGAGCTGCTCCGGGCCATGGAGACCATCCCCCTGCCCGAGGAGGGCACCGCCTACGAGCCCGCCATCGAAAGCCTGGAAGCCTGCTCCATCTTCTCCCAGCTGCAGGACCGGGCCTACGGCGGACTGCCCATCCAGCTGGGCATGTGCTGGGGCCGCAACACCAAGCTCAACTGCCTGGAGTATCACCGGGACAGCGAAGTGAATCTGGGCACCGGGGACTTCATTCTCCTGCTGGCCAAGCGCCACGAGATGGAAAACGGGGTCCTGGACACCAAAAAGGTCCGCGCCTTCCGCGTTCCCGGCGGCCTGCCCGTGGAGATCCATGCCGACACGCTGCACTTTGCCCCCGTCCATGTGGATGAGAAGAAGGGCTTCCGGGTGGCGGTGGTCCTGCCCCGCGGCACCAACACCGACAAGCCCGCCATCGCTCCGGCCAACGCCGAGGACCGGCTCCTCTGGGCCCGCAACAAGTGGCTGCTGGCCCATCCGGACTCCGCCCAGGCGGCCGAGGGCGCCTACATCGGCCTGATGGGGGAGAACCTGGATCTGAGCGATCAGCTCTGAGCGGCAGGGACGCGCTGGCAAAAGCGGCGGGAGCAGATTCCGAGAGGGTCTGCTCCCGCCGCTTTTCGTCCCCGCTTCCCCGGCAAAACAACGGGAGAGAGCCCTCCGGGGCCTGGAAATTTTGTGCAATGAAAAGGCTTGCGCGCTCTGCCCCTGTCAGCGTATAATAAGGCGAAAATCAAAGAAATCAGGGGGTAATCGCTATGGCAAACAATGTCCGTCCCGAGACCATGGAGCGCATCACCACGCCCGAGCTGGCCCGGGCTTTCATCGACGAGCAGCTGGACGCGCTGCGTGCGCAGATCGGGGACAAAAAGGTCCTGCTGGCCCTTTCCGGCGGCGTGGATTCTTCCGTGGTGGCGGCGCTGCTCATCAAGGCCGTGGGCAAGCAGCTCACCTGCGTGCATGTGAATCACGGTCTCCTGCGCAAGGGCGAGCCCGAGCAGGTCATCCGGGTCTTCCGGGACGAAATGGACGCCAATCTCGTCTATGTGGACGCGGTGGACCGCTTCCTGGACAAGCTGGCCGGCGTGGCCGAGCCGGAGCAGAAGCGCAAGATCATCGGCGCCGAGTTCATCCGGGTCTTTGAAGAAGAGGCCCGCAAGCTGGATGGCATTGAGTTTTTGGCCCAGGGCACCATTTACCCCGACATTCTGGAGAGCGGCCCGGTGAAGGCCCACCACAACGTGGGCGGCCTTCCGGAGGATCTGCAGTTTGAGCTGGTGGAGCCCCTGAAGTTCCTGTACAAGGACGAAGTCCGCGTGGTTGGTCACGAGCTGGGCCTGCCCGACAACATGGTGTACCGTCAGCCCTTCCCCGGCCCCGGCCTGGGCGTGCGCTGCGTGGGCGCCATCACCCGCGACCGGCTGGAGGCCGTGCGGGAGTCCGACGCCATCCTCCGCGAGGAGTTTGCCAAAAACGGCCTGGAGGGCAAGGTGTGGCAGTATTTCACCATCGTGCCCGATTTCAAGTCCACCGGCATCAAGGACGGTCTCCGCACCTATGACTGGCCCGTGGTCATCCGTGCCGTCAACACCCGGGACGCCGTCACCGCCACGGTGGAGGACGTGCCCTTCGCCCTGCTGCAGCACATCACCGGGCGCATCACCAGCGAGGTCAAGGGCGTGAACCGCGTCCTCTTCGACCTGACCCCCAAGCCCTCCGGTACAATCGAGTGGGAATAACTGACAAAACCAGCAAAGCCTTGAAAACACTGGGTTTTTGAAACGGAAACGGGGCATTTGATAGCAAATTGATAGCAGATACCAAAACCGGATTTACTTTGTTCACTCCCGTATAGCGGGTGGCTTGCGGGTAAATCCTTCATATCCTAAGAAAAAGGTCTTGCTGACTTTCACCAGTCGGCAAGACCTTTTTTGCTATTTGTCTTTTCTCTGTTTCTTCAATCCTTTTATCAGAGCATCGCTTAATTCCTTCGAGGGGACTTTGGCCCACCGCTGGGTGG
>JAFSMZ010000048.1:0-7049 GCA_017447685.1 Oscillospiraceae bacterium
AGCGAAAGCTTGCTTCTGCCGAAACGCCGGACCTGCCGGCAAGAAAGGGGCAACGGATGTGAAAACAAAAGCTGCGCGACGACCATTCAATAAGACCAGATTAAAAAATCAGATCCTGAATGTGATCAAGAATCCCTTCAATCTGGTGGTCATGATCAGCCTGATCGTACTCTTCTGCCTGATCGTGATCCCGCTGCTGCAGATGATCGCCGCCACCTTCACGGTCGCCAAGGGCGAGCTGCGCCGGATCCCGGGGGCCAAGGTGGGGGATTTCACCCTGTACTACTGGAAGTATCTGCTGGCCGGGCAGATGTCCAAGGCCACCCTGTGGGGCCCGCTGAAGAACTCCCTGATCTGCGGCTTCTTCACGGTGCTGGTGTCGGTGCCGCTGGGCAGCGTCCTGGGCTGGCTCGTCGCCCGCACGGATATTCCCGGCAAGAAGCTTCTGGGCATGCTGGTGGTCATCCCTTATATGATCCCTTCCTGGTGCAAGTCTCTGGCGTGGCTGGCGGTGTTCCGCAACAAGACCTCCGGCTCCCTGGGCTTTCTGGAAGGCATGGGCTTGCACATACCGGACTGGCTGGCCTACGGCCCGGTGGCCATCGTGCTTTGCATGTCGCTGCACTATTACGCCTTTTCTTACATCCATGTGCAGTCGGCCCTACGCTCCATCAACTCCGAGCTGGAGGAGATGGGTGAGATCTGCGGCGCCACCAAGCCCCAGATCCTCAAGTCCATCACCATTCCTCTGGTGCTGCCCAGCGTCCTCTCCGCCGTGGTCATGACCCTTTCCAAGTCCATCGGCACCTATGGCGTGGCGGCAAACCTGGGCAACCGCATCGGCTACTTTACCCTGGCCACCAAGATGAAGAACTTCATCAACGGCAGCCCGCAAAACGTTGGCTTTGCCATGAGCATCATCCTCATCGCCCTGGCGGCCCTGATCATCTTTGCCAACCAGCGCCTCATCGGCGTGCGCAAGAGCTATGCCACCATCGGTGGCAAGGGCGGGCGCAGCACCGAAATGCGCCTGGGCAAGGCAAAGGCCCCGCTGATGGTATTCCTGCTGGTTTTCCTGTTCTTCGCCATGGTCATGCCGATGTTCGTCCTGGTCATGGAGACCTTCCAGATCAACACCGGCGCGGGCTACGGCCTGAGCAACCTGACCATGTACAACTGGATCGGCTCCAGCGAGGAGCTGGCGCCTTACTACACCAGCTACAAGGGCATCTTCTACAACACCGAATTCGGCAAGTCCGTGTTCAATACCGTGCGCCTGACCCTGATCGCCTCGGTGATCACCGCCTTCTGCGGCCAGTTTCTGGGCTACATCACCACCCGCGGCCGCGGCAAGTGGTACGGCAACCTCACCGAGCAGCTGGTCTTCATCCCCTATCTGATGAGCGGCATCGCCTTTTCCACCATGTATGTGGCCATGTTCTCCAAGCCCCACCTGGGCGGCCTGATCCCCTCACTCTACGGCAGCTTCACCCTGATCGTGCTCACCAGCGTGGTCAAGCATTTCCCCTTTGCCAGCCGCTCCGGCACCGCCAACATGATGCAGATCGCCGTGGAGCTGGAGGAGGCGGCGGAGATCAACGGCGCGGGCTTCGGTAAGAAGCTGTCCCGCATCGTCCTGCCCCTTGCCAAGAACGGCTTCATCTCCGGCTTTATGCTGACCTTTATCAGCATTGCCAAGGAGCTTGACCTGATCATCATCATGATGGACAAGCGCACCACCACCATGTCGTACCTGGCCTTCACCTATTCTCAGGACGGCATGAACCAGATGGCGGACGCCATCTCCGTGTGTGTGCTGCTGTTCATCCTGGTCTGCTACATCATTGCCAACAAGTTCGGCGCCGACATCGGCAAGTCGTGGTAAGGAGGAAGAATCATGAGCAGAATCGAACTGAAGCATATCGATAAGTTTTACGGCGACAACCATGTTCTGCGCGACATCAACCTGGTGATCGAGGACGGAGACTTCATGACCTTGCTGGGGCCCTCCGGCTGCGGCAAGACCACCACCCTGCGCGTGGTATCGGGCCTGGAAAAGCCCCAGGGCGGCGTCATGACCATCGACGGCGTGGAAATGATCAACGCGGACCTGGCCTACTATGCCGAGCCCAGCAAGCGGGGACTGAACCTGGTGTTCCAGTCCTACGCTCTCTGGCCCCACATGACCGTGCGGGAGAACATCGCCTTCGGGCTGAAGATCCAGAAGCTGCCCAAGGAGGAGATCAACCGCCGCATCCAGGACGCCCTGCGGATGATGCGCATCGAGGAGTATGTGGACCGCTATCCCAACGAGCTGTCCGGAGGCCAGCAGCAGCGCGTGGCCATTGCCCGCGCCGTGGCCTCCAACCCCAAACTCCTGCTTCTGGACGAGCCCCTTTCCAACCTGGACGCCAGGCTTCGCGTGGATATGCGCTCGGAGCTGCAGCGCATCCACAAGGAATTGGGCACCACGATCATCTACGTCACCCACGATCAGGTGGAAGCCCTCACCATGTCCACCAAGATCGCTCTCTTCAAAAAAGGCGAGCTGAGCCAGGTGGCGCCGCCGATGGAGTTGTACATGAACCCCATCGACCTGGAAGCCGCCGACTTCATCGGCAACCCCCGCATCAATTTCCTGGCCGGCAAGGCTGAGAAGAAGGACGGCAAACTCTTTGTCAAGTGCGAACTGGATTCCTATGTCTTTCCGGCGGAGGATCTCACCGGTGAGACCATTCCCGAGGGCGAATTCGACTGCGTTGTGGCCATCCGTCCCGAGCAGGTCCAGATCTTCGAGGAACCCGGTGAGGACCGGATCCCCGTCACGGTCTACGCCAACCAGCCTGCCGGCTCCGAGACCCTGGTGTCTCTGAAGAGGGGCTCCAGCGATTTCCTCTCCAAGCAGATCGGCCTTGCCCACTATGACCTGGACCAGCAGGTCTATGTCTCCATCGCGCCGGAGAAGATCAACGTCTACAATGCCGAGACCACCCGCCTGATCAAGCGGGCGCACTGAATCAAGTCCAACAGCGGCGGAAGCCGCATAAAACAGAACCTTTTACCCTGCAACAATTTGAAAGGAGTATGAAAAAGATGAACAGCAAACGGATCCTGGCCCTGCTGATGGCCCTGTGCATGGTCCTCAGCTTTGCCGCCTGCGGTGAAAGCGCCGCACCCGCCCAGCAGAGCGAAACCGCCAAGGAGGAAGCTCCCACTGCGGAGGCTCCCGCCGCCGAAGCCCCTGCTGCTGAAGCCCCTGCCGAGGAAGCCGCTCCTTCCGTGGAGGACTCCCAGTTCTTTGGCCCCATCTTCGATGAGTGGAGCAAGATGACCGACGAGGAGCTCTATGCCCAGGCTCAGGAGGAAGTCAAGGACGGCAGCGTCATCAACATTTACGCCACCTCTTCCAAGATGCTCAAGGTGAAGGAGACCTTCGAGGAAGCCTTCCCCGGCCTGACTGTGGACATCATGGACCTGGACAATGACGAAGTGCTGCAGAAGTGCCGCCTGGAAGCCAATGCCGGCAACGTCCAGGGCGACGTGCTGCAGGTGAAGGACGTCAACGGCGACGTGTTCTTCGGTGACTATGAGGACGGCATCATCTCCGCCTTCTATCCCGAGGACATCTGCGCCCACATCGACGAGGGCCTGCTCCGCTACGGCTATCCTCTCTATGCTTCCCAGTCCTTCTGGTTCTACAACACCGAAGCCTTCCCCGAGGGCCAGCCTGTCGACAGCTGGTGGCAGATCATCGAGAAGAACGAGGACGGCAGCCAGAAGTACCGCCTCTTCACCAAGGAGATCGGCTCCGAGACCGCGTACCTCTCCCTCTTCGCCAGCTTTATCGTGAACGCCGACCAGATGGCCGCCAACTACAAGGAAGTCTACGGTGAGGATCTGGAGTACACCTATGACGCCAGCGCCTTCCCCAACATCCCTGCGAACAACGCCGGCATTGAGTACCTGTGGCGCTTCAGCCAGATGAAGATCACCTTCATCGGCGACGGCGACGAGCTGGTGGAAGCTGTCCACAACTCCACTGCCGAGGATCCCGCTCTGGCTCTGGCCTCTGCCGGTAAAATCACCAACCGCGACGATTCCGGCTTCAATATCGGCTGGGTCGTACTGAACCCCTACAACGGCCTGCAGAACCTGGAGTACCTGTACGTTGTCAACAACTGCAAGCACCCTGCCGGCGCCCGTCTCTTCATCCGTTTCGTTACCGGCGGTGCTGACGGCGAAAGCGGCGGCTTCAAGCCCTTTGCCAAGGAAGGCAACTGGCCCGTCCGCGACGATGTGAAGGACAAGAAGAACGAAATGACCCTGGCCGAGCTGAACGCTGCCGAGCCCGATCTTGCCTCCATCTACAACGTGTTCCTGGACGCTCAGGACCTGTGGATCTACTGGCTGGACCAGAACCCCAACATCGGCTGATTTCGTGACTGACTGAGCAACTGCGGAGCGGCTTCGCCCGCTCCGAAGTTTTTGAAACGCTATGGACAAAAACCAAGGATCCCGCGAGATCAGTGAGCTGGAGCGGGAAAGTCGCCGTCAGCAAAGACAGAAGAAGTGGGACGAGCGGGCCAAAAGCTTTTGGAAGACCTTTCTCTTTACCGAAAACGGCAAGCCCAAGAGCGGCTTTCTGGTCTACACCTTCAGTCTTAGCATCGTATTCATTGCGCTGCTTCTGATCGGCTTTCATTTTATCGTGGACTGGCTCTCGCCCCTCACGGCGAGCTGGCCGGTGACGCTGGGGAATCTTTTTGCTTCCCTGTGCGTGAGCGCGGCCGTTTTGCTCATCGGCTATGTCCTGCATTGTCTGCTGAGCGACAAGCGCCTGATGCTTGGCACCTATCTGTGGCTGCTCCTGTATCTCGTGGCGTCTGTCATCACCATGGCGCTTTTGCTGCGGGATTGGGAGACGATGCGCGTATTTCTGCACTTCGTGCTGTGGTTTGCGGCGATCCCCGTTGCACTGGGGCTGCTGCTGTTCTCTTTGCTCTATCGGCGGGATCATCATGTGCCCGCACCGGTGGAGGAAGAGCCCGCGTGGAAAAAATATGTCCGCCGCACCTGAGTGCAGCGGACACTAGGGAGGATGACCCATGATCACTTCGGTGATGTTTGATATGGGCGGAACGCTGGAGGACGTCTTTGTGGATGAGCAGTCCGAGCTTGCCGCCGTGGAAGAGCTGGATCGGATGCTGAAGGCCGGCGGGCTGGATCCTGAGGTGGATCTGGCGGAGCTCAAGCGCCGCGTGGACGAGGGCTGGAAGCGCTACGGCGCGTTCCGGGACAGCTGCGACGTGGAGCTCAAGCCCATCCCCATCTGGCGGGACTATGCCCTGGCAGACTTCAACTTTCCCCGGGAGATCCTGGAGCCCCTCTGCGAGCCCATCGCCCACATGTGGGAGCTGACCCACTATCACCGCAGCCTGCGTCCCCGGGTGCGGGAGATGCTGGAGGGCCTGCGGGATCTGGGACTGAAGCTTGGCGTCATCAGCAATACCGCCGCCATGTACCAGGTCTTTGACAGCCTGGAGGAATACGGCATCCGGGACCTGTTCCAGGACGTGACGCTCTCCTCCGTCACCGGCATGCGCAAGCCTCTGCCGGATATCTTCGAGGTCTCCACCCGCCAGCTTCGGGTGAAGCCGGAAAACTGCGTTTATGTGGGGGATACCATCTCCCGGGACATCATCGGCTCCAAGCGGGCGGGCTTTGCCTGCTCCATCCAGATCTGCTCCAAGCTTACGAAGGAAAAGGACGCCGGCGTGCGCCGGGAGTTCGAGCCGGACTATGTGATCGAGGATATTTATCAGGTTTTTCCCATCCTGCGAGAGCTGATGGACAAGGAGAACCAGATGTTCAGCCTGGGCGCCGCAGGCTCGGCTTGAGAGCGCCCTGATGGAGGGAGGAGCTTATGCAGTCCGCTTTTTTTTCGTCTTTTGAGATTGCGACCAGCCCCTTGCTGGATTGCTGCTGCAGGCTGGCCGTGTCCTGTATCCTCGGCATGCTCATCGGCATTGAGAGGAGCAAACGCTTCAAGGAGGCTGGCGTACGCACGCACATCGTGGTCTGCTGCGGAGCGGCCCTGTGCATGATCGTGTCCAAATACGGCTTCGCGGATCTGGGAGGGATCCTGGACGGTTCCCGAACCTCCGATCCGGCGCGTCTGGCCGCCCAGGTCGTCAGCGGGATCGGCTTTCTCGGCGCGGGCGTCATCTTCAAAAACGGCAACACGGTCCGCGGGCTCACTACCGCCGCGGTGCTTTGGTTTTCGGCGGTCGTCGGCCTGACCGTCGGCGCGGGGATGTATGTGATGGGCATTCTGGCGGCTCTGGTGAACCTGCTGCTGCTGGTCGTGCTGCATCGCTACGCCATCGGGGGCGACGCGTATGCCGCCAATCACCTGCACTTTATCGTCAAAAACGGCTATGACTTCAACGGCGCGCTGATGAATCAGATGGAGCTCTGGCAGGCCCAGGTCACGGAGAGCAAGGTCGACCGCCGCCGCGACGGCACCACCGAGTATGATCTGACTGTACGTCGCCGCAAAGAGATCGAGTACGCGGAGATGAAGACTTTCATGGAATCCCGGGAAGACGTCATCAGCGCCAGCAACAGCCCGATCCGATAAAAACAGAAAACGGGCTGTCACAAAACGGTTAAGGTTTTGAGACAGCCCGTCTTTATCATGATTTGACGCTGCTGGCGTCGTGATTTCTCGCTCCGTGATTTGCACTTCGCGCATGATTGGAATTGCTCCTTCGTGCGCTGCCTGGCGCAATTCATTGGGCGTGTTGTTTTGCAACACGACTTTTTCCAAGGATCACAGCAGCTTGCGGTAGGGGGCGCAGGAGGAGCGCTCCACCAGCGCGGGTGAGAGGATCCGGTGGGAATAGCCGGCCTGATCGTTCTGGATCTTGTCAAGCAGAGTGTCTACCGCCACGGAGGCCAGCATCTTCATCGGCTGCTCAATGGTGGTCAGCTCGATCCTGGGCAGGCTGCTGTCCCGGATGTTATCAAAGCCGAGGAGGGACAGATCC
>JAFSMZ010000019.1:0-31270 GCA_017447685.1 Oscillospiraceae bacterium
ACGAGAGGACCGGGATGGACAGACCTCTGGTGCACCAGTTGTCGTGCCAACGGCATAGCTGGGTAGCTACGTCTGGACGAGATAAACGCTGAAGGCATCTAAGCGTGAAACTCCCCCTAAGATAAGATCTCCCATCCATTAGGAGTAAGGGCCGAAGAAGACTACTTCGTTGATAGGCCGGCGGTGTACGCACAGTAATGTGTTCAGCCTACCGGTACTAATAGCCCGAGGGCTTGACCTACAAGATCTTATGCAGGTTTCGTCCTTGTAAAATCCATTCCTTTCTCTGTTCAGTTTTCAGGGTACAGAAAAGTCCCCTGATTTTCGATTCGAAGACCAGCGCAAGCGGGTTTGATTCGAAGAGGAAGAGGAAACGGAACGAAGCGGATGTCTGTCGTAAGAGGGACAAAGCGGAGTGAAGTTTTCTCTGACGAAGTTGGTGTTTTTAACGGTGAGGGTCCACCTGTTCCCATTCCGAACACAGAAGTTAAGCTCACCAGTGCCGACGATACTTGCCTGGCGACGGGCCGGGAAAATAGGTCAACGCCAACACAGAGCCCATCCGAAAGGATGGGCTCTGATTTTTGTTGCCGCTTTTTTGTTGACGCATGCGGGAGAATCGGGTATAGTGGTAAGGTCAAGACTATTTACCTTTGAAAGGAGCGCGAATCACATGTCAAACAAGTATGCAGGCACCAGGACCGAAAAGAACCTTTGGGAAGCCTTTGCCGGCGAGAGCCAGGCCAGGAACAAATACACCTATTTTGCCTCTGTTGCGAAGAAAGCCGGATATGAGCAGATCGCGGAAATCTTTCTGAAGACCGCGGATAACGAAAAGGAACACGCCAAGCTCTGGTTCAAGGAGCTGGGAGAGCTGGGCACTGTGGAGGAAAATCTGCTCCACGCCGCCGAGGGTGAAAACTTCGAGTGGACCGATATGTATGAACGCATGGCTAAAGAGGCCGAGGAAGAGGGCTTCCCCGAGCTTGCCGCCAAATTCCGCGGCGTCGGCGCCATCGAGAAGCATCATGAAGAGCGCTACCGCAAGCTGCTGGAGAACGTCCAGACCAGGACCCAGTTCGAAAAGAGCGGCGTTGTGGTATGGGAATGCCGCAACTGCGGCCATTTGGTCGTCGGCACCACGCCTCCCGAGGTCTGCCCGGTGTGCAATCACCCCCAGGCCTATTTTGAGGTCCGGAAGGAAAATTACTGATTTGACCTTGCGCGGCCCGGGCCCTGGCCCACGGCTGCACTTTCGGGACCGGAACAGCTGCCCGGTCGGGCGTGTCGGTCCCGTATGGCTTCTCTCGCCTTTTCGCACGGCGGGGAGCTGAACGGAAGAAGGGTTTGGCATGAAGAAGAGACTGATTTCGATTTTGCTGTTGGCAGTTCTGCTGCTGACGCTGCTGCCGGCGGTCTCCCTGGCCGAAGAGCCTGGGGACGGAGGCGAAGCACCGCCTGCGGAGCCCGATCCCGTCCCGGGAACGGAGGAGCCTGCGGAGCCCGATCCCGTCCCGGGAACGGAGGAACCTGTGGAGTCCGGAACGCCTGATGCACCGGAGACCACCGTGGAGCCCGGGCCTGCTGCGCAGCCTGCCGGCGGGCAGGCGAAGGCCGACGCTGACGCAGCTGACGATGCGGCTGCTTCGGAGACGGGAAAGGAGCCGGGCAACGTCTGGGGCATTCCGGCGGACGATGTGATCTGGTATGGCTTTTATGACGAGGCGCCTGTAGCCTGGCTGGTGCTGGACGATGGGCAGACCAATATGGGCACGGAGGGCGTTTACCTTCTGAGCCGGGACCTGATCGACATCCACAAGGTGGTTTTCGATGAGGATTCCACCCTCTGGGAAGGAAGCCTTGCCCAGGAGTGGTGCACGAACTTTGCCGAAAGCGCCTTTACGCCGGATGAGAGCGCCCTGGTGCCGCTGACCAGCAAGCATGACGAGCAGGCCCGCCTCTATCTGCTGGACTGGAGAGAGATGGATCTGAAGGAGGAGCAGGTGTTCTTCCTCTCCGCCATCGAGCTGGACCAGTATTTCGGCAGCTACGGCGGCGATACCAAAACCACCATCAAGCGCTGCAGCATGGAGGACTACTACTGGCTGCGCTCGCCCATCCTGTATCATGACGATTATCACGGCATGGTGCTGCACAGCAACACCGTCCACGATTATATGCCCAATCATCACTGGAGCGCCCGGCCCTGCATGAACCTGAGCCTGCAGGACGCTGTCTGGCTGCTGCCTGCGGCGGACGATGGGCAGCCCGGCGCGGTGAGCGTCCCCGAGAGAACGGACGGGGAGGCACAGGAATGGAAGCTGATCGTCCCCCGGGAGGAGCATGCTTTTCGACTGGAGTCCAGCACCCTGGAGGACGGGAAGCTGAGCCTGGGCTATTCCGGAGCGGAGACGGGGGAGACTGCCATGCTCTCCCTGCTGGCCCGGGATGAGGACGGCGCGCCGCTGGGCCTGTGGCGGATGGAACATCCGGCTGCGGCCCGGGGTGAGCTGGAAGTGGATCTGAAGATACTGAACGTGCCGGAGGATGCGGACCTCTTCCTCTTCTGCGAGGAGCTGAACGAGGCCTGCCGCAGCAACTACGCAAGTCCCCTGCAGAGGATCTCGCTGCAGGAGAGCGAAGCGGAGCCGGAGACCACAGAGCCCCAGGAGCCTGTTGTAACGCCCGGAGACGAGGAGAGTACGGGGACCATCGCGCCGGTGAGCCCTGCACCCCAGAGAAAGGCAGACAAGGGAAGGACCATGGGCACGGTGGGGAAGATCATCACGGCCGTGATTCTGGGCCTGCTGGCCCTGGGCCTGCTGGCCAATGCCTTGCGGAGACAGTCCATCATCCCGCTGATCCTGCTGATCCTGCTGCTCCTGTTGGCAGCGGTGGTGGATCTGCGGGCCGGCTTCGGTTTCTTCCCGGGCCTATAAGATTTCAACCGAAAAACACCCGGAGAGCTTCGAACAGGAAGTTCTCAGGGTGTTTTTTTGCGCGCTCCGCAAAGACCGTCACAGAAGTTTTTTGATGCCGGGGAGATGCTTGAGCAGGAAGGTGATCCCGGTTCCCACGAGACAGACCGCCAGGGCCTGGCACAATGCGGCGGGATAGACGCCCAGGACCCGGGCGAGACCTGCGGTGAGGCCTTCGCTCAGCAGAAGGAGCCAGTGCTGGATCAAATACACGCCAAAGCTGCAGGAGCCCAGCAGGCACAGCGCCCTGGCGGGGAAGCTCCGGGGGGAGAGCGGGGGAAACAGCGCTTTGGCCTGCAGGTACATGGCCCCGGCCACCAGGAAGCTGAGACGCCAGAAGAACATTTCTCCCCCGGCGGTGCTCCAGTTCTCATAGCGGCGGCAGTAGACCTCGGTGGCCGCCACCATGGCGATCAGCGCCAGAAGAGCAAACCCGAAGGAAAGCAGCAGGCCCTTTTTTTCCAGCAAGCGTTCGGGGAGCCGGTGCTCCAGATAATAGCCCAGCAGGGGATAAAACACCGTGTAGTTGAGCACGGCGATGCTGAAGCTGGACTCGGCGTAAAGTTCCTCCCGGAAGAGAAAAGTGGTCACCAGATCCATGCCCTGAACGACAAGAGCCAGGACGAAAAGATACAGAAAATCCCGGTCGCCCATGCCCCGGGCCATGCGCCGCAGAAGGGGCAGCGCCAGCAGATAAGCCAGATAGCCGTAGAGAAACCAATAGGAATCCACAAAGCGGTAGGCGTAGAGCCGGGTGACAAAGTAGTAGAGCGAAAAGTTCTGCCCGCTCCGGCGCAGATCCACCAGATAGGCGAAAAGGGAGAACAGCGCCAGAACCAGAGCGTAGCGGAGGACCCGCTTTTTCAGCAGTTCTCCCAGGCGCTCCTCTTTGGGCAGCAGCAGGGCTCCCGAGATCATGAAAAAGAGGGGAACCGCCGTTTTCACCAGGGCAGACAGCCCGGAAAACAGCAGCCGGGCCGGAAGCTGCGGTACCTGGAGATAGTAGGGGTATGCCTTGTTGTGGTTGAGCACCACAAGGAAGATGGCAATGGCGCGCAGCAGCTCCAGATAAAGCTTGCGTTCTCTTGAAAGAGACATTTCCCGGCTCCTTTCATAGTTTGCGCGGAAGGGCCTCACAGCCGGATCCAGTACTGCTCCAGATCGATGTTGCGCTCCGGCTCATGGACGGTCTTTTCGTAGACGCCGCCGTTTGCCAGGATGGTGCGGCGGCTGCCCTCGTTCCAGGGCTCGCAGGCGATCATCACCCGGTCCAGCCCCAGCGCACGGCAATGGGGCAGGAGGGCGGCCAGCATCCATTTGGCCACGCCCTGCCGCCGGGCGGAGGGACGGACGGAATAGCCGATGTGCCCGGAATAGCGGCGGAGATACTCGTTGAGCGTATGGCGCAGCTGGATCATGCCCAGGACGCGGCCCTCTTCCACACAGAGGTAGACCGTGGCCCTGACCTTTCCTTCCGGCACCCTGGCCGGATCGTCACCGGCCCGGACGGCGGACAGCCAGTCCCGGGGATCCTCGCAGCGGCGCAGGGCCCCTGTCCCATCCATGGAGCTGCCGGCGGCCAGGAATTCCTCCCGGTAGCGCCGCACCTCCTCCAGATAGTCTTCCGAGGGGAGGACAAGCATCCGTGCGGCCATGCTTATTTCCGATGCTTCCTGGCGTAGGCGAACATCCAGGCCACGATGGCCAGCAGCGCCAGGATCACCACGATGCCAAGGACCGTGTTCAAAGCGCCGTGCACCAGGGCGAAGGCGCCGGAGATGAGCCGGACGGCCAGAATGACGCCGCCGATGAGCAGGATCGCGGCCAAGATCAGGCCGCCCAGTTTTTTGAGATTCATAGGAAGGCTCCTTTCAGAAATGAAGAAGGGAAGGAACGAAGCAGAAGGAAGGGCTGATCGCCAATTATGGTATCCCGCGAAGCGGGATAAATCAGAATCGTCTCGGAAGGGGAGCCTGCGATTTCTCCATTTGGCGAAGCCGACTTCACTGTTCTCTTCCCAGCCGGGAGAGGACTTCGGTGAAGTAGCCCGGCAGTTCCGTCTCCAGGCGGACGGACTCGCCGGTACGGGGATGGATGAATTTCAGTTCTCTGGCGTGGAGGCACTGGCCGATGAGTCCCTTGTCCGGGGCGGGGGCCCCGTAGGTCTCATCCCCCAGCAGGGGGTGGCCAAGGCTTGCCATGTGGACCCGGATCTGATGGGTGCGGCCGGTCTCCAGACGGCAGCGGATGTGGGTATAGCCCCGGTAGCGGGCCAGGACCTCCCAATGGGTCACCGCGGGGCGCCCCCCGGGGAGGACGGCCATGCGCTTGCGGTCCGTGGGGTGGCGGCCGATGGGCTTCGATACCGTGCCGGTATCCTCCCGGAGATTGCCCCGGACCACAGCCTCGTAGATCCGGGAGAGACTCCGGTCCGCCAGCTGCCCGGAGAGAGCCTGGTGGGCAAAGTCGTTTTTTGCCACAATGAGCAGACCGGAGGTGTCCTTGTCGATGCGATGGACGATGCCGGGGCGCTTCTCCCCGCCGATGCCGGAGAGACTGTCTCCGCAGTGGAAAAGCAGGGCGTTCACCAGGGTCCCGTCCGGGTGGCCGGGGGCGGGGTGCACCACCAGGCCCCGGGGCTTGTTCACCACGATCACGTCGCTATCCTCATAGACCACGTCCAGGGGAATGTCCTGGGGGACGAGGGGAACCTCCTCCGCTTCCGGCAGAGAGAGCAGGAAGCGGTCCCCGGCGGTGCAGCGGTAGTTCTTGCGCACGGGTTCCCCCCGCAGGAGCACCCGACCCTCCTCCAAGAGCCTTTGGGCGGCACTGCGGCTCAGCTGGGGCAGCATATGCGCAAGGAGAGCGTCGATTCGCTCGCCGCTCTCCTCTGCTGTGATTTGAAGAAGATCTTCTTCCATTCTTTACTTGAACTCTGCCAGGATGTCGTCCAGATCGAAGGAGGCGGATTCCTCCACCACCGGCGCCGGCTTCCGGGCGGGTCTTACAACGGGGGTCTCGGGGACCGCAGGCTGCTCGGGCTGGGCAGGGGCGGCGGGCTGAGGCTCGGCCTTCAGTTCGACGCGCTTGCTGGGACGGACAGGCTCCTCCACCGCTTCGGGGGCGGCCTGCGCCGGCACAAAGGCGGGGGCGGGCTTCCGGGCGGCGTTGGCGCGCTCCCACTCGGCAAAGGGATCTGCCGGGTCGAAAGCGGGCTCCTCCGCGGGAGCGGCAGGGATGGGCTCCTCCGCCGGGGCGGGGATCTCTTCCGTCGGGGCGGGAGCGGCGGCCTTTTCCGCCTCTTCCCGGGCGCGCTGGGCGGCCTTGTACTGCTCGTACTCCTCGTCATACTTGGACTGGCGGGCCTTGCGGCTGCTGCGGCCGGCCTTGGCAGGATGGAAGCTCTCTTCCTCATCCTCATCCGCTTCCTCCTCGGCCTTGAGAGCCTTGCGGGACTTGCGGACGGGGCGGATCTCTTCCTCCTCGGGCTCTTCATCCTGCTCCTCGTCCTCTACAAACTCGTCATCCTCGCCGCTCTGATCCTTGTGATCGCGGCCGAAGAGGATGGCAAAGATGAAGACGATGCAGAAGACGGAAATGAAGATATCCGCCAGGTTGAACACCGGGAAGCTCTTCCAGAAAGCAAACTGGAACATATCCACCACATGGCCGGTGGGGCGAACGTTGATCACCCGGTCGATGCAGTTGGAGATGCCGCCGGCGGTGACCAGCACCAGGCTCCAGCGGGCAAGCCAGCCGTTGACAAAGCGGGTCGCCAGGGCGATGACCACCAGAACGGTGAAAACGCCGGCGATGATGATGAACCAATAGGTGGGGATCTCACCGCCCAGCAGGCCGAAGGCGCCGCCGGTGTTTTCCACCTTGGTCATGTTCAGGACACCGGGGATCAGCTCCATGGGACGGAAGCTGTCCGCCGAGACGTAGAGCTTGATCAGCTGGTCGGCAAGGATGACCAGTACAGATACGATTGCATACAGCATATCTTTCTCCTATCTGCCGCAGCAGGCCGCGGCGCGCTGTTCTTGCACGGAATGGGAATAGCTTTTATCTATTGTACCCTATTTTTCAGAGTTTTGCAACTACTGCTGCGCAGCGCGGGCAAAGTTCTGTCTCGGGATCGGCCTGGAGGGAGTGCTTCCAGCAGCGGGGGCACTTTTTGCCCGGGGCCTCGGAGACGGAAATGCGCAGACCCGGGTTCCGAGCGCCCTGACCGCGGACGGCGTCGGCAGGCTCCTCGCCCTCCACCAGACAGTGGGAAACGATGAGCAGATCGTCCAGATCCATGTCGGAGACGGCTTCCAGCAGCTCGCGGCTGCTCGCATCCTCGGCCCGGAGGGTAACGGCGGCCTCCAGAGGCTTGCCGATGCGCTTGTCGTTGCGGGCGCTCTCCAGGACCACGTTCACGTCGTTGCGCAGGGAGATGAGCTTGTCCCACTTCTCCAGCTGCTCGGCGGAGAGGGCGTAGGCGGTGAAGGGCGCGTTCATGGTGTTGAGCACCACGTTGCGGGTATCGTCCCCGGCTCTGTGGGGCATGGCCTGCCAGATCTCGTCGCAGGTGAAGGCCAGGATGGGGGCAAACATCTTGGTCATGCTGTCCAGGATCAGGTAGAGGGCGGTCTGGGCGCTGCGGCGCTTGAGCCCGTCCTTCTCCTCGCAGTAGAGCCGGTCCTTGATGATGTCCAGATAGAAGCTCGACAGCTCCACCACGCAGAAATCGTTGACGGCGTGGGAGATCACATGGAACTCATAGTTCCGGTAGGCCTCCGCCACCTTCTCGATGAGCTCGTTGAGCTTGCTGACGGCCCAGCGGTCCAGCTCCAGCATGTCCTCGGGCGCCACCAGATGATCGGCGTCAAAGCCGTCCAGGTTGCCCAGGCAGTAGCGGGCGGTGTTGCGGAATTTCAGGTAGTTCTGGCTGAGCTGCTTGAAGATCTCCTTGGAGCAGCGCACGTCCACATGGTAGTCGGCGGAGCCGGCCCAGAGGCGGATCATATCCGCGCCGAATTCCTTGATCAGGTCGGCGGGGTCCACGCCGTTGCCCAGGGACTTGTGCATGGCCTTGCCTTCGCCGTCCACGGTCCAGCCGTGGGTCAGGCACTCCCGGTAGGGCGCGCCCTTGCCCAGGGCGCCCACGGCCACCAGCAGGGAGGACTGGAACCAGCCGCGATACTGGTCGCCGCCTTCCATGTACATGTCCGAGGGCCAGAAGCCCTGGTCCCGCTGCATGGCGGCGTAGTGGGTGGAGCCGGAGTCAAACCAGCCGTCCAGGGTGTTGGTTTCCTTGGTGAAGTGCCTGCCGCCGCAGTGGGGGCAGACGAAGCCTTCCGGCAGGAGAGCTTCCGCTTCTTTGCTGAACCAGGCGTTGCTGCTTTCCTGCTCGAAGATGGAGGCCACGGACTCGATGCTCTCTTCGGTGCAGACAGGCTTGCCGCAGTCCTCGCAGTAGAACACGGGAATGGGCAGACCCCAGCGGCGCTGACGGGAGATGCACCAGTCGCTGCGCTCCCGGATCATAGCGGCCATGCGGTCCTTGCCCCAGGAGGGGAGCCACCGGACCTCTTCGCAGGCCTTCACCGCCTCCTCCTTGAAGGAGTCCACCGAGCAGAACCACTGGGGGGTGGCCCGGAAGATGATGGGGTGCTTGCAGCGCCAGCAGTGGGGATAGCTGTGGATGATGTTCTCCGAGGCGAAGAGCGCGCCGCTCTCCTTCATGTCGGCAAGGATCACGGGGTTCGATTCCTCGGTGCCGAGGCCGGCGTACTTGCCGGCATAGTCGGTGTGGCGGCCCTGGTCGTCCACGGGCACCACCAGCTCGATGCCATAGCGGCTGCAGGTGTTGTAGTCGTCCGCGCCGAAGCCGGGGGCCGTGTGCACCAGACCGGTGCCGGAGTCCATGGTGACGTAATCGGCGTTCATGAGCAGGCTGGTCTTATCCAGGAAGGGATGGCGGGCCAGCATGTACTCGAAGAAATGGCCGGGATGGGTCTCCACGATCTCCCAGCTCTCCACGCCGCCGGCTTTCATGACCTGCGGGATGAGGGCCTCGGCCACCACCAGCATCTCCCCGTTGGGGAGCTTCACGATGGCGTAGCTCTCATCCGGGTGGAGGGAGATGCCCAGGTTGCCGGGCAGGGTCCAGATGGTGGTGGTCCAGATCAGGAAGAAGAGCCTGCTGAGGTCCAGGTGGCTCAGCTTGCCCTTGTCGTCCGCCATGGGGAACTTGACGTAGACCGTGGTGACCGGGTCGTCCTGATACTCGATCTCCGCCTCGGCCAGGGCGGTCTCGTCCTTGGGGCACCAGTACACGGGCTTGAAGCCCTTGTAGATGTGGCCGTTGCGGTACATCTTGCCGAAGATGCGGACCTCTTCCGCCTCAAAGCCCTTGGACATGGTGCGGTAGGGGTGTTCCCAGTCGCCCACCACGCCCAGGCGCTTGAAGCCTTCCATCTGCTTCTGGACGTACTTTTCGGCGTAGGCCTCGCAGGCGGAGCGGAAGTCCGCCACGCTCATGGCCTTGTGGTTGAGCTTCTGCTCCTTGATGATGGCGCTCTCGATGGGCATGCCGTGGTTGTCCCAGCCGGGGATGTAGGGGGTGTAGTAGCCCCGCATGGCATAGGAGCGGACGATAAAGTCCTTGATGGTCTTGTTCAGGGCATGGCCCATGTGGATGTTGCCGTTGGAGAAGGGAGGGCCGTCGTGGAGGGAGAAACGGGGATGGCCTTCGTTCTTCTTCAGCATTTCGTTATAGAGATCCGATTCCTCCCAGCGCTTGAGCATGTCCGGCTCCCGCTTGGGGAGGCCGGCGCGCATGGGAAAGTCGGTTTTGGGCAGATTCAAAGTGGCGTTAAAATCCTGTGACATAAAACAGTTGTCTCCTGTGTGAAAATGAAAATGGGCGCTGGAAAGAGTAAGGGGCGCGCGCCGCGGCGCCCGCCCCTTCCGGTTCATGGCATGACAGTCTGTAACAGAGCGAAGGGCTCTCCTGCCGGCGCCGTCTTACAGGCTGAAGGTCTGGGTGCTGTCCAGGCCCAGGTGAGCGGCGAGGGAATCCAGCTCGTCATCCTCGGCGGCGGGCTCCTCCTGAGGCTCCTCAGCGGGCGCTTCCTCAACGTAGTTGCCGATGATCTTGTCCAGCTGCTCCAGCTGGCCGTTGCACAGGGCACGGACAGCGTCAAAGTACTTGGCAGTGGCAGCCTTGGCGTCAGCCAGGTTCTGCTTGGACTTCTCGGTCTCCTCCTCGATGGAGCCGATACGCTCCTTGACCTGACGGTCAGCGTCGGCGATCATGGCGGCGGCGCGGTCCTTGGCTTCCTTCTCGATCTGGACGGCCAGCTTCTGCGCGGACAGGAGAGCCAGATTCAGGGCTTCCTCGTTGCCGCGGTATTCCTCGATCTTGTCGACCAGGACCTTCATCTTCTGTTTGAGAACAGAATTCTCCTTCTGGGAAGCGGCGACTTCCTCGGCCAGCTGGTCCAGAAAATCGTCCACAGAGGCGGGGTCATAGCCGTTGATGCGGGCCCGCTCAAAGGTTCTTTCGCGAATGTCCTGCGCAGTAATCATATCAATATCCACCTTTCCAATGAATAAATCTTTCTCTTTTATAAATACTGACCGTCGGTCTCCGCCCCATCGGGCTGAGCGCCGAGAAGGTCAACATTTTCCGGGGAGATGAAATAGGTCTTCGCCGAGATGGGGGTGATCTTCCCCTGCAGGGCGAAGGTGATGCCGGACATGAAGTCCAGCAGGCGGCGTGCGGAATCCGTGGGGATGCCGTCCAGCGTCATGACCAGGGAGTGATAGGCCATCAGGTGGCTCACCAGGTCGCCGGCCTCCTCAAAGGTCTTGGGGTTGAAGAGGATGACCTTGGTCTCATTTCCGCCCACGTCCACCACCCGTTCCCGGGGGGCCTTGCTCTTCTTGCGGCCGAGGCTGCTGAAGAGGCCGCCTTCCGGCGCGCTCTCCCGGACGGGGGTCCGGGGCTCCTCCGCGGGCTCCGGCTTTCCGGCAGGCTCGTTGCCGAAGACGCTTTCAAATTCCCGCTGGGCCGCGCTGGGGGGAGGGGGTGCATCCCGCAGACTGCTGTCCGCTCCTTCAAAGAAATCGTTATCGTCGTCATAAGGCTGCGTCAGCTTCCGCAGCTCATCCATGAAACCCATGGCATTGCCTCCAGTGCGCTGTGCTCAGGGACGGGGCAGGTGTCAGTACTGTCGGGGTCCGAAGATGCCGCTGCCTACCCGGACCAGATTGGCCCCGCAGGCGATGGCCTCGGTATAATCGCCGCTCATCCCCATGGACAAAAAATCCATGCGTATATTATCGTATTTTTTTTCGCTATTGTCAATAAAAAGCTGCTGCATTCGGAGAAAAAAAGGGCGGTTTTCTTCCGGCGCGGCGCAGACGGGCGGGATGGCCATCAGTCCCCGGACCCGCAGAGCGGGCAGGGCGGCCGCCCGGGCCAGCGCCTCGGGGACCTCCTCGGGGGCGAAACCGGACTTGGCGCTCTCCCCGCCGATGTTCACCTCCAGCAGCACGTCCTGGGTGAGACCCCTGGCCTGGGCCACCCGGGAGATGAGGGAGAGCAGCTCCAGGCTGTCCGCCCCGTGGATCAGCTCCGCCAGACCCACCACCTGCTTGACCTTGTTCTTCTGCAGATGGCCGATGAAGTGCAGCGGAACCCCCGCGTAGGCGCCCTGGGCCTGCTTTTCCAGCATCTCCTGCACCCGGTTTTCCCCGCAGAGGTCCACCCCGGCGGCGATGGCCTGGCGCACCCGGTCGGCGTCGTTCATCTTGGTGGCGGCCAGCAGCAGGATCTCCTTCGGATCCCGTCCGGCGGCAAGGGCTGCCCGGTCCATATTCTCGCGCACCAGCGCGACGTTTTCGGCAATGGTCATAGAGAAAAGACCTTCTTTCTGTTAATGAATACTGAAAACTTAAGAATGAAAAATGAATAATTGCGGTATCCCCTCCGGGGATGGATTAGAATCGTCCCGCGAAGCGGGAAACCATAATTTTTCAGTATTCAGTCTTCAGTATTCATTCTTCATTCTTCTAAGCTGATCGGCCTGGGCGGGACGATGGTGGAGATGGCGTGCTTGTAGATGAGCTGCTGCCTTCCTTCGGAGTCCAGCACCACGGTGAAGCCGTCAAAGCCCTTGACCACGCCGTGGAGCTGAAAGCCGTTCATCAAAAACATGGTGACGGTGAGCCGGTCCTTCCGGGCCTGGTTGAGAAAAGCGTCCTGAAGATTCTGGAATTTCTGCATGATATCTGCTCCTTTGTATGTAAGTTTTCCGCATGTGCGGACAACTTATCATAACCCGAAGCGAAGGTCGACTTTTGTCGAAGTGAAAAGTGAACAGAGAAAAGTGAAAAGTTGAGGAGTCGGTTCCGCCGACAGATTCAAATCGTCCCGATCCGCGGGACGCCGCAGCGATTCACGATTCATTCTTCATTTTTCACTTGCTCCGCCAGGAGCATGTCCGGTTCCTTGTCCCAGACGATCCACTGGATCTCCGGGTCCCGGCCGAACCAGGTGAGCTGGCGCTTGGCATAGCGGCGGCTCGAGAGCTTGATGAGATCGATGGCCTCCTCCCGGCTCAGTTCTCCGGAGAGGGCCAGGGCCGCTTCCTTGTAGCCGATGGCCTGCATGGCGGTGCAGCGGGGGCTGAGGCCCTCGTCCAGCAGGCGCTCCACCTCCTCGAAAAGGCCGGATTCCACCATCTGATCCACCCGGCGGTCGATGCGGGCGTAGAGATCCGCCCGGTCGCGAAAGCGCAGGGCCAGCTTCAGCGCCGTGTAGCGGGGCGGCAGGGCCCGGGTCTCGGCGTCGTGCCGGGTGATGGTCTTGCCGGTGAGGCGGTAGATCTCGATGGCGCGGACGATGCGGCGCCTGTCCCCGGGATGGAGCTTTTCCGCCCGCTCCGGGTCGAAGGCGCGGAGCGTTTCCAGCATGGCCTCCCCGCCCAGGCGCTCATAGTCCCCGTTCAGTTGGGCGCGAAGGCCCTCGTCCCCCTCTTCCCGCCCGGCAAAGTCCCGGCCGGAGAGGAGAGAGTCGATATAGAGCCCGGTGCCGCCTACGATCACCGGGGTCTTCCCGGCGGCCAGCAGCCCGTCGCAGACCCTGGCGGCGTCCTCCACGTAGCGGGAGACGGAGTAGTCCTCCCAGGGCTCGCACACATCGATCATGTGGTGGGGGACCTGGGCGCGTTCCTCGGGCGTTGCCTTGGCGGTGCCGATGTCCATGCGGCGGTAGACCTGCATGGAGTCGGCGGAGACGATCTCGCCCCCGAAGCGTTGGGCCAGGGCGATTCCCAGAGCGGTCTTCCCCGTGGCGGTGGGACCGCATACAACGATGACCTGCTTTTTCATACGATCCGCTTGAACATCTTTTCCAGATCCGTCTTCGTAAGAACGGCGGAGACGGGCCTGCCGTGGGGACAGTACTTCACCCGGCCGGAGAGCACCTCCCGGACGATACGCTCCCGCTCGGCGTCCGAGGTGTCCCAGCCGGCCTTGATGGCGGCCTTGCAGGCCACGGTGTGCAAGATCTCGTCCCGGGCGGCGGCGGGGTCCGGGGCTTTGCCCCGGCGCAGCTTCTCCAGGATCTCCTCCAGGGTGGGGGCCGCGTCGGAGGGCAGAATGTCCGCCGGGACGGCCCGGACGATGTATTCCCGGGCGCCGAAGGGCTCCAGCTCGAAGCCCAGCTCCTCCAGCAGCGCGGCGTTCTGCTCCAGCAGCTCCCCGTCGCCCCCGTCCAGCCGCAGGGTCACCGGGACCAGCAGGGTCTGGGACATGATCTTCCGGTCGGCGGCTTTCAGCCGGTCAAAGTTCATGCGCTCGTGGGCGGCGTGCTTGTCGATGAGCAGGATCTGGTCCTTCAGCTCCACCAGGATGTAGGTCTTCAGGGCCTCCCCCAGTATCTTGTGGTCGGGGAGGGGCTGGCTTTCCACATTTTGAACAGAGTTTTCCACATTTTTACTGCCGGCAGGGGCCAAAACGCCTGTCGTTTCCGGGGGTTTCCGGTCGAAAGCCGACGAAACCGGGGCGGGAGAGAGATCCAGCCGGGTCTGCTCCGGCATTTCCGGGGCGTGCAGGCGCATGGCGCTGCCAAATCCGGTCTCCGCCGGTCTCGGCGCAGGGGCGCTCCGGGCGGCGCGGAACTGCTCCGCGTTCATGCTGCGGAAGAAGTCCTCCGCCTTGTTTGCGGCGGGCTGCTTCGGCGCGGGGGCGGGAGCCGCTGCGGGGGCAGCGGCAGCAGCGGGCTTTTCCTGCTCCGGCTGCAGCCGGTCCTCCCCCTGCAGGGCGGAGAGGACGCTGTGATACGTAAGGTCGAAGACCCGGCGCTCGTAGGAGAATTTCACTTCTGTCTTGGCGGGGTGGACGTTCACGTCCACGCTGCCCAGCCCCAGGTCCAGATACAGGACGCAGGCGGGATAGCGCCCGGTGAGCAGCGTGTTTTTATAGGCCTGCTCCAGGGCGGCCTGCAGCAGCTGGGACTTGATGAAGCGGCCGTTGCAGAAGAAGTACTGGGCGCCCCGGTTGCCCCGGCCCACCGCGGGAGAGGAGACGAAGCCCGTGAGCTTCATGCCCTCGTCCTCCCCCCGGCAGGGGAGCAGGGTGGAGGCCAGGTCCCGGCCCAGCAGGGCGTAGACGCAGGAGTCCGCCCGTCCGTCTCCGGGGGAGAAGAACTCCTCGTCCCCGTCCCGAATCAGGCGCACGGAGACCTCCGGCCTTCCCAGGGCGCAGCGCAGGGCCGCCTGGACGCAGGCGGCGGCCTCGCTCCGGTCGGACTTCATGAATTTCAGACGGGCGGGGGTGTTGTAGAACAGGTCCCGCACGATCATGGTGGTGCCCTCCGGGCAGCCGATGGGGCCCATCTCCTGGATGTCGCCTCCGGAGAGGATCACCAGGGTACCCTCGTCGGCGCCCTTCTGCCGGGTGCGCAGCTCGATATGGCTCACGGCGGAGATGGCGGCCAGGGCCTCGCCCCGGAAGCCCATGGTGCCGATGGCCTCCAGACCGGAGGCGTCCTTCAGCTTGGAGGTGGCGTGGCGCAGAAAGGCCACCCCGGCGTCCTCCGGGGCCATGCCGCAGCCGTCGTCGGTGACGCGGATATAGGTGGCCCCGCCGGAGCGGAGCTCCACCGTGAGGTTTTTGGCTCCGGCGTCAAAGGCGTTTTCCATGAGCTCCTTCACCACGGAGGCGGGGCGCTCCACCACCTCGCCGGCGGCGATGAGATCCGCCACATGGGGCGGAAGAATGTTGATGACAGACATAGATACCTCGGGTAAGGGAAGAGTGAAGAGTGCATAGGGAGGGATGATTGCGGTGGATAGAACTCCGCTTGGCTCGCCCCGCGCGGGAGCGTGGGGAGAGCTGGCGCTTGCGCCTGAGAGGGGTTTCCTGCGCCGGGACGGCGGCCCCTCTCCGTCGCTGCGCGACACCTCTCCCCGACGCGGGGCGAGGCAAGAGAAAGGTCGAGACATTCAGGATCCCGTTCCGGCGGAACAGGGCCGCAGCTCTCGAAATTCCGCAGTGGCATTATACCTGATTTTGGTTGAAAGTTCCATACCTTTTGTGCTAAAATACCATGAATATCTATGTGCAAAGGAAACATGACTATGAGCTATATCAGAAACGAGATCGCCCCCGAGGAGATCGCCCGGCAGGAGGAGATCTGCCGCCGCATTTTTGACCGCATCACCGCTGACGGGCAGCGGCCCCTGGCCATGGTGGACACCTACGGCTGCCAGCAGAACGAGGCCGACAGCGAAAAGCTGCGGGGCTACCTGCGGGAGATGGGCTGCGGCTTCACCCAGGATGAGTTCCAGGCGGACATCATTGTGATCAACACCTGCGCCGTGCGGGAGCACGCGGAGATGCGTGTCTTCGGCAACGTGGGCGCGCTGAACCACTCCAAAAAGGCCCGGCCCGGGCAGATCATCGCCGTCTGCGGCTGCATGGTGCAGCAGCCCCACATCGCCGAAAAGATCAAGAAGTCCTATCCCATCGTGGACCTGGTCTTCGGGCCCCACGAGCTCTGGCGCTTCCCGGAGCTGCTGGAAAAGGCCATGACGGGGAAAAAGCGGGTCTTCGCCACGGAAAAGAGCGACGGCAACCTGGCCGAGGGCATCCCCCAGCAGCGGGACGGCAGCGTGAAGGCCTGGCTTTCCATCATGTACGGCTGCAACAACTTCTGCACCTACTGCATCGTGCCCTACGTCCGGGGCCGGGAGCGCTCCCGCAAGCCCGAGGACGTGGTCCGGGAGGCCCGGGAGCTCATCGCCGCGGGCTACAAGGACATCACCCTCCTGGGCCAGAACGTGAACTCTTACGGGAAAGACCTGGGCCTTGGGGTGGACTTTGCCGACCTCATCCGCATGGTGGACGCCATCGACGGGGACTATGTGCTGCGCTTCATGACCAGCCACCCCAAGGACGCCTCGGAGAAGCTTTTCCAGGCCATGGCGGAATCTCGCCACTGTGCCCATCAGCTGCACCTGCCGGTGCAGTCCGGCAACGACCGGGTGCTGAAGGTCATGAACCGCAGCTACACCCGGCAGAAGTACCTGGACCAGGTGGCCCTGGCCCGGCAGTACATGCCGGATCTGGTGCTGACCACGGACATCATCGTGGGCTTTCCCGGAGAGACGGAGGAGGAGTTTCAGGACACCCTCTCCCTCTGCGAGGAAGTGCGCTACGACGCCATGTTCACCTTCATCTACTCCAAGCGGGTGGGGACCCCCGCGGCCTCCATGCCGGACCCCTATACCCGCGCCGACAAGCAGCGGCACTTTGACGCCCTCACCGAGCTGAGTAACCGCATCTCCGGGGAAAAGCACAAGGCCTACGAGGGCAAGACCCTCCGTGTCCTGGTGGACGGGGAGACCGGAAGGGACGAATACAATCTCTCCAGCCGCACCGACGGCGGCAGGCTGGTGCACCTGAAGGGCGACCCCGCCCTGGTGGGACAGTTCGTGGAGGCCACCATCACCGCCTCCAACACCTGGGCGCTGTACGGCGAATTGCGGCCTTGCGCTGCCGGTGGCAGATAAAGCAAGGACGCAATTTCCGCAGCGTTTTTCGGGCACCGCAAGGCGATCGGGCGGATGATAGCGTGCTGAGAGAAACGACAAAAAGCCTTCCCCGTGTCGCCCCCACCGTCATCCGCCTTGCGGGGGACGGCGGACGACACCTCTCCCCGGAGGGGGAGGCAGGCCCCTACCGCCCCAGTGTGCGCACTGAGGCACCTCCCCCAAAGGGGGAGGCAGGCCCCTACCGCCCCAGTGTGCGCACTGGGGCACCTCCCCCAAAGGGGGAGGCAAGGGCGCGGGGAACCGAAATCTTGCATCCCCCGCAGGGGGAAGTGGCCGAAGGCCGATAGGGGATGGAGCGAGAAAGCAGGAGAAAAGCATGAGCTTTGATTACGGAGAATATCTTTTTCAAAACTTCTGGCTTCCCATCAGCATACTGTCCTTTTTCTTTCTGGGCGGCAGTTTCGCTTTCCTGTTTATGAAGCCTGTCAAAACCGCGTATGAAAAAGAGAATGAGCCGGAAAAAACATTGACGAAAAAGCTCCTCGGCGGACTGCTTGCTGTAATAACCTTTGGCTTTTTGCTCTATATCAACCTTCGGACACTGTTCGGACTGGGCGTCGATCTATATCGGGATCGAAATGAGCAGGCCATCGAGCATCGCGGCGTGATTGAAGAAATCGTTCTGATCGAAGAACCGATACATAAGTACCATACCGCGGAAGGCACGAGCTTTGGCGTGATGATGACGGTCGGAGGGGAACGCTTTCACGCCATGTCGGCTGCTGACTTTGAAGTGGGGCAGACGGTTCAGGTCCTGTATCTCCCAAACAGCCATTGTGTTTTGGAGATTCATGAGATAGACTGACCGAGTGAAAAGCCTTCCCGGCACAGCCCCCCACCGGCGGGGGAGGCTGGCCCCTACCGCCCCAGTGTGCGCACTGGGGCACCTCCCCCAAAGGGGGAGGCAAGGGCGCGGGGGAACGTGAACGCGGAAGCGACTTGCTTCCCCCTCTGGGGGAAGTGGCCGAAGGCCGATAGGGGCTTGCTTCCCCCTCTGGGGGAAGTGGCCGAAGGCCGATAGGGGAGAACAACCATGCGACTGGAACAGAACAAAGCCCTCTTGACCAACGCAAGGAATCTGAGAAAAGGAATGACAAAGGAAGAGAGAAAGCTTTGGTACACCTTTCTCTGCAAGCTTCCGGTCCGCTTTCGCCGCCAACAGATCGTTGGAAACTACATCGTGGACTTCTACTGTCATTCGAAAGGGCTTGTAATTGAATTGGACGGCTCGCAGCATTACGAGGACAAAGGGAAACAGGCAGACTTGGAACGAGATGCGTATCTGCGAGGATTGGGCCTTAGGGTTTTGCGATACTCGAATCTGGATGTGAACCGGAATTTCCGAGGCGTGTGCGAGGATATTTTGCAGCATTTGGGGTGACCCCCACCGTCATCCGCGCTTGCGTGAGACGGCGGACGCCACCTCCACCGGCGGGGGAGGCTGGCCCCTACCGCCCCAGTGTGCGCACTGGGGCACCTCCCCCGGCGGGGGAGGCAGGCCCCTACCGCCCCAGTGTGCGCACTGAGGCACCTCCCCCGAAGGGGGAGGCAAGGGCGCGGGGGGACGTGAATGCGGAAGCGACTTGCTTCCCCCTCTGTGGGAAGTGCCGCGAAGCGGTGATAGGGGCTTGCTTCCCCCTCTGTGGGAAGTGCCGCGAAGCGGCGATAGGGGCTTGCTTCCCCCTCTGGGGGAAGTGGCCGAAGGCCGATAGGGGATAAGAATACAACAGAAACGGAGAATGATCATGGCTGAGCTTACTCCCATGAAGAAGCAATATAACGAGATCAAGCAGCAGCATCCGGACTGCCTGCTGTTCTTCCGCCTGGGCGATTTTTACGAGATGTTCGACGACGACGCGAAGCTGGCCTCCCGGGAGCTGGACCTGGCCCTGACCACCCGGGACCGGAACGTGGAGGACCCGGAGCTGCGAACCCCCATGTGCGGGGTGCCCTACCACAGCGCCGAGACCTACATCGCCCGGCTCATCGCCAAGGGCTATAAGGTGGCCATCTGCGAGCAGATGGAGGATCCTGCCCTGGCCAAGGGCCTTGTGCAGCGGGACGTGATCCGCATCATCACCCCGGGCACCGTCACCGAGAGCAGCATGCTGGAGGAAAAGCGCAGCAACTATCTCTGCGCCGTGGCGCTGAACGGGGACCGGGGCGGCGTTGCTTTCTGCGACGTGTCCACCGGGGAATTCTGCTGTGCCTCCTTCGAAAAGGACGCGGTGAGCCACATTCTCAACGAGCTGGGGCGCTTCGCCCCCCGGGAGGCGCTGCTGTCCCTGGCCGCCCTGGAGGAGCGGGCCATCGGGGAGTTCCTGCGCCAGAAGCTGGGCGCCATGCTGGAGCCGCCCCGGGACTATTTCGAGTACATGCCCGCCGCCGCGTCCCTCTGCGAGCGCTTCGGCTTCCGGGACGTGGACGAGGCGGGACTGGAGGGCCAGACCGAGGCCGTCGCCGCCGTGGGCGCCCTGCTGCGCTACATCCGGGAGACCCAGAAATTCGATCTGAGCTACATCCGGAAGCTGGACGTGTTCTACGGCGGGCGCTATATGGAGCTGGACTGGACCACCCGGCGGAGCCTGGAGCTCACCGAATCACTGCGCAGCGGGGAAAAGCGGGGCAGCCTTCTCTGGGTGCTGGACAAGACCAGGACCCCCATGGGGGCAAGACTGCTCCGGGCCTGGGTGGAGCGGCCGCTGCTCTCGGTCCTCGCCATCAAGCGGCGCCACGCCGCGGTGGGGGAGCTGGCGCGGGAGTCCGTGAAGCGCAGCGAGCTGATGCTCTCTCTGCGGGAGATCCACGACATCCAGCGTCTGGTGGGCCGCTGCGTCTACGGCACCGCGGGCGGACGGGACCTGCGGGAGCTCTGCAACTGCGCGGCGGTGCTGCCCAGACTCAAGGAGCAGCTGGCCTCGTTTACATGCAAGGAGCTCATGCAGATCGCCGGGATGGACGCCCTGGAGGATCTGCACTACGCCATCGACCGGGCGGTCTGCGACGATCCCCCCTTCTCCGTGCGGGAGGGCGGCATCCTGCGGGAGGGCTATTCCGAGGAGCTGGACCGGCTCCGTTCCCTGCGGGACCACGGCGCCGAGGCCATCGCCGCCCTGGAAGCCCGGGAGCGGGAGCGCACCGGCATCAAGAAGCTGAAGGTGGGCTACAATCGGGTCTTCGGCTATTACATCGACATTCCCAAATCCGCCGGGGACGTGGAGGTCCCCGAGGACTATATCCGCAAGCAGACCCTGGTCTCCAACGAGCGCTATTTCACCCCGGAGCTGAAGGAGCTGGAAAACGCCCTGGTCTCCGCCCGGGAGCGGATCAACGAGCTGGAGTTTGAGTATTTCACCGAGCTGCGCAAGCAGGTGGCCGCCCAGGTGGACCGGATCCAGGCCACGGCGGACGCGGTGGCGGCCCTGGACGTGTACTGCTCCCTGGCCGAGGCCGCGGTGCGCAACAACTACGTCTGCCCGGAGATGGAGGCGTCCCGGGAGCTGCGTATCGTGCAGGGGCGGCACCCGGTGGTGGAGCAGACCCTGAAGGACGTGCTCTTCGTCCCCAACGACACCTACCTCAACGACGCTGACGACCGGGTGGCCATCGTCACCGGTCCCAACATGGCGGGCAAGTCCACCTACATGCGCCAGACCGCCCTCATCGTGCTCATGGCCCAGATGGGCTCCTTCGTCCCCGCCCAGAGCGCCGAGCTCGGCGTGGTGGACCGGGTCTTCACCCGCATCGGCGCCTCCGACGATCTGGCCTCCGGCCAGTCCACCTTCATGGTGGAGATGAACGAGATGGCCCAGATCCTGCGCCACGCCACCGCCTCCTCCCTGCTGATTCTGGACGAGATCGGCCGGGGCACCTCCACCTTTGACGGCATGGCCATCGCCCGGGCGGTGCTGGAATACTGCGCCGACAAGCGCAGGCTCGGCGCCAAGACCATGTTCGCCACCCACTACCACGAGCTCTCCGCCCTGGAAGGGGAGGTCAACGGGGTGCGCAACTACAACATCACCGCCAAGAAGCAGAAGGGCGAGCTGGTCTTTCTGCGCAAGATCGTCCGGGGCGCCGCCGACGACAGCTATGGCATTGAGGTGGCAAAGCTGGCGGGCCTGCCCGAGGCGGTGATCCAGAAGGCCAAGGGCTATCTGAAGGAGCTGGAAAGCGACGGCGTTCCCCGTCCCGCCCTGAGTTTCGAGGAGGAGGACCAGATCAGCCTGGCTGACATGGCGGCGGAGGAGCTGCGGCGGACCCTGCGGGATCTGGATCTGAACACCCTGACCCCCATCGAGGCCATGAACCTGCTCTTTGAGCTGCAGAAGAAAGCGAGAAGCTGATGGAAGAAAAGAAACTCCCCCGCAGCGAAATGCGCCTCTGGCAGAGCATCGCTGCCATCCTGTGGCTGCCGATGCACATATATGGATTTCCCTGGCTGCTGCTGCGCCTGTTCCCGGGCTTTACCGCGGGCGGCCTGAACTTCTGGACCTACGCCTTTGGCGCAGGCTTCCTCACGCTCCTGTGCCTGGGCTTTCTGCGCCGGGACTTTGACCGGCTCTGGGAACGGCCCCTCTATATCCTGGGCCAGGCCCTTTGGGGCTTTTTCCTGCTGATGGCGGCGAATTTCCTGCTGGCCATCCTGCTCTATGCCTTCCTGCCCCAGGAAAACCCCAACAACCAAACCATCCTGGACCTGGCAAAGACCGACCGGGGCAGGATCCTGGCCATCACCGTGGTGCTGGCCCCGCTGGTGGAGGAGCTGATGTTCCGGGGCGGTGTCTTCGGGCTGCTGCGCCGCTGGAACCGCTGGCTTGCTTACGGCCTGTGCATGCTGGCCTTCGGACTCTATCACACCTGGCAGTATGCCCTGACGGACCCGATCTTCTGGCTTTACATGCTGCAGTATCTGCCTGCGGGCTTCCTCCTCTGCCGCAGCTATGAAAAGACCGAGTGCATCTGGACCCCCATCTTTCTGCACATGCTGAACAACAGCATTTCCCTGCTGGTCCTGGGAGGCTGAACCATGGAGGAGACGATCATCCGCCCCATCGCCCGCTATTACGGCGATCTGGGAGAGAAATTCGGCATCCCCCGGCAGGCCGGGGTGGTGGAGGAGCTGGAGGGCCGCGTGGTCTTCGAGCCCGCCTACCGGGATCCGGAGGCCCTCCGGGGCATGGAGGGCTTCGACCGGCTCTGGCTCATCTGGCAGTTTTCCGAAAACCTCCGCGCCGGGGAGGACTGGTCTCCCACGGTGCGCCCGCCGCGGCTTGGCGGCAATACCCGGATAGGCGTTTTCGCCACCCGGTCCCCCTTCCGGCCCAACGCCCTGGGGCTCAGCTGCGTGCGGCTCCTGGGGATCGAGCAGGACAGAGAGCGGGGCGCGGTGCTGCGCGTCGGCGGCGCCGACCTGATGAGCGGCACCCCCATCTTTGATATCAAGCCCTATATCCCCTATGCCGACGCCCATCCCGAGGCCCGGTCCGGCTTTGCCCCGGACGCCGGAGAACGGCTCACGGTGGAGTTCCCGCCTGCGCTGGAGGCGCTCGTGCCCCCGGAAAAGCGGGCGGCCCTGCGGGGCGTCCTGGCCAACGACCCCCGGCCCCGGTATCAGCGCGACCCGGAGCGGGTATATGGCCTGCAGTTCGCCGGACAGAACATCAAATTCACCGTGGACGGCGACCGCCTCACGGTGAAAGACGTGGAAACAGGGAAAAGTGAAGCGTGAACAGATATGGTATCGCCTGCGGCGATGATGGTACTATGTGATTCGCCGCTCGATAAGGAATTCCATTTCCCGTGATGAGAAAGGAGGCTCCCGCGGTGGATCTCCCAAAGCGAAAGCCCCTCCGCCTTCCGGAATACGACTATTCCGCCCCCGGCGCGTATTTCGTCACCGTCTGCACCCACGACCGCCGCTGCATCCTCTCGGATGTCGCCGTAGGGGCGGCTATCAGCCGCCCGCCCGATGTGCACCTAAGCAGCTACGGAGAGATCGTTGCGCTTGCCATCCACAATATTCCGCAGATTTACTCAAATGTATCTGTAGATCATTCTGTCATCATGCCGAATCACATTCATCTGATTCTGCGCATCCATAACGACGAGAGCGGGCGGATGATATCCGCCCCTACGGTCAGTACGGTCGTCGGGCAGATGAAACGATGGGCTTCCAAACGGGCCGGAATTGCTTTGTGGCAAAAGTCTTATCACGAGCATGTGATCCGAAACGAAGAAGATTATCGCCAGATTTCGGAATACATCGACACCAACCCCGCCAGATGGGCGGAAGACCGGTACTACCAAGGGAAAAGTGAACAGGGAAGAGCGAAAAGTTGAGGTGTCCGCTTCGCGGACGGACCGGAAGGATCTGTCTTTGAGGCGGACACCTCTTTTCTGTTCTTCTCATGTCGGCAAAAGAAAATCGTATCGCCTGCGGTGATGCAGTTCCATCACCGCAGGCGATACCGTATCTTTTCGTTTTACGCTCTTTCCTCCAGCTGGCGCAGGAGGTAGGCCCTCACCTGTTCCAGCTTGCTTTCCCGCCAGGCGCCGGCCTCGGATCTGCGGGAGAGGGGCACGATCAGGGAGAAGTCCATGTGGGCGCCCTCGAAATAGCCGTCGGGCTCGGTGCTGAAGAAGTAATCCCGCCAGACCTCCGCCGGGGCCTCGGTGAAGCGCTGGGGCTCCAGGTAGATCATCTTGCGCATGTCCTCCTTCACGAAGGCCTGGGCCGCCAGCGGCGCCAGCAGTTCGTATTCCTCCGCCGGGACGTTGGTGAAGATCTCCGGCAGGGGGGCTGCCTCGATGCGCTCTTCCCCCCGGACAATGCGGATGCCCTGAGCCTCGAAATCCAGCTTCTCTTCGGTGAAGATCAGCTTCAGCAGCACGCCGATATCGGTGTAGAGGTGGGCCCGCTGATAGTCGGTATCGAAGATGAAATTGCCCAGGGAGTAAAAGATGGCCTTGCCGTCGGGGAAGAGCTCGTAGTTTTCCGGCACATGGGGATGGTGGGCCACCACCACGTCGGCGCCCAGCTCCAGGTATTTCAGGTAGCGGTCCCGGGTGTAGGGGGAGGGCAGGCTGGTGAACTCCTCGCCGCCGTGGGAGACGATCACGCACCAGCGGGCCTTGGACTTCACCTCGGCGATGCGGCTTGCGATATAGGCCATGTCGTCCCAGCGGAAGATGCCGGGCTCGGTGGCGGTGGCGGGGATGCACTCGGCCATGTAGGCCACGCCGAACATGCCGATCCCTCCGGCCTCCTCCAGATAGATGGGCTCGGAAGCCTCCACCTCGTTGAGGCCCGCGCCGATGGTGCGGCAGCCCATCTGCTCCGCCAGGGCCCGGGTGCTGATGACGCCCTCCCGGCCCGCGTCCATGGTGTGGTTGTTGCCGATGCACCAGATGTCCGCGCCGATCTTCTCCAGCAGGCAGGCAGCCGCCGGGTCCATGCTGTGGAAGAACACGCCCCGGCTGCCGTCGTCCACGGCGTCGATGAGGGCGCCCTCCACGTTGGCGGCCACATGGTCCGCGCTGCGGAAAAAGGCCAGGGTTTTCTCGTCCAGCAGCTTTTCGTCCTCCCAGCGCCGGGCCATGTAGCGGTCAAAGCCGATGTCGCCGGTAAAAATGACGGAAGTTTTGTCCTTGCTCATGGGTCGTTCTCCTTTCGCGCCTCAGCGGAGACGGCGCAGGGTCTCCAGCAGCAGCGCCCAGGTCCGCTGGGTGGACGCGATGCGGAGCCGCTCCTCGGGGGTGTGGATCTTGATCAGGTCCGGGCCGAAGGAAATGCAGTCCAGCCAGGGCATCTTGCCGGAGAGCACGCCGCATTCCAGACCGGCGTGGAGGGCCTCGATCCGGGGCTCCCTGCCATAGAGGGCCCGGAAGGCCTCCGCCGTCCGCTCCCGCACGGGGGAATCCGCCCGGTAGGCCCAGCCGGAATAGGAGGCGGGGATCTCCACGCTGCCGCCCAGGGCCTCGGTCAGGGCGATGACCCGCTGGGTGGTCTCCAGCTGCTGGGAATAGAGGCTGGAGCGGGCCATGAAGCGGGCTATGACCGCGTCCTCCGCCGTATAGACCTGGCCCAGGTTCAGGGAGGTCTGCACCAGACCGGGGACCTCCGGGCTCATGACCTGCACCCCGTTGGGGGCGCAGAACAGGAAGCTGCGGATCCGGCGGCTGCTCTCGGCGTCCATGGGATCTTCGTCACATTCCGCCGGGGCGAGGCTGAGGGATACGTCCGGGTCCGTGACGCGGAATTCCTCCTGCAGCGCCGCGGCGAGCTCGGCGCAGGCGTTTTGGGCGGCGGCGGGGTCCGCCGCGCGGATGAGGGCCCTTGCCTCCCGGGGGATGGCGTTATCCTTGCTGCCGCCCTCCGCCCGGATGAGCCGCAGCTCCGTGCGCCTTGCCAGCGTGTCCAGCGCCCGGCCCAGCAGGATATCCGCGTTGGCCCGGCCCTTGTGGATTTCCTCCCCGGAGTGGCCGCCCAGCAGGCCGGTGACGGCCAGCAGCAGGGTCGTGCCCGGGAAGGGCTCCCGGGTCACGGGCAGGGTGCAGAGGGCCCGGGTGGAGCCGGCGCAGCTCACGGTGAGCACGCCCTCCGCTTCGGAGTCCAGATTCAGCATGCAGACGGCCCGCAGGTCGGAGGCGTCCAGAGCCCGGGCGCCCAGCAGCCCTACCTCCTCATCCGTGGTGAAGAGGCACTCCAGGGGCCCGTGGGGGATGGCGTCGTCGTCCAGCACCGCGAGCGCCATGGCCACGGCGATGCCGTCGTCCCCGCCCAGGGTGGTGCCCCGGGCGCCGACCTCGTCTCCCTCCACGAAAAGGTCCAGGCCCTCCCGGTCCATGTCCTTGTCACAGCCGGGCGCCTTTTCACAGACCATGTCCATATGGCCCTGGAGCATGACGCAGGGAGCTTTCTCATAGCCGGGGGAGGCCGCCTTCCAGATGATCACGTTGTTGTTTTCATCCTGCCGATAGCGCAGCCCCCGCGCCCGGGCGAAATCCGCCAGATAGTCGCTGATGGCTTTGGTGTTGTGGGATCCGTGGGGGATGGCGCAGATCTGCTCGAAATATGAAAATACAGATTTGGGTTCCAGTCCGGATAAGACGCTCATCCAGGCTCTCCTTTCCAAGCAATACGTTCGGATAAAACACTATGCAAGTGAAAATTCACTTGCATAGTGTCTTTTTTCATGCGATTCTTCGCTCCGCGCAGAAGGACGGAGCTTTTTGCGGCTGCCTCAGGCCAGGGCCGCCATCAGCCGGGCGCAGAGCACGGCCAGAGGCGTGCCCACCACATAGCCCATCAGGGCCATCAGAATGCCCACAGGCACCAGAGAGCCGGAGTAGGAGCCGGCCAGCACCGGCGCGGAGGCGGTGCCGCCGATATTGGCCAGGGAGGCAACGCCCGCGGTGAAGAGGTCCAGCTTCAGCAGCTTGCAGATGAGCAGCATCAGCACGGTGTGGATGGCCAGCACGATGAAGCCGGTGAGGATCCAGGCCGGCGCGTCGCCCAGCTCCAGCAGGCTGGCGCGGGAGGCCAGCAGGCCGATGACCGCGTAGAGCAGCAGGTTGGAAACTTCCACGGAGCCCGCCACCTTGCCCAGGGGCGTCACGGCGGCGATCAGCGCCACGGCGGTGACGAAGAGGACGGTCCAGGTGGCCTTGTCGGAGAAGTTGGTCCAGGCGTAGAGCTTGGCACCCACACTGGTGGCAATGGCACTGACCAGGAAGGCGCAGCCGATGAGCAGCAGCAGGCTCTGGAAGGAGACGGGCTTGGTGTTCAGCTTGGCCTCCTCCTCCAGACGGACGGAGACCTCGTCCAGCTTGGTGGTGTCAGCCTTGGTCCACTTGTTGAAGGACGGCGCCAGCTGGATGGCCCAGAGCAGGAACATGACCCACAGGGAGTAGTCGATGGAGTCGATGACCAGGGCGTAGCCCATGTCGGCCTCGCTGATGTCCAGGGCGGCCTGCACGGCCACCATGTTGCCGCTGCCGCCGATCCAGGAGCCGCAGAGGGCGCCCAGACCCATCCAGGCATCGCTGCCGATGACGCCCTTCATGAGCACGAAGGCCACCACGAAGCCGATGATGATGGTGAGCGTGGCGGAGAAGAAGCCGATCAGCATCCGGGGACCGAGCCGCAGGACCTTGCGGATGTCGCAGCGCAGCAGCATGGCAAAGATCATGGCGTAGGTCAGGTTGTTTTTCAGCGCGGAGTAGGCGGGCTTGGTCTCACCCAGATCCCAGACCTTCATGGTGCACAGGAGCATGGCGACCAGGTAGCAGAGCACCACAGCCGGGATGAACTTGAAGAATTTCTGCAGCCAGCCCTTGGCCGTCTTCTCCAGGGTGACCAGGACCGCTGCCATGAACAGCAGTACCGCCACATAAGTAAAGCCGTTGGTAATCATAAGATCCCTCTCTTTCTGATATGGTGTGGATGCGATTTTGCGCGAAACGGTTCCGCCCCTGCGGAAAAATGAACGAAATATGAACTTATGTATTACTATAATTCCCTAATGTAATGATGTCAAGCCCGCCGGGAAAGATTTGTGGAAAGGGCGAAAAAAGCCGTGGAAAGGGAGAGATCATTTTGGAAAAAGTGAAGGGAAAAAAGTGCATGGTGTGCCCGCTGTGAGGACGTATTTCCACCATCGCCGCAGGCGATACCATATCTCTTCACTCTTCACTTTTCACTCTTCACTCTTCTCTATAATACCGCGATCAGGGCGTCCACGTCCTCCTCCCGGGTGGCCCAGCTGGTGACGAAGCGCACCGCGCTGCGCCCGTCGGGCAGGGGCTCCCAGGTCTCAAAGGCGGCGTACTGCCGCAGCTTCGCCTCCTGCGCTTCGGTCAGAATGGGGAACTGCTGGTTGGTGGGAGAGTCGGCAAAGAGGGGATAGCCCTTCTCCAGGAAGGCGGCCTTCAGCTTCATGGCCAGCCGGATGGCGTGGCGGCTGATTTCAAAATAGAGCCCGTCGGTGAAGAGCGTGTCGAACTGGACCCCCAGGAGCCGCCCCTTGGCCAGCATGGCGCCCTGCTGCTTGACCATGGTGGCAAAGTGCCGGGGCATATCGCCCTTGGGGAAGACCAGGGCCTCGCCGCAGAGGGCGCCCACCTTGGTGCCGCCGATGTAAAAGACGTCGCAGCGATCGCAGAGCTCCGGCAGGCTCATGTCGCATTCCGGACTCATGAGCCCATAGCCCAGGCGGGCCCCGTCCACGAAGAGGCGCAGGCCGTAGTCCCCGCAGACCGCGTGGAGGGCCTCCAGCTCCTCCTTGCTGTACAAGGTGCCCAATTCCGTGGGCTGGGAGATGTACACCATGCCGGGGAAGGGCATGTGGTCGTGGGTCTCGTTGGCATAGAAGGCGGCGCAGTAGTCCCGCACCGTGTCGGCGGAGAGCTTGCCCCCCTGCTGGGGCAGGGCGATGACCTTGTGGCCGGTGAACTCGATGGCTCCCGCCTCGTGGACGTTGATGTGGCCGGTGTCCGCGGCAATGACCCCTTCCCAGCGCTGCAGGAGAGAGGCGATGGTCACGGCGTTGCACTGGGTGCCGCCCACCAGGAAATACACGTCCGCCGCCGGCTTTTCGCAGGTTGCGCGGATCTTCTCCCGGGCGGCGGCGCAGAAGCGGTCCTCCCCGTAGCCGGGCTGGGAGATCAGATTGGTCTCCTGCAGCCGTTCCAGGATGCGGGGATGGGCCCCCTCGGTATAGTCGCTGAGATAATAGAGCATGTTTATTCCTCCGTTCTCCGTTGATTCCGCCGACGGCGGCTGATATAGCGTTCCATGTGCCCGGCGTTGATGAATTCCGCCAGCACCAGCTGGTCAAAGACCGGCACCGTGCAGGAGAAGGCGTCCAGCTTCGCCCGGTAGTCTTCCAGCAGCCGCTCCGGCAGCACCAGAAAACCGGTGCGCACCGAGGGGGCCAGCAGCTTGGAAAAGGTGTTCAGATAGATGACACGCTCCGGGTCCAGGGAAAAGATGGTCTGGATCCGGCGGGTGGGGGAGGCAAAGACCGCGTCATAGTCGTCCTCCACGATGAGGCTGCCCCGCTCCCTTGCCCAGGCGACGTACTCGTGCCGCTTGGCGGCGGAGGCGGTGACCCCGCTGGGGTAGCTGTGATAGGGCGTCACATGCAGCACCCCGGCGCAGCAGCCGGCAAGGGCGGCGCTTTGGATGCCGTCCTCCCCCATGGGGAGGGGCGTGCAGCTTGCGCCGTTGGCTTCATAGACCCGGCGGATCTGGGCATAGCAGGGGGCCTCCAGGGCAAAGGGCCGTTCCCGGCCCAGCAGCTGCACGATGAGCCCGTAGAGATACTCCGCCCCGGCGCCCACCACGATCTGCTCCGGGTCCAGGGTCAGGGAGCGGCTGCGGCCCAGCCAGGCGGCAAGCGCCTGCCGCAGGGGGAGGCAGCCCTTGCTGGGGCAGCGGTCCAGAATGTGCCTGTCATAGTCCGAGAGGACGGCGCGCATGGTCCTGGCCCAGAGGGAGAAGGGAAAGTCCGCAGGCGCGCCTTCCCCGGCCCGCATCTCCTCCAGCCTTGCCCGGCGCGGGGGCACCGCCGCGGGGGAGGCTTTGCCGAAGGAGACGTAATAGCCGCTTCGTGGCCGGGAGAGCAGATAGCCCTCATCTGTGAGCAGGGCCAGGGCGTGCTCCACCGTGATCACGCTGAGGCCCAGCTCCTCGGCAAAGCTGCGCTTGGAGGGGAGCTTGGCGCCGGTGGGAAGGGCGCCGGAGACGATGTCCTGCCGCAGCTGGCGGTAGAGCTGCAGATAGGCGCTCTCGCCGCTGTGTTTTATGATCTGATAATTCATAGCACGATTTCAAATCTGACCTTATAATTTTGCATCAAACTGGCGATAGAAATAGGTCCAAATCTGATTATAATGGAAGCAGAACAAATGTCAAGGAGGCTTTTTCCATGGCTTATCATAAGATCCTCACCATCCAGGACATCTCCTGCGTGGGCCAGTGCTCGCTGACGGTGGCCCTGCCCATCCTCTCCGCCGCCGGACAGGAGACCTGCATCCTCCCCTCGGCGGTGCTCAGCACCCATACGGCGGGCTTCACCGGCTACACCGTCCGGGACCTGACGGAGGACATCCCCGCCATCACCGCCCACTGGGAGAAGGAAAAGATCGCCTTTGAGGCGGTATACACCGGGTATCTGGGCAGCACCCAGCAGATCGGCATGGTGCGGGACCTGATCTCCCGCCTCTCCGCCCCCGGGGCCCTGGCCATCGTGGACCCGGCCATGGCGGATAACGGCAAGCTCTACCCCGCCTTTGACGGGGCCTATGTGGAGGCGATGAAGGAGCTGGCCTTCTCGGCGGACATCATCCTGCCCAACATCACCGAGGCCTGCTTCCTCACCGGCATGGAATACCGGGAGACCTATGACGAGGGGTATATTGCGGAACTTCTGGACCGGCTCACCGCCGCCGGGGCGAAAACCGTCATCCTCACCGGCGTGGGCTACGCGCCGGATCGCACCGGGGTTCTGGTGCAGGAGCTGGGGGAGCGCCGTTACTATGAGCACCGGAAGCTCAGCCCCGGCAGCCACGGCACCGGGGACGTGTACGCCGCCGCCTTCGTGGGCGCGCTCCTAAACGGCAAAAGCGCCTATGAGGCCGCCGTCATCGCCGCGGACTACACCGTGAAGTGCATCGAGATCACCCGGGAGGACCCCGGCCACTGGTACGGCGTGAAATTTGAGGCCGCCCTGCCGGCCTACATGAAGATGCTGGGACTGTGAGAGATTGCCCGCCCCGCTGTCCTTCCCCCAGCGGGGGAAGGTGTCGCGGCGCGTCTCCCGCAAGCGCCGTGACGGATGAGGGAGAGAGAACAGAATCCGCACGCTGGCGGCAACATGTCCACGCGGCGCTGTGACACGCTTTCCCGCCGCCCCTGTGGGGGGAGAGACACCCCTATCGCCCCTTCGGGGCACTTCCCCCCGAGGGGGAAGCAAGAGCGGGCGGCAAAAGGCCGCCCCTACGGGGGAGGCGGGATACCTTTTCTAAAAACTAGGTAAACGCTGATTAAAAGACCTTTTGTAAGCAGCTGGTGAGAACCAGGCTCAAAAAAAGGATAAAAAGGTGCAAAAACCGCCTCAATTTAAGGGCTTGTGTGGAAAACTTTCGCAAAATGGGCGCACGAAGCCCGCA
>JAFSMZ010000020.1:0-27074 GCA_017447685.1 Oscillospiraceae bacterium
CGAATCCCGAGAGAATTTGAGTTCTGATGAAGGCACTTTTTCGCAGGAATACTTTGTGTATTGCAAGAAAAAGTGACGAAATCAGAGCACAAATTGTCCGGGAGGCGCCGCAGGCGATTTGATCAGCGTTTACCAAAGGGGAGGCAAGATATGGAAGACGACACAGAGGCGCCTCTCTTGGTCCAAACGAGAAAACAGCTCTACAGATCTTTTGATCTGCGGAGCTGTTTTTCTCGTTTCCGTCAGGCCTTTTTCGTCCGGTCCGGGATGATCTCGATCCAGTAGCCGTCCGGGTCCTCCAGGAAATAGATGCCCATGGAAGGGTTTTCAAAGCAGATGCAGCCCATGGCCTCGTGCTTTGCGTGGGCCGCTTCAAAATCCTCTGCCTTCAGGGCCAGGTGGTATTCCTGCTCGCCCAGGTCGTAGGGCTCCGTCCGGTCCCGCAGCCAGGTCAGCTCCAGGCGGAAGTCCGTGACCCCGTCGCCCAGGAAGATGATGCGGAAGCTGCCGTCCGCGGCGTTCTTCTCCCGCACGGGTTTGAGCCCCAGCGCCTCGTCATAGAATTTCAGGCTGCGCTCCAGGTCGAAGACGTTAAAGTTGAAGTGATTGAAACTGAACATGCGCGCTCCCTCCTTTTTCTGTATCCAGTATACCCTCTCCCGGCGCACCCGGTCAAGCCCCCGGACATAGAATGGCCCGGTGATCTTGGATGACTTTGGAAAAACTGCGCCCCGGCCAGGCGGGCACGGTGCTGGCCCTCCGTCTGGAGGGGCCGCTGCGCCGCCGCCTGCGGGACCTGGGCCTGGTGGAGGGCGCCCGGCTCCGCTGCCTGGGCCGCAGCCCACTGGGGGACCCCTCCGCCTATCTCATCTGCGGCGCGGCCATTGCCCTGCGGCGCACGGACTGCCGCCGCATCGAAGTGGAGGTGGAGCCATGGAACGCGTCATAGCCCTGGCGGGCAACCCCAACGTGGGGAAAAGTACCCTCTTCAACCGCCTGACCGGCCTCCGGCAGCACACCGGCAACTGGACCGGCAAGACGGTCGCCGCCGCCGAGGGCAGCTGCGGGGACTACAGGCTGGTGGATCTGCCGGGGACCTATTCGCTGCTGCCCCATTCCGAGGAGGAGCGGGTGGCCCGGGACTGGCTGCTCCGGGGCGAGGCGGAGGCGGTTGTGGCGGTCTGCGACGCCTGCTGCCTGGAGCGGAATCTGAACCTGGTGCTCCAGTGCAGGGAGCTCTGCCAGAGGGTGCTGGTCTGTGTGAATCTCCTGGACGAGGCGGAGCGCCGGGGCATCCGGGTGGACTGCGCAGCCCTCTCCCGGGGCCTGGGCCTCCCTGTGGTGGGCATCACGGCCCGGGAGAAGGGGAGCCGTGAGCGTTTTCTCGCGGCCCTGGACGCCCTCTGGGACGCGCCCGCCCCGCCCCGCCGCTCCCCGCCCTATGGCCAGACGGTGGAAACTGCGCTGCAACAGTTGCTGCCCCTGGCGGAAGGGGAGGGCCTCCCCGCCCGCTGGCTCTGCCTGCGGCTGTTGGCCGGAGAGGATCTGCCGGCCCCGGAAGGGCTGCGACGGGCGGCGGAGGCGGAACGGCTTGACCTGGGCCTTACGCCCGCAGAGGTGGAGGATCTGCTCTCCGCCGCCCTCTCCCGGGAGGCGGCGCGGCTCGCGGCGATCTCCGTCACCGGGGAGGAGCGGGCCTACGGCGCAAGGGATGCCCGGCTGGACAGGATCTTTACGGGAAAAACCTGGGCCTTCCCGATGATGCTGCTTCTGCTGCTGGGGATCTGCTATCTCTCCATCCGGGGCGCCAACCTCCCCTCCGCGTGGCTGGGCCGAGGCTTTGCGGGGCTGGAAGAACTGCTGCGCCGGGGCTTTGCCGCCCTGAACGCCCCGCCCTGGCTGGAGGGCCTGCTGCTGGACGGGGCCTATCAGAGCCTTGCCGCGGTGGTCTCGGTGATGCTGCCGCCCATGGCCATCTTCTTCCCCCTCTTTACCCTGCTGGAGGACGCGGGCTTTCTGCCCCGGGTGGCCTATAACCTGGACCGGCCCTTTCAGCGCTGCCGCGCCTGCGGCAAACAGAGCCTCTGCATGCTGATGGGTCTGGGCTGCAACGCCGTGGGCGTCACCGGCTGCCGCATCATCGACTCCCGGCGGGAGCGGCTGTTGGCCATCCTCACCAACAGCATCACCCCCTGCAATGGCAGGTTTCCGCTGCTGATCGCCCTGCTCGCCATGTTTTTCGCTCCCGCGGGCTCGGCCCTGGTTCCTGCGGCGCTGTTGAGCCTGATCCTCACAGGCAGCGTCCTTGCCACCTTTGCGGCCACGGCGCTGCTCTCCAAAACGATCCTGCGGGGCGAGCCCTCGCCCTTTGTGCTGGAGCTGCCGCCCTACCGCCGCCCCCAGGTAGGCCGGGTGCTGCTGCGCTCCCTCCTGGACCGGAGCCTCTTCGTTCTGGGCAGGGCCGCGGCGGTGGCCGCCCCGGCGGGGGCTTTGCTCTGGTGCCTGGCCTCCTTCCGCCCCGGCGGCGAGAGCCTGCTGCTGCGCCTTGCCGCGCTGCTGGATGCACCGGGCCGCTTCTTCGGCCTGGACGGGGCGATTTTGCTGGCCTTTTTTCTGGGCCTTCCCGCCAACGAGACGGTGCTGCCCATTCTGCTGATGCTCTACCGCGCCTCCGGCGGGCTGGGGGATGCCTCTGGCCTGGGGGAGATCCACGCCCTGCTGCTGCAGCATGGCTGGACTTGGCTCACCGCCCTCTGCGCCGTGATCTTCACGGTGCTCCACTGGCCCTGCTCCACCACGCTCCTCACCGTAAAGAAGGAGACCGGCAGCTGGAAATGGACCGCCCTTGCCGCCCTGGTGCCCACGGCGATGGGACTCGTCCTCTGCGCCGCGGTGGCGGCGCTTGGGAAGTGAAGAGTGAACAGTGAAGAGGGAAGAGTGAAGAGATACGGTGTAGGGCCCTGCGGCGAGGCGATGAAAAAACACGCGGATGGGAATGATCCCTTCCGCGTGTTTTCTCAAAACTCAAAACTCATTTCTCAAAGCCCACCGGGACTTCCGGCGCCTTCTCGTGGATCCGGGCCAGGGCCGCGTCTATGGCCTTTTCGTCCTCGGACATGTTGTCGGCGATCTCTTTCCCGTCCGCCAGAAAGACGATCCGGTAATACAGAAACGCCGTTTCCCCGCAGCACATGCGCCCCCGCACCTGCTGCACCCGGATGAAGGCCCGCTCCATCCGGCTGTAGGGCACGGCCTTGATGCGAAAGCCGTCCCGGTAATAGACGGCCAGATCGCCTACCCGCAGCCGGTCAAAGCTCTCGGCCTGCTCGTAATCCGCGCTCAGAGCGGAAAGATCCTGTCCCCGGACGGGGCCGGTGAATTTCTTCTCTGCCACAGCGACACCTCCCGTTTCCTTTTTTATCTGCTCCAATCTTAACAGAAATGACTTGCCATTTCCACAGGATTTTTTTATAATATGAATGTTAAAGCCTGCAAAATCAATCATGCCGCAAGGCAGAAGGGAGCAGCTATGTACTGCACAAGAAAAGTTACCGAGGATCTGATCTGGGTCGGCGCGGACGACCGGCGTCTCGCCTGCTTCGAGGGCGTCTACGGCGTGCCCGACGGCGTCTCCTACAACTCCTATCTCCTCCTGGACGAGAAGACCGTCCTCTTCGACACGGTGGACAAGGCCGTGTACAGCGTGTTCCTGGAAAATGTGGCCCATGCCCTGAACGGCCGGCCCCTGGACTACCTGGTGGTGCAGCACATGGAGCCGGACCACGCCGCCACCCAGGAGTTGCTGCTCAGCCGCTATCCCGAGGCCAAGATCATCTGCAACGCCAAGATCCAGACCATGATGAAGCAGTTTATGGGCTGCGATCTCTCCGCGCGCACCATCCTGGTGAAGGAGGGGGACACCTTCTCCACCGGCAGGCACAATCTCACCTTCGTCATGGCTCCCATGGTCCACTGGCCCGAGGTCATGATGACCTACGACCTCACCGACAAGATCCTCTTCACCGCCGACGCTTTCGGCACCTTCGGCGCTCTGAACGGCCGCCTCTTCAATGATGAGACCGATTTCTTCCTGGAGGATCTGGACGAGGCCCGGCGCTACTACACCAACATCGTGGGCAAGTACGGCGCCCAGGTCCAGGCGGTGCTGAAGAAGGCCGCCAAGCTGGAGATCGCCCTGGTCTGCCCGCTGCACGGCTATGTGTGGCGCAGCCACTTCGGCGACTTCCTGGAGAAGTACCTGCTCTGGTCCAGCTATACCCCCGAGGAAAAGAGCGTGCTGCTGGCCTACGCCTCCGTCTACGGCCACACCGAGAACGCCGCCAACATCCTGGCCTGCAAGCTGGCCGAGCGGGGCGTGCGGGTGCGCATGTACGACACCTCCGTGACGCCTGCCAGCTACATCGTCTCCGACGCCTTCCGCTGCAGTCACCTGGTCTTCGCCGCCACCACCTACAACGCCGGCGTCTTCGTCACCATGGAGCAGCTGCTGCACGACATCGCCGCCCACAATCTCCAGAACCGCAAGGTCGCCATCATCGAGAACGGCTCCTGGGCTCCCACCAGCGGCAAGATCATGCGGGATCTGCTGGCGCCTCTGAAGGGCACCGAATTTATCGGCGAGAACGTCACCCTGAAGTCCGCCCTGGCGGAAAACCAGCTGGAGCAGCTGGATACCCTGGCCGATCTGCTGGCCGAGGAGATCAACCCGAAGCCCGCTACAGTGGAAGCTCCCGCCGCACCCGCCGAGCCCGCGGCCTTCAGCCCCGAGGCGGTGGACAACAAGGTTTTCTCTAAGTTCTCCTACGGCGTGGAAGTCCTGACCACCCGGGTGGACGGCAAGGACTACGGCTGCATCATCAACACCGCCGGCCAGGTGGCCTCCGCCGACCCCAAGAAGATCACCATCTCCTGCATCAAGAAGAACCACACCTGCGACATGGTCATGAAGGCGGGCAAGTTCAACATCTCCATCCTCACCGAGGACGCCCCCTACAGCCTGTTCCAGCACTTCGGTTTCCAGAGCGGCCGGGATGTGGACAAGTTTGCGGACCTTCCCTATGACGACCGCATGGCCAACGGCATCCGCTATATCCCCACCTATACCAACGCCGTCCTTTCCTGCGAGGTCATCGACGTGAAGGATCTGGAGACTCAGGTGCTCTACATCGCCAATGTGGTGGAGGCCAAGGTCCTCTCCAAGGCTCCCAGCTGCACCTACGGCTACTATCATGCCCACATCAAGCCCAAGAAGAACCCCGCCCCCGAGGAGAAGGAGTGCTGGGTCTGCAAGGTCTGCGGCTATGTCTACGAGGGTGCGGACATGCCCGACGACTTCACCTGCCCGCTCTGCAAGCACGGCAAGGAGGACTTCGAGCACATCGTTCCCCAGGTCAAGCCCAAGGTCAAGGGCTATGTGTGCAAGATCTGCGGCCACTTCGAGCCCTGCGATGGCGAGCTCCCCGCGGATTACACCTGCCCGCTCTGCAAGCACCCGCGGGAGGACTTCGAGCCCGCCGAGCAGTGAGCGTGTAAAAAGTTTTGAGTTTTGAGAGTTGAGTTTTGAGTTATTAGTTTTTAGTTTTTAGATGATAGGATACGCGGGCGGCCGTTTGGCCGCCCGCTTTTTGTGCGCTGTTCCCGCAACGCCTTCCCGTCTCGCCGTAGGGGCGGCTATCAGCCGCCCGCCCGGTTGTTCGCCGCAGAGGGGCATCGAAAACCCCAACTATTCCGCCAAAAAACGAGCGTTTCTTAAGAATTCTTAATCTCTTTCAGAACTTCTTAAGAGTCTTAAGCTTTCTTAAACATGCACCGGAGGCCTTGCTTTCAAGGCAGGTAGACGCTATAATCCGAGGCGTGAACCAAGGATAGCGATTCACCGTGAACAGATCAAAGGAGGCTTTTTTGAAATGAAACACGGGAAAATACTGCTGAGCCTGCTGCTGACCCTGGCGCTGCTGATGTCCATGAGCACCTTCGCCCTGGCAGAAGAAGTCGGCGGGGAAACGGCCCAGACGCCTGCGGAGGACGCCGTGACGGAAGAGGCCGTGGTGGAGGAAGCCGCGGCAAAGATGACCGTCCGCTGCGTGGACACGGACGGCGCCACCCTCCGCGACCAGGAGGCGGATTACCTGGACCTGAGCAAGGACCAGGTGCTGGATGAGAAGACGACCCGCCCCGCCATCGAGGGCTATACATATCAGAAGACCATGGTGGGAAATGATGAGATCGTGAAGCTCAGCGTGAGCCATGACGAGACCGGCGCCGTGATCACCGCCACCGTAAGGCAGAGCGGCGTGGAGTCGGAAAAGAAGCTGAGCGGCAGCGAGACCGTCCTCTTCGTCTATGAGAAGGCGGCGGAGCACGTCCACAGCTTTGACGAGGGCAAGGTGACCACCGAGCCCACTTGCACCGAAAAGGGCGTCAAGACCTTCACCTGCTCCTGCGGCGAGACCAAAACCGAGGAGATTCCCGCCCTGGGCCATGACTGGAACGAGCCCACGTATACCTGGAAAGACGACAACAGCGAGTGTACCGCCCTTCGTACCTGCAAGCGGGACGCCTCTCATACCGAGAGCGAGACCGTGAAACCCGCCGAGACCGTGACCAAAGAGGCCGCCTGTACCGAAAAGGGCGAAAAGAGCCTGAAGGCAGCGTTCACCAACACAGCCTTTGCCGAGCAGAGCAAGACCGCCGAGATCCCGGCCCTGGGCCACGATTATGCCCACGGCCGCTGCAAGCGCTGCGACGGGATCGACCCCAACTTCAAGCCCAAGCTCACCGACAACACCAACGGACACGCCAGCTGGGGCACCGACTATAAGGTGACCTCCGACGCCGCCCGCAAGGACTTCCAGAAGCTCCTCATCGACGGCCAGGAGATCGCTTCCTCCAACTACAGCGTTGCGGAAGTGAACGGCAATACCGTGGTCACGGTGAAGGGCTCCGCCATCAAGACCCTGAAGGTGGGCCAGCACAGCATCGCGATCGTGTCCCAGACCGGCACCGCCCAGCGCAATTTCTCCGTCAGCGACAAGCCCAAGACCGGCGATGAGACCGCGGCGCTCTGGACGGGGCTGCTGCTCCTGTCCGCCCTGGGCTGCGGCGCCGTCACCCTCACGGCGCGGAAGAAATTCAGCGCCCAATAACCTGAAAAAGCAAGAGGATCCTCTCTCTTACTTGTGCACTCCTTCTAAACTTACGTCGCCCTCCCGATTTGGGAGGGCGATGTAAGCTTTCGACAAGGAGGGGAAACAGGGCTCCCCTGAAAGGGGAGCTGTCGACGCCGTGAACGGCGGTGACTGAGGGGTTACGATAGATGCAAATACTCCCTCGGATTCCTTCCTTTCTACAGGCTTACCCCTCCGTCATCCGGCGGACTGCGCCACGCCGGATGCCACCTCCCCTTGCAGGGGAGGACATGGCCTTCGCCTGCACATACAACATCGCCCTCCCGATTTGGGAGGGCGATGTTGTATGTTGTATGAGGTTTATACGCGGATGCTCTCCAGGAGTTCCTCCACGTTCTTGGCCAGATCGGCCAGGGCGCCGGGCTGGAAGGGGGAGGGGAAGCCCGCTTCCTCCAGCAGGTCGGTCCAGACCTTCTCGCCGCCCTGCTTGCTCAGCCGGATATAGCGGGCAAAGGCGTCGTCATAGTCCTTGAGGCTGGCAAGCAAAAACTGGAAGGCAGCCGTCTGGGCCAGGCAGTAGTCGATGTAGTAGAAGGGACTCTCGTAGATGTGCATCTGATACTGCCAGCGGGTGCCCTTTTCCAGATAGGGCATGCCCTCGAAGGAGATGTGGGGCCTGAACTGCTTTTCCAGCTTCAGCCACTCGGCGTCCCGCTCATCGGGCGTCAGCTCCGGGTGCTCGTACACGATGTGCTGGAAGGCGTCCACCATGGTGCCGTAGGGGATGAAGGAGAAGCTCTCCAGGGCGTGCATGAACTTGTAGCGATCGGCGTCTTTCCCGAAGAAGTCCCCCATATAGGGCCAGGCGAAGAATTCCATGCTCATGGAGTGGGTCTCCGCCGTCTCCATGCCGCCGCAGCCCAGCTCCAGGGCGAAGCGGTTGTCCGCGATGAGATAGGCGTTCAGCGCGTGGCCGGCCTCGTGGGTCACCACGTCCACGTCCCCGGCGGTGCCGTTGAAGTTTGCCAGGATGAAGGGCTGCTTGTACTTGGCAAATTCCGTGCAGTAGCCGCCGCCCCACTTGTTCTTGCGGGAGTCCACGTCGAAGGCCTCGTTGTCCAGCATGAGATCGATGAAGTCCCCGGCCTCCTTGCCCATGGCGTGGTACATCTTCTTGGCGGAGGCAAAGATCTCCTCCTTGCCGAAGGGCTTGGGGTCGCCGCCGGGCATGATGACGCCGTCGTCATAGAACTTGTAGTCCTCGATGCCCAGACGTCTGGCGTTCTCGGTGCGAAGGCGCGCTACAACCGGCACGATGTCTTTCAGAACATTTTCCCGGAACTTGGCAACCTTCTCCTGGTCGTAGCAGAGGCGGCCCATACGGTAGTAGCCCAGCTCCACGAAGTTCTTGTAGCCCATCTTTTTGGCCATCCGGTCGCGAATATGCACCAGACGGTCAAAGATATCGTCCAGCTCGGCCTTGTGCGCTTCCAGACCCCGGCCCAGGACCTCAAAGCACTCCCGACGGGTCTCCCGGTCGGCGTCCTTGGCATACTTCATCAGCATGGCCCGGGGCAGCTTCTCGCCCTTCCACTCGAACTCCATGGCGGCCATCAGGTCGGAATACTCCCGCACCACCTTGTTCTCCTCCACCATGTCCTCGATGATCGCGGGGGACATGGACTTGCGCTCCACTTCCATGGACTGGAACAGCACCGGGCTCAGAGCCTTTTCCAGCTCGGCGCGGAAGGGGCTGTCCAGCAGGGCGGAGGCATAGTCCAGCGCGTAATTGGCGGCAACGGGGCCGATCTCGTCGTAGTACTCGTTTTCCGCCACGTAGAAGGGATCCACGGTGTTGATGGTGTAGCGCATGCTGGCAAGGCTTGCGTTGGTATAGAACTCCAGGAGCATCTTGCGGTAATCCTCCCGGGCGGCAAGGATCTCCTTCACGCTCCCGGCATTGCGGATGCGGGGGATCACGTCCTCGGCCACGGCCTTCACTTCCTCCAGCGTTACCCGACGGTAAGGCAGCTCGGAAACTTTCATGGGAATGCACTTCCTTTCAGCTTTTTCGCATGTTTTGCTGCCCCCACTATACACCAGACCAGCGGCGAATGCAATCCCGGATCGCCCCTTCGCCTTCTCTCGACGACTTTCCAAAGAATTCTTAAACTTTTTGAAATCGCCCTGTTCAGCCCGGGGAAACTGTGCTATACTAATCAACAATGGAAGAGTATCATCAGGAGGAACGGACATGGAAAACTGGAATGAGCGGCTGCTTTCCTTCATTACGGAAAGCCCCACCGCGTTTCACGCCTGCCGCAATCTGGCAAAGCGCCTGGAGGCGGAGGGCTATACCGAGCTGCGGGAGCAGGACGCCTGGGACCTGAAGAACGGCGGAAAGTATTTTGTCCGCCGCAACGGCTCCGCCCTCATTGCCTTCCGCATCCCGGAAGGGGAGTGGAAGGGCTTTCTCATGATGGCCGCTCACGCGGATTCCCCCAGCTTCAAGATCAAAGAGCACGCGGCGGTGCCCACGGCGGGGATGTACACCCGGCTGAACGTGGAAAAGTACGGCGGCATGATCTGCGCCTCCTGGCTGGACCGGCCCCTCTCTGTGGCGGGCCGCGCCATCGTCCGGGAAGGGGAGAAGGTCTGCGCAAAGCTGCTGAACGTGGATCGGGACCTGCTGCTGATCCCCCATGTGGCTATCCACATGGACCGCAGCGTAAACGACGGCAAGAAGTTTGACCCCAACACCGATATGCTCCCCCTCTTCGGAGACGCCGGAGCCGCGGAGAAGTTTGACGCCCTCATCGCCGAGACCCTGGGCGTGAAGCCCGAGGACGTGCTGGCAACGGACCTCTTCCTCTATCCCCGCACGCCCGGCACCGTCTGGGGCGCAGAAGGAGAGTACATCTCTTCCCCCAGACTTGACGATCTGCAGTGCGTTTTCGGCTGCACGGAGGGCTTCCTCCGGGCGGAGGAGGGGAGCAATCTGCCGCTCCTCTGCGTCTTTGACAATGAAGAGGTGGGCAGCGGCACCAAGCAGGGTGCAGGCTCCACCTTCCTGCAGGATGTGCTTGCCCGCACGGCGGAGAGCCTTGGAGCGGACCTGCACCGCTGCCTGGCCGCAAGCTTCCTGGTCTCGGCGGACAATGCCCATGCCGTCCACCCCAACCACCCCGAATATGCCGACCGGAACGACCGGCCCGAGATGAACAAGGGTATCGTCATCAAGTACAATGCCAACCAGCGCTACACCACCGACGCCGTTTCCGCCGCTGCCTTTGCCGAGCTTTGCAAAAAGGCCGGGGTGCCCACCCAGCGCTTTACCAACCGTGCGGATCTGCCTGGCGGCTCCACCCTTGGCAATATCAGCACCGCCCACGTCTCGGTGGACTCGGTGGACATCGGCCTTGCCCAGCTTGCCATGCACTCGGCCTATGAGACCGCCGGCGCCCGGGACACCGAATATCTGATATGCGCGGCGGAATGCTTCTATGCCGCCCGTTTCCTCCGGGAGGAGGACGGGATCTGCCTGTTGTAAGAAACCACCTATTCTATGCATGGAGGGAAGGAAATGAAAAAGAGAAGACTGTTTGCCCAAACCCTGGCCCTGGTGCTCTGCTTCGCACTGCTCTGCCCGCTGGCCGCCTTCGCGGAAGACACGAACTCCGCTATCCCGGCCGATCCTGTGAGCTATGCGGTCATTGACCCGGCGGAGCTTACGCGCCTGGTGGAGACCTATGCCAACGCCCGCTCCCTGAACAAGGACAATATCAGCATCGGTTACTGCTACCTGGATACCGGCGACACCTGGTATTATAACGGCGATGTCTGGAACTTCGGCGCCGGTGTTTACTACGTGCCTCTGATGATGATCCTGGCCGAGCGGGAAAGCCGCGGGGAGCTGACCCAGTCCAGCAACATCAACGGCCTCACCCTGGAGGAGGCGGAGCGCTACGTGCTCACCTATTCCAACAACACCTATGCCCATCAGATGATGAACTACATCGGCACGGACAAAGAAGTGCGCAAGCTCTACCAGAACTATTCCCCTCTGCCCGAGGCCTACTATGACCCGGACTTCCTGGATTACAGCTACTTCACCGTTCGCTTCCTCACGGATGTGATGAAGACTCTCTACAATGAGAACGAGCGCTTCCCCAACATCATCGAGTGCATGAAGAACTCCGACAACGGCTCTGTCTTCCACGGCGCCATGGGCGGGGAATATGAAGTAGCCCAGAAATACGGCAACTTCATCGACCGGCGCGACGTGGCGTACAACAACACCGTCGGCATCATTTACACGCCCCATCCCTTTGTCCTCACCGTCATGACCAAGAACCTGGGCATCACCCATGAGGTCATGTGGGATCTGGCTGTGATCCTCAAGGATTATACCCTGAGCCTGGATGACGCCTATGCCGTGTATGAGGCGCGCCAGAACGGACCCGTTGTTCCGGAGACTCCGGCAGCGGAGGCTGTGACGCCTGCCGCCCCCGGCACGGAGGTCCCGCAGGATCCCGCTGCCGCCCAGGAGCCAGCAGCGGCTGCTCCGGAAGCCGGGCAGATCCCGGTGGAGATCCCCGCTTCTTCTGCTGAGAAGCCCGCGGCAGGGCAGGAAGACCCTGCTGCGTCCCGCCGCATGGTGGTGCTGATCCTCTGCGTTGCCGCCCTGGTGATCCTGACCCTGGCCGCCATCCTGAAGCCCGTTCTCCGCAAAAAACAGGTGCGGAAAAAGAAAGATGAGTTCGAGTACTGATTGGAACATTTGCCCATGAAAAGAATCCTCTGTATCCTGCTTCTCCTGGCCCTTTGCGTGAGCATGGCGGCCTGCGGCGGCAGTCCCCGGGAAGTCCGGACCGTGGCCACCCTGGTGGAGCAGGAGTATTCCCTGGCCTTTCGCACCGGCGATCCCACGGCCTATTATGTGGCAGCCGCCATTGAGGTGCTCAACGCCCGGGGGCTGGTCGATGAGCTGGCCGTCAAGTGGTTCGGCAGCCGCATCATCAGCTTCGGCAAGAATGCCGAGGCGCTGCAGCGGCTGGAGACCCCCACCCAGCGGGACTTCATCATCGGTGTGGACATCAACTCCTTCCCCATGGCCTACATGACCGCCGGTCAGTACTGGGGCTTCGATGTGGAGCTGGCCATGGCCGTCTGCGAGGAGCTGGGCTGGGATCTGAAGATCCAGCCCATCGAGAAGGAGAACGTCTATATCGAGCTCTCCTCCGGCAATATCGACTGCGCCTGGGGCGGTATCGCCCTGGATCCGGCGGATATCAGCGCAGGCCGCGTGGCCCGCTACGGCCCCTATGTCCACAATGACATCGTCATCGCCAAACGGGGAGACGCCTTTATCGAGAACAAGTACATGCTCTCCCACAAGGCCCTGGCCATGTGCTCCACGGTGGAGGCCATGGACGCGCTGCAGTCCGACCCCGGTATCGTCAAGCGTCTGGGCCAGATCTCCCGTCTGGCCGGCGGCACCACGGAGTGCTTCCAGTATCTCTACCAGGGGCGCTGCGACGTGATCCTCACCGACACCACCGCCATCTATTATTTCAACTGCCACTGAAGCAAAAGCAAAACGGCGCCGCTCCTGACCGGGAGCGGCGCTGTTTTGCGTGTGAAGCGTGAAGAGGGAAGCGTCCCCACCACAGGGACGGCAATCAGCCGCCAGCCTCATGGCTCCCCTGAAAGGGGAGCTGTCGCCGCCGTTTACGGCGGAGACTTAGGGGTCTGGCCCGCAAGGAGAAGACAGCAACAAAGGGGACGCCGTCACGTTTCCTATGGCGCAAGAATCCTGTTGACCTCTCGCCCTTTACATGATAGAATACCCTGAATTGCTATGGACAAGGAACGATACAGAGGGAGAACACTATGTGGATTGCCGATTCCTGGCAGGATTTTGAACTGCTGGACTGCTCAAAGGGAGAAAAGCTGGAGCGCTGGGGAGACTATTATCTGGTCCGTCCGGACCCCCAGGCCATCTGGGACACGCCCCGGAATAATTCCCATTGGAACGACCGGGACGCCCGCTATCGCCGCAGCGAGAGCGGTGGCGGCAGCTGGGACAAGGGCAAGCTGCCCGGGGAGTGGACCATCCGCTATAAGGAGCTGCGCTTTCACGTCAAGCCCATGAACTTCAAGCACACCGGCCTCTTCCCCGAGCAGGCCGCCAACTGGGACTGGGCCATGGCCAAGATCCGCGCCGCCGGGCGGCCCATCCGGGTGCTGAACCTCTTTGCCTATACCGGCGGGGCCACCGTGGCCTGCGCCAAGGCCGGGGCGGAGGTCTGCCATGTGGACGCCGCCAAAGGCATGGTCTCCTGGGGCAAGGAAAACGCCGCCGCTTCCGGTCTCAGCGAGGCCCCCATCCGCTGGATCGTGGACGACTGCGCCAAGTTTGTGGAGCGGGAGATCCGCCGGGGCAAGCGCTATGACGCCATCATCATGGACCCGCCCTCCTACGGCCGCGGCCCGGGAGGCGAGGTGTGGAAGCTGGAGCAGAACCTCTGGCCCTTCGTGTCCCTCTGCGCCGGGGTCCTCAGTGACGATCCGCTGTTCGTGCTCATCAATTCCTACACCACGGGACTCTCCCCCTCGGTGCTCAGCTACGTCACCGAGAGCATCTTTACCAAAAAGTACGGCGGCCGCTCCGAAAGCCGGGAGCTGGCCCTGCCCGTCACCGACAGCGGCCTGTATCTGCCCTGCGGGGCAACATGTAGATGGGAAAGGAAGTAATAGTGAATCGTGAATAGCGAATAGTGAATCGTTATGGTATAACGCCTGCGGCGTGATGATTCTGATCTGTCGCCGAAGGCGACACCACAATTCTTCACTCTTCACTCTTCACTTTTCACTTCTATCATATGGAACCGATCATTCGTTTTGAAAACGTACACTTCAGCTACCCCGAAGGGGAGCGGGAGATCCTCTGCGGCGTGAGTCTGGAGATCGCCGAGGGCAGCTTTGTGGCCGTCCTGGGCCACAACGGCTCCGGCAAATCCACCCTGTTCAAGCACATGAACGCCATCCTCCTGCCCACCTCCGGCAAGGTCTGGGTCCGGGACATGGACACCGCCGACGAGGACAAGCTCCTGGACATCCGCCGCACCGTGGGCATGGTCTTCCAGAATCCGGACAACCAGATTGTCGCCAACGTGGTGGAGGACGACGTGGCCTTCGCACCGGAGAATCTGGGCGTCCCCTCGGAGGAGATCCGCCAGCGGGTGGACGCCGCCCTCAAGCAGGTGGGCATGTATGATTTCCGCATGCACGCGCCCCATCTGCTCTCCGGCGGCCAGAAACAGCGGGTAGCCATCGCCGGGGTCCTGGCCATGCAGCCCAAGGTCCTGGCTCTTGACGAGCCCACCGCCATGCTGGATCCCCAGGGACGCAAAGAGGTCATTGACACCGTCACCCGGCTCTGCCGGGAGAAGGGTATGACCGTGGTGCTCATCACCCATCATATGGAAGAGTGCATCGGGGCGGACCGGCTGGTGGTCATGTCCAATGGCTCCGTCGTGGCCGACGGGAGCCCCCTGGAGGTATTCTCCCAGGTGGAGCTCATGCAGCGGGAGGGCCTGGACGTGCCCGAGACCACCCGCGTCCTCCACGAGCTGGGTCTGCCCAAGACGGCCATGGACCCGGAAAGCTGCGCCGCCATCGTGGCCGGCGCCATATCCTGAACACTTGGAGTAACACTATGTCTGATCTTCGCGTGGAGGCTCTGACGCACGTATACAGCGCAGGGACCCCCTTTGAGAAAACCGCCATTGAAAACATCAGCCTGCAGATCCCCTCGGGCCAGTTCGTGGGGCTGCTGGGGCACACAGGCTCCGGCAAGTCCACCTTCATCCAGCACCTGAACGCTCTTTTGAAACCCACCAGCGGCAAGGTCCTGGTGGACGGGGAGGACATCAATCAGGACAAAAAGACCCGCCGCGCCGTTAAAAACAAGGTGGGCCTGGTCTTTCAGTACCCGGAGTACCAGCTCTTTGAGGAGACGGTCTTCGCCGATATCGCCTTCGGTCCCAAGAACATGGGTCTCGGCAAGGAGGAGATCGAGCAGCGGGTGCGGGAGGCCGCCCATTTCGTGGGCGTGGAGGAGGAGCTTTTCCAGCGCTCGCCCCTGGAGCTCTCCGGCGGTCAGAAGCGCCGGGTGGCCATCGCCGGCGTCATCGCCATGCGCCCCGGCATCCTGATCCTGGACGAGCCTACCGCCGGCCTTGACCCCTCGGGCTGCCGCCAGATCCTGGAGAATATCTGCAGCTACCGCAGGGAGAGCGGCGCCACCGTCATCATCGTGAGCCACAATATGGACGACGCCGCCCGCCTCACCGAGCGGCTCATCGTCTTCAACCGCGGCAGCGTCGCCATGGACGGCACGCCCGAGCAGGTCTTTTCCCGCCCGGAGGAGCTCATCAAAATCGGCCTGAGCGTACCCCAGGCCACCTCTTTTGCCATGGCGCTCCGGGAGAAGGGGATCCCCCTGCGCGGCTCCATCTATACCCATGCCCAGCTCATGGCTGCGCTGAAGGAGGCGGGCATATGCTGAAGGACATCACCCTGGGCCAGTTTTTCCCCGGCGATACTCCGGTCCACCGCCTGGATCCCCGCAGCAAGATCCTGCTGCTCATCGTGTTCATCGTGGCGCTCTTCATGGCCCACGGCTGGGCGGGCTACGGCCTCATGCTCCTGGTCACGGCGCTCTGCATGGCCGTCTCCCGCATCTCTCCCCGCAATATCTTCAAGGGCCTCAAGCCCATGCTCTTCATCATCGTCTTTACCGCTGCCCTGAACCTGTTCTACACCCAGGGCACGCCCCTGTTTCCCGGCTGGCCCATCACCCGGGAGGGCCTGGAGCGCTCCATCGCCATGGTGCTGCGCATTGTGCTGCTCATCGCCGGCACCTTCCTCCTGACCTATACCACCAGCCCCATGGCCCTCACCGACGGCATGGAGCGGCTGCTCAGCCCCCTGAAGAAGATCGGCCTGCCGGTGCATGAGATCACCATGATGATGTCCATGGCCCTGCGCTTCATTCCCACCCTCATCGAGGAGACGGACAAGATCATGTCCGCCCAGAAGGCCCGCGGCGCGGACTTTGAAAACGGCAATCTGCTGCAGCGGGCCAAGGCCCTGCTGCCCATTCTGGTGCCCCTCTTTGTGTCCTCTTTCCGCCGCGCGGACGAGCTGGCCGTTGCCATGGAGAGCCGCTGCTACCACGGCGGCAGCGGGCGCACCCGCATGAAACAGCTGCATTTTCAGGCGCTGGATCTTTGGGCCCTGGCCCTGGGCGCGCTGCTCCTGGCCGCCATGATCCTGCTGCGCCGTTTCGGACTGTGAACGCTATGAGAAACATCGCCTTGCGCCTGAGCTATGACGGCAGCGCCTATCATGGCTGGCAGGTCCAGAAAAATGAGATCAGCGTGGCCGAGACGCTGGAGACCGCGCTTACGAAGATCTGCGGCCACCCGGTGAAGACCGTGGGCTGCGGCCGGACCGACGCCGGAGTCCACGCCCTGCGCTACTGCGCCAATTTCCGCACGGACTGCCGCATTCCCATCGACCGCTTTCCCCTGGCGGTGAATTCCCGCCTGCCGGGCGACATTTCCGTCTCCGACGCGGTGGAGGCGCCCGAGGACTTCAACGCCATCGGCTCCTGTCTGAAAAAGGAGTATATCTACCGCATTCTGAACAGTGCCGTGCCCGACCCCTTTTTGCAGAAGCGCGCCTGCTTCTATCCGCAGCGCCTGGACCTCTCTCTCATGCAGCAGGCGGCCCGGGCCTTTGAGGGCACCCACGACTTCAAGGCGGTCCGCTCCCTGGGGACCGAGACCAAAACCACCGTGCGCACGGTGTATTGGTGCCGGGCGGAGAAGGAAGGGGACCTGATCACCATTTCCATCTGCGCTGACGGTTTCCTCTACAACATGTGCCGGGCCATGGTGGGCACCATGGTCTACGCTTCCTACGGCAAGCTCCTCCCCGAGGAGATCCCCGGGCTGCTTCAGATCGGGGACCGCCGTCTCACCGGCCCCACCATGCCGCCCCAGGGCCTCTACCTCAACCGTGTCTGGTACGAGGGCGCGGTGGGGGAAATGATGGAGAAGTGAGCCGGGAATTCGGAATTCGGAGTTCGGAATGATGATGACACGGCGTGAAGCATCTTCATAATTCTTTAGTTTATTTGTTCATAAAATCGTGCTATAATGCACCATAACCCCATAGCCTGTCTCATAGAAAGGGACGATTCCTATGATTCGATTGATTTTAGATATGGTTCTGCTGCTCATTGTGGCCATCTGCACCTGGGCCGGCTATCGCAAGGGCCTGATCGGCGGCATCGCCGGGATCCTGGCGGTGATCATCGCCCTCTTTGGCGGAAGCCTCCTCTCCTCGGCCTACTCCCGGGAGGTGGTCCCTGTACTGGAACCCTTTGCCGATGGGTATATCGATTCCCAGAACACCCGGGACGATGTGCTGGAGACCCTGGGCTACGGCTACACCGACCTGTCCCTGGAGGATATCCTTGCCCGGGACAGCTCCCTGCGCTATGACTACGCCGTGGAGTGCATGAAGACCGTGGGCATCTACCAGGACCGGGCCGAGGAAATGGGCCTCAAGGCCGTGGAGTATGCTGACCGCAACGGCGTCAGCATGACGGACGCGGTAGTCTCCACCCTCTGCACCACCGCAAGCTATGTGGGCTGCCTGGTGGTGGCCTTCCTGCTGATCCTGATTTTGCTGGTGGCCATCGGCAACATCGGCAATCTCTCCTTCCGCCTGCCCAGTCTGGAACTGGTGGATGAGATCGGCGGCGCGGTCCTGGGCTTTGTAAAGGGCTTTTTGTATTGCGTGCTGCTCTGCTGGGTGCTCAGCTTCCTGGGCGTGGTCATCGGGAAGGACACCCTGGCCAGCACCACCCTGGCCCAGTTCTTCCTGCAAATCAAATTCCTGACCAGCGGCCTGCTGTAATCAAACAGATCTTTTCAAGGCCGGCATCAGCCGGCCTTGTTCAACATGCAGACAAAGGCCAAAGGGCCTTTGCCTGCAGGGAGATTACAGCCCGCCGCGCGCACTTCGTCAAACGAAGCTCGCTCCATTCCGTTTCCGCCGGATACGAAGGAACCGGCGAAAACTTCATCTTCGCTCCCTCCGTTTTCCTCTCAAATTCAAAGCATATGCTTTGAATTTGGAAAACGAGGAGAAACAAGGACGGGGGACGCTCGCACACTTGCGTGCTGAGCGGTGTTTTTTCCGAGGCGCATGTCCCCGGAAAAAACGATTTGTACTTTTTTCGCGCCTGCGGGCGCGAACTCTGCGAGGTCCCTAAGCCTGTAGCCGTCCTTTTTTACTGACTATTTCGACTTATTATCAAGACTGGTTTCAGCCGGCCTTGTTCCGTTTAAACCCCCAAGGAGGAATGACTATGAACCCCACTCTCTGCTCCCGCTGCAACAAAAATGTCGCCGTGATCTTCATCACCAAGCTGGAAAACGGTCAGGCCAAGAACGAGGGTCTCTGCCTCAAGTGCGCCCGGGAGCTGCACATCAAACCTGTGGACGATATCATCAACCGCATGGGTCTTTCCGATGAGGATCTGGAGGGCCTGGCAGGGGAAATGACCACCGCCCTCAACGGCGCGGAGGAGCTGATGAACCTGGACAATTCCGGCTCGGAGGACGAGGGCGACGATGACGGCAAGACCGCCACCTTCCCCTTCCTGAACCGTCTCTTCGGCGGCCCCGGCGCCCAGAACAATTCCGCGCCCCGGGAGGAACAGCCCTCCCGTCCCCAGAATCAGCCGGGTCAGTCCTCCCGTCCTGTCAAGCACAAGTTCCTGGATAACTACTGCATCGACCTGACCCAGCGGGCCTCCCAGGGCAAGCTGGATTCCATGGTGGGGCGCGAGGAGGAGCTGGAGCGGGTGATCCAGATCCTGAACCGCCGCCAGAAGAACAATCCCTGCCTCATCGGCGAGCCCGGCGTTGGCAAGACCGCCATTGCCGAGGGCCTGGCCCAGCGCATCGCCATGGGCAGCGTCCCCTATAAGCTGCAGAACAAGAAGGTCTATCTGCTGGACCTGACCGCTCTCGTGGCGGGCACCCAGTTCCGGGGCCAGTTTGAAAGCCGCATGAAGGGTCTCATTGAGGAGATCCGCAAGGAGGGCAACATCATCCTGGTCATCGACGAGGTGCACAACATCGTGGGCGCCGGGGATGCCGAGGGCAGCATGAACGCCGCCAACATCCTCAAGCCCGCCCTGAGCAGGGGCGAGATCCAGGTCATCGGCGCCACCACCTTCACCGAATACCGCAAGCACATCGAGAAGGATGCCGCCCTGGAGCGCCGTTTCCAGCCGGTCACCGTCTCCGAGCCCTCCATCGAGGACAGCATCCAGATCATGAAGGGCATTGCCCATTATTACGAGGACTACCACGGCGTCACCATCTCGGAGGAGATGTGCCGCCAGGCGGTGCTCCTCTCCGAGCGCTACATCACCGACCGCTTCCTGCCGGACAAGGCCATCGACCTGATCGACGAGGCCTGCTCCGACGTGAATTTGAAGGACGAGAACATCAAAAAGCGCATGATCGCCCAGCGGGACCTGGAAAACCTGCGCTTCGAGCGGGAAGCCCTGCAGAGCGACAACAGCGAGAGCGACCCGGAGAAGCTGGACCGGCGCTATGCCCGCCTGGCGGAGCTTCGCAGCAAGGAGATGCAGCGGGAGCAGGAGCTGAAGGCTTTGGACGCTCTGGGCCGCCCCGCCCTCTCCGTGGATAACCTGGCCCGGATCATCGAGCTCTGGACCAAGATCCCCGCCTCCAGCATCAAGGAGGATGAGCTGGAGCGTCTGGCCAATCTGGACGGACGCCTCAAGGAGCACATCGTGGGCCAGGACGAGGCTGTGGACGCGGTCTGCGCCGCCATCCGCCGCAGCCGGGTGGGCCTCAAGGTCAAGCGCAAGCCCGTGAGCTTCATTTTCGTGGGTCCCACCGGGGTGGGCAAGACGGAACTGGTCAAGCGCCTGGCCGCCGACATGTTCTCCAGCCCTGAGAGTCTCATCCGGCTGGATATGTCCGAATTTATGGAGAAGTTCTCCGTCTCCCGCATCATCGGCTCCCCTCCGGGCTATGTGGGCTATGACGAGGCCGGCCAGCTTACCGAGAAGATCCGCCGCAAGCCCTACAGCGTGGTGCTCTTCGACGAGATCGAGAAGGCCCATCCCGACGTGATGAACATCCTGCTCCAGATCCTGGACGACGGCCGCATCACCGACGCCCAGGGCCGCACCGTGAACTTTGAAAACACCATCATCATCATGACCACCAACGCCGGCTCCGGCAACAAGACCGGCAGCGTGGGCTTCGGCGGCACCCTCTCGGATATGAGCCGGGAGCGGGCCTTGAAGGCGCTGAACGAATTCCTGCGGCCCGAGTTTATCAACCGGGTGGACGAGGTGGTCTGCTTCAACCAGCTCACGGAGGAGAACTTCCGCGGCATCGCCGCCCTCATGCTCACCGAGCTGCGGGACGTGATGGCGGAAAAGAACCGCAGCCTCAGCTGGGACGAGAGCCTGCTGGACTACCTGGTGAAGAAGGGCTATTCCGTCACCTACGGCGCCCGGAACCTCCGCCGCCTGATCCAGAAGGAAATCGAGGACGCCATCGCCGCCCAGCTGATCGCCCGCCGCGGCCAGGGCGTGGAGACCATCCGCCTCAGCGCCGAAAACGACAAGGTCTCCATCCACCTGGGCGAAGAAGCCTCGGAAGCTTTCGAGACCCCGTGCCTGTAAGGGCTGAAACCTTTGTAAGCATACACTTCCCCAAAGGGGGAGTGCTTGAAGGCCGATCGGGAAGCCTTCCCCGCGCACGGGGAAAAGCGAACGCGCACTTGCCTCTCCCGCGTTGGGGAGAGGGGCCGTTAACCCGCAGAAATGTCCCCCTCTCAGGCGCTGTCGCGCCAGCTCTCCCCCTGCCTATCGGCGGGGCGAGCCAAGAGAGCAGGGCACACTTGCCCAGACTCCTTATTCCAAATACTCTTTTTGGGAGGTCCTAACCATGCCGAACATTGAAGTCATCCTGGGCGATATCACCCGCCAGTCTGTGGATGCCATCGTGAACGCCGCCAACTGCTCCCTGCTGGGCGGCGGCGGGGTGGACGGCGCGATCCACCGGGCGGCAGGGCCGGAGCTCCTGGCCGAGTGCCGCACTCTCCACGGCTGCGAGACCGGCAAGGCCAAGATCACCAAGGGCTACCGCCTGCCCGCCAAATACGTCATCCACACCCCCGGACCCGTCTGGCATGGCGGCGGTTCCGGAGAGCCGGAACTGCTGGCCTCCTGCTATCGCTCCTGCCTGGAACTGGCCTCGCAGAATGGCTGCGAGACGGTGGATTTCCCCTCCATCAGCACCGGGGTCTACCATTTCCCCCTGGAGAAGGCGGCGGAGATCGCCATCGGCACCATTGCGGCCTTTCTGCGGGAGCATCCGGAAATCAGGCGCGTCCGCATGGTCTGCTTTGATGAGCGCACCAAGGCCTACTACGACCGGGCACTGGAGAAGCTGGGATGAAAGAAGCCCTTCTCATCAGCGCCTGCCTTCTGGGGACGAACTGTAAGTATAACGGCGGGAACAATGCCCTGCCGCCGGAAAAGCTGGCCGCCTTGGAGGAACGCTACCGCCTGGTCCCCGTCTGCCCCGAGCAGGCCGGCGGCCTGCCCACGCCCCGTCTCCCCAGCGAGTGCCGGGGAGAGCAGGTGGTGAACCGGGCAGGGGAGGATGTGACCGAGGCTTTTCGCCGCGGAGCGGAGCTCGCCCTGGAGACGGCCCTGCGGGAAGACTGCCGCCTGGCTCTCCTGAAGGAGCGCAGCCCCTCCTGCGGCAGCGGCCGGATCTATGACGGCAGCTTCACCGCCACGGTGATCCCCGGCGACGGCGTCACCGCGGAAATGCTGAAAAAAAGCGGCATCACCGTCTATAGCGAGACAGAATTTGAGTTTTGAGTTTTCAGTATTGAGATTTGAGTTTTGAAAAGAAGGAGCAGCGATCAGGCTGCTCCTTCGTTTTTCAGGAAGAAAGGAAAGGGAGCCCGTTGGCGTAGGGGAGGGGCTTGCCCCTCCCGCGTCTCTCCGCAATTCCGCAATCCGAACTGCGCATTCCGCATTTCGAATTCCCGCGTCCCCTTGCCGTAGGGGCGATACACGAATCGCCCGTCCAAAAAACAGGCTGTGAAATACGTAGTTTTTCACAGCCTGTTTTTCTATTCCGCGGAATAGACCGTCATGGCAACGCCGGTGTCCTTCACCAGGATGTCCCTGGGCCGGCGCAGCAGCTTCAGCGTCACATACACGTCTCCCGCGGAGCCGGAAACGTTCATGATCTGCCAGAACCAGACCACCCAGAACCAATCCCGGGGCACAAGAAAGGCCAGCACGCCAAGAACCAGGGTCCAGACTACCAGCGGCGCCAGGGCGATCTGCCGGTAGGGGCGCTTGGCAAAATAGTCCTCCTCGCTTCCGGCATAGGCATAGAGCCCGGTGAAACCGAAGCGCAGCTTCTCCGCCCCGTAGGCCTTCATCACGGCGGCGTGGGTCAGCTCATGCAGCACGATGTAGAGGAAGAGCCCCGCCAGCATGACGCCGAAGCGGAGAAAATAGGGGCCAAAGCCCCGGGACATATCAAAGAGACTGCGGATGGGCGTCACGGCAAGGCCGATGAGGGCAAAGATCACGGCGGGGATCAGGGTAAGGCCATTTACCAGCAGCGCGGTCTTCCGATCCTTTTGCAGATCGATGGACAGGATCTCCCGGTATCCTTCCGGCAGCTCCTGCGTGCAGTTTGGTGTGGACATGGGCAATTCCTTCTTTCTCTGATGTCGGCCACGATTGTACCAGATCCGGGGGAAAAGAACAAGAGGGGAAGCTCAGGCCAGCTTCCCCTCCGGGTCCAGATAGATCACCGGCGCCATCCCGGTGATCAGCAGCACCATGTCGCTGTCGGGGGTACAGGAGCCTGCCCGGGTGTACACCGACCGCAGCTCCAGCTCGCCGCTGATGCTGCCGGACACCGCCCGCAGGGGCATCTGCCCCCGGATGGAGCGCTGCAGCGCCCGTCGGAGGGCTTCTTCGTCCGCCACGTTCCCAAGCCTGACCCCATTGACCCGGACCTCCGCCGCCGTCTGGATTCCCTCCGTCCGCTCCAGCAGCGCTTCCGTCAGCGCCGCGGCTTCCCCGTCTGCACGACGCAGGCTCAGGCAGAGCCGTTTTTCCGGGAAGCAGAGCGTGTCGGCGCTGCCCAAGATCTCCTCTGCGATCTCCCGGGCCTGCGCCTCTCCGGCCTGCGCCTGCCCCAGACTGTAGCGCCCCGGCAGAGACACACCGTCCACCGCGATCCGAACCATCGGCCTCAGATGGGAAGCCAGCACCAGCCCCAGCGCCAGCGCCATGAGCAGGATCTTTCTCCGTAGAGCACGGGCTGCAGGGTCGCTCCTGTTCTTCATCCAACCACCTCCGCCGCCAGCTTAGTCCGGCCCGCTTCTTCCGTCAAGGCCTTCGACAAAAGTAGGGAAAAAGCAAGGAAAAGCGCCGGTTCAGAGCAGGGGAGCTTCCTCTGCATGGGCGACGGAAACCTCGAAGGCCGTCCGGATCTCGCTGCCCGCCTCGGTGATTTTGGTGTATTCCCGACTCTGCAGCCTTCCCTCCAGCTGCAGGCGCTGCCCGGTGTCCCAGCGCTCCGCCCGCCTTGCCAGCGCCCCCCAGCAGATGCAGGGCAGGTAGTCCGAGCGGCAGCAGCGCCGGTTCACCGCCAGCATCAGGTCGGCGATCTCCCGGCCCAGGGGCGTGCAGCGCAGTTTGGGCGGCCGGCACAGGGTTCCCTGCAGCCGCACCAGGTTCTGATCCTCACCGTCCCAGCTTTCCAGCTCCCGCACAAAAACCGTCAGCACCAGCTTCGGGCCGTTCCCCCGGTGATTGTTGAAGCTCCTCAGCTCTCCCGTCACCGCAAGGCTGCCGCCGCAGGCCTCCACCGCCGGCAGAAGTTCCTGCCGCAGCGTCAGGTTCAGCCGGTCCTCCACACCGGAGAGCCGCCTGACCCGCAGCGGCAGCAGATAAAAGTCCTGCCCTCTGCTGCTGTGGGAATAGTGCGGCGGCCCCTCCGGACTTCCGCAAAGCCGCACCAGATTCGTTTCCGAAAAGATTTCCATGGGCACATCCTTTCCCCTGTATTCCCTCCAGCTTATGAGGGGGAGGGGCTTGAATATGCCGGGAAAAGCCTGTATAATGAAAGCATCAATCCACAAAGGAGCATCATCATGGAAATAAAAGACATTCTTGAAAAATGCGATCATACCCTCCTGCGGGTGGACTGCACCGGCGAGGAGATCCGCAAGCTCTGCGACCAGGCCATGAAGTACCACTGCGCCAGCGTCTGCATCCCGCCCTGCCACATCCCCGGTGCCAAGCGCTATGTGGGAGACGCGCTGAAGCTCTGCACCGTCATCGGCTTCCCCAACGGCTACATGACCACGGCGGCCAAGGCCTTTGAGGCGGCGGACGCGGTGAAGAACGGCGCCGACGAGATCGACATGGTGGTGAACGTCTCCATGGTCAAGGACGGCTGCTGGGACGACGTGGCCAAGGACATCGCCGCCGTGCGCGAGGCCACCCGGGGCAAGCTCCTGAAGGTCATCATTGAGTGCTGCCTGCTGACCGATGAGGAAAAGATCCGCCTCTGCCAGATCGTCAGCGCCTGCGGCTGCGAGTATATCAAGACCTCCACCGGCTTCTCCAAGGGCGGCGCTACCCGGGAGGATGTGGCCCTCCTCCGGGCCAATGTGGCCCCTGAGGTCAAGGTCAAGGCCGCCGGCGGCATCAGCTCCCTGCAAGATGCCGAGGACTTCATCAACCTGGGCGCGGACCGTCTGGGCACCAGCCGCATCGTGAAGCTGGCCATGGAGATGGAGAACGCCGAGGGCGCACCCAACGAGAATTACTGATCGAGAGGAAAAACAGGACCATACCCTTTCCGAGAGCGAAAGGGTATGGTCCTTTGCCGTCATGCACATCCCGGGATAAGAAGGAACCATGGATTATACGGAAAGCGGCTATGAGGTCTTTCGTCTCTTCAACGACCGCCGGGCTCTGGTCACGGCGGGGACTTTGGAGGATTTCAACACCATGACCATCGGCTGGGGCAGCATGGGCACCATCTGGGGCCCGCCCCACAGAGGAAAGCAGGTGCTGACGGTCTATGTCTCTCCCGCCCGCTATACCCACAGCTATCTGGAGAAGAACGAGTATTTCACCGTGAGCTTTTTCCCGGAGGAATACCGCAGGGACCTGGGCATCCTGGGCAGCCGTTCCGGACGGGACGGGGACAAGGCGGCCCTCACTTCCCTGACTCCCTTGGCGGTGGAGCATGGGGTGGACTTTCAGGAGGCGGAGCTGAGCTTCGTCTGCCGCAAGCTCTATACCCACCAGTTCGAGTTGGAAAAGGTGCCGCAGGACGTGGCGGACTGGATCTATACCCGGGTCCCGCCCCACACCATGTTCATCGGTGAGATCGTGGAAGCGATCCGGCGCTGAACGCAACCGCAAAAACTCCCCCGGCTGTCATGAGCAGACAGCCGGGGGAGCTTTTTCCATGGTTCCAGACTCACCAGATCCACGGGAACAGCCGGTATTTGACCCGCCCGCAGTATTCCTTGTAGCCCTCCAGCCCCTTGGAAAGCACCTGCTCCTCGTTGCGGATGCGCTTGGCGATAATGGGCAGATACAGCAGCATCACCGCAAAGGAGAGGGGAGAGCCCAGCACCAGGGGCATGGCCAGAAACATCAGCACCGTGGCGCTGTACATGGGGTGCCGTACGATGCCGTATAGTCCGGTGTCGATGAGCTTTTGCCCCTTTTCCACCTCCACGGTCCTGGCAAGGTAGACGTTTTCCCGCAGCACCTCGCCGAAGAGCCCGTAGCCCAGCAGAAAGACGCCTGCCGCCGCGAGGGACACCCAACGGGGCAGCATCATCCAGTCAGAGCGGTAGTTGAGTCCCGCCAGGATGAAGGACAGCAGGAACATGAGACCGCTCAGGGCGATCACCGTCCGCTGTTCCCCTTCGCTCTCCCTTGCTTTCAGCCGCCGGCGCAGCAGCTCCGGACTTTTGAAGAGCATGACCAGCCCCGCCAGGAACATGGGAACAAAGAGAATGCCCATGAGAAGCCAGGCCCGCCGAAAGTACAGCGTCCCTGCCGGCAGGAACAGCAGCAGGCCCACCAGCAGCACTCCGCTGAAGAATTTGATCATTGCCTGCCGCAGCAGTGTCTTGTCCATACCCGTCCTCCTAAGCCTTCTCACCCATCTTGAGCTCCAGATCGCGGAGACTCTTGTCGTGCTGGGCGCGGCTGATGGCGCCCCGTTCCAGAAAGAGAGCCAGGGTGTGCTTCTGGCTCAGAAACAGCTGATGGTTCTTCTCCGCGTGGGACAGCGCGTCCCAGGCAGGATTTTGAATGCTGACGTCCATGATGATCTCTTCCTTTCCGCCGGAGACCGGTTCCGCGATCTCCGTCTACAGTATAGAACTATTCCTCCTGAAAGGCAAGAGGGGAGGCCCCCTTTGCTCCCTCCAGGCTTCTCCTCCGGTGGGGGAGTTGTCAGCGAAGCTGACGGAAGGGGTACGCCGGGGCTGAGAGTCCCCACGCGTAGGGCGCGATCCCCAGATCGCGCCGCTCTCTGCCCCTGCGAAGGGGAGGGGTCTCCTGCTTGAAAAGAGCTGTTGCTATACTAAAAGTAGACAAAAACGATAGAATAATTCACTCTCGACTGGTATCATAAAAGTGAGAAAAGAGCTCAAAGGAGACCTCTGAAAGAAGGAGGAAAAGAAATGAGCAGGAAACGATTGAACCCGTTCGAG
>JAFSMZ010000049.1:0-2788 GCA_017447685.1 Oscillospiraceae bacterium
AATTCTTCCCGCTTGGTCTTCCTCTTTCGCTGGCTATACTCTACATCTGTGAAACTCGTTTGTCCTTTCATGGCCTCGCCCCCCTGGTTCCATTTTACCAGATCTTTGAGGCATAGTCATCTTTTAATCATCGTTTACCTAAAAACTAGAAACTCACTTAAATCGGAGGCGGGGGCGGTAGAATTCGAAGATCACGGCGTCCCGGCCGGCTTCGTTTTCCTGCCCGTGGGAGGTCCAGCCGAATTTCAGGGCGCCCAGCCGCTCCGACAGACGCACGATCCAAGGCCGGGGACCGATCTTGTAGGCGATGAACTGGGGCCGGGCGAGGCAGTTCAGCAGGCAGCGGCTGAGGAGAAAGGCCTGGGCCTTGCCCCGACCGTCCTTGGTGTACTCCTCCATGGGAGCTGCCAGCTGGCCCCGCAGAAGCTGGGGGGCGTGGCGGCGGAACCAGGCCACGATCCGGGGGTCAAAGCTCTCGATGCACACCTCTCCCCGGTAGCCCTCCAGCAGGGCAAGGGTCTTCTCGCAGAGCTCCCGGTTCCGGGGGCCGGTCTTCAGCTCCACCAGCAGGGGGCCGCGGCCGCCGAAGACTTCCAAAACCTGGGAGAAGAGGGGGATGTGCTGCTTTGTGCCGCAGAGGGACATCTGCCGCAGCTGCTCATAGGGGAAGGCGTCCACCCGGCCATGGACCGAGCAGACCCGGTCCAGGGTGTCGTCATGGAAGACCACCACCTGGCCGTCCTGGGAAAGCTGCACGTCCAGCTCCACGCCGTAGCCCGCCTCTCCCGCCAGGCGGAATGCCTCCAGGGAGTTTTCCGGTACGGACTTGTCCGCCCGGTGCAGTCCCCGGTGGGCAAAGTTCCAGCCCAGGAAGGGAGCCTTCTGCGCCTTGCCGGCCCGGCCGGGAGCGGCCAGGAATACCGGCAGGGTCACGGCTGCCGCCGCGCCAAGAATGAGACCGAAAGCTGTTTTCTTCTTCATGGCATTCAAATCCTCCGATACAGCAAAGTGGGATCAGTCGTCTGCGCCCAGGGCTTCCAGGCCGGTGACGTTGGCCACCTTGCCGGCCTTGATGTTCTTGACCAGACTGGTGAAGACCGTGCAGCTCAACAGCGTCAGGATGCAGGCGTATACCGGCAGGGCCCGCCAGGCCATGGCGGCCTTCAGCACCAGACCCAGCAGCACGGGGGTGACGGTCTGGGCGGACATGCTGGCCGCGTAGTAGAAGCCGGTGAAACGGCCGATTTTCTTGGCTGAGCACAGCTCCACCACCATGGGGAAGGAGCAGTTGTGCACCAGAGCCATGCCGAAACCCTTCAGTACCCAGACCACATAGAGCAGGGCGGGGAAGCTGTACTCTCCGTGGGCCGCCCCGGCGGAGACGCTGTTGGTGGGCCGCACGAAGCACATGACGATGAGGCCCGCAAAGGTGATCATGAGGCCGGTGGAGATGGTCCACTTCCTGCCTACCTTTTCGGCGATGGAGCCGGCGATGGCAAAGCCGATCACCGAGGCCAGGCCGCCCAGAATGGTCAGGATCATGGTGGCGCTGGAGACGGACTTCAGATAGTAGATGACGTAGTTGCCGATGTAGGTGCCGAGGGCGTTGTCGCTCATGAACCAGAGGAACTCCGCCCCCAGGATAGCCAGGAGCATGTTCCGGTTGGCCTTGGACATGGGCTTGTCGTCGTCGATGGGGGTCTCCACGGCGGCAAGCTGCTCGCCCAGGGCCAGCTCATCCTTCAGCTGCTCCGCCAGCTCGTTTTCCTTGATGGTCTTGAAGAGCACCAGGGCGGAGATCACCATCAACACCGAGGCGATGATGAAGGGCAGCTCGATGGTCCAGATGTTCCGGTCCTCGGGCCGGGCATTGATGTAGTTGGAGAGCACCATGAAGATGCCCAGGACTGTGGCGAAGGCGCCGCCGAAGTAGCCCATGATATTGATGATGCCGTTGGCCTTGGCACGCAGAGGCTTGGGGGTGATGTCCGGCATCAGGGCCACGGCGGGGTTGCGGTACATCATCATGAAGATCAGCACGATCACCATGGTGATGATCATGCCCGCGATGTTGTTGCGGTGGAAGAACAGGGGGATGAAGGGGAAGGCCACCGCGGAGACGAAGGTGCCTACCAGGATATAGGGCATGCGCTTGCCGATGGGGGTCCTGGTCTTGTCGGAGAGACTGCCGAAGATGGGCAGCAGGATCAGAGCGGCCAGATTGTCGCAGGCCATGATGATGCCTACGATCCACTGCACGTTCAGGATCTTGTCCGGGTCGCTGGCTTTCAGTTCGGCAGAGGTCATGCCGTAGATGTGATGGGCGAAGATATCCGTCAGAAAGGTGGGGCACCAGGAGTCATACACCTGCCAGAGCAGCAGGATGCCGAAGAAGGCAAAGCCGATGAGGGCCGTGCGCCGTACGTTGAGCTTCAGGCCGCCGTTGACCGGGCCCTCCGCCGTCTTTTTCTTGAACATTTGGATCATCCTTTCCCGATGGCTTTCCCGCAGAAGGGACGCCTTGCTGATGGCTGTATTTTACTCCCTTTCCCGGCGCTTGTAAACGGCGGGATGAAAAAAGAGGGAGGATAACACCTCATCCGTCATCCGCCTCGCGGGAGATCGGCGGATGCCACCTTCTCCGCAAGTAAACGATGATTAAATCGGCAAGAGCGAATCCCGAGAGAATTTGAGTTCTGATGAAGGCACTTTTTCGCAGGAATACTTTGTGTATTGCAAGAAAAAGTGACGAAATCAGAGCACAAATTGTCCGGGAGGCGCCGCAGGC
>JAFSMZ010000021.1:0-15256 GCA_017447685.1 Oscillospiraceae bacterium
GCCTGCGGCGCCTCCCGGACAATTTGTGCTCTGATTTCGTCACTTTTTCTTGCAATACACAAAGTATTCCTGCGAAAAAGTGCCTTCATCAGAACTCAAATTCTCTCGGGATTCGCTCTTGCCGATTTAATCATCGTTTACCTTGGTTTTTCACTTTTCAGTTTTCTCTTTTCACTTTATTTATGGTACAGCTTCTTGGCCTGGTAGCGGGGCTCGAAGGTGATGTTCACGCCGATCTTCTTGAACAGCTCCTCGTCCACCCGGGAGAGGATGACGCTGGAGTGGGCTTCGCAGCCCCGGAGCTTGTCCAGCTGGTCGATGGCATAGGCGGCCATGGGATTCGTCACCGCGCAGACGGACAGGGCGATCAGCAGCTCGTCGGTGTGCATGCGGGGATTGTGGTTGCCCAGGTGCTCCACCTTCAAATGCTGGATGGGCTGGACGATGTTGGGGGTGATGAGCAGCAGCTTCTTGTCGATGCCGGCAAGCTTCTTCATGGCGTTCATCAGGCAGGCGGAGGCGGCGCCCAGCAGGGAGGTGGTCTTGCCGGTGACGATGCTGCCGTCGGGCAGTTCCAGGGCCATGGCGGGCCCGCCGGTCTCCTCGGCCCGCTTCAGGGCGGCGGCCACCACGGGCCGGTCCGCGGGGCTTGCGCCCATGGAGTTCATGATGAGCTCGATCTTCCGCAGCTCGGCGGGGTCGCTGAGCCCCTGACGCACGGAGACGGCCGCGGCGTACCAGCGGCGAATGATCTCCTGCTTGGAGGCCTCCCGGCAGGCTTCATCATCGGAAATGCAGAGGCCCGCCATGTTGACGCCCATGTCCGTGGGGCTCTTGTAGGGGCTCTCGCCGTAGATGCTCTTGAAGATGGCCTCCAGCACGGGGAAGATCTCCACGTCCCGGTTGTAGTTTACGGTGGTGACCCCGTAGGCCTCCAGATGGAAGGGGTCGATCATGTTCACGTCGTCCAGGTCCGCGGTGGCGGCTTCGTAGGCCAGGTTCACCGGGTGCTTCAGCGGCAGGTTCCAGATGGGGAAGGTCTCGAACTTGGCGTAGCCGGCGTTCACGCCCCGCTTGTGCTCGTGATAGAGCTGGCTCAGGCAGGTGGCCATTTTGCCGCTGCCGGGGCCGGGGGCGGTGACCACCACCAGGCGGCGCTCGGTCTCGATAAAGTCGTTCTTGCCAAAGCCCTCGTCGGAGACGATGAGGGGAACGTTGGAGGGATAATCGGGGATGATGTAGTGCTTGTAGGTCCGGATGCCCAGGGCCTCCAGGCGCTTGATGAACTTGTCCGCCAGCGTCTGGCCCCGGTAGTGGGTGAGGACCACGCTGCCGATGAAGAGGCCGATGCCCCGGAAGGCGTCGATGAGGCGCAGGGTGTCCTCGTCATAGGTGATGCCCAGGTCGCCCCGGCGCTTGGAACGCTCGATATCGTCCGCCGAGATGGCGATGACGATCTCCGCCTCGTCCTTCATCTCCAGCAGCATCTTCACCTTGCTGTCCGGCTCGAAGCCCGGCAGGACCCGGGAGGCGTGGTAGTCGTCAAAAAGCTTGCCGCCGAATTCCAGATAGAGCTTGCCGAAATGCCGGATCCGCTCCCGGATCTTCTCGGACTGGAGCTTCACATACTTGTCATTGTCAAAGCCGATGCGGAACATGTCCATCCCTCCCGGAGAAATCAATTCATCACGATTTGACATTTTACCACACATCCTCCCGGGCGACAAGGGAAGGAAAATACAAAAATGCAGGCGGTCTACTTTTTTTCTTCATAATTATGTGCTATACTCTAGCCTGTATTGTTATCGCCACAAAGCATGATCGTTTTGAGAGTTGCCTTTGAGGAGAACGAAGGGAACGGGACGGTTGCCTTCTCATACGGATATCTATTGGAAATCCCGGATTCTTTCCGGCCCTTCCATCAGATATCAGCTTCAAAACGGAAAACGCAAAACGGAAAACTGCTGCATCCGGCGCCTTGCGCCGATGCAGGAAACAGGAAGGATCGCAACTATGGGACTGTTTACCAAGCTCTTCGGCACTTATTCCGACCGGGAGCTGAAAAAGATAAATCCGATCGCGGACGCCATCGAGGCCCTGGAGCCCAAATTCGCCGCCATGAGCGACGCTCAGCTCCGGGAGCAGACGGAGGCGTTCAAAACGAGACTGGCGGAGGGGGAGAGCCTGGACGATATCCTGCCAGAGGCTTTTGCCACCGCAAGAGAGGCGGCCTGGCGCGTGCTGGGCATGAAGCCCTTCCGGGTGCAGCTCATCGGCGGCATCGTGCTGCATCAGGGCCGCATCGCCGAGATGAAGACCGGCGAAGGCAAGACCCTGGTGGCCGTGCTCCCCGCCTATCTCAACGCCCTTACCGGACAGGGCGTGCACATCGTCACCGTGAACGATTACCTGGCCCGCCGCGACAGCGAGTGGATGGGCAAGGTGCACCGCTTCCTGGGCGTGAGCGTGGGTCTGATCGTCCACGGCCTGAGCCCCGAGGAGCGCCGGGCGGCCTACGCCTGCGACATCACCTACGGCACCAACAACGAGATGGGCTTTGACTACCTGCGGGACAACATGGCCCTCTACAAGGCCAGCATGGTCCAGCGGGGCCACGTCTTTGCCATCGTGGACGAGGTGGACTCCATCCTCATCGACGAGGCCAGGACCCCCCTCATCATCTCCGGCCAGGGGGACGAGAGCACCGATCTCTACCGCCAGGCGGACGATTTCGTCTCCCGCCTGAAGAAGGTGGTCTACGCCTCTGTGGACGAGAAACAGGAGGAGAGCGAGGACCTGGACGCAGACTATGTGGTGGACGAGAAGGCCCGCACCGCCACCCTCACCGCCCGGGGCATCCAGCGGGCCGAGCGTGCCTTCAACCTGGAAAACCTGGCGGATATCGAAAACGCCACCCTGTCCCACCACATCAACCAGGCCCTGAAGGCCCACGGCATCATGAAGCGGGACATCGACTACATCGTGAAGGACGGCGAGATCATCATCGTCGATGAGTTCACCGGCCGTCTCATGCTGGGCCGCCGCTATTCCGAAGGGCTCCACCAGGCCATCGAGGCCAAGGAGCATGTGGACGTCCAGAAGGAAAACAAGACCCTGGCCACCATCACCTTCCAGAACTACTTCCGTCTCTACGAAAAGCTCTCCGGCATGACCGGAACCGCCGTCACCGAGGCGGAGGAGTTCGGCACCATCTACAAGCTGGACATCATCGAGATCCCCACCAACAAGCCCGTCATCCGCATCGACAACCCCGACGTGGTGTACAAAAACGACGCCGGGAAGAACCGGGCCATCATCGAGCAGATCGTCACCTGCCACCGGAAGGGGCAGCCGGTGCTGGTGGGCACGGTGTCCATCGAAAAGAGCGAATATCTCTCCAAGCTCCTGAAAATGCGGGGCGTTCCCCACACGGTGCTGAACGCCAAGTACCACGAGAAGGAAGCGGAGATCGTGGCCCAGGCGGGCAAGCTGGGCGCCGTGACCATCGCCACCAACATGGCAGGCCGCGGCACGGATATCATGCTGGGCGGCAACGCGGAATTCCTGGCCCGGCAGGACCTGCGCAAGGCGGACTTTGCCGACGAGATCATTGCCGAGGCCACCGGCTATGCCGAGACCGAGGATGAGCAGATCCTGGCCGCCCGGGCGCTCTACGCCCAAAAGCTCCAGGAGCATAAGGACGAGATCCGGGAGGAGGCGGAAAAGGTCCGCCAGGCCGGCGGCCTCTTCATCCTGGGCACCGAGCGGCATGAGAGCCGCCGTATCGACAACCAGCTCCGCGGCCGCGCCGGCCGCCAGGGCGACCCGGGCGAGAGCCGCTTCTACCTGGCCCTCACCGACGACATCATGCGTCTCTTCGGCTCCGAGCGGATCCAGGGCATGATGGAGACCCTGAAGATCGACGAGGACATGCCCATCGACGCCAAGATCCTCTCCAACTCCATCGAGCAGGCCCAGAAGACCGTGGAAAGCCGCAACTTCCAGACCCGTAAAAACGTGCTGGAATACGACGACGTGATGAACAAGCAGCGCGAGATCATCTACGGCGAGCGGCGCAAGGTGCTGGACGGGGAGGACCTGCAGGAGCAGATCCTGGGCATGATCCGGGAGTTTGTCAGCGGCACCGTCCTCAGCGGCCTCAACGGCGCCGGGGTGGAGAATCAGGAACAGCTGGACGAGGTACTCAAGCCCTTTGAAAAGCTCTTCCTGCCCAAAGGTCTGCTGCGCGCCCAGAACTACGAGGGCCGCAGCGGCACCGACAAGCTGATCGCCGCCGCCACCGAGCAGGCCGAGCGGGTCTACGCCGCCCGGGAGACCGCCTTCGGTCTGGATCCCCGGGGCATCCCCCTGATGCGGGAGCTGGAGCGGGTGATCATGCTGCGGGTGGTGGACGAGTACTGGATGGACCACATCGACGCCATGAGCGAGCTCAAGCAGGGCATCGGCCTCAGGGGCTACGGCTCCGTCAAGCCCATTGACGCCTACAAGCAGGAGGGCTTCGACATGTTCGAGGCTATGGTCTCCGGCATCCGGGAGGAGACGGTGCGCCGCCTCTACACGGTCCAGATCCGCCGGGAGCAGAGCATCGAGCGCAAGGCCGTGGCCAGGAACGCCGCCGCCAATGTGGGCGGGGAGCCGGTGAAGAAAAAACCGGTGAAGAAGGCACCCAAGCCCGGCCGCAACGACCCCTGCCCCTGCGGCAAGATGAAGGCCGACGGCAGCAGGCGCCTGAAATACAAAGAGTGCTGCGGGAGAAACGAGTAAAGTGAAAAGTGAATAGAGAAAAGAGAAAAGAAATGGCGTCGCCTGCGGCGACGGATCATAATCCATTTCCCGAAGGGAAATACCACAACTTTTCACTCTTCACTCTTCCTTTTTCACTCGATAATCTGCTATGTTTATTGAAAAGAAGAACAACGACCTGATCTATATGGCCTCCACGGTGATCGGAGCCAGGCACGCCTTCCTCACCCGCTTCGGCGGCGTCAGCAAGGGACCGTTCTACAGCCTGAACCTGGGCTCCAACCGGGGGGACGATCCCGCCGCCGTGCGGGAAAACTACCGCCGTGCCGCGGCTCTCATGGGCGCGGGCATCGATGACTGCGCCGTGACCAAACAGGTCCACGGAAACGTGGTGCGCCTGGTCACGAAGGCGGACCGCCACCCCTGCATGACCCCCGTCCCTTATGAGGCGGACGGGATCGTAACGGCGGAGAAGGGCCTGCCCCTCTTCTGCTTCACGGCGGACTGTGTGCCCGCCCTGCTGCTGGACCGGGAGGCCGGCGTGGCCGGCGCCATCCACTGCGGCTGGCGCAGCTCCGCCTCCGACATCCTGAAAAACGCGGTGGAACAGATGGAGCGCCTGGGTGCCCGGCGGGATAAGCTCAGCGCCGCCATGGGCCCCGCCATCGGCCGCTGCTGCTTTGAGACGGATGAGGACGTGCCTTTGGCCCTGGCCGCGTATCTGGGCGGCGACACCGAGGGCCTCTGGGACCGGAAGGAAAACGGCAAATACCTGGTGGACCTGCGCCTTGCCAACAAGCGGCGGCTGCTTCAGTTGGGCCTCCGGGAGGAGAACATCGACCTCTCGGACGAGTGCACCGTCTGCAGCCACGAGAAATACTGGTCCCACCGCTATACCAAAGGAAACCGGGGCAGCCAGGCTGCCTGCATCGTGCTGGAGTAAATACGTATGACAAAGAGAAAAAGAAGCCTGGCGCTGCTGCTGGCCCTGCTGATGCTGCTGAGCCTTGCGGCCTGCGGCAGAAGCAGCAGCAATCCCGAGGATGAGATCCAGGAGTCCACCGGGGGCAAGGACGTGGAACGCGCCCCGGCCCTGGACCAGGTCTTTTCCGTGAACAGCAACAGCCGCTACAGCAAAAACCCCTTCGTGGCCACCAACCACGCCAACCAGCTCATCTGTGCCCTGGTCTACGAAAACATGGTGGAGCTGGACAACAACTTTGAGGTGATCCGGGACTCCGGCATCATCAGCGAGTGGAAGTGCGACGACTCCGGCAAGAACTGGGAGCTGACCATCGAGCCTGGGCACTACTTCTCCGACGGCAGCGAGGTCACGCCCCGGGACGTGAGCTACTCCATGGGCTGGGCCATCAACTCCGACCGCTACTTCGGCCGCTTCGCCAGCTACCAGGGCGCCTCCCCCGGCGAGGGCGTGGTGTATGTGACCCTGGGCATCGGGGACCGGCAGTTCATCAAGCTGCTGAACCTGCCGGTGATCAAGGCCATGACCTACGGCGATCTGGGACCCGCGGGCAATACCCCCATCGGCAGCGGTCCTTATTGTTATAATGAAGAGGGCGACGCCCTGATCGCAAACGAGTACTACCCCGGCTATGAGGATCTGCCGGTGGATACCATCTACCTGTTGGAGCACAACAACGCCGACGCCATCATCAGCGCCTTTGAGGACGGCTACATCGATGTGGTCATCAACGACCCCTCCAGCTATACCAACCTGGGCTACGCCAGCTCCAACGAGTTCCACACCTATGCCACCACCAACATGCACTATGTGGCCTTCAACGAGGAGAGCATGCTGGGGCGCTACAGCTACTTCCGCCTGGCCATGCAGCACGCCTTCGACCGGGCCTATCTGGTGGAGCTGCTCCACGGCAACGCGGTTTCCGCGGCCCTGCCCATGTACCCCACCTGCCTGGCCTACCCGGACGCCCTGGAGGATCGGCTGAATTATGACCTGGAGGCCGTCAAGAATATCCTGATCGCCGCCGGCGTGGAGGACTATGACGAGGACGGGATGCTGGAATTCATGTCCGGCTCCCCCCAGGAGATCGACCTGAACTTTGTGGTCTGCGCCGACAGCAGCGCCAAGTGCGGCATTGCCCGGCGCTTCCAGGAGGATATGGCCTCCATCGGCCTGAAGGTGACGGTCCACGAGCTGACCTGGGCCGCCTATATGAGCGCCCTGGAGGAGGGCAGCTTCAAGTCGGGCAAACAGCAGGTCACCATGGACATGTACTACGGCGAGGTGCGCCTGCGCAACAACTTTGACCTGACCGAACTGCTCCAGCCCCGGAACGAAGACAACGAGCTCACCAACCAGAACTACTCCCGTTCCAAGGACAACACCATCGTGGAACGGATCGAGCGATATCTGGCCGCTCCCGACGCCACCAGGGCCGATGAATACTACCAGCTCTGCGACCACATCATGAACGACAACGGCTCCTTCGTGGTGATCGGCTTTGAAAAGCAGCAGATCATTACCCGCCGCGGCGTGTGCAAGGGCATCAATCCCAATTACGGCAACCCTCTCTTCGGCTTTGCCGACTGGGAGATCATCTTTGACGAGCAAGACGGCGCCGAAAAAGGCGCAGGCACAGCAAATATGAACAAGGGAGAGAAGAACGATGACTGACAGAGAATTGATGTTGATGGCAAAAGAGGCATCCCTGAACGCCTACGTCCCCTATTCCCGCTTCGCCGTGGGCGCCGCCCTGGAGTGCATGGACGGGCAGGTCTTTATCGGCTGCAATGTGGAGAATGCCGCCCTGGGCGACACCATCTGCGCCGAGCGCACCGCCTGCGTCAAGGCCGTCAGCGAGGGCCACCGGGACTTCCGCCGCATCGCCATCTATGCTGACAGCGAAAACTGGTGCACCCCCTGCGGCTCCTGCCGCCAGTTCCTCTCGGAGTTTTCTCCGGAGATGGAGGTCCTCTGCGCCAAGGCCGGCGGACGCTATGTGAGCTACAAGCTCTCGGAGCTGATGCCCCATACCTTCAACTTCTGAGCATTATGGGAGGAAGCAAACACAGCTGCGCCGGGAAGCCGGGACGAAACGCCGAGAGGTGTTTCGCCTTGGCTTTGCTGGCAGTATATCTGCTCCTGCTTGCCTTCAATCTCATGACCCCCATGGCCGGTGACGACTATGCGCACTACTATGGCATCAGCGGTGAGCATGTGGATACGATTCCTGAGATCCGGGAGAATCTGCAGAATCTTTGGCTTCATGTCAATGGAAGGGTCGCGGCGCATCTGATGGTCTATCTCCTTCAGATCCCGCCCCGGGCGGTCTTCTGCCTGCTGAATGCCGCGGTACTGCCCTTGCTGCTGCTCCTGCTCCAGAACTATTTGCCGCAAGAGCAGCGCCGTCTCTGGGGCTTTGCGGTCGTGGCGGCCATGCTGCTGTGGCTTTGCATCCCCGCCTTTGGGGAGGTTTTCCTCTGGCTGACTGGCTCCTGCAACTATGGCTGGAGCCTGCCGCTGCTGCTCTGGTCTCTGGCGCCCTTCTATCAGGCGGCCCTGGGAACGGAGAGAAAAATGGGGATATGGGGATCCCTGCTCCATGCACTGGCCTGTCTGCTTTGCGGCTTTTACTCTGAAATCGGGGGCATCGGGCTCCTGGCCAGCGCCTTTCTGCTGCTTGTCATGTCAGCCGTGCGGGAAAAGAGGCTTCCTCTTCAACTGCTGCTGTCCTTCCTGCTGGGCTGCGCGGGCTTCCTGCTGCTGCTCACAGCGCCGTCTACCCTGAGCTCCCGGACCGGCGGCGTCTTTTCCTTCCATCAGCTGGCAGTGGGACTGAAGACGGTGATCACGGCGCTGCGGGAGTATTTCCTGCCGCTTCTTCTGCTTTACGCGCTGCTCTTTGCCTGGACCTGGGCCAGGGGTGGAGATAAAAAAGTGCTGGGGGCCTCCTTCCTGCTGCTTGCCGGCGCCATGGCTCCCGCCCTGGCCCTGTCCACCGCAGCTTATCTGGTTGCGCGCTCCTTCACGGTGACGGGCCTGCTTTCTGTGCTGGCCTGCCTGATGCTGATGGGAGAGCTGGTCCAGCTGAAGGAAAAAACAAAGCTTGCCTCTGTAGCCGCTGTGCTGACAGTGCTGTTCGCCTTTTCTTTTCTGGCGGGCACGGGAGATATCCTTTCGCTGTGCCTCCAGGCTCGGGAGCGGAACGCAATCGTCCGAAGCGCGCAGGACAGCGGCGAGAGCAGCGTTATGCTGCCTGCCTATGTGACGACTACCCCTCACAGCGAGATCCGCGACGAAGGCCTTGCCTCCTCACCGGACTACTGGTATAACCAGGAGCTGGCGCAATATTACGGCTTCGATGCCGTGTATGGCATTTTGCCGGGAGACGAGGGCCCATGAAAGTGCTGTTCAAAAGCAAAATTGAGGCATGCATCGATCTCCTGGGGCTGCTGGCCCTGAGCGGCCTCTATGTGCACTGGCTCCTGAACTGCCGTGCCAACCACGCAGGACGGGGAATGGCATTCCTGTCGCTGCTGCTGTTTGTGCTGCTCTGTCTGCGCTTTGTGAGGCAATGGATGATCTTCTGGTCCGGTGAGGAGGAAATACTGCCGGAGCAGGGAGAGACACTTCCCCTCTGGAGGGTGGCATGCCTGAGCCTGCTGGCCGGAAGCCTGGAGCTGGGATTGATCCTGCTGGCAAGAGACTTGATGGGGGACAGCGGAAGCCTGAACGAGAGACTGCGCTGGTTTGCTGAGCTCGACACCGGCAATTACATGGACATTGCCCGCTTTTGGTACAGCCCAACGGCGGGCGAGGAGAGGAGGCTGGTGTTTTACCCGCTGTTCCCTCTGTTGACCAGGGGACTCTGGATGCTGGGCCTGGATGTATATCAGGCGGGAACTTTCATCGCGCTGCTTCTCTTTCCCGCCTCCAACTGCCTGCTCTATCGGCTGCTGTGCCTGGATTATCCGGAGAAGCAGGCCAGGGGCGTACTGAAATATACCCTGTTCCTGCCGGCAGCCTTCTTCTTTGTGCTGCCCATGAGCGAGTGCTGCTTTTTCTTCTGCAGCCTTCTGAGCATGTATCTTGTCCGGAGGCGGGCATGGCTGCCCGCCGGCTTTGTGGGAGCCCTGGCCGCTTTCAGTCGCTCTTTGGGCGTGCTGGTTTTCGCGCCGCTGCTGTTTGAGGCGGTGGCCGCCTGGATCCGGGAACCGAAAAAGCCCGGAAAGCACGCCCTGCGTGTGGCCTGCTGCTTCCTGGTGCCCATGGGGACGCTGGCCTATCTATGGATCAATTGGCATTATTACGGAGACCCCTTCAAGTTCATGGAGATGGAGGATCAGTACTGGAGCCAGCGGATGGGCCTGTTTTTTCAGACTGTCGCCTACCAGACCGACAATGCCCTGGCAGATATCCAGACGCCCTATTACACCAGCTCCCTGGGCATCTGGATCCCGAACGTGCTGTGCATCATGGGCTCCCTCCTGCTGCTTGCACACAGCGCCGGCAAGCTGCGTGCAAGCTACAGCCTTTGGTTCATCGTATATTTCTTCTTTGCTGTCGCACCAAGCTTTCTGATCAGCGGCCCCAGATACCTTGTGGTAGCGGTGCCGCTCTATCCCGCCCTTGCTGAACTGGGAAAACGGAAGCGTCTGGCCACGGCTGCAGCAATTCTGTGTGCTGCAGGGGAACTGGCTTATCTCTGGGCCTTTCTGCAGGGCTGGAACGTATACTGAAGGAAATCCCCATGCGCCGGTGACGCATGGGGATTTCCTGTGGGTGGATGCGCCGGAAACCGTCACAGGCGGCCGTGTTGCTGCTTTGCAACTATTTTTGGCGCAGTGCACAAAAACAAAGAAAAAATTTCTCCGGAAATAACAAAATTCTTCTTGACATAGAGAGGATCAGCTGCTATACTAACGGAGCGCCTGTGCGAGAGCAGGGGCGTATTATGCGAGGAAGCGGGAGATTGCTCGGGGATCCGAGGTAACTTCCGTGGAGTATGTCCGGTGTCGGAGGAATATCCGGCACGCAATCGGGCGGCTGAAACCTGTTTATTGTACACGCGTATATCGCGTGCACGGGGATCGACCGGCCAGCTGGCCGGTTTTGTTTTTCGGTCACGGCCTGATACGCACGGTTGTGTGTACAAAAAAACAGCTTCATCCGTACGCATAAGGGAGGCGGTCCCCAATGCCGCCGAAAAAACGTACGAAAAAAGGAGAAATCACCCATGGCAAGCACCAACAAGAACATGATCCGCATCCGCCTCAAGGCTTACGACCACCAGCTGATCGACAAGGCCGCCGAAACCATCGTGGAAGCCGCCAAGCGCACCGACGCCAAGGTCTCCGGACCCATCCCCCTGCCCACCAAGACCGAGATCGTCACCATCCTGCGCGCCGTCCACAAGTACAAGGACAGCCGCGAGCAGTTTGAGCGCCGCACCCACAAGCGCCTGATCGACATCATGACTCCCACCCAGAAGACCGTGGAAGCTCTGATGAACCTGGAAGTCCCCGCCGGCGTGGAGATCGAGATCAAGCTCTGATCTGGGCAAACTCAGGCACGACCCCTCAGGCGCTGCGCGCCAGCTCCCCTTGCGCAGGGGAGCCTAAGAGGAAAAACCCCTCAGGCGCTGCGCGCCAGCTCCCCTTAGGCAGGGGAGCCAAAGAGGAAAACCCATTATAAATGACCCATAAGTCCGTAACTTGCGAATGCGGACGGGTTAAGTTGCCAGCCTCTGGACGGGCGGACCACCCGGGCTAAGCGAGGCAACCAATAACCAAAGGAGGAAATACAATGAAGAAAGCCATCATTGGCAAGAAGGTCGGCATGACGCAGATCTTCGACGAGGCGGGCAAGGTCATTCCCGTCACCGTCATCGAGGCTGGCCCCTGCACGGTGGTCGCCAAGATGACCAAAGAAAAAGAGGGTTACGAAGCGGTCCAGTTCGGCTACGAGGAAGTCGCCGAGAAGAAGCTCTCCAAGCCCGAGGCAGGCCACCTGAAGAAGGCCGGCGTTGCCAATCTCAAGCACCTCAAGGAGTTCCGCCTGGAGGAGACCGATAAGTTCGAAGTGGGCGATACCGTCAAGGCCGACATCTTCGCCGAGGGCGACAAGGTCGACGTGACCGGCATCAGCAAGGGCCACGGCTACGCCGGCGTCATCAAGCGCTTCGGCCAGGGCCGCACCCCCACCACCCACGGCGGCGGCCCCGTTCACCGTCACGCCGGTTCCATGGGCTCCAGCACCGATCCTTCCCGCATTTTCCCGGGCAAGAAGCAGGCTGGTCACATGGGCGTGGATCAGGTCACTGTGCAGAACCTGGACATCGTCAAGGTCGACGCTGAGCTGAACCTGATCGCCATCCGCGGCGCCGTTCCCGGCCCCAAGGGCAGCATCGTCTACATTAAGAATACCGTCAAGACCCAGCCCGTCAAGAAGGGCGAGGCCGCCGGTGTCAGCATCAACCCGCAGAAGCAGTCCGCGCGTGTCAACCCGCAGAAGGCTTCCGCCCGTACCAAGTAAAGAAAGGAGAGCAGCATAAATGCCTATTGCGAATCTGTTTAATATGGCAGGCGAGAAGATCGGCGAGATCGAGCTCTCCGAGGCCATCTTCGGCATCGAGCCGAACAAGAGCGTTCTGCATGATTCCGTCAAGAATCACCTGGCCAACTGCCGTCAGGGCACCCAGAGCGCCCTCACCAAGGGTGAGGTTTCCTACACCACCAAGAAGCCCTGGCGTCAGAAGGGCACCGGCCGCGCCCGCGCCGGCTACGCGGGTTCTCCTGTGTGGTACCACGGCGGCGTCGCCTTTGCTCCCAAGCCCCGGGATTACAGCTACTCCCTCAACAAGAAGGTCCGCCGCCTGGCTCTCAAGTCCGCCCTGTCCGCCAAGGCTCAGGCCAACGAGATCCTGGTTATCGACGGCCTGAAGGTCGAGGAGATCAAGACCAAGCCCTTCCAGAGCTTCCTCACCAAGCTGGGTGTGGACGGCAAGGCCCTGGTCGTCACCGAGAATGTGGACGAGAAGGTCGTCAAGTCCGCCCGCAACATCGAGGGCGTGACCACCACCACCGCCACCATCCTCAGCCCCTATATGATTCTCACCAGCGGCAAGATGATCGTCGATAAGGCTGCGCTTGCCAAGATCGAGGAGGTGTTCGCCTGATGAAGACCGCATACGATGTGATCATTCGCCCCATCATCACCGAGCAGTCCATGGAAGACCTGGACATCAAGAAGTACGCTTTTGAGGTCGCCAAGGACGCGAACAAGATCGAGATCAAGAAGGCCATCGAGGAGATCTTCGGCGTGACCGTTATCAAGGTCACCACCGAGCATGTGCGCGGCAAGGCCAAGCGCACCGGCGCCTACCCCATGGGCAAGACCGCTTCCTGGAAAAAGGCCGTCGTGAAGCTCAGTGCCGATTCCAAGAACATTGAGCTCTTCGAAGGCATGGTCTAAGGGAGGAAACGAGAATGTCTATTAAAACTTACAGACCGACTACTCCTGCCCGGCGCAACATGACCGTCTCCGGTTTCGACGGCGTTGACAAGCATGTCAAGCCCGAGAAGACCCTGACCGAGGTTCTGAAGAAGCACGCCGGCCGCAACAGCTACGGCCACATCACCGTCCGCCATCAGGGCGGCGGCAACCGCCAGAAGTACCGCGTCATCGACTTCAAGCGCAACAAGCTGGACGTCGAGGGCAAGGTCCTCCGCCTGGAGTATGACCCCAACCGCAGCGCTTTCATCGCCCTGGTGGAGTACACCGACGGCGAGCGCCGCTACATTCTGGCTCCTGTGGGCCTGAACGTTGGCGACACCATCCTGGCCTCCGCCGCTGCCGACATCAAGGCCGGCAACGCGCTGCCGATGGCCAACATCCCCGTGGGCACCGTGATCCACAACATCGAGCTCTACCCCGGCAAGGGCGCTCAGCTTGTCCGCAGCGCCGGCGTCGCCGCTCAGCTGATGGCCAAGGAGAACGGCATGGCCACCGTGCGTCTCCCCTCCGGCGAGATGCGCAAGGTCCGCATGGACTGCTTTGCCACCATCGGCCAGGTCGGCAACATCGACCACGCCAATGTCCACATCGGCAAGGCCGGCCGCAAACGCCACATGGGCATCCGTCCCACGGTCCGCGGCTCCGTTATGAACCCCAATGACCACCCCCACGGCGGCGGCGAGGGCAAGAGCCCTGTCGGCCGTCCCGGCCCTGTAACTCCTTGGGGCAAGCCCGCGCTGGGTTACAAGACCCGCAAGACGAAGAACAAGACCGATAAGTTCATCGTCAAGCGCCGCAACGCGAAGTAAGGAGGGAAATGGTAAATGAGCAGAAGCATTAAGAAGGGCCCCTTCGCCGCTCCCGAGCTGCTGAAGAGAGTCGATGAAATGAACAAGAGCGGCAACAAGCAGGTCGTCAAGACCTGGAGCCGTTCCTCCACGATTTTCCCGTCCTTCGTCGGACACACCATCGCCGTCCACGACGGCCGCCGTCACGTTCCCGTGTATGTCACCGAGGATATGGTCGGTCACAAGCTGGGCGAGTTCGCCCCGACCCGCACCTTCCGCGGCCATGCCGGCAGCAAGACCGGCAAGTAAGGAGGAGAAGAAATGGACGAGAAGAAAATTGCCCGTGCGGAGCACAAGTACGCCCGCATTTCTCCCCGCAAGGTCGAGATCATCTGCAACATGATCCGCGGCAAGGACGCCAAGGTCGCCATGGCTCTCATGGAGAACACCCCCAAGGCCGGCTGCGAGCTGATGATCAAGGTGCTCAAGAGCGCCATGGCCAACGCCGAGAACAATTTTGAAATGGATCCTGAGAAGCTCTTTGTGTGCCAGACCTTCGTCGGCGCCGGCCCCATCCTCAAGCGGGGCATGCCCAGAGCTCAGGGCCGTATGTACCGCATCAACAAGCGCACCAGCCACATCATGATCGCTGTGGCTGAGAGAGACTAAGGGAAGGAGGCAGAATTATGGGACAGAAAGTGAATCCCCATGGCCTGCGTGTAGGCGTTATTAAAGACTGGGACTCCCGTTGGTATGCTCGGGAAGACAAGGTCGGCGATCTGATCGTCGAGGATCACAAGATCCGTGAGTTTCTGAAGAAGACCCTCTATTCCGCCGGCGTTCCCACCATCGAGATCGAGCGCGACAGCGCCAAGGTCCGCATTTATATCCACTGCGCCCGTCCGGGCGTGGTCATCGGTAAGGGCGGCGCCGAGATCGAGCGCCTGCGTCTCGAGGTCGAGAAGCTCATCGGCAAGCCCGTGGCTCTCTCCATCGTCGAAGTGCGCACCCCCGATACCAATGCTCAGCTGGTTGCCGAGAGCATCGCGCAGCAGCTGGAGAAGCGCATCGGCTTCCGCCGTGCCATGAAGAATGCCATGGGCCGCGCCATGCGTATGGGCGCCCGGGGCATCAAGGTCAAGTGCGGCGGCCGTCTGGGCGGCGCTGAGATCGCCCGCAGCGAGTGCTACCACGAGGGTACCATTCC
>JAFSMZ010000050.1:0-15454 GCA_017447685.1 Oscillospiraceae bacterium
CGAAGATGCTGCCCTGTTGGCAATCTCACGGTGTTCATTCTCATGGACCCGTGTTTGCACATTTTAATTCTATGAAAGGCTTTGCAATCTTTATTTCCACCTGGCAGCACCGCCGACTGGAACTTATCTTTGCAATTCAACATGGAAACAAAAACAAGGAGGCAATTCTCATGGCTAAGTTTCTGAAAAGCAACTTCTTCTTTTTCTCCATGATCATCGGCATCGTGGCCGGCTGCCTGGTGGGCTACTTCTGGAAGGGCGCCGCCGTTCTGGAGCCTCTGGGCACCCTGTTCATCAACATGATGTTCTGCGTGGTGGTCCCGATGGTGTTCTTCTCCATCTCCTCCGCCATTGCCAATATGAAGAGTGCCAAGCGCGCCGGCAAGCTCATGGGCACCACGGTCCTGACCTTTATGTGCACCACCGTCATTGCCTCCGTGATCATGTATGTGCTGGTCCGCTTCATCCCCGTGTACATCGGCGAGCCGGCCTTTGAGCCCGGCGCCTCCGAGCCTATGACCGCAGGCGACATGATCGTCGGCTTCTTCACCAAGCCCGACTTCCCCGAGCTCTGGAGCCGCCGCTCCATCCTGCAGCTCATCATCGCCGGCATCTTCTTCGGCTTCGGCGTGCAGATGTGCGGCGGGCCCGAGACCAAGGTGGCAAAGCTGCTGGAGGAGATCACCAATGTCCTCATGAAGGTCATCCAGCTCATCAGCTACTACGCCCCCATCGGCTTCTTCGGCTTCTTCGCCGCCCTGGTGGCCGCCCACGGCGCTGACTTCGTCACCAACTACGCCCGGGCCATCATCCTCTACTACGTGGTCTCCTTTGCCTACATGTTCCTGATCTTCCCGCTCTACGCCCGCTTCGGCGGCGGCAAGGGCGCCGTCAAGGTCATGTTCAAGCACCTGTTCCGCCCCGCGGCGGTTGCCTTCGGCACCTGCTCCTCTGTGGCCACCATCCCCACCAACATGGAAGTCTCCGAGGACACCGGCATCTCCAAGGACGTCACCGATATCGTGCTGCCCATGGGCGCCACCATGAACATGGACGGCTCCGGCATGAGCGCCATCATCAAGGTGGCCTTCCTCTTCGCCATGTTCGGCAAGGACTTTGCCACCGGCAATGCCTTGATTGCCATTCTGATCGCCACCGTCTCCTCCGTTGCCATGTCCGGCATCCCCGGCGGCGGCGGTACCGGCGAGCTGGTGCTCTGCTCCCTCTTCTTCCCCGAGCAGCTGGCCATCGCCTTCCCCATCGCCCAGGCCATCGGCGATCTGGTGGATCCCCCTGCCACCATGGTCAACGCCGCCGGCGACTATGTGGCCTCCTACATCGTCTCCCGCTTCAATGACGGCAAGGATTGGCTGCAGAAGGCCCTGCAGAAGAAGAACCAGGCATGAACTATACCAAGATGCACGGCGCGGGCAACTCCTTCCTCATTTTAGAGTCCCCGCGGCGTGAGGAGAAGGGCGAGGATCTTTCCGATCTCGCCCTTCGTCTTTGCTCGGAAAAAACCGGCCCCGGGGCCGACGGGCTCATCGTCGTCCTGCCCGGGGAGCCGGGGGTGGACTTTTCCATGCTCTTTTACAACGCGGACGGCTCTCTGGGGGAGATGTGCGGCAACGGCGCCCGCTGCGTCGCCCGTTACGCCGTGGAGCAGGGCCTGTCGCCGGATCCGGAGCACATCTGCTTCCGGGCTACCGCCGGACTCATCACCGCCCGGCGCATGGACCGGGAGCGCTATGAGGTCTGCCTGCCGGACCCCTCCGTCATCGACCTGGACCGCGTAGCCGAGGGGGAGCGCTGCGCCTATGTGGAGCTGGGCGATCCCGGCCTTCCCCACGCGGTGGTGGAGGTGAGCCCTGATGCCTTCGACGACCTGGAGGTCCTGCGGCAGCGGGGCCGCCGCCTGCGTCACAGCCCCGCCTTTCCCAAGGGCGCAAACGTCAGCTTCGTCTCTCTCATCGGGGAGAGTCAGGTCCGCGCCATCACCTTTGAGCGTGGCGTGGAGGACTTCACCCTGGCCTGCGGCACCGGCTGCGGCGCCATCACGGTGAGTCTCAGGCTGCTGGGCCGCGTCCCGGATGCCCCGCTGGAGATCCGCATGCCCGGAGGCCTGCTTCACGTTTCCCTTCGCCGGGAGGAGGATCGGGTCCGCGATCTGCTCCTCACCGGCCCCACTGCATTCGTGGAGACGGGAACAATATCGTAGGACGACCATCGGTCGTCCGCAGACTGTAGACAAACCTATGCGGCGAAGCTTGGACACGCATGGGGGGATTGTGAAGGGGGGAGGGTATGCCCCCCTTCACGTTCAATCTATGCCAAAATGGGAACTATTTCGGAAGTTTCCATTTTGGCGATTCAAGCTGTCGACACTTTGTCGACAGCTTGAGGACGACCATCGGTCGTCCGCCGTCCCCTTCCGAAGCCTCATCCGAATCAACCGAAAAACACCCATCTTCTGTCCGTTGGCAGAAGATGGGTGTTTTTGCCTTTGTGTTTTTTCTCAGGCCTTGCTCTTGCTGAAAAGCTCTTTGTAATCCGCGGCGGCCAGGATGCTGCAGACCAGCACCACCACGGCGCAGAGGATGGTCACCGGGTTCAGCACGCTGGTATCCCGGAAGATCAGCACCGTGAAGAGGATGGCCCAGGCGGAATAGCTCACGTTCAGCGCCATGGACTTGGAGGCGCCGATCTGGCTGATGGCCCGGTAGTAGAAGAGGTAGGACACCGTGGCGAAGAGGGCCGCCAGGGCGATGGTGGGCAGCAGCCAGCCTGTGCCGGAGAAGAGGCTCACCGTAAAGCCCCAGCCCTTCAGGATGGGCAGCAGCACGATGCCGTAGGTGAGGGCGGAGGTGGTCTGCCGGATCTGCAGGGCGATCTCATCGGTCACCAACGGATCCTGCACGCTCTTGGCGATGATCACGGCCTCGATGCCCCAGCCGAAGGCGCACATCAGGGTGCCCACAAAGCCCAGCCAGAAGTTGGTGATGTTGATCTCCGGGCTGTAGGACAGGCCGTACACGCCCAGCAGGGTCAGGATCAGGAAGATCCAGCGGTACCACTGCATCTTTTCCTTCAGGAAGAAGTAGGCCAGCACCGCGCCGATGGCGGGGAAGATGGCGCTGGCCACCGCGCCGATGGAGGCGCCCATGTTCGCCACCGAGAGCACATAGCCCGTCATGCCCACGGGGCCGCCGATGACGGCAGCCAGTGCCACGGCCCGGCCGCCCTTGGTCTTCAGCGCCTTCCAGAGCTGAGGCAGATTGCCCCGCACCCCGTTATAGAGGCAGGAGAAGATGGCGGAACAGGCGTCGTGCAGGAAGGTGGACACGAAGGGGGCCAGAAATACCGCCCGCTCGGTGCCGATAAAGGGGTTCATGGCCAGGGCCACGCCCAGGATGATGGTTTCCAGCGCCCAGGTGACGCCGGCAAGGATTCCAGCTGTCATGTGTTTTTCCTCCTCAGCCGATGCTTCTGTAAGCCTCGATGTTCTTTTTGAGCCTCTCGTAGCGGAAGTCCGCGTAGTCCTGCATGAACTGCCCGTCGAAGGGGACCCTGGTCAGGCCCCAGAGGGTCCAGAGATAGTCCACATAGAGCTTGGCTGCCGCAAAGCGCTTCTTCTCCTCCACGGTAGCCGTTCTGCCGTAGTAGGCGTCCAGCAGCTGCCCGTCGTTCTCCGGGCTGTACTCCGCCTCGATGGAGAGGCAGGACAGGTCCCACATGGCCTCGTTCATGCCGCTGTATTCCCAGTCGATCAGGTAGAGCTTGCCGTCCCCGTCCAGGACCCAGTTGCCCACCAGACTGTCGTTGTGGCAGGGCACCCGGGGCGCAGCGCCCTTGCGGTCCACCTGGGCCTTGATGTCCATCACGGTCTGCTTCACGGTCTCATAGTCCTCATAGAAGGCCACGCCCCCGTCCCGGATGATCTTCTCGTAGAGCTCCGCCATCTCGAAGACCTCAAAGCGCACGCCGGTGTCCTCCCCGCAGCTGTGGAGCCGACGGAAGATCTCCGCCGCCTGGCGCAGATTCTCCGGCCGCCGCATGACCTCCTCGCTCATGGGCTGGGGGTCGTGGATAAAGTGCATCACCTTGTGGCCCGCGTCGTCAAAGTAATAGAGGGGCGCGTCGATGCCCAGCCTGCAGGCAAGCTCCGTGCTCTTGCGCTCGTCCCGGCGGACGATCATTTCCTCCGTGCCCTCACCGGGGATGCGCACCAGCAGCTCCTCCCCGCTCTCCAGGGTCACCTTGTAGGAATGGTTGGTCATGCCGCCCAGTCTCTGAATGTCCCGGATGGGAGCGTCCCCCCGGGTCTTTCTGACCAGCTCACGCAGCTGGGGCAAGTCCTCCTGCTCGATCTCTCTTACCAGTTCCGCCATGTCTGTAATCTCCTTTTTCAGGCCCCTCAGAGGGCGTATTTTTCGATCAGATATCTGCTGTAGCGCCTGGCCATCACATGCCAGTTGTAAAGGCTCTCCCCCATCACCGCGCCGCAGGCCTCCCGGTACAGGGCCCAGACGTACCAGTAATAGGAGATCAGGGCCGTGTAGGCCAGGTAGTGGAACAGCAGCTTCTCGCTGCAGTCCTCCCCGCAGTAGGCCCGGATGAATTTCTCCGCCTCCGGAACAGGCCACATGGCGTCCATGATGTAGCCGCCCAGATCACAGCCCGGGTCCGCGTTCCCGGCATATTCCCAGTCGATCAGGATGGTGTCGCCCTGTTTCGTCAGCATCCAGTTGCCCCTGTAGGTGTCGCAGTGGCAGAAGCGGCGCTCCACCCCGTCCCCCTGACAGGCCCGGAAGCACTTGCCCACGGCCTCCTTCAGCTTTTCAAAGTCCCGGTCGGCGATGCCGCCCTTTTCTTTGCGCAGGATCTCCTCGATCCCGGCTGCCGCCTCCCAGGGCAGAAAGTCCCAGTCCACGCTGCGCTTCTCCCCGTGGAGCCGCCGCAGCACCGAGAGCACCCGCAGGGAGTCCTCCCAGCTGTCGTAGTCGGGTTTCCGGCTCTCTTCCACATAGCGGCTGATCTTCCAGCCCTCGCTCCGGTCCATGTACAGGAATGTGGGCTCCACACCGATGTCCCGGGCCAGCTCCAGGGCTTTTTTCTCGTGGGCGCGGGATATGAATGCCTCCGAACCCTCCGCCGGGTGCCGGTACACATACTTTTCTCCCCGAACGGTGAAAACAAAGCTGGTGTTGGTAAGCCCCGCGTTGATGGTCTTGAAACCCCGGATCTCTCCCTCCGGGCAATCCAGCACCCGGGCGATGTTTTTCATGATGGCGCTGCGGGTATGGTTCACATAGGTCTCGTCAAAGACCCGCAGCTCCTCCAGGGAGTCAAACTCAAAGATCGTGTCGTCGCGGTAGACCTTGATCTCCATGGGAGGCAGCTGCTTCACATGCTCCGCCAGCACCGTCTCCCACAGCTCCTGGTCATAGCGGCCCTCCTGCTGATCTCCGTTCAGCAGGCCGATCATCGCCTTGGAGAAGGCCCGGTCCCAGTACACATGGCCCAGCATGATGTCGCCCTCTGCGCCGCTGCGGCTGACCTTGGCGATGTTGCCCTTGCTGTCCGGGATCATGTACCACTCGTTGGTCTTCTCCCTCACATGGACGGCGGCGTAGTAGGCCTGATATACGTACTCCTCAAAGGGGTTGCTTGCAAAGTAGTCGTCGGAGGAGCAGATGTAGCTGTTGCCGATGTATTTCTGGGCCAGGAACAGGGTGTAGCTGTTGTTTTTGGTGTTGTAGCAGGGATTGATGAGGATGCGGACACCCTCGTATTTATTCTCCAGGTAGAAGAAGGCCTCCTTCTTATAGCCCAGCACCAGCACGATCTGCCGGATGCCGGCGGCCTGCAGCTGCTCGATCTGCCGCTCGATGAGCACTTCGTTTTTCACCGTCAGCAGGCCCTTGGGCTTTTCCAGGCTGATGGGCACAAAGCGGCTGGACATCCCCGCCGCCATGATGACGGCATTGTCCACCTTATAGGGGGCCAGCGCCGCCAGGCCAAGCTCCGTGATCGCCCCGTCCCGGATATAGCCCCGCTCCTCAAAGGCGCGCAGGGTCTGGGAAATAAAGCCCGTGGAGACCCCTGCCAGCTCCCTGAGCCGACGGTGGCTCTGCACGCCGTGTTTTTTTACCGCGTAGAGCAGCTCAAATTCATTTCTGGTCACGCGCTCCGTCTCCTTCTTCTTCATGCAGCTGAGGCGCCGCCGGTCCCGGGGGCTGCAGCTCCTCGCATTTTTGTCAAAAAAAGCCCCGCCCCTTTTCCTTCTCTTTCGATTCGGGCAAATGGGCGGGTCCGTTCGCTCATTCTTCTGCATTATAGATCAGAGAATGAGCATCGTCAAGTCATAATGCTCAATATTCGATTTTTCTTTGTGAAAAATGAGCGGATTTACGCTCCGTTCTTCCCGACAAGGAAGCCGCCGCCCAGCAGGCGCTGCCCGTCATAGAGCACCGCGCTCTGGCCCGGGGCGGGGGCGCGCACCGGCTCCTCGCAGCGGATCGAGACGACGCTTTCTCCCTCCGGCATGACGGTGCAGCGGGGCTCCTCCCACTTGGTGTGCCGCACCCGCACCGTTGCGGGGAGGGTTTTCCCCACCGGCGCGTTGATGAGCCAGTTAAAATCCACCGCCAGCAGCTCTTTTTGGAACAGCTCCTCCCAGAGGGCCAGCTCCACCGTGTTCGTGGTCCCGTCGATGCGGGAGACATAGAGCTTTCTTCCCTCGTATAGTCCCGGGCGCTTCTGCCCCACCGTCCAGCGGAAAATGCCCTCGTGCTGTCCGATGACCTTGCCGTGAAACACAAAGTCCCCCGGGCCGGGCAATTCCGCCCGCTCTGACATCCAGCGGATGTAGTTCTTGTCCGGGATGAAGCAGATCTCCATGCTGTCGGGCTTGTGGGCCGCGTCCAGGCCCCACTCCACCGCCATGGCGCGGACCTGGGTCTTCTCGTAAACGCCCAGGGGCAGGATCAGGCGGGCGGCCTGTTCTCTTGTCAGGCGGCAGAGCATATAGCTCTGGTCGTTTGCCGGCATGCCCTTGTAAAGGGCGCCGTTCTCCGCCCGGGCGTAGTGCCCGGTGGCCACCTTTTCCGCCCCGATCCGGTCGGCCAGGGCGATGAGCTGCCGGAATTTCACGCTGGGATTGCAGAGGATGCAGGGGTTCGGCGTCTCCCCCCGGAGATAGCTCTCCGTAAAGGGGCGGCAGACCTTTTCCTCCAGTTCGCTTTTTACATCGATGACCGTGAGCTCGATACCCATCCGCTCCGCGGAGGCTTTGGCCTCCCGGCGGGCGGCCTCGTCGGTGTTGTCCATATACAGGCCGTGGACCTGATGCCCGGCCTGCTGCAGCAGCCTTGTGGTCACGGCGGAGTCCACCCCGCCGGAAAAGCCCACCACGACCTTCATATCCTCACCTGCCTATCCCAGGGTCCGCCGGCAAAGCCGACGCCGCTCTTCTTGCTTCCTATTCCTTGTCCCGCAGGGACATATAGATCATCAGCACGCTCAGGTCCGCCGGGGACACCCCGGAGATCCTGCCCGCCTGGCCGAAGCTGGTGGGGCGGATCTTCTGCAGCTTTTCCCGGGCCTCCAAGCGAAGGCCGGGGATGGCGGAGTAGTCCAGATCCTCTGGGAGCTTCCGCTCCTCCATGCGTCTGGCCTCCTCCACCTGCCTGAGCTGCCGCTTGATATAGCCCTCGTACTTGAGGCGAATCTCCACCTGGCGGCAGACGGCCCGGTCCAGCCCGGGCCGCTCCGGATCAAAGGGCGCAAGATCCTCATAGCTCAGCTGGGGCCGCCGCAGCAGCTCTCCCAGGGAGACGCCGGTTGCCGCCGGGGCGCTGCCCTTTTCCCGCAGCATCCGGTTCAGCGCCTCCGAGGGGGCCAGGTGGCAGCGTTCCAGCCTTTGGATCTCCCGCTCCACGGCGGCGTACTTCTCCTGCACCGCCCGGTAGCGCTCCTCGCTCACAAGGCCGATCTCCCTGCCGATGGCGCAGAGCCGCTCGTCGGCATTGTCCTGCCGGTGGAGAAGCCGGTATTCGCTGCGGCTGGTCATCATGCGGTAGGGCTCGTTGGTGCCCTTGGTCACCAGATCGTCGATGAGGGTGCCGATGTAGCAGTCGCTGCGCCGAAGGATCATGGGGCTTTGGCCCCGGAGCTTCCGGGCCGCGTTCACCCCGGCCACGAAGCCCTGCACCGCCGCCTCCTCATAGCCGGAGGAGCCGTTGAACTGTCCCGCGCCGTAGAGCCCCTTGATCTTCTTGCACTCCAGGGTGGGCAGCAGCTCGGTGGGGTCGATGCAGTCATATTCGATGGCATAGGCGCAGCGGGTCATCTCCGCCTTTTCCAGGCCCGGGATGGTATGCAGCATCTCCACCTGCACCTCCTCCGGCATGGAAGAGGAAAAGCCCTGGATATACAGCTCCTCCGTCTCCAGGCCCATGGGTTCGATGAAGAGCTGGTGCCGGGGCTTGTCCGCAAAGGTCATGACCTTGGTCTCGATGCTGGGGCAGTAGCGGGGACCGACGCCCTGGATGGTTCCGGTATAGAGGGGGCTGCGATCCAGATGCTGGCGGATGATGCGGTGGGTCTCCTCATTGGTATAGGTCAGATAGCACACCGCCCGGTTCTCCGGCGCCTTCTCCGTCTCGAAGGAGAAGGGCTCCGGCTCCGCGTCCCCTTGCTGCAGCTCCATTTTGGAAAAATCCACCGTCCGGGCGTTCACCCGGGGCGGGGTGCCGGTCTTGAAGCGGCGCATGGAGAGGCCCAGCTCCCGCAGCTCGGCCGCCAGGGGCTTGGCCGCGGCCAGGCCGTCCGGCCCCTCGCACCTCAGGGCCTCGCCCACGATGGTGCGTCCGTCCAGATAGGTGCCGGAGGCGATGATCACAGCCCTGCAGCTCCACACGGCGCCGGTGTGGGTGGTGACGGAGCGGACTTCGCCCTCCTCCACCCCGAGGGAGACCACCTCCGCCTGCTTCAGGTGCAGGTGCTCCTGCCGCTCCAGGGTCTGCTTCATCACGGCCTGGTAGCGCCGCCGGTCCGCCTGGGCCCGGAGGGAGTGGACCGCCGGCCCCTTCCCCAGGTTCAGCATCCGGTACTGGATACAGGCCTTGTCCGCCGCCCGGGCCATCTCGCCGCCCAGGGCGTCCAGCTCCCGCACCAGATGGCCCTTGCCCGTGCCGCCGATGGCCGGGTTGCAGGGCATGTTGCCCACGCTGTCCAGGTTCACGGTGAAGCACAGGGTCTCCAGCCCCAGACGCGCCGCGGCCAGGGACGCCTCGATGCCGGCATGCCCCGCCCCGATCACCGCAATATCACAGCTTCCCGCCTGATAGGTCTTCATTCCGTTCATGATCCTTCCAAAGTCTTTTCTTGATTATAACAGACCCTCCGCAAATTACAACGTCGAAGGGCCAAGATTTTTTTGCCAAATTGTCAGAAATGTACGACTTTTGTCTTGACCGTTCCCTCTCCCGGGGCTATAATTTATCTTGTATATTTATTGTTACCTTTTGCGATCAAACCGCAAGATGTTGAAAGAAAAAGGAGGATGCAACATGAAGCTGCGCGTCCGTTCTTTGCTCGGCTTTCTGCTTGTGCTCTGCCTCTGCCTGGCGCTGTTCAGCTTTTCCTCTCCCCGGGCCGCTGCGGAAACCGGGATCGGAAAGGTCCTGCTCCAGACAGGCAACGGCGGCACCACCCCTGTGGTGTGGATGGAGGTCCAGTATCTCCCCACCAATACCAGCACCGGCGGAGTCACGATTCAGAGCGCCGTCTGGTACAACATTGCCAGCGGCCAGCCGGTGGGTGAGCGTTTTGAGAACCGGGAGGCCGTATATCTGGTGGTGGAAGTCACCGCCAATGAGGGCTACGTCTTTACCGAGGATGTGATGGTCTTCATCAACGGCTCCCAGGCCACCTGCACGCGGGACTCCGACAAGCATCTGACCATTGTGAGCCACGCCTACACCCCGGAGATCTGGGCCGCCGTGGTCTACAAGCATCCCACCGACGAGACCGTGAATCCCGGCGGATGGGCCTCCTTCGTCACCGCCGGCGGCTATGTGCAGGACTTTGAGTGGTGCCTCATGACGCCGGACAAGCAGCATCGCTTCACCCTGGCGGAAGCCCGGGAGGAAGCCGCCGTCGTCAGCCGGGAGCCTCTGGTGCCCCGGGACTTCAAGCAGGTGCGCACCGACGGTGATTTTGCCGAGGGCCTGGTGGTGGACAACATCCCCGCAGATCTGGACGGCTACTATTTCTATTGCCGGCTCTACAGCTATGAGCGGATCACCTGGGCCAACACCAATCCCGCCCGCATCACGGTGAACCAGCCCAGCCCCTCTCCGACCCCGTCTCCGTCGCCCAGTCCCTCCCCCTCGCCCAGTCCCTCCCCGTCCCCTTCGCCCTCTACTGTTCCCCTGCCCAGCGCCTCCCCTTCGCCCAGCCCCTCTCCTTCGCCCAGCGCCGAGCCTGTGCATGAGCACAAGGCTGCGGCCGACTGGTCTTCGGATGAGAGCTTCCACTGGCATGCCTGTGAGGACTGCGAGGAGCAGCTGGACAAGGCCGAGCACAGCTTCACCTGGACCGTGAAGGAGCCCGCCGCTGCCGGCGTCGCCGGGGAAGAGGAAGGGGTCTGCAGCGTCTGCGGCAAGACCGCCACCCGGGAGATCCCCGCCCTGGAGCCAACGGCAAGCCCCGCTTTTGACGGCACCATGGGCATCAGCGAAAACAACTTCCGCAACATCGTGCTGGGCATCTTCGGCGCCATGGGCGTGGGCATCGTGGCCCTCTTCGCGGGCGCCATCGTCCACGGCATCCGCAACCGCAAGCGCCGCCGCTGAGCCCCGGCGCTCCCGCTGATACGATCTGAACAAAAAAGAAGCTTCCGCGTCTTCGGACACGGAAGCTTCAGACTGTAGACAAACCTATGCGGCGAAGCTTGGACACGCATGGGGAGATTGTGAAGGGGGGAGGGTATGCCCCCCTTCACGTTCAATCCTTGCCAAAATGGGAACTTTTTCGGAAGTTTCCATTTTGGCGATTCACGCTGTCGACAAAGTGTCGACAGCGTGAAGCTTCCGCGTCTTCGGACACGGAAGCTTCTTTTTTTGTATTCTTCTGCAGCGGAATTCTCAAAACGCGAAACGCAAAACTGAATACTATTCTGCCTTCTCCTGGCCATCCTCCTGCTGTCGGCAGGTGAAAAGGATCACCTGGCGCTTTTTGGAGATCTGCTTCAGCAGCTCGATGGCCTGGGCAAAGCGGGTCTCGTCCAGATTCACCAGGGCGTCGTCCAGGATCAGGGGGCAGGGCTCTCCTTCCGGCAGGGCCAGCTCGCACACCGCAAGGCGCACCGCCAGATACATGAGGTCCAGGGTGCCTGCGCTGAGATACTCCGCGTCCCTGGCCACCGCGTCCCCCTTGGTGCGGGTCCTGGCGGAAAAGTCCCGGTTGATGAGCACGTCCTCGTAGCGCCCGCCGGTGACGGCGGACATATACCGGGCGGCCACCCGTCCCAGCTCCGGGGAGAAACGGGTCTGGATCTCCCGGTCCGCGTCCCGCAGGGCCTCCAGGGCCAGGGTGATGGCGTCATACTCGCCCTGGATGGTCTCATACTCCTCCTGCATGCAGGTGAGGGAGCTGGCCAGCACCAGGGGATCCCCGATGGCGGAGAGGCGGCCCCGGATCATGGCCATGTTGGAGGAGATCTGCTCCACCTGGGCACGCTTTGCGGCCAGGGCCCGGCTGAGCTGCGCCGCCTCGGAGCTGCCGCCGCTGAAGTCCAGCTCGGCAATGGCGTTTTCCTCCAGGTCGTTCTGCTGCTTCGTGGAGCTCTCATAGGCGGTGCGGGCAAGGCGCTCCTGCTCCTCCGCCTCCTGCACCGCCTCGTACAGGCCGCGGAATTTGCGCAGGATCCCGCCGATCTCCGCCGGCGACGATGCCTTGTATTTTTTCAGGATCTGCCGTCGCTGCTCCTGGGCCTGCTGGACCGCCTGCCGCGCCCGGCTGTAGCTCATCATCAGCGGCACCGCCGCAAGGCAGAGGACGCCCGCCGCGATGATAAAGGGCAGAAGCTCCGTTGCGGTATAGACGCCGGCGCAGACCACCGCCAGGATGAAGCACAGCAGGGCAGGGATCAGCTTTTTGCCGCTGACCTTGGGCTCGCCCAGGTCCTTGAGCTTTTTCAGGTCCCGGCGGACCTCCTGCTCCACCTCTGGCAGCTGCCCATCGCCAAAGCCCAGTTCCCGCAGGGCCTCCCGGCGCTGAGTCAGCTCGCCGATAGCCCGGTCATACGCCTCGCTGCTGGCGTGGAGCTGGCTGCGGCCCCGGTTCAGCCGGTTCAGCGCTTCCCGGCGCTGGCGCTTCCGGGCCTCGATCACAGCCTGCTCCAGCTGCTGGGCCTCTTCCTGGCAGGTCTTCAGCTCCCGGTCCATGCGCTCCAGCTCCTCGGCGGAGCCGTCCATCTCCTGCAGGAGCTGCTTGGCATCGTCCATCTTGCCCTCCAGCTCCGGCAGCTGGCCCCGGCGGTTCCAGCGGCGCTTCCGCTGCCAAGCCCGCAGGCGCTCATCCGCCTCGGAATAGGAGGTCTGCTCCTCGCCGGTGGAAACGATGGCGGCGATCCGCTTTTCCAGTTCGGGGCTGCCGGTGACGCCCACGTTTCCCTGTTCGATGAAGGCGCTGCGGCGGAACACGTCCTTGGTCACGCCTGTCAGCAGCTCGCCGGCATTGGAGCCGTTCATGTTCTCTACCGGCACGTTGCTGCCGGTATAGGTGGCGGTAAACTCCCGCATGGGGGCGTTTTTGCTGCGGGTGGTGCGGGTCAGGGTGATGTCGCAGCGGTCGGCGGTCAGGTCCATGGTGCCCTCCATAGGGGCGCCGGACCAGGGCACATATTTGAGCTTGTCCGGCAGGTAGCCGTTCCGGCTGCGCTCAGAGCTGTCCACGCCGTAGAGCATGGCCCGGATAAAGGCGCACCAGGTGCTCTTGCCGCTCTCGTTGGGGGCGTAGATCACATTCAGCCCGTCGTGGAAGCGCAGGGTCTCGTTCTGGAGCTTCCCGAAGGACGCGGTGAGCTTATTGATCCTCATGCTGCGCCACCTCCTCCGCATTGTCCAGGGCGGCCAGGCCCCAGCGGGCCGCCTGCTCCAGCTTCACCCGCTCCTCCTCGGTCTGGGCGGCGTCGAAGCGGATCCTCAGCCGCCGCAGGAACAGGCCCCGCAGGGTGTCCTCCCCGGCAAAGTCCCAGACGCCGTGCCGCAGCCTTGTCTCATCCCGGAGCTGCAGCTCAAAGAAGAGCTCGGAGAGATTGGCATAGAGCCGGCGCAGGTCCGGCGCGGTCTCCGTCTCCCCGGTGAGGGTGATGCGGTACACATCGCATACCGTGTCGTCCGGCAGGGAGCCGTGCACCGCCAGCAGCGGGTCCGCCCCGGTCACGTCCACCTGCAGCGTCTCATAGCGCCGCCCGGCGATGCTCACCTGCTTCATGCGGCACTCGCCCTTTTCCAGCTCCACCAGGTTCACGTATTTCTCTCCGGTCTCGTCAAAGCCCCGGCCCTCCGGGCAGCCCGGCCAGGAATACCAGGTGCTCCCGGCCTTTTTCAGGCCGCTGGCCTTGTGGATGTGGCCCAGCGCCGCATAGTCCATGCCGCAGCGCTCCAGCTCCTCCTCGGTGATGGGGTTGTAGGGGCTGTTGGGTGCGCCCACTTCCCCGTGCATGCAGAGGATATTGGTCATCCCCGGCTTCCGCTCCGCCCGAAAGCCCTGCAGCAGAGGGCCGCTGCGGTTTTCGGTGAAGGCCGCGCCGTAGACCCGGGTGTTCAGCCCCGGCAGCACGAAGCAGCGCATGCTCCGGTCGGTGAAGATGTGCACGTTTTCCGGCATCTGCAGCCGGGCGTAGGGAGATTTGGGGGAATAAAAGTCGTGGTTGCCCGGGGCGATGAACACCGCCGCGGGGATGCTCCGCAGGGCCTGGATCAGGCTCTCCCCCGTCTCAAAGTAGGTACTGCTGCTGTCCAGCAGATCGCCGCTGAGCAGCACCAGATCCACCCGCTCGCTGGCAGCGAGCCGCGCCAGCGCGTCCAGCAGCTCCCGCTGCTCCCGCCGGCGGATGGCGGCCTTCCCTGCGGGCAGCGCCTCAAAGGGCGAGTCCAGATGCAGGTCCGCCGCGTGCAAGAGTTTGATCGCGCTCATGTCAGTCGTATCGCCTCCGCGTTTTGGCATCTGCCCGTCTCCGGGTCGATGGTGAAGACACAGCCCTCCAGCTTGCTGGGCCCCTTGGCCGAGTCATAGCGTCTCGGCGGATCGCCCAGGAATTTTCCGATGCTCTGCTCCGGGTCCACCCCCAGCACGGACTGGATGGGTCCCGTCATGCCCAGGTCCGTGATATAGCCAGTACCCTTGGGCAGGATCTGGGCGTCCGAGGTCTGCACATGGGTGTGGGTGCCCCAGACGGCGCTGGCCTTTCCGTCCAGCAGGAAGCCCATGGCCCGCTTTTCGCTGGTCCCCTCGGCGTGGAAATCCACCAGGATGATCTTCTCCCGGATCTCCGCCATGTAGCCGTCGGCAATGAGGAAGGGGTTGTCGGTGTTGGTGTCCAGGGTGAAGCGGCCCATCAGGTTCAGGACGCACACGTCCCCGAAGGGCGTGTGATAGGCGGCGATGCCCCGGCCCGGGCACTGGGGCCCGAAGTTCCCGGGCCGCAGGATCTTGCTGCGCTCGTCCAGATAGGGGCGCAGCTCCGTCCTGGTCCAGGTGTGGTTGCCCAGGGTGATCACGTCCACCCCTGCCCGGAAGATCAGGTCCGCCTGCCGGGGGGTGATGCCCACCACGTTTGCGTTTTCGCCGTTTGCCACCACAAAGTCGATGTCATTTTCCTTCCGGTAGTCCTTCAGCCGTTTGGTCAGGAAGTCCAACCCCGGTTCCCCGCAGATATCGCCCACCGCCAGGATCTTTACACTCATCGGTCCAACCTCGCAAATCAGATTCTTTCATAATATTGTACCACACATTTCCTGTTTGTAGCAATGCCTTTCTTGGACATACTACAAATGAGACCACAACAAGGAGGGGAATGGGATGAAGGCTCAGTTTTATCTGGGCATGGGTCTGGGCGCCGCGGCAGGCACTGCGGCGCTCATGCTGATGAAGCCCAGGCAGAAAGACCTGAAGAAAACCCTGGACGCCACCCGCCAGACGCTGGACCGGGCCATGCGCAAAATCGGCGGCTGAGGGAGCTTTCGGTCCCGCCGGGACGTTTCTGCGGATTATCCGCCGCAAAAACAGCGGGAATTGCGAACTTAGTGTAAAATAGATGTAGGAAAAAAAGACAGAGGGCACCTCGAAGTGGTTAAATGTAAGCACCACCAAACATCAGCCACAAGAAAGAGGTGTCCCCTGTGGAAAAGATCATAAACGAAGTAACGGAAAAACTCAATAG
>JAFSMZ010000001.1:0-32656 GCA_017447685.1 Oscillospiraceae bacterium
GGAGCATGAATTCAAGAAAATGTTCGGCGAATTCGCAGATTGTACGAATTCGCCGAACTTTTTATCACAATACAGCCAGGTTCCGCCGGGAGGGCACAAGGCCCTCCCCTACGTTATGATCAGAGGTTTGCGCTCTTCTTCGTGTTTTGCAACAGCCCCTTATGTTCTGTGTTTTTCCGGCAAACACTTTTCAGCTCTGCTTCTTCAGTTCCTCGATGCGGGAGAGGATCATCTTCTCGTTATAGAGCAGGAAGAGGCTCGCGCCGATGAGGCAGGTGACGGTGGCCACCACCGCGGTGGTCCGGTACTGGGCGGGCAGGACCTCGGTCATGCCGGGGCGCAGGGCCGTGATGGAGGTGAAGACCACCATGGCGATGGCCTGGCCCATCTTGAAGGCGAAGGTGCGGGCGGCAAAGAACATGCCGCTGCGGTCCTCGCCGGTCTCCAGACGGCTCAGCTCCGCCACGTCCGCCACGCAGGCCTGGGGCAGGATGCCCAGGATGGCCTGGGGCACGGAGGCGCAGACGGCCACGATGAAGCCCCAGTACAGGCCCTTGCCGCAGATGGAGGTGATGAAAAACACGAAGGCGTAGGAGAAGAAGCCCGTGACGATCAGCTTTTTCTTGCCCAGCTTGGGAGCCAGCCTGTTCACCACCGGGTAGAGCAGCACGCTCACAAAGGTCATGGTGGCGGTCAGGGGGAAGGTCCAGGTGTCCTCGATGCCCATGAGCTTGGTCTCATAGAAGGCAAGGCCGGTCTGGAACAGGGTCAGGGCGAAGAAATAGATCACGTCGCTGTACACGAAGCGGCGGAACTGCCCGTTCTTGAAGGTCTTGAGCAGGGAGGAGAAGGCGGGCGTCTCGCTGGGCCTGGAGTCAATGTAGTCCCGCTCCTTGATATAGAGGGAGGGCACCAGCATGGCGATGCAGGCCACAGTGCACATGGCAGCCACCGCCAGGCGGATGGAGCCGGCCTGGCCCGCGAAGGAGAAGAGGCCCGCCACATTCGGCAGCATGAAGGAGATGCTGGTACCGGCGATGAAAGTGAAGGAGATGTAGGTGGAAACGTTGATGCGGTGCTGCTGGGTGTCGCCCAGTTCCGCGATCAGGGCATTGTAGGGGGTGCAGAAGATGGTCATGAACAGGTAGAAGCTCATGAGGATCACAAAGAGCAGCACGTCGTTCACGGCCACGTTCGCGGTCTGGGGCACGGTGAAGAGGGCCACGGTGATCAGGGCAAAGGGGATGGCCACGGTGCGCATGAAGGGGATGCGGCGGCCGCCCTTATAGTTGCTGCGGTCGGACCAGCCGGCGATCAGCGGGTCTGTCACCGCGTCGAAAATGCGGCCCACAGCCATGACCAGGCCGAAGAGGGTCAGCTTGAAGACGATGGGGTTCTGGGTCACCATGGAGGCGAAAATGCCGGTGTTGGGGTTGTTGGCGTCGGGGGTGCCGGTGTAGTAGTAGACCATCCAGTTGGTCACGACGCCGGACAGCAGGCTCCAGCCGAACTGCCCGATGGCAAAGATCCAGAGCAGCTTGTTGGTGATGGGCTTCAACTGTTTCATGTTTTTTTCTATCCTCCCAAAGCATTTCGGACAAACGACGATGACAGGCTCGCCTGGCGGACATGTCATCCTGCATATTGTAGAAAAAGCCCGGAGAAAAGTCAACGGATTCTTGCTCTTCTCCCGGGCTTTTGTGCGTTTTTCCTAATTATATGTCCCCCTTTTTGGGGAAATCAACGGTGTTCTCCCGCTTCCAGCGTCTCCCGCACCGCTTCCCGCAGGGCGGCGGTCTTCTCCGGGTCCAGGCGGATCTCCGCCCTGCTCAGATCCTCCTCCGCCCGGGGCAGACCGCTCTCCCCCTCAAAGCAGACGGCGAAATCGCAGGCCCGGTCCGAGAGGCGCGCCAGCCCCTCTGTCCCGCAGAGCAGGGCCGCAAAGGTCGCCGCAATGAGATAGCTGCCGTAGGGGGAGGCGTGCTCTCCGTCCTTCCAGTAGAGTTCGATCTCCGTCCCCCGGAAGCGCTCAAAAAGCTCTCCCACCGGGGCCAGCAGCGCGCCGGTTTCCTTCGCAAGACGCCGATAGCAGCGGCTCATACTCCCGGCGTTTTCCGGTTTTGCCTTCTCGGCCCAGGTCATGAACAGCACCGGCTTCGCCCCCGCCTTTTCGCAGAGGGGCAGGATCTCCCCCAGGGCCAGCTCCGTCTCCTCCTCTCCGGGGAAGGGGTGGGCCTGCTGCTGCAGCACGCAGTAGTCAAAGCCGCCCCGGAGCAGGGCAAAGCGCAGGGAGAAGTACTCCTCCCGGTGCCAGCGGAGGGAGCGGCCCGAGTAGGCCAGCATCTGCAGCTCCGGCTCCTCCCCGCTCATTTCCCGGCACATCCGGGCAAACAGAGCGGGCATGTCGTTGAAATACGTGTGGCTGTTGCCCACGAATAAAACGCGCATAGCTCTCTCCTTACCACCTGTCGTCCAGGGTCACAAAATCCCTTTCGCCTTCCTCCGGCGGGATGCTGCGGACGCTGTAATTCTCGATGCGGATGTATCTTCCCTGCTCTAGAGCCTGGAGCACCCGGTCGATCTGCGCCTGGGTGCCCTGCAGCTCCATGGACACCGTGCCGCCCCAGTCGTTGCGGACCCAGCCGGTGGCGCCCGCGGCCCGGGCGGCCTGTCTGGCCCGCCAGCGAAAGCCCACGCCCTGGACCAGGCCCTCAAAGATCAGATGCCTGCGCACAAGTCTCTCCGCCATGGCGATCCCCCCTTGATCATTTTGATTGTAGCACAGTTTCTCTGCCCCGTAAAGCAGCCCGTTCTCCCCCGCTTGTAAAGCGCCGGGGATTATGCTAAAATCGTTTGTAAGTTTTATCCCCGGCACAGGCAAATTGTTTTTCGAAATTCCGAAACTTTTTTGCTTTTCAAACGTTATATCCTCAGAAGGGTAATTGCGCCCAAATTCGACACAAAGGAGTGTGCTATGATGAAAAGATGGACCAGAATGCTTGCGATCCTTCTCTCTCTGATGATGCTGCTTTCTCTCACCGCCTGCGGTGAAAAGCCGGCGGACCCCCTGGTGCGGGAGCTTCTCGGGGATGAGACCATGGCCATCGTCCAAAAGGACTATCCCTCCCCCCTGGAATACTACCGGGCGGTGGAGCAGCGCCGGGCGGCGGAGCTGATGAGCATCGGCGATCTGGCCAGATTCACCGCGCCTTTCGAGGGCGGCTTTGCCCAGGCCGATGTGCTTCTCAGTCTGGATCAGTCTGCCCTGAGCCAGGACCTGCGGGACCGGGTCACCGAGCAGCTGGGCTTTGATCTCAGCTGGTTCAAGAGCCTGGGCATCGGTTTTACCATGGGCCGGGAGGAGAATCTTGGCCAGGCCAACATTACGCTGCGCCTCAATGACACCGATCTCATCGATCTCAACGGCATCGTAGATCGGGACGCCGGGAAGCTCTATCTCTCCGTGCCTCTTCTGAACGCGGATTGGATGGGTCTTGACCTGGAGGATCTGGCCGTGGCCGGCGGCGGAGCTCTCACGGACGCAGGGGAACTGGCCTCTGCCATGAACTTCACGCCGGAGGAGCTCAGCGCCCTGGTCACCCGGTACCATGAGCTGCTGCTGAACAGCGTGGAGAAGGTCGTCATCACCGAAGGCAGCGTCACCGCCGGCGGCATCGAGAACAAATGCAGCATCGCCTCCGTGAAGCTGGAAGGGGAGGATCTGCTGCGTGTGGCCAAGGTTTTTGTGGATGCCGCCGCCGAGGATCCCACCGTGGAGAAGCTGGTTTTCTGCTATGAGTACAGCTCCGGGGCCTTCACGGACAGCTTCGCGTATTTCCACGAACACTATCTGGACCTGATCGCCCAGGCCCGGGAGAAGCTGGAGAACACCACCCCGGCGGACATCAACAACTCTGCCGTCGCCATGGACGTGTATATCGACGCCAAGGGCGAGATCCTGGGCCGCCGTCTGGACCTGCAGGAAGCGGGCGAGAGCAGATTCCTCTTCTCCTACCTTACCGCACGGGACGGGGACAAGCTGGGCCTGGAGGCCGAGCTTGGCTCTGCGGATGAGGAGGCTGTCAAGCTCAGCGGCAGCGGCACCTTCACCCAGGAAGGCAAGCTCAATGGCAGCTTCCTCATCAGCACAGCCGACCCGGATGCGGAAAGCGCGGAGCTCCTTCCCTTCTTCACCGCCAATGTAGACGGCACCCTTGGCAAAGACGGCTTCCTGGGGAATACGGAACTGATCCCCACCAAAGATCTGCTGGACAAGGCCTGCGCCGCCCTGGAAGGCTCCCCCGCGGAGCTGCTGGACCTGGTGCGCAGCCTGACGCTCTTTGTTTCCAACAACAGTGCCCCGGGCAAGCTGGATCTGCGCTATAGCATCCGCACGGAAGGCAAGGATCTGCTGACTGTCAGCGCCACCGGCTCCGCCGCCGAGCCCTTTGCCATCACCGTTCCCGAGGACACGGTGGACCCGAGCACCTGGGCCAGTTCCCTTGGCTACTCCGCCATCTTCGACATCATCAACAAGTTGATGGAGGCGGGCATGCCCAGCTCCATCCTCAACGGCATCCTGGGCTGAGCGCGCCATGGACCTCTCTGTTGAAAACATCCAGAAGCGCTACGGCCGCAACCGGGTCCTGACCGGGGCAAGCTTCGCAGCCGACCGGGGAGACTGCGCCGGCATCATCGGCAGCAACGGCACCGGCAAGTCCACCCTGCTGCGGATCCTGGCCGGGGTCCTCCGGGCAAACGGCGGGCGCTGTCTCTGGCAGGGGGAGGATCTGCTCCGGCATCCCTCTCTCCGCGCCCGCACGGTGGCCTACGTGCCCCAGGGCACCCCGCTCATCGAGGAGCTGAGCGCTCTGGACAATCTGCGCCTCTGGTACGCGCCAAAGGACCTGGAGCGTTCCCTGGACGAGGGTCTGCTCCGGGATCTGGGCGTGCCGGACTTTCTGAAAACCACCGCCTCCCGGCTCTCCGGCGGCATGCGCAAGCGGCTCAGCATCGGCTGCGCCCTGGCAAGGGATCCCTCCGTTTTGCTGCTGGACGAGCCCACTGCCGCTCTGGACCTGGTGTGCAAGGAGCGGATCCTGGAGACCTTTGAGAGCTTTCGCCGTTCCGGCGGGCTGCTGGTGCTGGTGACCCACGACCAGTGGGAAATGGAGCTCTGCAGCCAGCTGCATCTGCTCTCCGGCGGCAAGCTCGCCCCCTACACCTATACGGGAGACCTGCAGGGCCTCCTCCGGGACCTGGAACGCCCATGAGAAAGCTGCCTTCCTATTTTGGCCTGCAGCTGAAGCGGGCCGCACGGCTCCTGCCGCGGATGCTGGCGGTGACCCTGCTGCTGGCGGTGCTCAGCGCCATGAGCGCCCTGATCCTGGCCCGCCTCAACGAAGACGACCCCTCCCGGGAGCGCGTCCGCATCGGCGTTGCCGGGGACAGCGGGGAGGAGATCCTCTCCCAGGCCCTGGACCTGCTGCAGAGCGTGGACTCCTCCCGCTTCTCCGTCGGCTTTGTGCGCATGGAGGAGGCGGAGGGCCGGAAGCTCCTCGAAAAAGGGGAGCTGAGCGGGCTGGTCCTCTTTCCCGACGGCTTTGCCCAGTCGCTCCAATACGGGGAGCACCGGCCCGTCACCTATCTTACCAATACCGCGGGCTCCGATGTGGGCTCTCTCATGACGCGGGAGCTGGTGGCTTCCATCTCCTCCCTGATCCTGGAGACGGAAAACGCCGTCTACGGCGCCCAGGCCCTGGTACAGGAGCAGCTCCCGGACCGGGACCCCTACCGGGCCGGGGACCAGCTGATCACCCGCTATGCCTCCGCCATTCTGGACCGGGCGCGGCTCTATGCCCTGGAGCTGCCCCAGGCCGGAGACAGCCTGAGCCTGGCGGCTTCCTATCTCTGCGGGCTGTCGCTTGTGTTTGTGCTGCTCTGGTCCGTCAGCTGTTCTCCCTTCTTCTCCCGGCGCTCCAGGGAGCTGGGCCAGGTCCTCAGCGCGGACGGTCTCGGCGCCGCCGCCCAGGTCTTCTGCGAATTCCTTGCCTTTTTCCTGCTGCTGCTCTGCGCCTTGGCCGCGGCCGGTCTCCTGGCTTTTCTGCTGCTGGGCCGCTTCGGCGTGGTCATTCCGGAGCTGCAGCGGACAGAGGGCTCCGCCCTCTCCCTGCTCCCGGCCCTGCTGCCCCCTGCCCTGATGCTCGGCGCCTTTCAGTTTCTGCTCTATGAGCTCTCCGGCAGCGCGGTCAGCGGCATCCTGCTGCAATTCCTCTCCGCCGTGCTCCAGGGCTATCTCTCCGGCTGCTTCTACCCCTCCTCCTTCTTTCCGGAGGGGCTGCGCCGCCTGGGCGCCCTGCTGCCGGCGGGGGTGGGCATGGAATACCTCCGCGCCGCGCTTCTCGCCCTGCCGGAGAACCCCGCCCGCGTCCTTGTCTGGAGTTATTTTCTGCTGTTCCTACTGCTGAGCCTTCTGCTGCGCCGCCGCAGGAACCGCTCCTGAAGGGAGGGCTGCGATCATGTCTTCCATTCGCCGCTTCTTCCTCTGGTACGCGCTGCTTTCCAAGCGCCTGCTCCGGCGGCCCGGCTATCTTGCCGTTCTGCTGCTGATCCCCCTCTTCGCCCTCGCCCTCGCCCTCTTTTCCCGGCAGGAAAGCGGCGTGGTCACCGTGGCCCTCTGTCTGGAGGAGCCCGCCGACCCGGCCGCCCGCGCCGCGGCGGAGAGGCTCCTGAACGCGGAGAGCATCCTGCGCTGCAGCGCTTATCCGGATGGCGACGCCGCCCGGGAGGCGGTGCGGCAGGGCCAGGCTGACGCCGCCTGGATCCTGCCCGCGGACCTGGAGAAGAGGCTTTCCTCCTTCGCGCGCTATGGCTCCGGCGGCTGCATCACCGTGGTGGAGCGGGAGGAGAACGTGTTTCTCATGCTGGCCCGGGAAAAGCTCTATGCCGCCCTCTACCCGGAGCTGTCCTTTTCCGTGTTCCGCAATTACCTGGTGAACGAGCTGGGGGCCGATTCTCTCTCCGAGGCGGACCTGCGGGCCGCCTACAAGGGAGGCTTCACCACCGAGGAGCTCATCCGCTTCACCTATGTGGACGGCACGGAGATCGAGACCGACGGGCGCTACCTCACCGCCCCCCTGCGGGGGATCCTGGCCCTGCTGCTTTTGCTCTGCGGGCTGGCCTCCGGCATGTACTGCTACCGGGAGGAGCGGGAAGAGAGCTTTGTCTGGCTCTCCGGTCCCAAGCGCAGGCTTCTGCCGCTGCTCTGCCACCTCACGGCCATGGTGCCCGCGGCCCTTGCGGTGCTGCTCGCGCTCTACCTCTCCGGGCTTTGGCTGGGACTTGGGCGGGAGGCGCTGATGCTGCTGTTCTATCTGCCCTGCTGTGTCCTGTTCTGCGAGCTGCTGCGCTGCCTCTCCCCCCGGGAGGAGCACTACGGCGCCCTGATCCCCATTCTGGCCGTGGCGGTGCTGGTGCTCTGCCCCGTCTTTGCGGATCTACAGCTGCCGCTTCCCTTCCGCGCCCTGCTGCCCACCTGGTATTACCTCAGAGCCGCCCTGGGCAGTTTCGCCCTTCGCCCGCTGCTCCTTTACCTGGGGGCGCTGCTGCTGCTCTGGTCCCTCTGCTCCCGCCTGCGCGCTTATCTTTTCGCCCGCTTCGCCTCGAAGGACTGAGCGTGCTGCAGAGGCAGACGAGGCTGCCCCATCAACAAAACAGAAAAACTCCGGCGAAAGGGCGTGCAAATTAGGGAGACGACAGGTTTTGCGCGGCCCTTTTCCGCCCATCCATCATAGAAAAATCCGGGAATACGGCAAGTATTCCCGGATTTTTCTATATCGTCTGGACGAAAAATGCCTCGCGCAAAACTGCGCAGCACCGCAAACAGAGAGATTTTTGTGTCAGGCGAGGCGACTGGCGCAGGAATACTGGATATGTATTCCGAGCACAGGCAACGATGCCTGGCACGAAAAGGTCCTGTTTGCGGCTGCCGTATCCCTAACTTGCACGCCCTAATTCGGGTTATTTCCCGTTTTCGCCGGAGTTTTCCGTTATCATTTCCTTTGTTCGCTTTGGAGCCTTAATCCGGGTCGTATTCGCCGTACTCGCAGCCGATGCCCCGGGCCTCCACCTCGTCGATGAGCTTCTCCTTCCCGCCTGGGAGACGCTTGTAGAGCTTCAGCACGCCGGTGCCGTTGCCGCCGTTCCAGAGGCGGTTGTGGCGCTTGAGCCCGGTGGGCGCCTCGTAATTGATGTTCAGCATGTCCTTTTTATAGCAGCGGATGTCCGTTACCAGGCGTGCCGTCGCGGTGGTCTGGTCCACATGCCAGAGGATCTCGTCCTCGGTCTCCCGGCAGTCGAACTTCGTGCCGGAGAGGGTCCAGAACTTGGAGAAGTTGAACTCATAGTCCTTGCCCTCGTAGTAGAACTCGCCAAGCAGCTTCCGGTTCAGGGCGATGGGTCCCACCTTGGGCCGGCCGCCGCCGATGTTGAAGACGCTGTTCGTGAGCTTTTTGCCGGTGATACGGCTGGTGAGGTCGTTGCTGGAGAGCCAGACCCAGGGGGAGGTGAAGTCCCCGCCCCAGTTCTTGTCCGCATAGCCGTTGCAGGTCTCGGGCCGCACCACATAGCGCACCCCGTTCAGGATGATCTCGCCGCGGTACAGGGTCTTCATGCCTTCGGCGTGCCAGAACATCTCAAAGGCGTTCAGATCCCGCAGCTTTTTGCTGGCGCCGTAGCCCACATGGAAGGCGATCTTCTTGTCGATGGCGAGGCGCCAGCTCATGCTGCCCGCGTCGCACATCCACTCGGGGTGGGCATCCCGCTCCGCCGGCGTCACCGTAACGCTGCCCTCCGTGAAGGTCTCGGAGCAGCTGCAGGGGCCGCAGGAGATAAAGTAGGGGGCGTCCGGGCGCAGGTTTACGTCCTTCCAGGCATAGAAGTTGTGGAGCTGGCCGTGGTCCTCCCCCCAGAAGCCCACGTTCACCATCACATAGGAGGGCAGAACGCCCTTCTTCTGCTTTTCCGGATCGTTCCACACGATCACCGGCTCCTCTGCCGCCCGTTCCGGATTGCAGGTGAAAAACTCGATATAAAAGGGCTTTTTCTCGCCGGTCTCGGCGTTTTCCGCCGTGAGAGAGTGCCACCACCAGTCATAACCCTTTTTGGCCAGCGGCCCCCGGAGCATGAAGCTGTCCCGGCTGATATCATGGATGTTCGCCATGGCTTTTCCCTCCTTCTTCCTTCCTTATTTCAAGGTCCTCTTCAGCTTGATCTCTTCCTTCAGACCTTCGCCCTCCGCCTTGAGCTTCTTGACGAAGCGGTGGAGCTTGCTCTTCTGCGCCTTCACATACATGGCCTTCACCGGCGGCACCGCCTTCATCAGGTATTTGCTGGGCAGGTACACCGGGCAGGGATAGATGTGCTCTTTCAGCTTGTTCACACCCTCCACCACGGCCTTGGCCACGGTCTCCGCCTCCTGCACCGGGAAGGGCGGGGTCAGCTTCCTGCCGCCGGTGCCCACATTGAAGAAATTCGTGCGGGTAGACACCGGGTATACACAGGTGATCTGCAGGTTTTCCGGGGCCTCGTCCCGCACCGCCTGCTGGAAGCCCTTCATGGCAAACTTGGTGGCAGCATAGAGGGCGTAGCCGGGCAGGGCCATCTCGCCCATGGCGGAGATGGTGTACACCAGCCGCCCCTGCCGCCCGTGGAGGTGATTGAGGTACTTGGAATAGGTGTAGATGTGGGAGACGGTGTTCAGGTCGAAGAGATAGCGGATCCGGTCCCAGTCCTCATAGTCGAACTGCTCGTAATAGGGGGCGCCGGCGTTGCAGAAGTAGAGATCCACCTTCTCAAAAAGCTCCTCCGCCTTCTGGAAGAGCGCGTCCACGCCCTCCCGGGTGCTCAGATCGCAGGAATACGGGATCACATTTTCGCCGTAGCCGGTGATCCGGTCCGCGTGACGGCAGACCGCCAGGATCCGGTTGCCCTCCTGCTGTACCAGCTCGTCCATGATGGCCTTGCCGATGCCGCTGGAGGCGCCGGTGACAACGATGTTCTTGTGCTGGATCATGACTCATTACCCTCCTGTATTCGTTCTGTCTTTTCCGAAAATGGGACTGTCTTTCAGGAAATCGCCATCACGGTGTCATAGGCGCTGTGGCAGGCGTCGGCAATGGTGCCGCTCTGCCGGGCGTCGCCCACGGACCAGATGCGCATGACGCCGCGCCTGTCCAGCTCCTTCGCCAGATGCCCCGCCGGGCGCACGCCCAGGGACAGCACCAGGGCGTCGGCCTGGATGTGCCGCTGCTCCCCGGTCTTCACGTTCTCCACCGTGACGCCCTTCTCGTCCACGGAGAGGAGTTTGGTGCCGGTCTCGAAGCGGGTATCGGTTTTGGAGAGGCGCTCCATCTCGTCGTCCACCAGCTGGAACCAGGTCCCCGGGGCGATCTCCGGTGCCATCTCGATGACAGTCACCTTGTTCCCGGTCTCGTTCAGGATCTCCGCCGTCTCCAGGCCCGTCATGCCGGAGCCCGCCACGATCACTTTCTTGTCCCGCAGCACCTTCTCCCGGTGGATGATCTGCGGCGCGGTAAAGACGTTTTGACCCTCCACCCCGGGAATGGACCGGGGCACCAGAGGCTCGCCTCCCGTGGCAACGATGACGCCCCAGGGCTCCATGGCGGCGATCTGGGCTGCGCTCAGCTCTCTGCCCAGTTCGATCTTCGCCCCGGCCTTTTGGGCGTTTACCATCAGGTCCTCGATGCACCAATAGAGCTTATCCTTCAAATGGCAGGCCGCGGCGGTAAGGACCTGACCGCCGGGCTTTTCGCTCTTTTCAAAAACCGTCACGTCGAAACCCCGCATGGCAAGGGTCTGGGCGGCGGTAAGGCCCGCCGGCCCTGCGCCGATCACCAGCATCTTCCGTCCTCTGCCGTCCCGCGGCATGGAGAAGTAGCTCCTCTCCCTTGCCACACTCATGTTCAGCGCGCACTCGCCGGGCTTGCCCACGCCGGCGTTATTCATAAAGGAGCGGATGCAGTTGAGGCAGCCGATGCAGCGGCGGATCTCCTTTTCCCGCCCCGTGGCGGCCTTCTCCACCCAGTGGGGGTCGCAGATAAAGGTCCGGGCCGAGGCCACAAAGTCCTGATCTCCCTCCTGCAGCTGCTTTTCCGCCTGCTGGGGCGTGCGGATCACATTGGCTGCGATCACGGGGATGGATACCACGCTCTTGATCTCTCTGGCCAGATACTTCCGCCAGCCGGGCTCGAAGGAGGTAGGCTCCAGCCAGTAGTTGTAGGCGTCGTAGCAGGCGGAGGTCACATTAATGGCGTCCACCGTCAGCTCCTCCAGCCGCTTTGCGATCCGCTTGCCCGTCTCCAGGTCGTAGCCCTTCCCCGGCTGCCCGATCCGGTCGTACATCTCGTCCGCGGTGAGGCGCACGGTGAGGGGGTAGTCCCGGCCGCAGCGCGCCCGGATGCCCTGGATGATCTCCGTGAGAAAACGCATCCGGTTTTCAAAGCTGCCGCCGTACTCGTCGGTCCGCCGGTTGGTGTTGGGGGAGAGGAACTGCTGGATGATGTAACCGTGGCCGCCGTGGAGCTCCACGCAGTCCACCCCGGCCTTCTGGCAGCGTACCGCCGCCTCGATAAAGTCCCGGATCAGGCTTTGGATCTCCCGCCGGGACATGGCGTGCATCCTCGTGGCGCCGTGCTTGGCCAGCTCCACCTTGGAGGGCGCCTGCACCGAAAAGCAGATGCCCCTGGCCTCCATGCCCAGCAGCAGCGGCGTGCACTTGAAGACCTGGTCCATCACCCCGGGGAAACGGTCCGCAATGGGGATCACCAGGGGCAGGGAGTTGATGGCGCTGGCCATACCCTGCCGCCCCGGATGGTGCAGTTGGATGCAGAGCTTGGCCCCGTGGCGGTGGATCCGCTCCGCAAACTCCCGCATGGGCTCGATATGATAATCATGGCTCATGGCGAGCTGGGTGAAGGTGGAAGCGCCGCCCATGTCGTTCACCCGGCAGATGCCGGGGATGATCATGCCCACGCCGCCCTTGGCGCGCTCCTCGTAATAGTCCATCAGCCGCTGGGTAGGCTTGCCGTTGGTCTGGCCAAGACTGAACTCCGCCGCCGTCATCACGGTGCGGTTTTTCACGGTCATACTGCCGATTTTCATGGGGGAAAGCAGCATCTCGTACATGGGATCCCTTCCTTCCTGTGGAATGCCTTGTTTCTGGTATTACTATAGACTCTTCCCTCCCCAGCGTCAAGTTTTTGGACACAAATAACAAAGACAATTCCAAATGATTTTCCCCGTATGGCAAAAACGCCCACTTTGCCTTCCTCGCGAGACGGATGCCGGAGGGAGTGATCCCTGCCGTTGCAGGGGCGATTCACGAATCGCCCGCTTCAATGGCCCCCTTGCCTAAAGGGGGCTGTCACCCGAGCCTGCGAGGGTAACTGGGGGATACGCCTTTTCCGCAGCGGTCGAAAAACACGAGGATAAGCGTAAGCCTGAAGTGCTTTTCGGGCACCGTAAGGCGGACAGGTGGCCGCGCAGCGGCCGGGTGTGCTGCCTTCGGCTTCTCCTTGAGGAGAAGCTGTCAGCCGCCGATCTCCCGCGAGGCGGGTGACTGATGAGGTGTCATCCTGAGCGAGCGAAGCGAGTCGAAGGATCTCGCCCCCGGCGTAATCTTCGTTTTCCGTGTGCACCGCGATATATCCTTCCTGCGCCGTCGGGATCCTTCGTCGGTTTCACCTCCTCAGGATGACAGTGTGGGAGGTGGAATCCGCCGATCCCCCGCGAGGCGGATGACGGAGGGAGTCCCCCCCCCAAGGAAACAGCAGCGGAAGATGTGCTCCCGCTGCCGCTTTTTCATGTCCAGCTGCCGCTGACGCCGTCCGGTGCGGCAGCCTCGTTTTCCCGCTCTATTTCCCGCTTATGCTCCTCGCTCCGGTCATCGTGGCCGGTCTCCACCGGCGGCTTTGCGCGCTTCTTTTTCATGCTCCGCCTCCCGCAAGGCATAAGATCAGCCCGTAGACCACGCTGCTGCCGATGCCGAAGACGATCACCGGCCCCGCGATGACGAACATCCTGGCCGCCGTCCCGGTGATGAGGCCCTCGGTCTTGAATTCCAGGGCCGGGGCCGCCACGGAATTGGCAAAGCCCGTGATGGGCACCAGGGTCCCCGCTCCGCCCAGCCGGGCCAGGTCGTCATAGACGCCCAGGGCCGTGAGCAGCGCACCCAGAAACACCAGGGTGATGGAGCTGGCCGTGGCGGCGTCCTGCTGCTCCAGACCCAGCCTCCCCCAGGTATGCAGGATCAGCTGCCCCAGGCAGCAGATGCTCCCGCCCACCAGAAAAGCCCCCAGGCAGTTGCGCCCCACCCTGGACCGGGGCGCGTGCTTCCCCGCATAGCGGCGATATTCTTCATTGGTCATCGTATCTCCTCCGATCTGAAATCCGGTTGCTCGTGCTCTTTTCCCGTTCCCCCAAGCCTTCCCCGCGCACGGGGAAGGTGGCGCGAAGCGCCGGATGAGGTCCCCCTTCGCAGGGGCGGTCGCCCGCACTTGCCTCCCTCCCCGAGGGTGGTGGCATCCGCCGATCGATCCCCCGTGAGGCGGATGACGGAGGGAGTGATCCCTCATCCCCCGTCCTGTCATCCTGAGCAAGCGAAGTGCGTCGAAGGATCTCGCCCCCGGCGCAGGCTCCCGCCTTCCTCCCTCTTCTCTTTTCCCGGTCGCCCACGATTGGAAATCGTGTCTACCGCTATTCTTTTCGACTTTTCCAAAAATATTCCTTGACTTTACGGAAAAGCTGCTCTATAATATGCAAGCTGACAATTGAACAGCCTCATTCTTGAGCAACACGGAGATGTCGCGTAGTTGGTCGAGCGCGCACGATTGGAAATCGTGTAAGGGTCAAAAGCTCTTCGAGAGTTCGAATCTCTCCATCTCCGCCAAACAAAAACCCAGCCAAAAGGCTGGGTTTTTTGTTTGGCCAGATGGAGAGATTCGAATCATGTCCGAACATGCCGGTGGCATGTTCATCGTCCAGTGCGCACACTGGACGATACCTTTATCAGATTTTCCCCGTCCCCCGCAAGGGGAATTCTGATGCATGCGAATCTCTCCATCTCCGCCAGGCCCAATGATAGCTTCCCGATGCACGGTCAAACAAAACACCTCATCCGCTCCAGTTTGCGAACTGGAGCACCTTCCCCTCAAGTAAACGCTGATCAAATCGTCATCGGCATCTTGCGGATAATTTCCGCCCTGATTTCGTCACTTTTTCTTGCAATACACAAAGTATTCCTGCAAAAAAGTGCCATCATCAGAACGCAAATTCTCTCGCAATCTGCTCTCGCCGATTTCATCATCGTTTACTCAAGGGGAAGGCTTTTTCGCCGCCTCCGGGCAAAGGAGGTTTTTGTTGTTTGCCCGCCCGGGCTATGGTATAATCCCAGTAACACATCCCGATTTCACACAAAGGAGACAAAACATGGAACTCATCCAGAGCTTTTCGGTAGACCATACCCGCATCGTCCCCGGCATTTTCACCAGCCGGGTGGACACCCTGGGAGAATACGCGGTGACGACCTATGACATCCGCCTGAAGCGCCCCAACCGGGAGCCGGTGATCGACCTGGGCGCCATGCACTCCCTGGAGCACATCATCGCCACCTTCCTCCGCAACGAGCCGGATTGGAAGGACGAGGTGATCTACTGGGGCCCCATGGGCTGCCTCACCGGCTTTTACCTGATCCTGAAGGGCCGGCGCGCGCCCCGGGAGCTGTACGGCCTGCTGCTGCGGGCCTTCCGGGCCGTGGAGGACGCCACAGAGGTCCCCGGCGCCGCCCCCGTAAACTGCGGCCACTACCTGATGCACAACCTGGAGATGGCCAAGTGGTACGCCCGGGAGTTTGCCGACTACCTGGTGGCCAACGCCGAAAACCCCGACATCTTTACCTACCCTCAGGCCGAGCGCCTTGTGACCGGGGACGGGCAGCATTTCTTCGATTCCTGAGGCGCCCGCTCCGGCGTCCGAAGCCGGGCACAGGCAAGAAAGAGTTTTAGCAAACGCAGCCTCTCCATCCTGCACTTGCCTCTCCCCGCGCCGGGGAGAGGTGTCACGAAGTGACGGAGAGGGGCCGCCGCACCTGGGGTTTTGCCCCTCTCAGGCGCTGTTGCGCCAGCTCTCCCCTCGCCTTCGGCGGGGGCGAGCCAAGCGTGCGCTAAACACGATGTCTCCCGCATGGTTTCTTGACAAGCCTCCGCCCCATGCTATCATGAACCCGGTATGATTTCAGCCCTTTGCTGCGTGAAAGCGGCGGGGTTTCCCCTTTCCCCGCAGATCAAAAACACAGGAGGATTCATCATGAGCAACGAAAAGAAGTCCGGCATTCAGCCCCTGGATCTCGACAGTCTGGAAGAGGTTGCCGGCGGCTATTCCAAGCATATCATCAAGCCTGTGCAGCCGAAGCTTCCCGACGACCCCGCTGCGCTCCCCGGCGTGACCCCCATCGTGCAGCCCATCAAGCCCATCGTCTCCACGGAGACCGAGGCTGCCCCCATTCCTGCCATCAAGCCCGTTCAGCCCGGCAAGAAGCTTGTCGATCTCTGATTTCTAACCAGACGCGGCAAGGCCGCCGTGCCCGGAAGGATCTTCCCTTCCCGGTCCGGCGGCCTTGCTGTGTTTTAAAGCCACTTTTTCTTCTTGAAAAAGATCAGGCAGAACACCACCACGGCCACGCTCACCGCGATGACGATGGGGTAGCCGGCGCGCCACTCCAGCTCCGGCATGTAGCGGAAGTTCATGCCGTACCAGCCCGCGATCAGGGTCAGGGGCATGAAGATGGTTGTGACCACCGTGAGCAGCGTCATGATCCGGTTCTGCTTCACCTCCAGCTGGGCGTTGTAGAGGTCCCGCACCTGCATGGTGTAATCCCGCAGGGAGGAGGCAAAATCGTAGCGCCGGGCCATCAGGTTCATGAACAGGTGGAAATAGCGCAGATTTTCCTCCCGGAAGAATCCGTTTTCATTCTCTTCCAGCTCCTGGGTCAGGTCGATGATCTGCTCATAGTGCACCAGCAGCTCCCGCAGATCGCTGCGGATCTCGTTGACCCTCACCAGGTCCTCCTGCTCCCGGGAGGCCAGGATCCCCTCCTCGATCCGGTTCAGCTCGGACTCAAAGCGTTCCATCAGCGGCAGGTCCCTGTCCACGATCAGCTCCAGAAAATCGTAGAGGAAGCGCTCCAGGCTGGGCTCCCGCCAGCGCTTTGTGCGGCGGATCTCGTCGATCATCTGCAGGGCCTTGCCGCTGTCGTCGATGAACACGATACCCTTCTCGTCCAGGGCGAAGGCGAAGCAGAAATCCTCCCCCTTGAGATCGTTCCGGTCCGGGATCTGGAAGGTCCCGGTGAGGGAGTCGTAGTTGACCTCGGCCTTGGTATTGTGGATGTTCCCCGCGTCCAGATCCAGCTCGATGCCCATGTCGAAGCGGTCCCGCTCCCGCTCCCACTCCGGACTGCTCAGCACCGCCACGTAGCGGCGGCCCGCCGGATTTTGCAGCTCCTCCGCCCCGCAGGGGCGGAGGCTTTCCTCCAAAAGATAATACGCCATTGTGCTCTCCCTTTCCCGCAGATCTCTCTGCCCCACTGAAATCGTTGGGCACAGTATACCATGCCCCGGCGCGCTTTCCAAGGGCCCCCGGGCGATTTCCTTTCCTCATTCGGCAGTTTTTCCTTCTTCCTTGTGCCTCTGCCCCTTCTGTGGTATAGTTGAGCCGGTAGCAAGGTATCTTTCGGGAAAGGAGCCGCTATGGATCGCAAAACCGCCACCAGATACCCCATCCTCATGCTCCACGGCGTGGGCTTTCGGGATCTGAAATGGCCCCTCTACTGGGGTCGGATCCCTTCCGCCCTCTCCGCCATGGGCGCGGAACTCTATTACGGCCAGCAGGACTGCTGGGCCCGGGTGGAGGAAAACGCCAAGGCCGTCAAGGCCCGGATCCGCCAGATCCTGGACGAGACGGGGGCGGAAAAGATCAACATCATCGCCCACTCCAAGGGCGGGCTGGAGGCCCGCATGGCCGCCTCCTCCCTGGGGATGGGTCCCGCCATCGCCAGCATCACCACCGTCGGCACCCCGCACCGGGGCTCCCAAACCGTTGACCGGCTCCTGAAAGCGCCGGATTCCCTCTTCAACGTGGCGGCCTTCGCCGTGAACAACTGGATCGGCCTCATCGGGGACACAAAGCCCGATTTCTTTGCCGTCTGCCGGGACTTTTCCACCGACTGCGCCCGGCGCTTCAACGAGGAAAACCCGGACGTGCCCGGCGTCTTTTACCAGAGCTACGCGGGCGTGATGAAGACGCCTCTTTCCGACATCAAGCTCTCCACCGCAAATCTCGTGGTGAGGCTGATCGAAGGGGAAAACGACGGCCTTGTCACCGTGGAATCCGCCCGCTGGGGGGATCGCTTCACCCTGCTCACCGGCAGCGGGAACCGGGGCGTCTCCCATTACGATGAGATCGACTTCCGCCGCGCTCCCCTCTCCGCCAAAGCCCGGGGCAGCGGCATTGCCGATATCTGTGAGGTCTACCGGCAGATCGCTTCCGATCTGGCCGCCCGCGGGCTTTGATCGTTTGAGGAATGGGCCATGCTGTATCAACTTACCTTCATAGATCCTGCGCTGTCTCACGATTCCCATGAGGAAGCCTTCTCCATTGGGCTCTTCCGCTCGCGGGAAGAGGCAGAGGCAGTTGCTGTGAACATGCTTGCCCATGTTCCGGGTTTTTGCGATCATTCCTGCGTCTACCGGATCACCGAGAAGGAAGTCTCCGGCCCGGAGGGCAACGACCTCCGGGAGGTTTTCCTGGTCATCGGCTGGAATACGAACAAGGATCTGGAGGAAATCGACCTTGTAGAAAGCTGCTGCTTTCCCTCACTGACGGAGGCTCAGGCCGCCCTGGAACATCTGCAGGCGCAGCACTGCCGCTCTGCCTGGACCATCCAGTGCTGGATCGTCGGACAGGCGGACTGGCAGGAAGGCTATCTCCTGGATTGACGCTTTTCCCTCCCCCCAATTAATTCCCATTCAGGAGGCTTCCCATGAAAAAAGGCAAGAAATCCGGCTCCGCAGGCCGGTCCTGGATCGCCGTGCTCCTGTCCCTGCTGCTGGGCGGCTGCGCCGGTGTTCTGATCCTGAACTATATGGAGCAGGTTCCCGACAAAGGGCGCTTTCCCGGCGAGGCCTTTCTGCTCTTCGCCCTGTGCCTCTTCTCCTTCTATCTCGCCATGCTGCTCCAGATCATCCTTCACGAGGCGGGGCACCTGATCTTCGGCCTTCTCACGGGCTACCGCTTCCTCTCCTTCCGCATTCTGAGCCTGACGCTGCTGCGGGAGGATGGCAGGCTCCGCTTCCGCCGCTATTCCCTGGCTGGGACCGGCGGCCAATGCCTGATGATCCCGCCCCAGCTTCGGGACGGGAAGATCCCCGTGCTGCTCTACAATTTCGGCGGCGCCATCCTGAACCTTCTCACCGCCCTCCTCTTTTTCGCGCTCTCCCTTCCGCTCCCGCGCTCGTCCTTTTTGCGGCTCTTTCTCCGCCTCCTTGCCCTGGCCGGGGGCTTCATCGCCATCACCAACGGCCTCCCCATGCGCCTGGGTCCCGTGGACAACGACGGCGCCAACGCCCTCTCCCTGCTCCGCAGCAGGGAGGCGGTCCGGTCCTTCTGGATCCAGCTGAAGGTCAACGAGCAGATCGCAAAAGGTATCCGCACCAAAGACATGCCGGAGGACTGGTTCGCCCTCCCCTCGGAGGAGGAACTGCAGACCAGCTCCCTTTCCGCAGCCATCGGGGTGCTGGCCGCCGGCCGGCTTATGGATCAGCACCGCTTTGCCGAGGCGGACGCCCTCATGGAACGACTTCTCGCCATGGAAAGCAAGCTCCCGGGCCTCTACCGGAGCCAGCTGCTCTGCGAGCGGATCTTTGTGGAGCTGATCGGCCCCAATCGCCCGGAGGTGCTGGAGGGTTTTCTCACCAAAGAGCAGCAAAAGATGATGAAGGCCATGAAAAACAGCCTCTCCGTCCTCCGCACCGCCTGGGCTCTGGCCCTGCTGTCGGAAAAGGACGCCGCCAAGGTCCAAAAGCTCTCCGCGGACTTTGACCGCGTGGCCGCCCGCTACCCCTACCCCTGCGAGGTGGAGGGCGAGCGGGAGCTGATGCAGCTCGCCCGGGAGGCGCAGGAGAGAGGACCGTCAGCATGAGTGCCATTCGTTTTATTGTCCCACGAGCGCAGAATGAAGCCTTGCTTTGCCGCGTGGAGCGCATCTGTGCAGAAAATCAGATTGAGATCCTCAGCCGCGAGAGCGTACCCTACTGGAAAACTGAGGGTCTGACGGAAACCACGGTGCCCTGCTCCTTCCCGGGCCTGGAATTCGAACAGCTCCGGGAGCTGTTCCTGGAGCTGTTTTTCAGGATCGATGATTCCATAGACGAGCCGGATTCCGTCACGCTGATCCGATACTCCGGCCCTCAGGACGCTTATGCGCTTTTTGCCTTGTTGTATGATGATCGTTCGGGAGGAAGCCACAATGGAACTGTCCAAACAGGAGAAGAAAGAACTGCTGAAAAAGTGGAAGGCGGAGCAGAACAAAAAGTACCTGCTGAATAAGACGAAAGTCCGGCAGCTCTTCCGCTTCCTCCAGAAGGAGCTGGATAAAGAGCCCTGTGACCACACGCTGAAAAAGACGGCACAGTGGGTCGGGGAGCATTGCCCGCCTGACAAGCTGGAGCCCATCCTGCAGGAGATGCGGGACATGGGTGGTTTTTGCGACTGCGAAGTGCTGCTCAACTGCTATGAGCGCTACGAGATCGAATGATCTGCGCGAGGCTTTTTCCTCACGCCGCAGGGGAGGCTATCAGCCTCCCGGCAGCACACGAAAGAGAAAAAGGAAAGGTCCGGCAAAGTCGCAGAATGCACGAATGCGCCAGACCTTTTTTGTCGCATATGCCGAATGCCGCCGGGACGTCCGGGAGGCCGTCCCCTACAGCGAAACGGGAACCGCATTCCTTTTTCCTTCTTCTCTATTGCCCATTCCCTATTCCCTCTTCCCTCTCTGCTGTCATCGGGACAGCTTTTTTCTTTTCTCTGAACCTTCGCATGAAACCTTTTGACCCTCTCAAACGTTCTACAGGCAGAATGGCAAATGCTTCTCCCGTTGCTGTGCCGCCTGTCCCGTGATATACTGGGAAAAACACTTCAGCGAAAGGAGTTTGCCATGATCTACGATATCACCCAGCCGCTCTTTGAATGCGTCGTCTTCCCCGGGGACCCGAAGCCCGAGAAGATCCCCCTGCGCCGGATGACGGAGGGCAGCGCATACAATCTTACGAGCATGTCTCTCTGCCTGCACAACGGCACCCATGTGGACGCGCCTTTCCACTTTCTTCAGGACGGCAAGTCCATCGACTTGCTCCCCCTCACGAAATTCATCGGCCCCTCCTGGGTGGAACACCACGCGGGGGATGTGACGGCGGAGGACGCCGCAGCCATCCTCGCCCGCGCCGCCGCCTCCGGCACCGGGGCGGAAAAGCGCATCCTCGTGAAAGGGCCCGCCACATTGAGCCTGGAGGCGGCCCGGGTCTTCGCCGCCGCAGGAATCGACCTTTTCGGCAACGAATCCCAGACCGTGGGGCCGGAGAATGCCCCCGCCGCCGTGCACCGGGTGCTGCTGGGCGCGGAGGTGGTGCTGCTGGAGGGCATCCGCCTTGCCCAGGTTCCCGACGGCGCCTATCTGCTCAACTGCGCGCCCTTGAACCTGAGCGGTTGTGACGGCTCCCCCTGTCGTGCCGTCCTGCTGGATTTGGGAGCTTTCTGCGGCGCGGCATCCCGAAAGGAGGGAGATCGGACTGCAATTGCACAAAACAGAAGCAATGGCCCGGCCTCTCTCCCGCTGGGAGCGCCTTGCGCCGCTGCTTCTGCTGTCAACACTCCTGCTTCTGGTACTGGTCTCTCTTCCGGCGCTGACGCGGATGCTGCTCCTGCCCGGGAAGGCGCCGGCGCTCCCCCTTCCTCTGCCCAGTCCTGAGATCTGCTTTTCCCCGGAATCCGGCGCCTGGCCGGAGGAGGAGATCACGGTCACCGTCACGGCTCCCGAGGGCTATCGCATCGCCTGTACCACCGATGGGCGCTACCCCACGGCGGAGGACGACTGCGGCGTTTCCACCCTCAGCCTGACCCTGGAAAAGGAAGAAGCCGGGGCCCTGCTGCGGCAGAAGGATCGGCTCCTCTGCCCTCTGGACACGCCCCTGCTGGAGAGCGCGGAGCTCCCCTGCGGCAGGATCCTCCGGGTCTCCCTGCTGGACCCGGAGGGCCGCCTCGCCGCCTCGCAGACCCGGGTCTACTTTCTCGGCGCGGACTTTGCCGCCCGTTATCCCGGCTGCCTTGTGCTCTCCGTCTTTGCCGAGCCGGAGGATCTGCTGGATGAGGACCGGGGGATCCTGGTCAAGGGCGCGGTCTATGCCGCCTGGGCGGAAACGGAAAAGGGACAGGAGGTGCTCCGCGCGGGACAGTGGTGGCTCTATGAATCCAACGCCACCCAGCGGGGTCGGGCCTGGGAGCGGCCCTGCACCCTCCAGCTCTATGACGGCGGAGACCGCCCCGTTCTGGAGCAGACAGCGGGGATCCGCGTTGCCGGCGGCGCCTCCCGGCGCTTCAGCCAGAAGTCCTTTAACCTCTATTTCCGGGCTGCCTACGGCGAAAAATATCTGCGTTACGAGCTCTTTCCCGGGGTGGATGAGCTCCGCAGCTTCACCCTCCGGGCCGGCGGGAACAACACCGAGGGCCTGAAATATAAAGACTGCTTCCTGCAGAGCCTGGCCTGGGACCGGGATCTCCTTGTGCCGGACTGCCGCCCCGCCGTCCTCTTTCTCAACGGGGAATACTGGGGCCCCTACCTGCTCCGGGAAAAGATCTCCGCCCAGATGCTCCACCAGCGCTGCGGCGTGGATCGCTCCCAGGTGATTGTCATCAAGGACGGCAGGCTGGAGGCGGGCCGCCCGGAGGATCTGGCTGCCTACGAGGAGCTTTCCGCCTACGCGGAAAAAGATCTGGGCGATCCCCGGATCTACGCGGGCTTCTGCCGCGTCATGGACGTACAGTCCCTGGCAGACTACTGTGCCTTGCGCATCTACATCGGGGACGGGGACTGGTTCCGGGAGGTCAACGATGTCCTGTGGCGGACCCGGGACGCTTCCTATCGGGAGGGGCGCTGGCAGTACATCCTCCACGACATCGGCTGCAGCGCCGGTCTCTATCAGGATGTGAGCACCGCCGCCTCCACCGACCATTTTCTCCGCGCCCTGGAAAACTATCCTCTCTTTGCCGCTGCCATGCGGAATGAGAGCTTTCGCACGCTCTTTCTGCAGTCTCTGCGGGAGATCGGCTCTGCCGCCTTCAGCCCTGAGAGGGTGGAGGAGCAGCTGCAGGCCTGGGACCGGGTCTGGGAGCCCCTGCGGACGGACTACTGTCTGCGCTATCAGGTCTCCCCCGATCGCTGGGAGGCCGGGGAAGCCGAGACGCTCTCCTTTTTCCGGGAGCGCTATCCGATCCTCCTCCGGGACGTCCTTTCCTGGTACGAACGCTTTCCGGAATCCGCCGCTCCCCCGATCCCGGCGCAATGAATGGATCTGATGACGAAACGCCCAAGAGCTTACCAGCGTAAAAAAGATCGGCGAACTCGCAGCTTCTGCGAATTCGCCGATCTTTTTTGATGCAGTGCGTCTCTAACGTCTGTCCTGCTGTTCAGTTCTTCTCCAGGGCGGCCAGGGTGTAGTCCTTGTACTCCCGCTCGCCGGTGACCTCCCGGATCAGCTTCAGCGCCGGGGGCAGCTGGACAAGGGCGTCCTCCTCGTTCAGCTCCAGCTTCACGATGGCCTGGTCCTGCCAGAAGGGATAGACATTCAGCTGGAAGACCTGCCCCTCCCAGGGAATGCTGTAGCGGGTCTTGTGCAGCAGCTGCAGGGTGTCGCCGGCCTCCTCCAGCGTCTCCTTGTAGGCCCGCTGGGTCAGCCGCTCCTCCACCTCCAGCTTCCGGTCGTTGAGGCGGCGGCGCCGGGTCTTGTAGTAGATGGCCCGGCCGTCCTCCACCCATTTGCGCACCCGGATCTTCTCGTCCGCGGCGGTCTTCAGGTAGGCCTGCTCGATCTCCACCCGGCGGCAGCCGGGGATCTTTTCCAGGGCGGCCAGATCCGGCATCTCCACCAGGAACTTCCGCTCGATCTCATAGGGCGCGGGTTCGCCCAGGAACTCCCGGATCTGGGCGATCAGCTTTTTCAGCTTCTCCCGCAGCTCCACGGAGTTGTCGATGACATAGTGGTGGGGATTGCTCTTCCAGGCCTCGATGAGCCGGTCGTCCATCTGGACTGCTTGGTTCACCGTCTCATAGCGGGCGGCGTTGTTGGCCAGGGTGTAGAATTCCTCCGCGCCCTTGGCCGCGCTCACCAGGTGGAACACCGCGTCGTAGCTCTCGATCAGCTCCTTCTCAGTCTTGCCCACCTCCCGGAGCACCGCGGCAAACTCCTCGTCGTTCATGTAGGCCCGGTTGTCGATGGCGCCCCGGTCGCAGACGATGAGGATCTTTTCCGCCTTCATGGTACGGGCGGCCTTTTCAAAGAGCCGCTCCTTGGTCAGCTGCAGCTCCATCTGCACCTTCTGATAGTCCAGATTGGTGCCGCAGGTCCAGGGAGCCACTCCGCCGGTGATGAATTCCGTGGCCGTCTCCGGGACAAAGAGAACGGTGTAGCCCAGCTTGGTGAACGCGTTCTGCACCCAGCTCATGGCGGTGGTCTTGCCTGCGCTGGGGCCGCCGGTGATGACGATCTTGTTCAGCTTCATGGATCTTCCTCCCCTTCCGCCCATACGGGGCGGATCTTTCTCTTTTTATCCTTCCAGCAGCCGGATGGCCGCGGCGTATTTCTCCACCCGCTCCAGGTCCCGCGCCGTCACCTTTTGGATGCGGCTCAGGTCGCTGTTGTGGCGCAGATCCGCCAGCTTCACCCGCCGGGCCACGGGGTTTTCCTTCACCCGCGCCACATAGCTGAGATAAGGCTCCGCGGGATCGTGGGTCAGCAGGGCCACCGCCTCCAGCGCCCTGGCAGGAAAGCCCATGGCCCGCAGATCCTCCAGGCTGTATGCGGTGTCCTCCACCACGTCGTGCAGCAGCGCCGCCACGATGCTGTCCTCATCGTCCATCTGCTCTGCCAGGTGCAGGGGATGGAACACATAGGGCACGCCGCTTTTGTCGAACTGGCCCCGGTGGGCCTCATAGGCAAGGCACAGGGCCTTGTTGGTATTCTCCGTATAGATCATGACACATTTCCCAGCAGCGTCTGGTCGAACTCGAACAGGGCCTCGTTGATGGTAAACACATCGTAGATCCGCCGTTCGATGAACCAGCGCACGATCAGATCGAAGCGGCTGCTGCGGGACAGGGCAAAGCCCGCCTTCTCCAGCAGCTCCTCCGTCTCCTCCACATCCAGCTCCAGCGCCACGGCAAAGGCCAGGGCGGTGGGCTTGGAGGGCTTGTAGCGGACGTCCTTACGGATCTTGGAGAAGAGCTTGCGGTCGATGTTGGCACGCTTGTAGCAGGCTGCGTCCGTCATGCCCCGCTCGTCGATCTTCCGCAGCAGCATCTGCTGGAAGCTCTCGTCCAGGCGGCCGAAGCGGCTGTCAAAGGAGGCGCTGTTCGCCATGGCGAAGCAGAGCGGCTCTTCTCTGGCCTCGTGCTTTGCCGCCTGTAGTGAAGGCTGAGCCGCCGGCCGGATCTCTGCCTCTTTCTCCGACTCGGAAGGCTGCAGTTCTCCGGCAAAAGAGGCCGCGGCATCTTCCTCCCGGCAAACATAGAGGCTTTCCCGGCGGTTTCTCCGGTAGGGATGCTCCCGCACATAGGCGTTGTCGATGTATTCCCGGATCTGGTCAAAGTACTTTTGCGAGGCGGCCAGGCTTTCCGCACCGTAGAGCACCAGATAGACTGTTATCTCGTGCTCCCAGAGGAAACGCTGGATGGCCTCCCGCGCCGTCTCCACCGCCGCCTCCTTGGGATAGCCATAGGCGCCGGAGGAGATGAGGGGAAAGGCCAGGCTCTCACAGCCAAGGCTCTCCGCCAGCTCCAGGCTGCTGCGGTAGCAGGAGAGGAGCGTTTCCCGCTCCCCGGCGCCGCCGCCCTGCCACACCGGTCCCACGGTGTGGATCACCCACTTGCAGGGCAGACGGTAGCCCGGTGTAACCCGCGCCTGTCCCGGCTGGCAGCCGCCCAGCTTGCGGCAGGCCTCCAGCAGCTCCGGTCCCGCCGCGGCGTGGATGGCGCCGTCCACGCCCCCGCCGCCCAGCAGACTGGGCTTTGCGGCGTTGACGATGGCATCTGTGCGCATCTTTGTAATGTCGTTGCGAACGATCAGAAGGGGCATATTCTCTCTCCTCGCTCCGGTCTCTGCATTCTTCGGGAAGTTCGGCCCGCGCTTAGCCTACTCTGTCCCAAAGCGTGTCCCGGGCGGAACCGATGGGGATCCCCCCGTCGGTGATGACGCCGTCTTCGATCAGCAGGAGGGTCTCGCCGCCCTCCCGGCGCTGATCTCCGGGCTCGCTGCTCAGCACAGCTCCGTCATAGCGCAGCCAGAAGCGCTCGCCCATCTCTCCGTAGCTGCCGGAGTTCTTCTCCGCCGCGGCGTAGAGGAAGCGGCCCTCGCAGACCTCCAGGGTCAGGGACATGTTGGCCCAGGAGGCGAAGCGGCAGGTCTCCCACGCGTTGCCCAGTTCCCACAGCTCCCCGTTCCGGAAGCCGTATACCGCAAAGCTTGCGCTCTGGTCCTGTTCACTCAGGGCATAGACCAGCAGCTCCTCCAGTCCGTCTCCGTCCATGTCCAGCAGCAGGTAATGCCGGGCGGGCAGCTGCACGCTTGCGTCTCTGCCCTGCAGCTGCACGCCCTCGTGCAGCAGGGCGGCATAGGCGTCCAGGGCCAGTTCCTTCTCTGCCCGGTCAGGCAGTGCCTTTGCCCCTTTTTCCGCCGCAGCCAAAGCCGCCGTCATGTCCAGAAGCCCGATCTCGCTTTCCGCAACCGGGGTCTCCCCCGCGCGGCGCAGCAGTTCTCCCAGCTCCGCGCCGCTGAGGGCCGGGTTCATGGCCCAGGCCTCCGCGGCGGTGGCCGACACGAAGGAGGCCGCCAGGGAGGTGCCGTCCAGCCGTCCGTAGTTCCCCTGGGGCAGGGCGGTATAAATGTCCACGCCTGGCGCCAGCAGATCCACCCGGTCGCCCCGTCCGCTGAAGGGAGCTTCGGTCAGTTCTCCGGCCTTGTTCAGCCCGGCGGCGCCCACCACCAGGATACGCTGCCGCAGTTTGGCTTCGCTCAGGCCTGCAAAGGGACTCACCAGGGCGGCGTCCGCGCCCTCACCCTGGATGCCGTTGCCTGCCGGCAGCACCAGCAGGAAATCATAGCCCTTTGCCAGCAGTCGCTCCAGGCCGGCCTCCGCCACCCGGGCGGCGTCGCTCCAGTAATAGCGGCGGGCCTTGGCGTCTTCCCGGCTGATCTGCTCCAGCAGGTCCTCCTGCCAGCTCAGGCCAAGCTGAATCACCCGAACGTCCTGGTTTGCCAGCTCCGCCAGGGCGGAGAGCTGCTCCATCTGGCAGCAGAGGCCGCTGCTGCCGAAGGCGTAGAGCAGGCAGTCCTCCGCCGCGCCGCTCAGACCCAATTCATTATCGTGCAGTGCGCCGGCAACGGCCGCCACCGCCGTCCCGTGCTGCCACAGCTCCGTCTGTTCCGCGCTCCGGCTGCGGCTGTAAGCTTCGTTGGCGCGCAACAGCCCAAAGCGCAGATCCTCATGTTCTCCGTCAAAAGCGCTGTCGATCAGTCCCAGGCGCACCGTGCCCGGCTCAAAGCGCTCCCAGCTCTCCGGGGCGCCGACGGCAGCAAGGCCCCAGTTGGAGGCGCCCGCTTTCATTTCCTCCCAATCGGCGCTCTTGTCCCAGGGGTCCTCGGGGACGGTGCAGCCTGCAGGCTCCCAGACCGTGTGCACCGCCGCGCAGGCAATCTGCTCCTCCGCCTCCAGCTCCTCGATCAGCCTCCCCAGCCCGTACAGGCTGTGCTTGCCGGACAGACACAGCTGGTAGGTCTCCGTGAGCTCCACATAGCCCGCGACCCGAATGCCGCGCTCGCCGAAAAAGCGCTCCATATCCGTATAGGGGATGCCCTCTTCCGCCACCGCGATCAGCTCGTCCGGCAGGAAGCTCAGTTCCGCTTCCGTGCGGACCCGCTCCGCCTCCGGAGGCGTGAAGTAGTTGATCACCGCAGTCCTTGCGGGAAGGGAGCTCGTCTTTCCCGCCGGCTCCGCTTCGGTCACCTTTTGCTGTTTCTGCATGTGGATCAGGAACAGCGCCAGACCCAGCAGGGCCAGCAGCCCCAGCGCCGTCAGCGTATAGCCGATCCGCCGCAGGACCTTTCTCCTGAGCTCGGCGTTAAACAGGATCGCAGGCTTCTGTTCCTCCCGCATACGGCGCAGCGTTTCCAGCAGGCCGGGCCGCTTCTCCGGGACAGGCTCTTCCGCCGGGGCGGACTCTTCCGTCGGGGCGGACTCTTCCGCCGGGACAGGCTCTTCCGCCGGGACAGGCTCTTCCGCCGGGGCGGGCTCTTCCGCCTGGACAGGCTCTTCCGCCGGGACAGGCTCTTCCGCCGGGGCGGGCTCCTCCGCCGGGGCAGACTCTTCCGCCGGGACAGGCTCTTCCGCCGGGACGGGCTCCTCCGCTGGGGCTGGCCCCTCTTCCATGACAAGCTCCGCCGCCGGTATGACGCGCTCCGGAGCCTCGGCTTCTTCCGGAACTGCCGCCTCCGGCAGGATCTCCGCTCCGCAGGCCGGGCAGAACTGTTCAGTTTTCGAAATGGGCTCACCGCAGCGCGGACAAGCTGTCATCTCTCGTCTCTCCTTTATCCGGTGCAAAGCGCTCTCGTGGCCTCCCGCCGCGCCGTCCCTTCCTTTCGAAGGCCGGGGACGCGGCGGCACTGGCTATTTCAGCAGGGGAAGCGAAGGTTCACGGCCTTCTCTCCTGCGTTTCTCTCTGGTCCTCGGCGGCAGCTCCGCCGCTTCTCTCTTCCGTCATAACGCTCCTGCCGCAGTTGCTGCAGAAGCGGGCGTCCGGCCGCAGCTTTGCGCCGCAGGCGCTGCAGTAGATCGCCTCCCGGCGTTTGGGCCGGGTGCTGCCGCAGAGGTCGCAGAAATTCTTGTCTGCTTCCATCCGTCTTCCGCAGTAGGCGCAGGTCCAGCTCTGTTCTCCGGGCAGGGGGACCCGTCCTGCCTGGATGGACGCGGCTGCCGCCGCGGGCACAGCGCTCTGGCTGGGTCTGGGTGCGGCGTTCTGGCTGGGCGCTGCGCTCTGGCCAGGTCTGGGCGCGGGATCGGCCGCCGACCTGAGTTCCTTGCTCATCTCCTGCCATGCCTGAGCAGTTTTCTGCGCGGGACGGGGCTGCTGTGCCCCGCTCCTGCGGGCGGGATAGGGGCTGGCCTCATAGCGGGGCTCCGGTGCCTTTTTCTTGATCCCCATCAGCAGCAGAGAAAGCAGGGCAAGGAAGGGGCAGAGATAGGCCCCGATGCCCATTTTCACGATCTCCAGATTGATGCCCAGATACTGGATCAGGCCGCTCATGCCATAGCTTGCCAGCAGGCTCGCGCTCTCCCGGACCAGGTAGTCATTGGCCGCCTGCCGCAGGAAGAGCAGTCCCCCCGTGATGAGGGCGCCCAGCAGGAAGTAGGGCACGATGCCGCCCCGGTGATCCGTCAGCTGGCAGAGCAGCGCGATGAGGCCCAGCAGCGCCAGCAGCGCGAACACGCCCCATACGCCGTAGGCTACTGTGTCCATGGTACCTGCCAGATCCAGCCGCTGGGCGTCCCGGAGGACCGAGGCCAGATCCCGGCACGCGATGCCCAGCTCATGGGGCAGGAAGCGGCCGTCCATCAGTCGGTGCACCAGATCGCTCAGGGCGCCGAGGTCCGGCCCGATGCCGATAGCAGACAGCTCTGACCGGACCGTATCCAGCACCGCGGCGGCGTCCAGCCCCGCAAAATTCTGGATCACTTCTCCCGGGCTCATCCGTGTCTGGTTCGGCCCCACCTCTGCGGCCAGCTTCATCCAGGGCAGCGCCAGGGACGCCAGGCTCCCCAGCAGCAGCAGACAGGCGATGATCTTCACGCCCACAGGGCTCTTTCGTTTTGTTGACATGCTAAACCCGCTTTCTTCCTTCGGTTTGGATCCTGTGATCTTTCGCCCGCAGCCGCTTACACGCGGCAGAGCAGGCGGTGATAATGCTCTTTATAGTGCTCCCAGAGCTGCTGCTTCTCCTCCGCGGTGCAGGCATCCAGGCCGCGGATGTAGGTGCGGTACATCTGGCTGGTCCGCCCGGCAAGCTGCCGCTTCAGCTCGTCAAAGCTGCCTGCGTTCAGAGCGATACCGCTGAGACTGCAGTCGTCCTCTGCCGTCTTGCCGATGCTCTCGTCCAGGTTTTTCTCCCAGCTCTGGGCATTCGGGGCGTTCTGCAGCGCGCTCAGGAGCAGGTACTCAAACTCCATCGGCGTGGAGAGCTTGCCAAAGCAGCCCTCGGTGGCGGCAAAGAGCAGGCAGGACCGGTTCACAGTGAGTCTCGCCGTGTGGATGCCGAAGTCTCCGTTCAGACGGATCTCATTGACCGGCGCCCTGTCCCGAGTCAGCTTCTGCATGGCGTCCAGGCCGCCCGGGTCGTCCTCGGTCAGCTGTGCAAGGCCGGCGCTGTCCAGCAGATATACCCGGGAGTCCCCCGCCCAATGCAGCTGCACATCCACACCGCCCCGGACCGGACGGCAGATCGCCGCCGCCCCGGTGGTGGAAAGCCTCCCGGCAAAGTCCGCCCCGGCCTGCTCCCGGCACAGTCTCAGATAGCGCAGGAGGCGCTCTTTCACGTCCTCCGCGCCGCTCTCCTGTCCCGGCTGCAGCCCCTCGAACCAGTGGAGATAGGCCGCTGCCGCCGTCCGGGACGCCAGATACCCGCCGCTTTTTCCTTTCAGCGCGGGACTCTGCCCTGCCCCGGAGCCGCCGTCGAACACGCCCACCATGGCGCGGCTTTCATTCAGGGCATAGACGAAGCTGTCCTCCCCGTTTTCGGGCTCCTTTTCGCCGCAGAGGCAAAAGAAGAAGCCCGTCCTCCCCATCATGCCGTTTCCGGCCTCTGTCTTAGTTTCCATTGCCGTCACCGGTCGCTTCCGCGGCGTTTTCTCCGCCGCCCTGCCCGCTCTCCGCCGCTGGGGCAAGGACCTGCTCGGCCCGGTCATAGAGCTCCACGATCTGGCTCACATAGCCAAAGCGCGTCTGGGTGTCCACCACAACAAAGGCATAATGGCCCAGGTGCTCCTCCTTCACCTCGCCGCCGATGGACAGGCGATAGACCTTGTCCTGGTCGCCGGCAGTGGGATTGCGGAAGAGATAGCCCTCTTCCTCCGTCAGCGGGGTAAAGAAGACCTCTTTGGTGTTCTCGTCCGTCTCCACCCGGACCCAGTAATAATGGTAGGTCCCGGGCTGCCCCAGGAAGCGGGCGGTGAAGATGGGCGTCTCCTCATACAGTTCCGGGTAGCCCAGGCGGATGCTCTGGCCCCGGTTGTCATTTTCGCCCTTGTTGGGGCCCTCGAAAAGCTGCTGGCTGGGCTGCAGGGGGATCCCGGTGAGCTCCCCGATGCCCTGCCACTTGCGGTCGCCGGCGGCGGCGCTTTGCTCCTCCGTCTGGCTCTGCTCCTGGGCGGCCGCAGCTTTTTCGATGGCGAGGATCCTGGTCTGGGACTCCTCCAGTCTCCGCTCCAGGCCCTGCATCCTGGCGTCCGCGGCGCGCATCTGAACCAGCACGAACACGCCCATGGCCAGGGCCAACAGGCCCAGCAGTGCCGCCATCACGGCGGGCGCCGCGCTTTTCCCGGCGGGGTGCATCTTCCGCTCCTTGCGCAGCTTCTCCATATCCTCCCGCAGGCTCTTCAGTTCCTCCGCCAGGGCGGGATCCGTCCGGACCGGGGCCTCTTCCGTGTTTTCGGGCTCATCCTTCTTTCCTTCCAGCAGGTCCCAGAAGCCGTTTCCGCCCTCCAGGGGGCCTACCGGCCTTCCGCAGATCCTGCAGCGCATGGTTCCCTCGTCGATGGGCTTGCCGCAATACTTACAAAACATGCCTTTCCTTCCTTCCAAAGCAGCCTCGGCTGAACACGGGCCGTACCCGGCACGGCTGTAATCTTTTCTCATTTCCGCAGCAGCGGATTATGGTACACATTTTATTGTATCGTATCCGCCATCACAATGCAAGGGAAAGTCTGTCCATTTCGGATAGGAAGCGTCCCCGCTCATTCCCGATATTTCGCGGCGATGTCCGCCGCCTGCCGCCCCGCCTCGCGGCGGACGGCCTCCGGGGACAGGATCTCCGCCTCGGTGCCGAAGCCGAAGACCCAGGCAAAAAACTGCGGGCTCACCGCCACCTCCGCCGTCACGGTAAAGCTCTCCTCCCCCTCGGGGATGAGGAGCACCTCCTTGCCGAAGCGATCGATGACTGCGCCGGCCAGGTGCCGGGCAAAGCGCATGCGCACCGGCTGGGTCTCGCCGGCAAACATGCCGAAGACCCGCTGGGAATACACCGACATGTCCAGCTGCGCAAAGGCTTCCTTCCCGTCCCGGGGCCGGTCCAGGGCGGTGATGTGGGTCATCTTGTCCACCCGGAAATGCTTGAAGCGGCCCTCCGCCTCGTCCCAGGCCAGCATGTAATAGTTCTCGTCGTCCCAGATGAGGGCATAGGGGCTGAGCTGGTAATAGCCCCCCTCGTGCCGGTAGTGCCGCTCCCCCGCCACGGTGAACTCGAAGTAGCGAAAGCGCAGGGCGCGGTCCCGGCTGATGGCGTCGGAGATGGCGTCCACGTTGTAATAGACACTCTCGTTCATGCTCTTGACCCGGCCCCGCACAAAGACCTGCCGCTCCAGGACCTGAGCCTCGTGGACGCTGCAGAGTCCCTCCAGCTTACGGATCAGGGCCAGGGTCTTTTTCCCGGTGATGAACTTGGAGGACTGGATGCTGTCCACCAGCAGCTTCAGCTCCGGCAGTTCGAAGTCCCGGGCCCCCAGGTAGTAGCCCGGGGTCTTGCCCCGGAGCGTCACCACGTCCGCACCGAAGCTCCGCAGGGTCTCCAGGTCGTCATAGAGGCTCTTGCGTTCGGCGCTGATGTCCCAGCGGGCCAGCTCCTCGAGCATCTGCGCCAGGGTCACCGGGTGCTTCTCGTCGCTCTGCCGCTCCAGAAAGCGCAGCAGCACCAGCAGCTTCAGCTTTTGATTGGGCGATTTCGGCATCTCGATCCCTCCCTTTTTCTTCTCGCGATCAGTATAACACACCCTGACGCGAAAGGGAAGAAAAAAGCCGTTTTGGAAGTCCGTTTTATGGGACAGCGCCTCCGCTATACTGAGCACAGAAAACACCGTTGATTGACAAAGTGAAGGTTATAATTGAAGGGTAAAAATGAGGATTTAAGGTGACGATCACTATGGCAGCAAAGATGGTATAAAATAGATTCGGTCATGTTCTGCGGAAAGCAGGTTGTATATGAGTCGAATCACA
>JAFSMZ010000022.1:0-14781 GCA_017447685.1 Oscillospiraceae bacterium
TCTTCCCAACACCGTCGGTCTTGCTGATCCGGACAGAGCTGTATCTTTCCCTGCTCGTCAGAACAAGGTTACCGCGCTCTTCAATGCTCTTAGGCCATTTTGACCCCTCGTTCTTTTTCCTACAACAACTTGACACCGACATGGAAGATACCGGATTTGACACATTCTGCGCTTTTTGGTATCATAGAAAAACCTTAGATGGGAGGGATACGCGATGATCAATCTTTCCAACATGCCCACCGCCGGCCTGGTGGTCATGATCGTGATCGGCCTGCTGTTTGTGCTTTCTCTGCTGCTGCTGTTCCACGTCTATCTGCGCTACAAGCTGCTGGCAGGCAAGGCCAAGGGCGATCCGGAAAAGGTGCGGGGCTTCCGGGCCGCGGTGCTGGAAGAGTATACCAACGCCTATCAGAAATACGGGCAGGACACCAACACCCCTGCCATCATTTCCGACACCGTGGGGGCCAAGCTCTCGGGGCTGCTGTTCTGCGAGCGCTTTTTGAACAACGCCGTGTCCCTCTTCGTGACCCTGGGCCTCTTCGGCACCTTCCTGGGCCTGAGCATCTCGGTGGCCTCGCTGACCGAGCTGCTGCGCTACTCCAATGGGGAGGACTGGCTCTCCGTGATGGACAGCGTGGGCGGCGGGCTGCTGTCGGCCCTGTCCGGTATGGGCGTGGCCTTTTACACCTCTCTGGTGGGCGCGGGCTGCTCCATTTTGCTGACCATTCTGAAGACCATCTTCAATCCCCAGGCCGCCCGGGAGCAGATGGAGACCCGGATGGAACTGTGGCTGGACACCGAGGTGGCCCCGGAGCTCTACACCGAGGCTGCCAAGAACGACTCCGACCTGGTGCGCCGCATGATCGCGGCCCTGAAGTCCGCTTCCGACGACTTCGGCGCCGCCGCCAAGGGGGCCTCCCTGGCCCTGGTACAGGCCGCCAAGGAGAACCGGGACGCCATCGCCGGCTGGGACAGGAGCCTGGAGAAATTCAACGACGGCGTCCACGACTTCGCGGAGGTGGACTACAACCTGCGCGGCAGCGTGGAGCGTATGGACCTGGCGGTGCGGGACCTGGCCGGCGCCATGCGGGAGATCAACCGCCGCATGGAGGGCGGAAGCAAGTCCCAGGAAGGCGGCAAGCATGAGAAGGCAGTTTAAGGGCCGGTCCGACGCCTTTGTCCGCTCCAACGAGGGCGAGCAGGGCTTCTGGCCGTCCTACGCGGACATGATGTCCGCCGTGGCGCTGATCCTGTTTTTCGTGATGCTGCTGAGTTACATCCAGAATCTCATCACCGGCAACAACCTGCAGAACACCGAGGCTGCCCTGGCCAGCACCGAGCAGCAGCTCACTCTCTCCGAGATGAAGCTGGCCGATACCGAGGAGGAGCTCAGCGGCACCCAGGAAAAGCTGGTGGATACCCAGGAGGCCCTCACTGCCTCCCAGACCGAGCTGAAGGAGACCCAGAACAGCCTGAAGCTGACCCTGCTGCAGGTTTCCGCGGCGGAGGATCAGCTCAACAAGGTCACCGTGGACCTGGACAAGGCCAAGCTGACCCTGGCCCAGCAGCAGAAGGATCTGGCGGGCCAGAACGCCCTGCTGGCGGAGCAGAAGGCCCTGATCGCCGATCAGGAGCAGTACATGAAGGCCGCAGCCGAGGAGCTGATGGCCATGCGCAGCCAGATGCAGACCATCGCGGTGCTGCGGCTCTCGATCCTGGAGCAGATCCGGGACAGCATGGTGAAGACCATGGGGGACGCCTCCAAGGTCTCCATCAGCGACAACGGCAACATCATCCTCAGCGAGAGCATCCTCTTTGACGTGGGCTCCTCGGAGATCAAGCCCGAGGCCTCCCCGGCCCTGGACCAGCTGGTGGACGTGTTCCAGAAGTTCCTGGCCGATGATAACAACGCCAGGTATGTGGACAGCATCGTCATCTCCGGCCATACCGACAGCACCGGCACCGACGAAGACAACCGCGTCCTCTCCACCGACCGGGCCAACGCCGTGCTCAACTACCTGATGGCGGGTAAAAACGGCAGGCTCACCCGCTACGCCGGCTACTTCTGCGCCGCGGGCTACGGCGAGACCCGGCCCGTGCAGACCAATGAGACCGACGAGGGCCGCGCCGCCAACCGGCGCATCGAGATCTCCATCATCCTGCGGGACGACAGCGTCATGCAGATCGTGGAGAGCTATCTGGACATCGAGCCGCCCAAAATGCCTGGGAATTGAGTTTTGAGGAAAGGTCCGGCGGATGCCATAGGGGAGGGGTTGAGCCCCTCCCGGCAGACCGGCGCAAAAAAAGCAAAAAGCTTCGGCGAATTCGCAAATGCTGCGAATTCGCCGAAGCTTTTTGCATAATCATACCGCGGCACGCCGGGACGTCGAGGGCGCCGTCCCTTACGGCGGAGACCGGGGCGGCACAGCGCGGGTTGCTTCCGCCGCGTTTTACGCCTCCAGGGCGGCGTCCAGGGCTGCTTTCGTACCGGCCTTGATGTCCTCATAGCTCATGAAGAGACGGGCCTCAAAGATCTTTTTCCCGTCCACAAAGAAGGTGGGGACGGCGTAGTAATCATAGCGGTCGGCGATCTCCGGCTGCTGGGATTCCTCGATCCGGGTCAGGGGGATCTGACGGTAGCGCGGATTATCTTCAAAGAGCTCGTCCAGAGCCCGCCGGGCCTTGTCACAGTAGCCGCAGCTGTCCAGGTGAAACATCAGAACTTCTTTCATTTCAAATCTCCTTTCTATATAGGTTCCCCTGTGCAAGGGGTCTTGGGTCTGTCAGCCGCCGTCTCACGGAAGGCGGATGACTGAGGGGTTGTCCCGTTTGCTATAGGCTCCCCTGTGCAAGGGGAGAAAACGGAGCGATCAGGGAATCGCTCCCTACGCGGGGATGCGGGGCGCGGATTGAAACAAGTCTTCTGACTTCTGCCGCCAGATGCCACCTCCCCTTGCACAGGGGCGGTAAAACCGAGCGGCCCCTCTCAGTCACTTTGTGACAGCTCTCCCCGACGCGGGGAGAGCCAAGCGGATCGTCTGTTTGCTGTTTCCTTATCCCTTTTCGCTTTTCGCTCTTCACTCTTCTCTTTTCTACAGTCCCCACAGGCCGGACTGCTTCCGGCAGAGGGCGATGAAATCCAGCACCGCCGGGGAGCGATAGCCGCTCTCCAGAAAGGCGATGGCCAGGGCGCCCATGCTCCCCTCCCCGGTCAGGGGGAAGAGATCAAGGGAGCTTCCCTCTCCGCCCAGGTCGGCGTGGAGGGCACGGAGGAAGAGCTCCGGGTATACGGTGATGCCCATGCCCTCCTGGGAAAGGGCCAGGGCGGTCTCGATGTTCTCCGTCTCCAGCAGCACCCGGGGCAGAAAGCCCACGCTGCGGGCGTGGTGCTCCAGCATGGCGCGGATGCGGTTGCCGGTTTTCAGGAGAATGAAGGGCTGGCCGGAGAAGAGACGGATGTCCGCCCCCTCCTGCCGGGCGCGGCGGATGGCATCCCCGTCCCCGCCGAAGACCTCCAGGGCGAAGGGCCGGGGACAGGCCAGAAACAGCCGCTCCCGCAGCAGCACGGAGACCTGGGCCCCCTGCACGTCGATGGGCATATAGCCAATGAGCACGTCGATCTCCCCCTGGCGCAGCCACTCGTTGAGCTGCCGGTGGTTGCCCTCCATGAGGCTGATCTCCACAAGGGGGTGGCTTTTGCAGAACTCCGGCAGCAGCACCGGCAGCATGGCCCGGCCGCAGGTGTAGGACACGCCCAGGCGCAGTCGGCCCCGGCGGTGGTCACTGATCTCCCCGGCCTCCCGCAGGATCTCCTGCTCCAGGGAGCAGATCTGCCGGGCGATGAGGGCCAGGCGCTCGCCGGCGTAGGTGAGCTTCAGCTCCGGTCCCCGCTCAAAGAGGGGGACGCCCAGCTCCTCCTCCAGCTTCGCCACATGGCCGGAGAGGGACTGCTGGGAAATATAGAGCCGCCGGGCCGCGTGGGTGAAGTTCTTCTCCTCCGCCGCGGCGAGGAAGTATTGCAGATTGCGAAAATTCATAGTCCGCCTCCATAAGGGACTCACTCTTCTCTCTTTCCTGTTCTCTTTTCCGATTTATTCTACCACAGGCATTTGCCTGTGACAAGAGCAAGAAAAGAAGTGTTTTCCTTTTTCCTGAATTTGGTGTTTAATAAGCTGAGAGAGGTCCGCTCCGCCCACCCTCGGGAGGACGGGGGGACGAAGGACCCAAAAAAGGAGAATACAGCATGATCGGGAGAAAAAAGCTCGTGATCGAGCCCGCCTGGTGCAAGGGCTGCGGCATCTGCGCCGCCTTCTGCCCCAAGCAGGTCCTGGAGATCCAAAAGGAAAAAGTTACGGTGAAGGATCCGGAGGCGTGCATCCTCTGCGGGATGTGTGAGCTGCGCTGCCCGGACTACGCCATTTATCTTGTGAATCTGGAAGAGTGAGGAGGGGAGAAGAATGTCGAAAGCTGTCCTGATGCAGGGGAACGAGGCCGCTGTGGAGGGCGCCATTGCCGCCGGCATGCGCGTCTTCGCGGGCTATCCCATCACCCCTTCCACCGAGATCGCAGAGCAGAGCGCTCTGCGGCTGCCCCAGGTGGGCGGCCACTTCATCCAGATGGAGGATGAGATCTCCTCCATCGCCGCCGTGCTTGGCGCCTCCGCCGCCGGCGTCAAGGCCATGACCGCCACCTCCGGCCCGGGCTTCTCCCTGATGCAGGAGAATCTGGGCTACGGCGCCATGGCGGAGATCCCCTGTGTGATCGTGGACGTGCAGCGGGCCGGCCCCTCCACGGGCCTTCCCACCAGCCCCGCCCAGGGGGACTATATGCAGGCCCGCTGGGGCACCCACGGGGACCATCCGGTGATCGCCCTGTCTCCCTCCTCCGTGCTGGAGACCTATACTCTGATCATCCGGGCCTTCAACCTGTCGGAAAAGTACCGGACCCCGGTGATCTTCCTGATGGACGAGATCGTGGGTCACATGCGGGAGGGCGTGGAGCTGCCCAAGCCCAACACCCTGCGCATCAATCAGCGCAAGATGAGCTTTCACGACGGGGCCAACAAGCAGTGCTATTACGTCCCGGAGGGGCAGTACGTCCCCGCCATGAAGCCCTTCGGCCGGGGCGAGCGCTACAACATCACCGGCCTTGCCCATGATGAGGGCGGCTTCCCCACCAACAACACCCAGGTGGCCGGCAAGCTGGTGAGCAGGCTTCTGGCGAAGATCGAGGACAATGTGGACGACATCGTCCGCGTCGAGGAATACGCCATGGACGACGCCGAGACCGCCGTGGTCTGCTTCGGCGGCACCGCCCGGGCCGCCATGGAGGCGGTGCTGGCCGCCCGGGAGGCGGGCCAAAAGGTGGGCCTGTTCCGGCCCATCACCGTCTGGCCCTTCCCGGAGAAGCAGCTGAAGGCGCGGCTCCCCCAGCTCAAGCGCATCCTGATGGTGGAGCACAACCACGGTCAGATGCTGCTGGAGGTCCAGCGTGCCGCCGGCGGCAGCGTCCCCGTCTCCTTCCTGGGGAAGGTGGACGGCACCGTCATTTCCCCCGCCGAGATCCTTGCCAAACTGCAGGAAAGGGAGGTCTGAAATCATGCCCAGTGATCTGATCCATCTCTATATGCGCATCGACCATCTGCCCCACATCTGGTGCCCCGGCTGCGGTAACGGCGTCATCATGCGGGACGTGGCGGTGGCGCTGGACGAGCTCATCAACGACCCGGACCGGAACATCGACCGGGACGATATCGTCATCGTCTCCGGCATCGGCTGCTCCTCCCGGGCGGCGGGCTATCTGGACTTCAACTCCATCCACACCACCCACGGCCGGGCTATCGCCTTTGCCACCGGCATCAAGATGGCCAATCCCAAGCTGCACGTCATCGTGCTCACCGGCGACGGAGACTGCTCCGCCATCGGCGGCAACCACCTGATCCACGCCGCCCGCCGGAACCTGGGCCTCACGGTGATCTGCTTCAACAACGACATTTACGGCATGACTGGCGGGCAGTATTCGCCCACCACCCCCACCGGCGACAAGGCCACCACCGCTCCCTACGGCAACCTGGACCGGCCCTTTGACATTGCGAACCTGGCCGCCGGCGCCGGCGCCTCCTTCGCCGCCCGGGGCGACGTGTTCCACGCCCGGGAGACCACCGAGATCATCAAGAAAGCCATCCTCCACAAGGGCTTCTCCCTGGTGGACGTGTATTCCGTCTGCCCCACCTACTACGGCCGCAAGAACAAGAAGGGCGACGCCGTGGAGATGATGAAGTGGCAGCGGGACAACCTGATCCCCATGAGCCGCTACACCGTGATGAGCGAGGCGGAGCTGGCGGGCAAAAAGCCCATCGGCATCCTGGCGGAAAACGACTTCCCCGAATATACGGAGGAGTATCAGAAACTCATTGACCGCTGCCAGGGCAAAAATTAAGGGGGAGAGAGCATGAGCAATCGTTATGAAATGCGTTTCGCCGGCTCCGGCGGCCAGGGCGTCATCCTGGCCAGCGTCATCATGGCGGAGGCCGCCGTCATCGCAGGACTCAACACCGTCCAGTCCCAGGCCTACGGGCCCGAGGCCAGAGGCGGCGTCAGCAAGGCGGAGACCGTGGTGAGCCGGGAAAAGATCTGGTATTCCAAGGTAAGCCGCCCCAACTTCCTCCTGGCCCTGACCCAGGCCTCCCTGAACGCCTATTCCGGGACCCTGGCCGAGGGGGCCGCCGTCATGATGGACGAGAGCCTCCAGAGACCGGAGCCTTTGCCCGAGGAGCGGATCATCGCCGTGCCCATCCTGCGCACCGCCAGGGAGAAGGTGGGCAAGGCCTTTACCGCCAATATCGTGGCGGTGGGCGCCATCAACGCCGCCCTGCAGTTCTTTACCGACGAGGAGCTGATGGAGGCGGTGAAGCGCCACATCCCCGCCGGCACCGAGGAGATCAACAAAAAGGCCCTGGAGGCGGGGAAGGCGCTCATCACCCCCGCCCAGGCCCAGGCCTTCTGCCATCATCTGGGGTGAGCGCCATGGAACTGGACAAGCGTTTTCGCTGCAAAGCTCTGCGGGATCGCGTCATGAGCGCCGAGGAGGCGGCTCTGCTGATCCGGGACGGGGAGAACGTGGCCGTCAGCGGCTTCACCCCCTCCGGCTGTCCCAAGGCGGTGCCCTTGGCTCTGGCCCGGCAGGTCCGGGAAGGGGAGAGGAAGCTGCGTCTGGGCCTCTTCTCCGGCGCTTCCACCGGGGAGGAGCTGGACTCCGCCTGGGCGGAGCAGGACATGATCGCCTATCGCCTGCCCTATATGACCAGCAAGGCCCTCCGCGCCGCGGTGAACGGCGGAAGCGAAGCGGGCGTGGCCTACACCGACCAGCACCTTGGCATGGTGGCCCAGAACGCCCGCTACGGCTTTTACGGCCCGATCCGCACCGCCATCATCGAGGCGGCGGCCATCACGGAGGAGGGCCATCTGATCCCCACCACCGCGGTGGGCTGCTCCCAGACCTGGATCGACCTGGCGGAGCAGGTGATCGTGGAGCTGAACCTGCGCCAGCCGGCGGAGCTGGAGGGCTTCCATGACATCTACCGGGTGGCGGATCCCCCGGCGCGGCAGCCCATCCCTCTCAGCGACGCGGCGGAGCGGATCGGTGTACCCTATCTCACTTGTCCGCCGGAGAAGATCGCCGCCGTGGTGATCACGGATCTGCCGGAGAAGCCCCGGCCCCTGGCCCCGGAGGACGAGGTCAGCAAAAAGATCGCCCAAAACATTGTGGCCTTCCTGAAAAACGAGAAGGCCCGGGGCCGGCTTTCCGCCGACGTCTGCCCCCTGCAGTCCGGTGTGGGCTCTGTGGCCAACGCGGTGCTCCTGGGCCTGAAGGACTCGGATTTCACGCACCTGCGCTTTTTCTCCGAGGTCATGCAGGACGGCATCCTGGATCTGATGGACGCGGGCAAGGCCGACATGGCCTCCGCCACCAGCCTGTCCCTCTCCCAGGAGGGGATGCAGCGGCTGCTGGGGAATCTGGAGGCCTACCGGGGTAAGCTCCTGCTGCGGGACTCGGAGATCTCCAACAGCGCCGAGGTCATCCGGCGTCTGGGCGTCATCGCCATGAACACTGCCGTGGAGGCGGACATTTACGGCAACGTGAACTCCAGCCAGATGAACGGCACCAGCGTCTATAACGGCATCGGCGGCTCCGGTGACTACGCCAGAAACGCTGCCATCTCCATTTTCATGACCAATTCCGTGGCCAAAAACGGCAAGATCTCCAGCATCGTGCCCATGGTGAGCCATGTGGACCACACCGAGCACGACGTGGACGTGATCGTCACCGAGCAGGGCTGGGCGGACCTCAGGGGTCTGAGCCCCAAGCAGCGGGCGGTCAGCATCATCGAAAACTGCGCCCACCCTGACTATAAACAGCAGCTGCGGGCCTATTTTGAGGAGGCCTGCGCCGCCACCAAGGGCGCCCAGACCCCCCATCTGCTGGACCGCTGCTTTTCCTTCCATCAGCAGCTGAAGAAAACCGGCTCCATGCGTCTGGACAACGAGGATTGAATAGGATAAGATACCTGTAGTGCGCCTACGAATGAAAGGATCTGCTTTTGCAGAGAAAGGATACTACCATGGCTTTCCAGTTTCCCGTCTACCATGCTCCCGATTTCACCGAGGAGCGCTTCCGGCAGTCTCCCGACGCCGCCTGGGCCCTCTGCGAGCGGGACGGCGTGGCCCCCGAGGGCTACCACAGCACCTCCATGTACCCCGAATACTACAAGCTGAACGGTCAGTGGACCCTGGCGAGCGAGAGCCGCATGGACTCCAGTGTGGTCTGGCGCCCGGACGGAGGACTGGATGTGGTGGAAAACCGCAACCTCCGCAAAGGCGACCGGGTCATTCTCGGCCGCACCGAAAACGGCGAGCAGGGCATCTTCATGCACAGCACCGGCTTTGTGGAGCCGGGCCGCGAGCTGGAGGACCGCTTCGTCTTCCGCACCGGCCGCAGCCGCGAGACCTCCTACACCCGGGATTATGACCGGCTGGTGGAGCTTCTCCGCTATGAGAAGGACCACGGCAACATCGTCTGGGTCATGGGACCCGCCTTCGCCTTTGACGCCGATGCCCGCAGGGCCATGCAGCTGCTCATCGAAAACGGCTATGCCCACGGGCTGCTGGCGGGCAACGCCCTGGCCACCCACGACCTGGAGGGCGCCCTGCTGCACACCGCCCTGGGCCAGGACATCTACACCCAGCAGTCCATGCCCAACGGCCACTACAACCACCTGGACACCATCAACAAGGTCTGCCGCAGCGGCTCCATCCGGCAGTTCGTGGAGGATTACCGCATCGACAACGGCATCATGTACGCCGCCGTGAAGAAGGACCTGCCCTTCGTGCTTGCCGGCTCCATCCGGGACGACGGCCCCCTGCCAGAGGTCTATGGCAATGTGTACGAGGCGGCCAGCGCCATGCGCCAGATCGTGAAGAAGTCCACCACGGTGATCTGCCTTGCCACCATGCTGCACACCATCGCCACCGGCAACATGACTCCCTCCTTCCGGGTGCTGCCCGACGGCAGTGTGCGCCCGGTGTACCTCTACTGTGTGGACGCGGACGAGTTTGTGGTGAACAAGCTTCTGGACCGGGGCAGCCTCTCCGCCACCACCATGGTCACCAATGTGCAGGACTTCATCCGCAATGTGGCCCACGGCCTGGGACTGATGTAAGAGATATTCGGAATTCGGAGTTCGGACTTGATCGCCCCGCCGCAAAGCCTTCTCCTTGAGGAGAAGGTGTCATTCGGCGTGTCACGGCCCGCCGAATGACGGATGAGGTGGCGTCCACCGCCTGTTCAAAGCCGCCCGCGGGGCTCAAACTTCATACACAAACAAGGACAGGCGATTTCGTATCCGTGTACGAATTCGCCTGTCCTTGTTTTTTGTATACGGCTTGTTCTGCCGGGAGGGGCAAGCCCCTCCCCTACGGCGGGGACGGGAGGGCCGTTCCAGCAGAATGGGACAAGCTGCGCATAGGGAGCGATCCCCAGATCGCTCCGAAAGCCGGAACGAAGGAAACGCGAGCGCCTATTTCTCCGCGAAGAAGTCCCGCTTGTGAAAGGCGGCGGTCATGAAGCGCCAGGCGGCCTTGCCGTTGGTGAGCCACTGGATGTGGGCGTTGTTCTTTGTGTTCTCCAGCATGCCCTTCACCAGATGCTCCGCCACCACGTCGGGATAGTCGCCCAGAATGTTGTAGACTTTTTTGGTCTTCTCCGGCAGGGCGATGCTCTGCTCTCCGCCCAGGGCCTTCACCGTGAAATCCGTGATCATGATCCCGGGGGAGAGGCGCCCGGCCTTCACCCGGCTGCCCCGCTCCTCCAGTTCCCTGGCCAGAGCCACCGTGAAGTGGGTCACCGCCCGCTTGCTGGTGCCGTACATGTTGAGCCCCAGCATCATGGCGTCGTTGCTGCCGTAGCCTTCCAGGTTGTAGAGGAAGCCGCCCTCCGGCTGCCGCTCCATGAGCTGCACGGCAAGCCGGCTGCCCAGCACCGCGCCCCGCAGGTCGATGTTCAAAATGGCGTCGATCTCCGGCTGGCTCAATTCCCAGATGGGCTTCATGGGCTGGTTCACCCCGGCGTTGTTGATCCAGATCTCCACGGTGCCGAATTTCTCCCTGGCAAAGTCCGCCAGGGCCTGCAGATCCCCGGCCTCCGCCACACTGCCCAGGCAGCCCTCCACCGCGCCGCCGCCGGGCAGGGCGCGCAGCGTCTCCACCGCCTGTTCCAGCCGCTGGGGGTTCACCCCGTTCAAAACCAGGTTCCAGCCCGCCGCGTGAAAGCGCCTGGCCATCTCAAAGCCCAGGCCCCGGGTGCTGCCGGTGATCACCGCTGTTTTCATGGGATCCAGTCCTCCTTTTTGTTGTTTTCCCGATCACACTATAGCACGGACGATCCGCCCGCGCAAGGAAAAGGCTTTGAGCGGGCGGGTGATAGCCGCCTCTACGGCGGAGGCGGGGTGGTGGCGCGATGAGGGCATCGCGCCCTACGCGGTTAACGGAGCACAAAAAGAGACCGGATCGCTCCGGTCTCTTTTGCTTCTTCTGTGCACTGTTTTAGTAGGCCACGCCCCAGATCACCATGTGCCTGGCGGGCTTGCCGCAGCAGGCGCAGGTCTCCGCAAGCTGCTCCTGCTGGAAGGGGATGCAGCGGGAGGACATGCCGGCTTTTTCCTTCATGGCCAGCTCGCAGGCTTCCTCGCCGCACCACATGGTCTTGATGAAGCCGCCCTTTTCCTCCTGCAGCGCCTTGGCCTCCTCGATGGAGAAGGCGGGGTAGGTGTGCTCTTCCAGGTTCTTCTTGGCCTTCTCAAAGAGCCCGTCGTGCACGGCCTGGAGAAGCTCGCCGGCCTTCTGCTCCAGCTCGGAGACGGCCACGAAGCTCTTCTCGCCGTTGTCGCGGCGGACCAGGACGCACTGGCCGTTCTCCATATCCCGGGGACCCATCTCCACGCGCAGGGGCACGCCCTTCATCTCATACTGGGCGCATTTCCAGCCCATACTATTGTCGGAGGTGTCGATGCTCACCCGGTAGCCGGCGGCCGCCAGACGGTCCCGCAGGGCCATGGCGCCTTCGATGACGCCGGGCTTGTGCTGGGCCACGGGCACCACGATGATCTGCACGGGAGCCACCTTGGGGGGCAGCACCAGACCGTTGTTGTCGCCGTGGGTCATGATGATGCCGCCGATGAGCCGGGTGGACACGCCCCAGGAGGTCTGGAAGGGGTTCACCAGCTTGTTTTCCTTGTTGGCAAAGGTGATGTCAAAGGCCTTGGCAAAGCCGTCGCCGAAGAAGTGGCTGGTGCCGGCCTGGAGCGCCTTGCGGTCGTGCATCATGCACTCGATGGCGTAGGTGGCCTGGGCGCCGTTGAACTTCTCCTTCTCGGTCTTGCGGCCGCGGGTGACGGGCATGGCCAGCACGTCCTCGCAGAAGTCCGCGTAGAGGTTCAGGATCTTCTGGGTGAAGGCCTCGGCCTCCTCGGCGGTGGCATGCATGGTGTGGCCCTCCTGCCACAGGAACTCCCGGTGGCGCAGGAAGGGACGGCTGCTCTTCTCCCAGCGCAGCACGCTGCACCATTGGTTATAGCACATGGGCAGGTCCCGGTGGGACTGGATCACGTTCTTGAAATGCTCGCAGAACAGAGTCTCGGAGGTGGGGCGTACGCAGTAGCGCTCCTCCAGCTCCTCGCTGCCGCCGGTGGTGACCCAGGCGCACTCCGGCGCGAAGCCCTCCACATGGTCCTTTTCCTTCTGCAGCAGGCTCTCGGGGATCAGCATGGGCATGTACACGTTCTCCACGCCGCATTTCTTGAACTCCGCGTCCAGGATGTGCTGCATATTTTCCCAGATGGCATAGCCGTAGGGACGGTAAACGAACAGACCCTTGATGGAGGAGTAGTCGATGAGCTCCGCCTTCTTGCACACGTCGGTGAACCACTGGGCAAAGTCCTGCTCCATATCGGTGATCTGTTCCACTTTCTTGTCTTTCGCCATGAGATTATCCTCTCTTTCCTTCAGGACCCTTGTCCCGCTGGTGATCGTTGCCTGAAATTGTCAGGAAGTTCATTGTATTCCCTCTTTTTCTCCTTGTCAAGGGCCGAATCCGGGCACTTTTCACGATTTCCCTTGACCTTCCGGGGGGAAGAGGATATAATACTTACGATTTGCCATAGTGGACAGTCTGCCCTCGGGCCTGTCCGAAGCAATCGGAGGTGACCGAAATTAACAAGCAAAGATTTTTGCCGGAGCTTGGAAAGCTTCTGACCTTTATGGTGGAGGAAGACCGGCAGACAGCGCTTGGCATGTACAGCAGACTGTTTGACGATGCCGAGGATGAGCAGAAGCTGATGGATCTGCTGGTGTCTCCCACCCGTCAGGCGGTGGTGATCGCCCGGACCTATGACGCCAAGGAGCGCAAGAAGCAGATGGAGGCGCCGGAAGAGATCGGCGGGGAAGAGACCCCGGCCTTCGTTCTGGCCATTGATAAGCTCTATCAGCAGGTCGCGCCCAAGCGGGATGCGTCCTGGCAGGCGCCGGAGGAAGCGCCCCTGGAGATCAACCAGTTTTCCCTTTTCGAGGATCAGCCCCACCCCATCGACGAGTCCGAATATCTCCCCTTCCAGATCGAGGCGGAGTCCGTCCCCATCGGGGAAGAAGTGGAGGAGCTGCCTGTAGAGGCGCAGCCCGCGCCGCCTGCCAAGGAGGAGGCGGAGGAAGCTGCTGCCGCTCCGGAGGAGGAGCCCGCCCCGGAAGAGACGGAGGCGGAGGAGCCCCGCGACCTGGTGGAAGCGGTACTCGGCACGGAGGAAGATGAGGAAGAGGAAGAGGCAGAGGATGAGGAGCCCGAGGAGGAGCTGACGCCTCCCGAGCAGAAGCCCGACCCCCTGCCGGCAGAGGAGCCGGAGGAGGCCCCCGTGATCCAGCTGCCGCCCCAGGAGCTGCGGATGCCCGAGCGCAAAGCGCAGACGGCGAAGCTCTCCGCGGCGGACTACGATCTGGACTTTATCCCGGAGACCCGGCGGCAGCCCCGCGTGTTTTTGCTGATCCTCTTTACGATCCTGGCCATCCCGGTGACCCTGGCGGGCATCGTGCTGCTGCTGATCCCCACGGTACTGGCCCTGGGCCTTGCGGTGCTGGTGATCATTCTGGGCTCCGCCACGCTGGTGGCGGCCTTCAGCGGCTTCCCCAAACTGGCGGATCTGCTGATCGTGATCGGCACTTCGGTGATCGTGCTGGCCCTTGGTCTGCTGCTGCTGTGGCTGTTCGTCTGGTTCGTGGGCGGCGCCATCGGCGGGCTGATCCGCGCCGTGACCGAGCTGGGCCGCAAATGGTGTTATGAGGAGGTGCCGGTATGAGCAAAGGCTGGAGAGTCATCGGTACCATCGTGGTGATCCTGGCGCTGCTGGGCGCCATCTGCATCGGCGTCGGCTTTATCACCGGCGGCGATATCGGCGATATCTATTCTACCCTCAATGTCCGCTACAATCTCATCGGACACTGGGAGCAGTATTCCCACTGGGCCCTGACCACGCTCAAGAATATTGCAGCGGGGGTGCGGGGACTCTGGTGATCCCGGGATCACGGAGGATGCCATGGAAGAAAAATACAATGCTCTGCTGCTGGACCATCAGCTCTGCTTCCCGCTGTATGCCTGCGCCAGAGAGACCATCAAGCTCTATAAGCCTTTTCTGGATGAGCTGGACCTGACCTATACCCAGTACATCACCATGATGGTGCTGTGGGAGAGGGGGTCTGTCTCCGTCAAGGAACTGGGCGAGGCGCTGTACCTGGATTCCGGCACGCTGACGCCGCTGCTGAAGAAGATGGAGGCCAAGGGCCTGCTGACCCGGCGCCGCAGCACTGAGGATGAGCGCAGCCTGATCGTGACCCTGACCGATGTGGGACGGGACCTCCGGGACAAGGCTCTGGACGTTCCCGCGAAGATGTCCCGCTGCGTCGTGCTGAGCCGGGAGGAATCCCGGGAGCTGTACAGGCTCCTGTACAAACTGCTGAAACAGAACAACACGGAAGCATAAAAAACGATCCTGTGAAAACCACGTTTTCACAGGATCGTTTTTTAGTTTTTAGTTTTTAGAGTTTAGGTAAACGCTGATTAAAAGACCTTTTGTAAGCAGCTGGTGAGAACCAGGCTCAAAAAAAGGATAAAAAGGTGCAAAAACCGCCTCAATTTAAGGGCTTGTGTGGAAAACTTTCGCAAAATGGGCGCACGAAGCCCGCA